>CAZQVL010000025.1:0-50285 GCA_964596715.1 uncultured Rikenellaceae bacterium
CTGAGAGAATGAAATTACACTGGCATTCTTTTCATAATGCCTGTAACATATATTATAATATATACTCGGCTTCCTGGTGTTGTCACTTATAACAATGGCATCACATTCGTATGTAATCCTGCAATGTTTTCTGAATGGGACAGGCAGATACAGATTATGTCCTCTCTGATGAAGTCCTGTTTCAGGTGATACAGATGAACTTAAAGGTTCTCCTGCAAGCAATTGCCCGCTAAGAACTTTGAGAATATTGTCTTCAATAACTGGTGTTTTATTATCATCGATGTAAACCCTTACAATCCCATCATAGCTTCCTTCACCGGCAAAAGTCATCCACCATCTTACAATTGCTCCTGGTCCGTCAGTGTCGAACAGGATGTATTCTTCCCTGCCAGATGAGGAGTCTACTCCTGTAAACCATGTATAATCTGAATTTGCGAACCAACCTCTGCCTCCTGTACTATCTGATCTTCTGTCATAACTGCTGAACTGTTTAAGATTATACCAGGGAGATGGATATAATGTCAGGCTTTCTCTGTCAGTCATTTCAAGAAGCAGAGTTTTTAAGCTTATAACTCTCTGCCTCTTACAGGAAGTTGAGATCAGCAGGGAAAGAATAAAAAGGAACGACAGTATAAATATTTTTTTGCCAGGTGTTTTCATAAGGGATTGGATTTAGTAATGCAATTCAAATTTATGCTTTTTGAACTGGCAGGATTATATAATTCTTAAAATTATTGTAACTTAATAACACTTTTACTTGAAGATAACTATATAGTAAAAAATTACTCCCTTTAGGGTTGGGGCAAATAATTGATTTTGACTTCGTCGAGCTCCGCTTTGCTCCGGTTCAAGCACTAGTTTATTTTTGTTATTGATTACCGATAGTCATATAAAAAAATAGTCGAACTCAGAATTTAATTTATAATCAGAATTATATCACTAAATAATTTACAATGGACAGAGAGGAGATAATTAAATTACGGGACGAGGCAGAAAATCACCTCAGAAATGAACTGTTACCATTCTGGGCCACCAGAATGATTGACAAAGTAAACGGCGGTTATATAACACATTTTGATAAAAATGGCCAGGATACGGGCGAAGATGAAAAATCGCTTATAGCACAAACCCGTTGTGTTTACACCTGTGCTTCAGCTCACCGTGCCGGGTATGGTAACGGGAAATATGCCGGCATGGCACAGCATGGGGTGGATTTCCTTATAAATAAAATGTGGGACAGCATTCATGGAGGTTTTTTCTGGTTGATGGACCGGAAAGGTAATGTAAGAACAGATAAAAAAATAATATACGGGCACAGCTTTGCGGTCTATTCTCTCAGTGAATATACGCTGGCAACAGGCGATCCACGTGGTGTTGATTATGCAGAAAAGGTGTTCGATCTGATTCAGAAATATTGTACTGACACAATGTACGGAGGTTACTGGGAGATGTTCGACTGCGACTGGACGCTTTGCGGTCCGGGAAGTCCGGGAGGTGACCGGAAGACCCTCGATGTACATATGCACCTTATGGAGGCTTTCACTACCTTATATGAATGCACCGGGAAAGAAGTCCACCGGCGGAAATTGCTGGAAACAATTGATCTGCTTCTTTACCGGTTTATCCATCCTGATTATAAGACTGGTATACCCCAGTTCTTCAAAGACTGGACAGTTGCTCCCCAGATAAAATTCGATATTGTTTGGGGATGGGACAGATTCACAGGAGAAGGTCAAAAACCTAATGTTACTGACAATACAAGTTACGGGCATAATACAGAATTTGCATGGCTTTTGCTTCATGCTATGGAAATCCTAAAAACAGACCCGGGGATTTATAGAAATACTTTTAGAACCATCTTCGATCATACTGTTCAAAATGGCATTGATAATGAATTTGGCGGTGTTTATGTTGAAGGTCCGCATGTTGGTGGTGTCTACGACCGTGAAAAAGAATTCTGGCAGCAGGCCGAAGTTTTAATAGGCATGCTTGATGCGTTCCTGATGTTTAAAGATCCTGATTACTGGAATGCTTACAAAAATGTACATCGTTTTATTTTTGACAAAATGATTAACAAAGGAGTAGGGGAATGGTATCCATTACTTAAACGCAGTGGTGAGCCTGTCTGGACTCATATGTCGCATTCCTGGAAAATCAATTACCACTCCGTAAGATCAATGATCCAGAGTATACAGCGACTGAATAAAATTCTGGAAGAATTTTAACTGTTTCCTTCTTACTGGTTCTGACTTTTACGTTATAAGAGTGGTTTTTCTCCGTTTAAATTGTGGTAAAGTTCCAGGAGAAAGTCTTTGTTATCTGCTGTAAGATAGTGCATTTCACCTCCCATACGGTGGAATGTTTTGCAGTAACGCATATAATATGAAGAATTATCAACGGGAGGTTCACCGTTTTTTACCCAGTCCCATTCAGATTTTGCCATATCAACAACAATTATGAAATGGTTATCTATATGCCTGTTAGATTGAATTTCAACATTCTGAGCCATCGATAATGACTTTTCAAAAATCATGGGAGACATTACTGCTGAACCAAGGGACATATAAACACCATGTTCAAGATTAAGCACACTTTCTGAAAAGTACAGAAAATCAGTCAGGGCGGTTCTGCCAACTGCAGCTCCGTGGTTTATAGGGTGAGTGTAAATGATATCATGTCCGAACATTGGATGTCCGGTAAATGGAATTTTCAGTTCGTAGGCTGAGGACTGAACGGAATAATCTTTATATGGATGAGGAATACTCAGGAATCCGGGGTCGAGATCATTCTTTCTTATTACACCCAGCAGATCAACGGCAGCCGCAGCCTGATCAGGATTGGTCTCCATAATTTCTTTTGCTTCGTCAGCCAGCAGCGAAGGTTCCGGGATATTAAGTCCTTCGTTAAAGATCATCTTACCTATGGCTTCTCCATAACCAAGATCTTCATAAGCACCGGTAATTAATGCAAGATTGATGAAAAATCCGGTTTCATCCCATATCCCAAACCGGCCATTTCTAACATTTTCACGTACATCTTCGCTGGATTTCCCCTGATAAGCAAATTCCCAGTCGTGGATGATACCTGCTCCATTGGTTGCCAGATGTGTTACCCAGCCATCCCTTATCAAAGCTATAAGTACAGGAGCCAGTCCGTTTTTAATTGTATGTGCGCCGAAAGCAAGTATTACGGACTTCTGTTTTTGCCTGGCTGTTATGATTTTTTGTGCGGTTACCTTAATTATTTTCTTATCCTGCTGCGAAATTTTTGAAGAGCTGGCTGTAACAGGAACATAATCATTTTCAATAAAAATCCTGCTTCTCCGTTCCGCAAGCTTCTTTACTGACAGATTGTTTCTATTGAATTTTTGATGAGCCATATTATCTGATGTTTAGTAGTCCGAGTAACAGATCCAACTGTGAAAAATCCGGTATAATAACATCTGCACCGGCTTTGATAAGTCGGGTGCGCTTGACCTTATTGAGCCCATAGCGCTTCAGTTCATTACTTGCAATTCCAACTGTAATACCACCTCTTTTGTGTGTTTCCCTGATTTCCACAGGTCCGTCACCAAAAGTTGCTATCGATCGTGATTCTGATTCTCCAATAGAATCAAGGATACGGTCAAGAACAATTTTCTTGGCTTCCTTGGTCACATCACCAATGGCACCATATATACGTCCTTCGAAGAGGAAATCGTACCCAAGGACAGACGATTCATGCTTTACGTCAGCTTCGTCTGTTCCACTTGTGAGGTATAGCTTGATCCCATTATCATAAAGCTGTTTAAGGAAATGAACAGAATTTTTTAAAGTCAGATCCTCAATAACGAGTTCACCACAAAGCAACTTTTCTTCACGTTGTTTAACCATCTGCATAAGTTCTTTATTGTATATCTTTTTATAACCGGACTCATCGAGTATCTGATCTGCCGGAACAAAACCGAATTCCTTCACCAGTTCCGAAAGATATTTCATCTGCATAAGAGTCTGAATGCCAGTTGTTTTACTAATGAACTCATTAACCCGGCTTTTTACTTTAATAAATAATGTTTCGTCGGCTTCTGAATACTTTTCTCCCAGAATTGCTTTAACCATCATGGGACCCATAATTAGTTCCCATCCCTCACGCAATGTTGAAATTGTTCCGTCGTTATCGAATATTGCATGTTGAATGTTGAGAGATTTTTCCCACCTGTTAATGATTTCAATCTCTGACTTTTTGAAATACTTCGCCTGTCTTGTATCCTCAGCAATTTCCGGATGATAGATGAAATCAGGATCATGTCCTGTTTGAAAAATTTCTTCAGGAGTAGCTGTACCTGTTTGAAAAAGTTTTTGAACTGTTACTCCGGCAACATAGGTTCCAAGTTCAGCGGCAATATTGATATTATAACCTGCTGCCAGTGCTGCCGTAGTACCAGCAAGATAGCTGTCACCTGCTCCAACGGGGTCCACCTGGGATAAGGTCATCAGACCCGGGGTTTCAACAATACCCTTCTCATCAATGGCCAAAGATCCCCTGATACCACGTGTTATGAAAAGGGGTTTACCATATCTCTGGAAAAGCTTTTCAGCTACATCTTTTATTTCTGAAAATGGTATTACATCATTAGATTCTTTTTTCTCTCCGCATAAAAGCGCCGCTTCTATATCATTCATTTTCCGGTATGCGCCATTATATGAGTGGGTAAAGTCCCTGCTGTCAGCTATAAATATTTTATCAGGAAATGAAGTGATCAATCCGGTAAGCTTATGCCTGAAATACTCTGTATGGATTCCGGATACAACCTGCTGATTAACAATAATAATATCAACATCATTGATTTCGTTTTCAAGGTTATTAATTAACCGGTCTGCGGTTTCATTGCTTAAAATGTTGAAATTACCAAAATCAATACGGCTTTGCTCACGGTCATTAATATAGGGTTTTATATATACATGAGTAGACCATTGTTCGTCCTGAATTAAGAGATTGTCAGTGCAGATACCGGCCGTTTTCATTATATTGACCATCTCAGATCCAAAAGGATCAGCCCCTATAACTCCAAAGACCCTGATATCACTGATCTCCATGGCAATAAGATTATTAGCAACATTTCCTGCCCCCCCAGGAGAATATTTCTGTCGGTACACAGGGTGTGTCGGATGACCAGTTTCAACGGAAATTTCACTCCTGGATTCATCAATAAACCAGTATGCATCCAGACAAAAATCACCTGTAATAGCGATTTTAACAGATTTAATTGAATCAATAATTTCCTTTAATAATTCAGCGTCCATATTTTGTCATTTATTATTGCAGTAAAAATGATTTTCAACGATCATACATAGTGTATGTAATAATGGTAACTGAAGTTCCTGTACAAAAGCAGTCCGTTTTTCAGGTACATTCAGTAAAATATCGCAATATTCTTTCATTATTCCTCCGGTTATTCCTGTAATTCCTATAACTTTTAAATTCAACGCTTTTGCAGTAATACATGCGTCCACAATATTTTGTGAGTTGCCGGAACTGCTTATTCCGATCAGTACGTCTTTTTCTCTGCCATATCCGATAATCTGCTGGGCGAAAACAAGATTTGCATCTGTATCGTTACAAATTGCGGTCGCTAAACCCGTATGTGCCGAAAGTGAGATGGCAGGAAGTGCGCCTTCAAGCTTTTCTGCAAGATATCCACCTCTTAACGAGGATATTTTAACCAGTTGTTCTTTAATTCTTCCATCCACGGGTCTGGTAATTTCAAAACTTTTCATAAGTTCTCCGACTATATGATCTGAATCGGAACTGCTGCCTCCATTGCCGCAGATGAGCAATTTTCCTCCGCCGGAATAACAATCAATGATCATCTCCCCTGCATTACTGATGGATTGCTTTAAACCGGTAAGTAAAGGATATCTGTCACACAGTTGATCCAAAAACGCATGCTTGTTCATCATATCATTTATATTAGTATCATAAAATTATTAATTTTATTATCATTTTGAATAAAACATATAAACACATAAACCTGAAGTAATAATGGCAGAAACTGAAAATAACCTACTGAAAGATAAAAATGTCGTTCCTGAAGATGATTTGATTTTTTCAATAATTGGAGAAAACAAGATCTTACGGCAGAGTATTATGCAACACATGCATAGTCATTATAATAATATCACTGAGGAGTGGAGATATTATAATGATGGCAAGCAATGGCTCTTTAAGCTGTTGCAAAAGAAAAAGACAATATTCTGGATCAGTATAGTAAAAGATACCTTCAGGGTTACTTTCTATTTTGGTGACAAAGCTGAGCCTCTTATTTTTACAAGCGATCTGCCTGAAAGTATCAAGCATGATTTCAAAACCGGAAAAAGATATGGCAAAATCAGACCTGTTTCAATAAAAATCTGTGACCAGGCAGATGTTGATGCTGTGTTGAAACTTGCAGCAATAAAATGAAAAATGAAATAAAAAGTACCAGCTCTTAACAATTATCTCTTTTTATTGTTATTTGTTTGTATAATATTTTATGACTATCGGTTATCGATTATAAAAATAAAATAGTGCTTGAACCGGAGCAAAGCGGAGCTCGACGAAGTCAAAATCAATAAAAGCATGTTATTGATTCCAGATACTCATTTAATATTTAAAAACATTAAGTAAAATTCAGTTATAATGGCAAAGAGACTTACACTTATTTCAGTTTTCTTACTTATACTTGTCATATTCCCGGTAATAGCATTGAATGCTCAGATTTCACTTGATTTAGAATCAGGTCTTGTGACCACTGGGTACAATGACGTGCGTATTCCCGGTAATCAGGGAACGCTTTTTTCATTGAATGAGGACCTGGAGGCAAATTCAAAAATCTTCTACCGTATTAGAGTGAATTATGAAGCAGGAGAACGACATACGTTTTCACTTTTATATGCTCCGCTAACCATCTTATCAGATGGACGCCCGGATGAGGATATTTCATTTGCAGGAGAGTTATTTCCTGCCAACAGTGACATTGATGCCACGTATAAATTCAATTCTTACAGGTTAACCTACCGTTATAAAGTTATTCAGAAGCCAAAGCTCAATTTTGGTATAGGTTTCACAGCAAAAATCAGGGATGCCAGCATTGCTCTTACTTCCGGTGATGTTTCGGGGAAAAAAGTCAATGTCGGTTTTGTGCCGATTATTAATTTCAGGCTCTTATGGCGTCCGGCTGAGAAATTCGGGATCCTGCTTGACGGAGATGCTCTTGCAGCACCACAGGGAAGGGCAGAGGATGTTCTGGTTGCCGCAACATACAGGTTGTCTGATCGTTTGGGTTTGAAAGCCGGTTACCGTATTCTTGAAGGAGGGGCAGATAATGATGAAGTCTACACTTTTTCTTTGTTTCACTATGCTTCTGTAGGATTTCTTATTTACCTGTAATTGAAAGCAGATTTTATAACATTAAAGATTTAAGCTAATGAAACCAATAGAGGTAGGAGACAAAATACCTGATTTTTCTCTCAGAGATCAGAACGGAGATCTTTTTGATATAAAAACTGTCCTCGGCAGGAAGAACCTTGTCATCTTTTTTTATCCACAGGATGGCAGTCACGGCTGTACAAAGCAGGCATGCTATTTCCGTGATCAATCAGAGGCTTTTGATGAAACAAATGCTATAATTATCGGAATCAGCGGACAATCAGTTGAAAGTCATAAGAACTTTGCTGAAAATTATAATCTCAGGTATCCCTTGCTGAGTGATGAAGGAGATAATGTGCGAAAATTATTCGGTGTTCCGTCAAAGCTGTTCGGGCTTGTTCCGGGACGTGTGACTTATGTTGCAAATAAGGAGGGCAGAATAGTATATATTTTCAATTCACAGACACAGGTTGAAAGACATGTTGATGAAGCTCTTAAGGTAGCTCTTGTTCTGAAAAAGGCTGAAAGTGCTGTTACTGAGCAGGGACGTTAGCCGGATGTGTATTTTTGATCTTTCCTGAACTTAACCTGTATCCCTGCAAAAACCATTCTGCCAAAATCAGGATAACCGTTTACGGTTGAGTATATTTTATCAGTTAGATTCTTAATCCTTAAGTATAGTCTTACAGGTACTTTTCCTTTGGTGGTGTAACCTCCGTTCAGATCCAGGACAAAGAAATCCCCGAGTGGTTTCGGACCGTCGGCAACATTTACGAAACGCTCATTCTCAAATGATGAGATGTATTTCCCCAGGATATTCAAATCAAAATTCCTCCAGACACCATAGATTCCACCGCTTGAAATCAATACAGGATTCTCTTTGTTGGTCACCATATCTTCATCCTGTTCCATCTTTGATTGCATAACTGTAAGATTGAAGAATGGCTTCACGGAACCAAACAAAACTGGTGAAAGAATTTCAAATTCGACACCCCACTGATTCTGATCACGATTAAGGTAGAGCTCGCGACGGATGTTTGTAACAGTGTCCAGGTAAGTGGAGCCGCTCAATGTAATTGCATCGTTCTGGAATACTCCAAAAGTTGTCAGGGTCAATTTCCCTGCTCTAACAAATTTCTGCATTATCCCCAGGTCAATTTTAAAGCGGTTCTCATTTAACGGCTCATCAAGATCTTCATTAAGAATGCCTGCACGCGGCTTTACCTGTCCAGCAGCAGAGTTGATATAAGCAGAAAATCTCTCTGTTATATTATATGATATACCCAGACTGCCCTGGATCAATGCCGGTTCCCATTCATCTGTAACCGGGGTTACAGTTCTGAATTTGCCGCCTTCGCCTTCAATATTAAAAGCCGCATATTCGTTCAGGTATGTTCTGGTAATACGTAGGCCGGCATCCAGGATCAGAGGTCCCATCCTTTGTTCGTCTGTGATAACGGCTGAGTAGGTTTCCGTATCGCACCGTTTACCTATATAGAACCGTTTCCCGTTGGGAGCTATCCAGTGGTTGTATAAAACTCCGAATCGTAACACATTGGTTGGAAATATCCTGACAGCCTGAATGAAGTTGATTCCGTATTCATAGTCCTTTTCATTAGAGGTCGTTTCAGCGACTTCATCAATAAATGTAGGATTTCGTCGTGAGTAGAAAACCTGCAGTTCAGAAGAGAGTATACTATTTGGCCGGTAATTCAGCTGAAAATTTGACAGGAGAGCCTTGTAGGGATCAAAGCTCTGGATCATGTCAAGATACTTTTGATCTGCAGGTGGTAGGGCTATTGCCATTTGTCTCTCACCATTCAGGTAAAACAGGTTGGCGTTCAAATTCAGCTTATCAGTAAGTTGCCAGTTAACGCGGATGTAGATATCAGCCATTGCTTCCTTTGCATGTCTCCCGGAAGGCCCGCTGGTTCTGTCTAACCCGATACCGGTAGCATAGCCAAAGCGTCTAATCTTATTGCCAGTTGAGATGTGGCTGTGGAACGAGTTGAAAGTGCCATATTCCAGGTCAATGGTTGTTTCAGGGCTGGTGTATTCACGAGTTTTTATATTGATCAGACCTGAAAGCCCTGACAGAGTGGTTAATAATGCAGCACTAGACCTGATAATCTCAATTTCTTCAATATCGGATGCAGAGAAGAAATAAGGCAGCTCCTCGAATTCCTTCTGCCACACTCCGTTAATGGCATAATCGGGATAAGGATATTTCTGACCCCGCACTGAAAAGAACTGTTTTACCTTCCTGCCCCTTGTCTCCGTAAGACCTCCCGGAACATGATTCATTGCATCTACAGCAGTAAATGCACCCTGCTTGAGAATATCATCATGGGTAACTTTACTGATGGCCGGTTCAAGTGATATTGGTTCAGTAAAAGGATTATTCATAGGATTACGGGGATTCTTTTCAGCCGTAATATTAATGTAATCCAGATTATATACCTGTTGTTGTAATATAAAATTAACCTCAATACTAATTTCATTATTCACACTTACTTTTTTAAGTTCAGTTTTGTATCCTGTCATGGAGACTTGAACAGTATATATGCCATTTTGAATCCCGGTGATCCGGAAATCCCCTTTAAAATCAGTTATACTGCCAAGGGAGGTCTGAAGTATGATTACGTTCGCATTCTCAAGAGGAGATAGAGTGGAGGCATCTTTGACATTACCATAAATGGCGGCATCTTGAATCTGAGCATTTGTATTTGTTAATACGTTATTAACCAGGATAATAACAAGGGCCAACCTGAAAGCAATGTGATGCATACTTATAAAATTTTATTTTAAGCAGATGAATTATTTTCCTTTATTTTCAATCTCATACAAACGACAAAAATATATTTTATACTAACTCATTTGGTTAATAAAGGTTAAATAATAGATGAAATTACAATACAATAATATTTTGATATATTTGATTACTATTTTGGGGAAGGAAGTCTGAAAGTATATATTCAGGATATTCTGACAGAAATTTTATTTACTCTCAGAGGATTGTAATGAGACTGTTTATAACTGTCCTTTTGTATTTTATATGTGTAGCCTCAACGGGTCAGTACCATAACTGGTCTATGTGGAGGTACGACCATAACCGTTCCGCATCCACTCCCGAACAGCTGGCCGATCAGCTCTATCTCCAGTGGCAGGTAGAATACTCTCCCAGAATACCTGTTTGGGACGATCCTCTCAACCAGAACCTGATGCAGTTTGACAGGATTTTTGAACCTGTTGTAGCGGATAATAAATTATTTATTGGTTTTAACGATCAGGACAAAGTAGTTGCCCTGGATATCAATTCAGGCAGGGAACTCTGGCATTATTATGCTGATGGTCCGGTAAGATTGCCTCTGGCAGTAAACAAAGACAGGATTTATTTCACAGGCGATGACGGTTACTGTTATTGTCTTGACAGCGGTGATGGCTCTTTAGTGTGGAAACGTCTTCTGGCCCCCTCCAATAATAAGCTACTGGGTAACAAACGGCTCATTTCAATGTGGCCTGCAAGAGGAGGCATTGTGATCAAAGATGATATTATTTACACTGCTGCCAGCATCTTTCCTCTTATGGGAACATTTATCTATGCTCTTGACGCAGCTACCGGAAACATTATCTGGAAAAACGAAGGCACCGGTAGCAATTATATCCTTCAGCCGCACAGATCTCCTGCTTTTGCTGATGTAGCCCCGCAGGGCTGTTTCACGATAAGCGGAAATATATTGCTTGTTGCAGGAGGCCGATCTGTGCCGGCAGCTTTCGATATAAAGACAGGTAATGAGCTTTATTACCAGCTTTCAGCAAGCGGAAAGACAGGGGGAGCATTTACATGCAGTAATGACAGGGTCTTTTTTAATCATCACCGTGAGCACAAAACATCTCTGTACGATTCCAAAACCGGAAACAAGCTATTTCCTTATGCCGGAGAATATCCGGTTGTTGATGGAGATACTATCTATTCTTCAGGGGAAAATATAGTCGCATATGCACTGGATGAAAAAAACATTCCTGATACTCTATGGAGTCTCGATATATCAGCAACGAATGATCTGATAAAAGCCGGGAATGTCCTTTACGCAGCCGACAGTACCGGAATAACCGCAGTCAGGATCGAAAAGGATAAGAAACCGGTAATTATGTGGAGAATTTATTCAGATATAAATATTGACAGGCTTGTTGCTTCAAACGGTAAACTTATTGCTGTTTCTGATGATGGAACAATAAGGATTTACGGTGATAAACAGGTTTTATACAAAGTTACTCAACAGGAACCTGTGGTTATCCATAAGTCCAGGTTTTCAAAGATCAGGAAAATAATCAGATCAACCGGTGTAAAAGAAGGTTATGCAGTAGTATTCGGCACTGATGATGCCGGAATTCTTCAAACGCTGGCTCTTAAGACTTCTCTTAATATAATTGCTTTTGATAAAGACCAGCACAGGATAGATGCTTTAAGAGAATATTTCGATAATCAAGGTATTAAAACCGATCGTTTAAGTTTTCTTCTTCATGAAGGGAAGTATCCTGCACTACCGAAATATTTTTCATCTCTTACAATCATAAATGATATAAGTTATCTGAACGGATTTGAAAAGGATGTTATAAGTGATATTTATGAGTCGTCCCGTCCTTATGATGGAAAAATCTGGATAAGGGCTAGAAGGAAAGCCCGGAAAAAGTTGGCATCTGTCATAAGTGATTTAAACCTCTATGGTGCCATGATTAAGAAGCGTTTTCGTTATATGGTTTTAAGCCGGACAGGTGCGCTGGAAGGATCAGCTCCGTGGACTCATAATTATGGCGATATTGCTAATACAGTAAAGTCAGACGACAGGATGGTTAAGGCTCCTTTGGGAATTTTATGGTTTGGGGGTAATTCAAATATGGATGTCCTGCCCAGGCACGGCCACGGACCAGGAGAACAGGTTGTTGACGGAAGGCTGATCATACAAGGTATAAACAGCATCAGCGCCCGGGATGTTTATACCGGGAGAGTTCTCTGGAAAAGGGATTTTGAAAAGCTTATGGATGATTCATGGATGGTGTTCTATGATGAAACCTATGATGAGGAAAATCCTCTCGATCCGAAGTATAACCAGGTTCATTTACCGGGAGCTAACGCCAGAGGTACTAACTTTATAGCCACAAAGGAATTTGTTTACCTTATTGAAGGTAATAAATGCAATCTGATAGATATCAGAACAGGCGAGATTGATAAAGTATTTGAAACCGGTGACGATAATACCATGGAACTGGGCTATATAGGCGTTTACGAAGACCTTTTGATACTGGGTAATAATTTTGCGGAATTTACTGGTCTCGAAAATGATCCAATAAGGATAAGAAATCCAAAATTTACTGAATATAATCTCACCGCAAGCAGGGAACTGATTGTGATGGACAGGTTTAAGGGTAAAAGATTATGGAGTATCAAAGCCAATCACGGTTTTATACATAACTCAGTCATAGCAGGTGATAATATCATTTTTTGTCTCGATAAGCTTCCCCAGTACCTGGAAACAAAACTGAGAAGGAGGGGAGAAACCCCTCCCGAAGGTTCAAGACTACTATATCTTGATGCAAGAACAGGGGAAATAATTCTTGAGGATGCAAAGGATATCTTCGGTACCTGGCTGGGTTATTCATCTGAATATAAATTGCTTTTGCAGGCGACAAGGCCTTCACGCGACATGCTGAATGGCGAAGAAGGCAACCGGATCATTGCATATAACGTCGTAACAAGAGAGAAGATGTGGGATAAGGCCGTTAGATATGCGAATCCTCCCATCATACATAATGATAAAATATATACCAACGGAGAAGGTTTTTATCTCCTTACGGGAGATCCCATCGTTGAGAGGGATCCGATCACGGGTGAAGAACTGAAATGGAATTTCAGACGGGAATATGGTTGTGGCATTGTGGCTGCAAGTGAACATCTGTTAACGTTCCGTTCTGCCTCTGCAGGATTCATCAACCTGGCAACATTCGAAGGAACGGCAAGCCTTGGCGGTTGGAGATCTGGATGTTCAACAAACCTTATCGTTGCTGACGGTGTTCTTAATTCACCTGATTACACCAGAACATGCCAGTGTCCTTACCAGAACCAGACATCCCTTGCACTTATAAACATGCCCTGGATGACCTATTGGACAAACAGTAATTACATATGGAGCGGGAAAAGGATTAAACAGTTCGGTCTCAACCTGAATGCTCCCGGAGACAGGACTTCTGACAATAATACCCTGTGGATGGACTTCCCTGCTGTTGGAGGTGCTGCTCCGGGAATTCCTGTAGAAGTTGATACTATGGATTATTTTGAAATCAGAAAAGAGCCCATCTCTGTTCTTTCGGAGAATACACCATGGGTCAGCTCCAGTGCAATAGTTGGACTAAGATCACTGGAAATTACCCTGTCAAATCAAAAGGATGTGCCTGAAGCTTCTTACAGAATTAATCTCTATTTTTCTGAACCGGATAATAAACAACCAGGCGAACGTGTTTTCAATATCAGGCTGCAAAATGAAACAGTAATTGAAAACTTTGATATAATGAATGAAGCGGGCAAAAGTGATAAAGAAATTATCAAGTCATTCTCCGGTATAAAAGCCGGGAAACGCCTGAGGGTCGATCTGATACCGGTTACGGGAAATACAATTTTATCCGGCATCGAATTAATACAAGAGACTGTAGCGTTGAAATAAATTATCTGATAATGAAGCCGATATATTTAAAAATATTGATTATCTCAGGTATCCTGAGCCTTGCATGTACAACAAAAGTATCTGAGTGGGTGCTGCTTAACGCTTTACCAAATGAATACATACTGGCATATTATCATAAGGATCCACTCACGGAGACTATAAAACAACATAATTCGGGGATAAGTTTAGACATCAAATCTGCCAATATTCAGTTTAAGAGCATTTTAAAGAAAAATCTTGACCGCCCATATTATGCCCTGTATTATAATAACCGCCTTTTTTCAAGGTATTATGACTACAGAGAACTTGAAAATCTTGCTGTGTCCCCTCTGAGGGAGAAAATTGCAGGAGAGCTAATGGCAGGCAAGCTATGTGTTATGCTATATCTTAAAACTGATATTGCAGAAAAAGATGAGCCGGGTTTGCGGCTGGTAAAAAAAACAGTTACTGCTTCTCCCTTCGGTAAAATTATTCCTGTTATTGAACTGAGCAGGAACAGTATGGAAGAGAAGCATTTTGCATCCATGCTGCTTAATGTGGAAAGCGACCTGAAAGATATCCGTGAGCCAATGCTCTTCGGGATTTTTGCAAGGTTTAAAGCTCTTGAACCACTGCTGGCAAAAGGAATTTCAGAGGAGAATATTAACCTGATGATCGATTTCCTTACTGCAGATTGCAGTTGCCTGATAAAGGATAACCTTCCGGGAACAGATATTCTTTTTACAAATAACTGGGAAAATCCTGCACCAGCTCTTGTCAACAGGATACTTGATGAAAATCCATCCCTCCTACATCATTAATGGAGCAGGATACAATAACATATGACTCCCTCGAAAACAGGCCATTACCAAAATGGCTGACTGATCAGAGAGACGGACTGAACAAGTACCAGCCTGAAACACTGGAAATGAAGGAAGATAAGTCTCTGAGTGTTTCTTTCATTATAACCGGGGCCATTATTTTACTGGTCGTTACTGTTTTGACAATTTATATTCTCAGGAAGAACAGAAAGAATTCAACATGAATCCAATAAGATTAATAATCAAAGAGCTTTTTTACAGAAAAGTTAATTCACTGATAATTCTGATAACTGTTATTATCGCAAGCACTGTGTCTGTTGGTATTTATTCATTAAGCAAGGCCAGCGAAAACGAAACCCGCAAGATCATGCGGGAACAGGGACTGAATCTTTATATATTTCCAAAAGGCACAGATCTTATTGATTTTTATTCGGTTAATAACACACCTTGTTTCCCTGAAGATTATGTTAATGTTCTTGCCGCATCAGAAATATTTGATGCAGTCAGGCACCTGACAGGCATTCTTCAGGTGAAATATCCTGACTGGAAAGATCCGAATGGTTCCTCTCACCAGGTATTATTAATAGGTTATAAAGACGAAGCTATGCAGCGGTTTCTTCCGGAACAGGAGATAATGGGAACTGATGTGTTGAAAGGTACTGTTCATGTCGGTTCCCTGCTGGCAAGGAATATTCCTGAAGGAACACCATTCACAATAACCGGAAGTGACGGTAAACAGTACGTTTTTGATATTGTCAAAAGGCTTGAAGAGGGCAAAGGGATGATCGACCAGGGAGTGGCTTTTAACCTGAGCGACCTTCAGTCTCTTGTTGGTATGGAAGGGAAAATCAATAAGATAGAAGCTCTCGGTTGTGTTTGCCATGACGGTAGAATTAAAAATGCCAGGAGACAGGTTCAGGCAATCTTTTCTGACCTGGAAGTTACCGAAATAAGCAGTATTGCTGATGCCCGTGAGAATCAGAGGTTAATGATGAACAAGTACGGAGCTTTCATTATACCCTTGGTGATCCTGTCATCACTATTGATTACGGGACTTTTGTTCTTACAGAATGTTACTGCCAGAAGTCATGAAATAGGATTATTGAAAGCTATGGGAAAGAGTAGTTACAGTATTATGTTTATGTTCCTGGCGAAGGCATTTATTCTGGGATTAACTGGCGGTATAACCGGTTTCTTAATGGGAAATTTGATCGCTGAATATTTCGGAAAGGAAATTTTCAGGTTTACCGCCGCGGATATCAAACCATTATGGGACCTGTTCTTTTATACGATAGTATTATTTCCGGTTTTATGGATGCTGGCCAGCTGGATCCCTGCCCTTAAGGCAACACAGGTTGATGCTGCCAGAACTCTCAGCCAGGAATGACGAGATAAAAGATAAAAGATAAAAGATAAAAGATAAAAGATAAAAGTAAAAAGTAAAAATAAAAAGCTCATACTGAACGCAAAATGATGAACGCTGAACACAGAACGGTCAATAAATGTTAGAGATTAAGAACATTACTAAGAAATACAGGAAAGGTTCAGAGGTTTTCGTTGCACTCAATGATATCAGTCTTGAAATAGGAGAGGGTGATTATGTTGTTGTTGCGGGGCCAAGTGGTGCAGGAAAATCAACACTGCTTTATATTGTCGGAGGGATGATACAGCCCGATTCAGGTTTAGTAAATTATAATGGAAAGAATATTTATGACCGGAATGAAAAAGAGAAAAATGAATACAGGAAGAAATACATAGGATTTATGTTTCAACAATTCCATCTGATGCCGTTTCTTACTATAGATGAGAATATCAGGCTGGCATGTAATAATAAATCACATTGTCGTCAGATAGATAAATATTTGGAACAATGTTCATTAACAGAAATTAAAGACAAATATCCTTCCGAATTAAGCGTCGGAGAAAAACAGAGGGCGGCTTTTATACGGGCAATCATCTCAGATCCTGTGATTTTACTTGCCGATGAACCTACCGGGAACCTCGATCCGGCAAATAGTGGAATTCTGATGTCTCTGATAGATGAGTTTCACAAAGAAGGAGGTACGGTATTGTTGGTTTCACACAATCCGGAAGCAGCCAAATATGCACAAAAACGTATCGTACTTAATCAGGGGAAAATCGACCTTAATTAATTCATTCATTCCTTAATCTGTCTTGAATTTACTATTAATCCGGGTACTCGTCAGTAATAAAACTGTTGATCCCGAATTCCCATGCTTTTACAGGTTCCAGGGGATGTTCCCTGTGCCAATAGGTATAAATACCTCTTTCAAAATAGGCTTTAAGCTTCTTATCTGGCTTATTTAATAGTAATACTTTTGATGTGAAATAATTAACACTGATCGGATTAAAATCAGCAGCAGATGGAGAATTATTATGATGAACTGATGCGGGATGTACGTTTTGAGGAGGGTCTTAATGCATGTATGAACTGCGGAGTATGTACTGCTATTTGCCCGGCTGCTGAGTTTTATAAATATGATCCCAGGAAAATTGTAGATACAGTTCAGGGTAAAGATGACCACGAGATAGAATCACTCCTTAAATCTGACACTATCTGGTATTGCGGTGAATGCATGTCATGTAAAACACGTTGCCCCAGAGGCAATACACCCGGACTGGTTGTTATGTCGTTGCGTTCACTTTCACAGAAGCTTGGCTTTTTCACGGAATCTGAGAAAGGAAGACAGCAGTTTGCAATCAAAAGGACAGTAGGGGAGAATATCTTCAAATATGGTTATTGTGTGGCTGCGTATGCAGTCAGCCCTGAGATGCACAAGGAGCAGGGCCCCATATGGAAGTATATTCTTGACCATACAAATGATGTATATGAACGCCTGGGAGGTAAGGTTAATGAACTTGGAGCAGGACCACTCAGAAAAATACCGGAAGATGCCAGAGAGGAACTTAAAAAGATCTTTGAAGTAACCGGCGGTACCGAATTCTTTAATTCAATTGAAAAACATTCAAAAGCAAAAGCTGCTGAGCTGGGTCTTGAGTATAAAAAGCAAGGCATAGATAATGAATACTTTATAGAAGTATTTACTACAAATAATAATGAGCATACAACCTGATAGTGAGAAAGTACGGATATGAAGAAAGATGGTAAAAAGAGAATCTGGTCCGAATACCAGAAGGAGATAGCAGATGATCACTTCTTTTATGTAAGATCCTGTATAAGACAGAGTTTTTTCCCCGGTTCGGAACAGTTCTTTCTGCACTTCATGAGAAATGTGTTGGGGAAGGATGTTTTTGAAAATCCCTCACATACAACATGCACAGGTATTGGATACCATAGTGATATAGTTCCGTTTTCAACAATCATGACAGTTATTGCCCGTCATTTTGCCCTGATGAAGGAGTCAGGATATAAAAACATTGCAATATCCTGTGTTACTTCATTCGGTATATATACTGAAATTATAGAAACATGGAAGCATTTCCCTGAAGAACTTGAAAAGACAAGGGATTATCTGTATAAGGCTACCGGACGTGAATTTGATATCCCTGAAAACATGGCACATACCAGTGACATAATTTATAAATTCAGGAATGAGATTGCAGCTAAGGCGAAAAATCTTCTGATAAATAGAAAGACAGGTGAACCACTTAAAGTGGTTGAACATATAGGGTGCCATTATTCCAAAATGTTTCCTAAATATGGTGTTGGAGGTGCAGAGTTTCCTAATGTTCTTAGTGGCATGGTTGAAGCGTGGGGCGGGGAAGTAGTTGATTATCCTGAAAGGAGACATTGCTGTGGGTTTGGATTCAGGCAATACCTTGTTCAGGCCAACAGGGGCTATTCACTCTCAAATACTGCAAAGAAATTTGAATCCATGAGGCCATTCAAACCCGATATGGTTATTACCAATTGTCCGGGATGTAACATGTTCATGGATAAGTGGCAGTATACTATGCGTGAAATGGAAGGAACTGTTTACGGCGAGAATGGTGAATCAGTTCCTGTATTAACATATGAAGAGCTTGCAGGCCTGGTTATGGGGTATAATCCATGGGATCTGGGGCTGCAATATCATATGGTTCAATCCGAACCTCTGTTACGAAAGATGGGAATTGAGTTTGATGAGAATGACAAGTTCAGAACAAAAGACGGAAGACAGATGCCTGTTCCGGAAAATCTGATAAACGTCTGAAAATGAATGACACTATTGTTGTTGTGGGTGGTGGAACAGCCGGTATGGAGGTCGCAGGTCAACTGGCAAGTTTGGGTTGTCAGGTAACTCTGATTGAGAAGGAACAGGAAACAGGAGGCCACCTGAAAAACTGGTACCATCTCTTCCCTGACAGGAGGAGTAGTGATGAAGTGGCAGAATACCTTAATAAGCAGATTGACCATGATAATATCAGTATTTATGTTGCAACCACAATATTGCAAATGGAAAGAAAGAACCGGACTTTTATAATAAAAACTGATCATGGGAAGGAGATTTATGCCGATGCTGTTGTGGTTGCAACGGGATTCGATCTTTTCAGGAGTGAGAGGAAAGAAGAATATGGGTACGGTATTTATGATAATGTTATTTCTTCTGCAGATCTGGAACTAATGTTTCGTAAAGGTGAATTAAAATTAGCCAATGGTAAAACACCCGGGAAAATAGGACTAGTCCATTGTGTTGGTTCGCGCGATGAGAAAGTCGGCAATCGCTATTGTTCCAAGCTTTGTTGCATTACTGCAGTTAAACAGGCGATAGAGATAAAAGAACGTATCAAGGATGCAAGAGTATTTTGTTTCTATATGGACATGAGGATGGGAGGCGCTTTGTACGAAGAAATATACCGTGAGGCGCAGGAGAAATACGGAATTAATTTTATCAGGGGTAAAGTGTCGGAAGCAGGTGTTACTATTAACAATAACCTGGTTGTTAAAGTTGAGGATACACTTGCAGGGCGACCTTTGAAAATGGAACTCGATATGCTTGTTCTGATGGCCGGAATGGAGATGTCGGAAGGTGGCAGAAAAATAGCAGAGATGGGCGGTCTCAGAACGGGGGAGAACAGGTTCTTTGCTGCTGCTGATAACCATTATGGAAGCAATAACAGTAATATTGAGGGAATATTTTATGCGGGAACCTGTACTGCTCCTATGACTATAACTGAAACAATATCTCATGCAAGAGCAGCAGCTACAAGTGTGATAAACTACCTTAAATCAGGTAAAAGCTAAATCCGGAAATGGAAAAGTTTGGATTTACATTATCAAAAGGGCGGGTGATTAACTATGACAGTAATGACCGCAGTATTGCAGACTACATTCTTCAAATGGAACCCAGCTTCAGATCATGTATCGAGTGCGGAGCCTGCGCTGCAACATGTACTGCCGGCAACTTTACAGAATTCAGCCTTCGGGAATTCAATATACTGATGAAGCGCGGCGAGAATGATCAGGTCAGAGAACATATACGAAAGTGTATGCTTTGTGGGAAATGTTCCCTTGTTTGCCCCCGCGGTGTTAATACACGTAATGTTATAGTGCTTGCTAAAGAGGCTTTTCAAAAATCAGAGAGTTATGCAATTTGATCCCTTCGTAATACCATTTAATATTGGGTTGTACTTCATACTTTTCTATGCTGTCATCAGAAGTATTATCTGGTTCAGAGACCTTTCCAGACCGGATAAATTAAGGCTGCAACGGGGATTTTTTGGCAGAGCCTTCGGGCAGAGCCTTAAGGAAATTTTTCTTGAGAGCCTTATTCATAAAAAAATACTTAAAACCAATTCAAGGCTGGGATATATGCATATGAGTCTTGCTTTCGGATGGTTTTTGCTTATCCTGTTTGGAACCATTGAAGCAGATTTTTTTGGCGAAAAACATCTTAATCCCCCATATAAATCTATCTTTTTCAGATTCTTTAATCCCGATCATGGCAGAACGGAGTTAGAAGCAGCCTATGCTTTTCTGATGGACATTATATTGGCTTTTATATTATCAGGCTTAGTATTGGCCATCATTAAAAGGTTCTCTTCGAAGGTTGTGGGCATGAAGAAGACAACAAGACTTAAAACCATAGATAAAATTGCCCTCACATCGTTATGGGTGATATTCCCGGCTCGTCTTATAGCTGAAAGTCTGACCAGCGGAGCTTATGGAACCGGAAGTTTTCTTACCGGTACACTTGGTGGCTGGCTGGTAACATTTCTGCCAGCAAAACAGGTTGCTTATCCCTTTTGGTGGCTCTACTCCTTGTCGTTAGGGACATTTTTTCTTTTGTTACCGCTAACCAGATATCTTCATATTCCTACAGAGTTATTCCTGATATTCATGAGAAATTCGGGTATCAGGACCGGCGATAAAGCCGGAAGTTTTTCTGAGGTCCAGGTGTATTCGTGTTCATCATGTGGTATTTGTATTGACCAGTGTCAGATGAACTACGCTGCCGGAATTAATGATATGCAGTCAGCTTACCTGATTAAGGCAATACGCAATAATGAAGATACCTCTATGATAGCCCATAATTGCCTTATGTGCAGCAGATGTGACCAGAAATGTCCTGTCGGCATTGAACTGTCAGCTATAAGGATGATACAAAGAAGATCTGTTGAAGCAGAAAATGAATTCAAAAATATCTGGAAAGGCTATTTCCGAAAAAGAAATAATATTGCTCAGGAAAAGGTAAATGGTCAACCGGCTTATAAGTATCTTCCTGAAATCAATTCAGAGAAAGCGGATATCCTCTATTTTGCAGGGTGCATGACCCACCTGACACCGGCTATTAAAAAATCAATGATCAAAATACTTGATGCTTCAGGTCTCAATTGGTCATTTATTGACGAAG
The DNA here is from genome assembly GCA_964596715.1 of uncultured Rikenellaceae bacterium. Lineage (GTDB taxonomy): Bacteria > Bacteroidota > Bacteroidia > Bacteroidales > VadinHA17 > LD21. Next base: position 21,721 of record CAZQVL010000025.1, read on the forward strand.
AGGGCGGAGTATGCTGCGGAAGACCACTGATGCTGGCAGGGAATGATAAAGAGGCCAGAGAACTTATTAATTATAACTCACAGTTGATATGGAAGTCTGGAGCTCATACACTGGTGACATCCTGCCCAATCTGTTACAAGGTATTCAAAGAGAGTTATTATATTGATGTTGAAGTGCTTCACCATACACAGTATATTAAAAATCTAATCGATGAAGGAGCTGTAAAAATGAATTTTCTCCACAAGCGGGTTGCATATCATACACCCTGTGAATTAGGCAGGAATTCGGGAATTTACAAAGAACCAAAAGATGTTATCCGCCATGTAGCAATACTTGAAAATACAGGTTATGATGATGAGAATTCTTTATGTTGCGGAGGCAGTCTTGGAAATCTGAAAATAAGTCATCAGAAAAAACATCAGATTGCCCTGGATGCTGCTGCCCGGCTTACGACAAAGAATCCTGAAGCTTTAATCACTGCATGTCCGTTGTGTAAGAAGACCTTTTTATCAGCTACTGAAACCAGGGTTGCAGATATTGCTGAAATTGTTGCTGAAGCCATTATTACACCACAAGCCCGGAAAAGACAATACCAGCACTCTCTTTCAGTTAAGGAATCAGCAGATATCTCCTGAATAAAAACTGGCATTTTTTTTGATATTAATTTTAAACAATTTTAATACTGTAATTGTTTTTCTGACGTTATTAAGAGTAACCAATAATATAATAAAAATATACGATGAAGAAACAAACATTGCTGGCGGCAGGTTTAATAATTGCATTAATATGCTCAACTTCTTGCAATTATCAGGGTTGGAGAAAAGATAACTATATATCGGAGAACAGTATCATTCAGGCAGCTGATGGTACTTTTTCATTAAAGCTTGAAAATGCTGCCTGTTACAGTAATGAACTCAAGCCTTCGAGTAATACTGCCGAATGGAGCGTAGTTGTTTCAAAACCAGGTAGATATAAAGTATGGTTGTCAAGTGCAACAAAAGATACAATGTATCTGCATTATGCAAATTCTGTTAAAGTAACCATGCTTGACAGCCAGCTTGAAGCAAGTCCGGAGTGTGACAAAATAATTCCTAATTCGGATGACGTTTCCTATCCTTATTACAGGGCTGATTCTTACATGGGATCATTCTTTATTTCAGAACCAGGCGAGTACAGTATCCAGGTGATCAGTGAAAAAGTTATCCCAAAGGAAGCACAAAACCAAGGGAAAGCACAATCGGAAAATACCATGCTGATGTCACTGATACTAACACCTATGACCCGTTAATCCGGTCATCAATCCACTCTGCTGCATTTATAAGTGCCTTTATCCATGGTGTTACATCATCTTTTTTTCTTTCAGCAGGATAATATGCGCACTGCCATGGTAAAAAAGACCTTTCAATATGAGGCATCATAACCAGATGACGTCCGTCATATGAGCATAAACCCGCAGTATCATAATCTGATCCATTCGGGTTTGCAGGATAGGTATGTTTGCTGTATTTTAGGGGGATGCGATATTTTTCTTCAGAATAGGGAAGTCTGAACTGGCCCTCCCCGTGAGCAACCCAGATTCCAAGTTCCATTCCGGTCATATTTCCAAGCATTACGGATCTATTGTCCATGATCCTGACTCCCACAAAACCCGATTCAAATTTATGGGATTTATTGTGAAGAAGTTTAGGCATTTTCTGGTGTTCGGGATATATAAGCCTAAGTTCTGCCATAAGCTGGCATCCGTTGCATACACCGAGGGAGAGCGTATCAGATCTTTTATAGAATTTATCAAGTGCTATTCTTGCTTTCTCATTATACATAAATGCTCCGGCCCATCCTTTGGCAGAACCAAGAACATCAGAATTAGAAAATCCTCCAACGAATACTATCATGTTAATGTCTTCAAGAGTCTCTCTGCCGCTTATCAGATCAGTCATATGGACATCTTTTACATCAAAACCTGCAAGCCATAGAGCGTAAGCCATTTCCCGGTCTCCGTTCACTCCTTTTTCCCTGATAATTGCAGCCCTGATCCCTGATTTTTTTATTCTTTCCGGTGTTATACCCAGCAATTCAAATTTACCTGGGAAATCACACAGACTTATATTCAGGTCGTGGTTCTTATAATGATCAAACCTTTCAAGTGCTAGTTTTGGCCCGCATTGTTTTCGATCAAGGAGATATGAAGTTCTGAACCATATATCTCTGAGGTAGTCAATATCAAAAACAAATTTCTTTTCATTGTTAGTTATATAAAGGGTTCTTTCAATAACAGGATGGCCCAATGATAAATATGAGATTCCATGTTCCAGCAGTATTTCAGCTACCTCAATTTCATCCTTTACCTGAATAATAATCCCGGGATTCTGACTGAAGAGTAATTTGACTGTATCTTTTTCATTAAGTGCCGTTAGATCAATGGTGATCCCACCTGATGTATTTGCGAAACACATTTCAAGTAATGTAGTTATCATCCCTCCTGCAGAAATATCGTGACCTGAGAGTAATTTTCCTCTGAGTATAAGATCCTGGATAGTGTTAAAAACCTCAGCGAAATAAGCAGGATCTTTAACTGTTGGTACTTCATTACCAACTCTGTTTAGTATTTGAGCAAAACTGCTTCCGCCGGTACTCAAATTGTCGCGACTCATGTCAATGTAAAGCAGGCTTGTATAAGGGTTGTTAACAATAACTGGTTCTACAATTGCTCTTACGTCCTGTATTTCAGCTGAAGCGGATATTATTACAGTTCCAGGGGCTAGTACAACCTGGTCGGCGTATTTCTGGGTCATTGAAAGGGAGTCTTTTCCTGTTGGGATGTTAATTCCAAGGTCAATTGCAAATTTACTTGCCGCAACTGTGGCATCATATAATCGAGCATCCTCTCCCGGATTTTTGCACGGCCACATCCAGTTTGCAGAGAGTGACACACCTTTAAGCTTGTATGTGAGCGGTGCCCATATAATATTGGTAAGAGCTTCCGCTATTGAAAGGACCGAACCTGCTACAGGATCAACGAGCCCTGCAATCGGAGCATGTCCGATTGATGTTGCCATACCATTTTTCCCCCTGTAGTCAAGTGCTATTGCTCCAAGATTATTTAGCGGCATCTGGAGAATGCCGGCACACTGCTGTCTGGCAATACGTCCTGTCACAGATCTGTCTGCTTTGTTTGTAAGCCAGTCCTTACATGCCACCTCTTCAATCTGAAGAACCTGCCTGATATAGTCATGTAGCTTTCTTTCTGAATATTCGATTTTAGCATAACGTGTATCTTGTGTTACATCAGTCAGTAAAGTTTTTGGCGGGTCACCGAAGAGAGCTGTCAGTGTAAGATCAATAGGTTTTTCAGATGTAAGAGGATTCTCAAGCGTAAATTGCTTATCACCCGTTACTTCACCGATGATATAAATAGGTGCTCTTTCTCTTTCAGCAATTCTTTTCAGATAGTCAAAATGTATCTGTTTCATTACCAGTCCCATCCGTTCCTGTGATTCATTCCCAATTATCTCTCTGGCCGACAGTGTGGGATCACCAATAGGTAGTTTGCTTATGTCTATCTTACCACCGGTTGAATCAACCAGTTCAGAGAGGCAGTTAAGATGGCCTCCTGCACCATGATCGTGGATGGATATCACAGTATTACTTTCCGATTCACAAATTGCCCTGATGGCATTATATACTCTTTTCTGCATTTCAGGATTTGCTCGCTGAACAGCATTAAGTTCAATTGAAGTATCGTATTTGCCGGTATCGACAGATGAAACTGCTCCTCCTCCCATTCCAATCCTGTAATTATCACCACCCATCAGTATAATCAGATCACCTTTTTCTGGTATTTGTTTCTCGCTGTCTTTCTTTTTACCGATACCAATGCCTCCAGCGAGCATTATTACCTTATCATATCCGTATTTTTTAAGATTCTCAAAATGTTCGAAAGTCAGAACTGAACCACAGATCAGAGGTTGCCCGAACTTGTTTCCGAAATCGCTTGCTCCATTAGAAGCTTTAATAAGTATGTCTTCAGGTGTCTGGTATAACCAGGATCTTTCATCTGTCGCTTTCTCCCACGAACGAGGACCATCGGGCCGGGGATAGGATGTCATATACACAGCAGTACCTGCAATAGGAAAAGCACCTTTTCCGCCAGCCATTCTGTCTCTTATCTCTCCACCTGTCCCTGTAGATGCCCCGTTGAATGGTTCAACGGTTGTAGGGAAATTATGCGTTTCCGCCTTCAAAGAAAGTACTGATTCAAAGGTTTTTACGACAAAAAAATCAGGCTTATCCTGAGTGACAGGAGCAAATTGTTCCACAACCGGTCCCTGTATGAAGGCACAGTTATCCCTGTATGCCGATACAACTTTGTTGGGATTGGTCTTAGTGGTTTTCTTGATTAACTGGAAAAGAGTTGATTTTTTCTCAATGCCGTTAATTATAAATATGCCATTAAAGATCTTATGCCTGCAGTGTTCAGAATTAACCTGTGAGAAACCGAAAACCTCACTGTCAGTCAGCTTTCGACCAATTGATTCTGATAGCCTTTCAAGGTACGTTATTTCTTCATCACTTAATGCGAGGCCTTCTTTCTTGTTATATCGTTTAATGTTATCGATGTAAATAACTTTTTCGGCAGGATGGTTAATTGTAAAAATATCCTGATCAAGATTGTGATAAAGAGCCTGTAGCATAGGATCATATACCGTTTTAGTGGTCTTTACCGGAAAAAATTCCTCAATCCTCTCAATACAATTTATACCCATGTTCTGTGTGATCTCCACTGCATTTGTGCTCCAGGGAGTTATCATCTCTTTACGGGGGCCTATAAATGTACCTTCGATTTTTTCCTTGTCTATTAAGGTTGCATCTCCAAAAAGCCAGATAAGTTTTTCTATTTCTTTACCGGTAAGCTTATCACTAACACCTGCCACGATCATATTTTTGGATCTGCTTTCGAAAAAGAGGACCATATTGAAGAATTAAATAGTTTAGAATTAGTAAGTTATGTTTTAATCTCGATGATCTGAGAGTTGGAGTAAAGATAGAATTAATTACTAACACTTACTGTTGCAGAGACATTGGTCTTGGGTCCTCGGTCCTGGGTTTACCAGGACTCACCCAGCATCCGGCACCCAGCACCTGCTTATTTAAGACCGCTTCTTATCAGGAAAGCATCCATTGATGGTTCTTTTCCTCTGAAGCTTTTATATAAATTGATTGGCTTATCTGTACCACCTTTTTCAAGGATGTTTTTTCTGAAAGATTCTGCAACCTCTTTATTGAAAATGCCATTTTCCTTAAAATGCATAAAAGCATCAGCATCGAGTACTTCAGCCCATTTATAACCGTAATAACCTGCAGCATAACCACCTCCGAAAAGATGTGTAAAGGAGCAGCTCATATTTGCAGAATCAATTTTTGGGAAAAGTTCAGTTTTTTGCATTGCTACTGATTCAAACTCTGTTATATCCTTTTTAACTGGTTCTCTAATGGTATGCCAGTCCATATCAAGAAATCCGAATCCCAGTTGCCTGTTACATGCATAACCTTCATTATAAATCGATGCTTCTTTTATTTTCTTTATTATATCAACAGGAATTTTTTCGCCAGTCTTATAATGCACAGCCCATGTATCCAGCCATTCCTGTTCGAAGGCCCAGTTTTGCATAAACTGAGATGGGAGTTCTACAAAATCACGGACCACATTTGTTCCTGACAAGCTTTCAAATGTACATTCTGAAAACATACCGTGCAGAGCATGTCCGAATTCGTGAAGGAATGTTATAAGTTCATTAAATGTAAGTAGCGATGGTATTTTTTTTGTTGGTCTGCTGAAGTTTGTCACTATGGATATTAAGGGTCGAATATTTTTATTATTCTCTTTTTTCTGATCGCGGTAACTTGTCATCCAGGCACCACTTCTTTTTCCCTTACGGGGGAAATAATCTATATAGAGGATGGAAAGCATACGGTCTTTATTATCAAGGACTTCCCATGTTCTTACCTCTTTATGATATACCTGAATATTGTTTTTCATTATAAATTTAATTCCAAAGAGTCTGGTAGCCAGTCCGAATATTGCATTCTGAACATTTTCAAGACTGAAATATGGTTTGAGTATATTATCGTCGATCTCATACCTTGCTTTTTTCAGCTTCTCGGAATAATATGACCAGTCCCATCGTTCAATTTTATCATTGAGGCCGTTTTCCGAAGCATATTGATTTACCATGTTGAAATCGCGAATTGCGGCATTGTGCGAGGCATTAAATAATTCTTCAAGAAATGTTATTACTTTAGAAGGTGTTTCAGCCATTCTGTCACCTAATACCATTTCAGCGTAATTATCGAATCCAAGTATTCTTGCTATTTCAAATCTCAATTGTGTTATTCTCAGAACCAGCGATCTGTTATCTTTTGCGTTACCGTGGAATGCCCTGGAGCTATATGCCTTGAACATTTTTTCACGAAGGTACCTGTTATCGGAATACTGCATAAATGGGATATAGCTGGGATGCTGCAGGGTGAAAATCCATCCTTCTTTACCGCGGTTTTTTGCTTCTGCTGAAGCCAAATCAACTATCCCTTCAGGTAAACCTGCAAGGTCGTTAATGTTTGTCAGATGCAGTTCGAAAGCATTTGTCTCATCCAGAACATTCTCTTCGAATTTAAGGGAGAGTTGTGACAGTTCTTCTGATATTTCACGGAACCGGGCTCTTTTTGTCTTTGATAATCCTGCACCACCTAGAATAAAGCTCCTGTATTTCTTTTCCAGAAGCATTAACTCTTCAACCGAAAGACCTGACGATTCTTTTGAATAATAAATACTTTTTATTCTGGCGAATAGTGTATCATTGAGTGTAATATCATTTGAGAACCTCGTTAGCAGAGGAGAAACATCCTGAGCTATAGTCTGAAGCTCTTTTGAGGTCTCAGCATTGTTAAGATTGTAAAGAACTGCAGAAATCCTGCCGATCTTTTCACCAGCTCTGTCGAGTGCAGCCACACTATTTTCAAATGTCGGTGGATCAGGATTACCGGTTATTGTATCTATTTCGTTATGTGCTGATTTGATGGCTTCCTTGATAGCCGGTTTGAAATTTTCAGGTCTGATCAGAAGAAAAGGAGGAGTCTCATATGGAGTATTCCAGTCATTAAGAAGTATATTGTCCATATTATATTCTTATCTTATTTAAGGGATCATTCCTCATCCTCTTCGTAGCTTCCGCCAACGGCTCCGGCATATTTTGCCGGATAGGGAATATCTCCTTTTGCAGCAAACCAGAGGATCCTGTTTAAAAGATCATCATTTCCCGAGTCTATGCCATCAAACTCCGGCAGCATACTCATCTTTGCGAAGTGAAGAGCTTTACCATGAAGGGAGATTATCTGAGGATTCATCTCATTTAAAGGGATCTCATTAGGAACAGTAATATAAGGCGACAGGTCGGGTTTGCTGCCGAAGCAGTCAGCCATTGGATTGGCAATGGCATCCTGAATATTCATAGGTGGAAGACCAAGAATCTGTTCAATTGTTCTTACCATCGAAGGTTGAGTGTAAAAAGTACTGTTTGTATTTCTTAATCTTGAGTAGGGACTTATTACCAGTGCAACTGTACGGTAAGCTGAAATATGATCAAATCCTCCCTGCGAATCATCTTCCACGACGAAAATCACTGTGTTTTTCCAGAACCTGCTTTTTGAGAATGCTTCTACAATACGGCCGAGTGCCAGATCATTGTCTGCAACCATTGCTCTTGGTGTAGGATATCCGGGTCTGATTCCGGCAGTATGATCATTGGGCAGAGCAACTATCATTAATTCAGGAAGCTGATCGCCCTCCATAGCCTCATATTCCTGTAATTCTTTAATCAGTATATCAGCCCGCATTATATCGGTAAAAACATGGGTGCCATAGGATGGGTATTCCGGACATAATATCCCCTTCACGTTTTCGATGGTTGTTATATTGCTGAATTCAATTTTTTCTCCTTTGAGGTAATTTCTGTAAATATTTGTCCAGGTAAGCTTATTGTCAATTACAGGGAATGCCGCTTCCCCATATATTCTCACACTTTTTCCGTGTTTTGAGGCATTGTCCCATAGAAAGCCTGTTGGAGCATAGACAAGAGCATCTTGCTGTACGTGCGGATAACTTCTGAACCAGGCTCTCATATTCTTTTCAATATAATCCGTGACAATTGATGCATCGGTCCACTGATGCCCCTCAGCAGAACATTTGCCTGACACATGGAAATTGTCCAGAAGAATAAAATCTTCTGCAAGCTTATGAGTATTTGGTGTAACGTTTGATCCATAGATGCACAGAGCAGGATCTCCCTTTCCCTGTTTCATATCACCGAGTATCTGGTCATAAGTCCTGTTCTCTTTTATTATATAAACTATATGTTTAAACACTGAGGGTTCTCCTATTATATCAGGAACGGGCTTTGGGGCAACTGAATCCCTGGGTTTTTCACGGGCAAGTATTGCCCTTGAAAGATCATTGACTGCAACCACAGTATCGGTATATGCTTTCAGATTCCTTTCGTTGGGAACAGGAATAACAGATATTGACGCATCCATATTATGAGAATTGTAAATAAGATTATTCGTTCTGGACGAAGGTATGCCTGAGCGTGCTCCCTCAGCTTCAAGGTTAGTTACATACAGATTGCCCCGCTTTGATATGGTTACAGATGAAGGATAGGCTCCTGTGGGAATAAATCCGGTTACAGTACTGGATTGTCTGTCTGACTCCCTCAATCTTATAACAGCAATAGCATTATCCATTCCATTGGCAACAAACAGTGTTTTTCCATCAATTGATAAACACAAACCATTTGGAGAATCACCAAAAAATGGATTTATTTCGGGCTGCAACCTTACACTGATAGTTTCAGTTACTTCATCATTTTCAGTATCAATAACTGATACATTATCGCTATTTGAATTAGTTACATACACAAACCTGCCGTTTTTATCACTGGTTATATCATTTGGGTGCAGACCGACAACCAGTTCCTTTAATATTCTGCCATTCGAGGGATCCAGTATTGTAACACTACCTTCCCTTGTGGCTCCTCCTGCATTTTTGTTATCAACTCTGGCCAGACCCCAAGGCACACCTGCAACTTCTTTATCATTTTCTGAGGGATATCTGCCTGCCCAGTTGGTAACATACAGTTTCCCTGCCGCCATTGTCAGACCATATGGTGCAACACCAGGATCAGCAATCCAGATTAAATCTCCTGAAGCAAGGTCCTGTTTGACAACCTTATTATTACCATTCAGAACCACATATAAATATTCCCGACCTGATTCCTGTGTAATAAGAATTTCGTTAGGAATAGCTACATCAGCAGGGGAAATTGCTCTGTACTCGTATAGTCTTCCAAATTCTGCCTCAGTATTATTCCATCTCGCTGACACCACATATGATCTGTTCCGTTCTGTTACAGTACTCCAGAATACTTCCAGACCTTTGGAACCATTATGCCATATTATCCCTGAGTAAGTATTCAATGCACCTCTGAGACTCATATTTTCATTATTCCGCAGAATATACTTCACTGTATTATCAGAAGTACTGATAAACACAATGCTGTATCTTTCTTCAACAGCCAGCCATCTTTGGTCAGGCGACAATGCCGCATCCAATGAATGGTTTTCAATGGAAGCATCACCGAAAAGTACGTGGATACCGGCAGGGTGAATAAACCTGTTATAGGGTAGTTGTATCCGTGTAGATTCTTTCCTTACGTCCGGAAATACAGTAACCTGAGGTTTACCATCTGGTAAACTGACAATCATAAATAATAGGATCAGAAAATATCTCATTACAGCACTAATTAAGTTCAGTGATTTTAAATGAAACTGAAAATAGTATGAATTAAACGACAACAATTAACATTAACTAAGATACGGAAAAACATAGAAAAAAAGACTGAATCCCACATTTCAGTCTTTCTTGGTTTATTTTCAGAATGGAAGATCGCTAAGTTCTTCGTTATCAGGCGGTATATCTTCAAGAGTGCCTGATGGAAGTATATCCTGATCGCTGATGGCGGAAGATGTTTTTTCTATTCTCCATGCATCGAGGTTAGTAAAATAATTAATTTTACCGTCCCGCTCCCATTTGTTACCCTTTAGATTAAACCATATTCTGACCTCCTCGTTAAGAAAAGACTCATTGATAAGGTCACATTTATCCTGAATAAGCTGGAATTTAATGTAATCAATAAAAACAGCAGCACCCCCTGTTTCTTTCTTCTCAATGACAAATTCGCGTTTTTTGAATTTATCACTCACGTGGTTTACAGGTAAGATGTCTATAACTTTTCCCGTAATTTCAAATGCCATATTTACTGTACTATTTCAAGTAGTTCAATCTCAAATATAAGTGTAGAGTAAGGTTTAATAACACCTTCGATACCGCCTGAACCATAGCCGATGTCTTCCGGAAGAAAAACTTTGAACTTGGAACCAACAGGCATAAGCTGAAGAGCTTCAGTCCATCCTGAAATTACTCCTGACAGCGGGAACTGTGCCGGCTCATTCCTTTTAACAGATGAGTCAAATTCTGTTCCGTCAATTAATGTGCCTACATAATGTACTTTAACGGTATTGTTTATTGTGGGCATCGGACCCGTACCCATTTTTATTACTTCATACTGCAAACCACTGGATGTAACTGTAACACCGGGTCTTTCTTTATTTTTGGCAAGGAACGCTTCATTTTCAATAATATGGTCCTTATATGTAATTTTATTCATTTCTGCTTGCTTTTCAGTTCGTTCTGTTTCCCGGTCATTGATGTACATCATTATAAAACCTCTTGCTAATTCATCTGTCATTAATGGCTTGTCTTTACTTCCATCGTGCATTGCTCTGGCAACAACAAGAGGATTGACCGACAGGCTGTCGGCCATAAGTGCATTGTAATTTAATATCCCGAAAGCATATGATAGAGAATCTTCTTTAGTTCTGATCTTTGCGTTTTTAACCGAATTTTTGCCACAGGAGCCAAATATTAATGCTATTACACTAACAACAACTACTAATCCTTTGATTTTCATATAAAATGTTTTTTAATTTAAATTTCCGCAAAGATAACACTTTGCATGATGCAAAAATAGTTGTCAGTACTATTTTTTAGTTTTTAATTGCCCTTAATATTTGTCTCTTTCCGGGTGGCCCTGGAAGAAGTGATACATTAAATCCGCAGGATTTAAGATTCCTTTTTACTTCGCCCTTTACACAATAAGTAACAAGAATCCCGTTCTTGATTGTTATATCAGCTATCATCGCGAATATATATGAAGTCCACATTTCCGGTTGTTTATCGGGACTGAAAGCATCAAAATATATCAGATCATATTTGCCTTTTATATTTAAAGTTGTGAGATCTCCATTAATTTTTTTGAGGTTGAAATTACTGCATATTTTTTTTTCAGTGTCCCAGCCGATGGAATGAATAGAATCGAAAACTTCCTTACTGCCCGGACCGGTAAAATTATGATAGTTAAGAACACTAATTATATTCTCAGGCAGAGGATTTTTTTCAATGGCAGTATAGTTGATTAATCTGGTTCCACTGAAACTTTGCATTGCTGTCAGTAAAGCATTCAGACCTGTTCCGAAACCTGCTTCAAAGATGTTAACCGGATTTGCTTTGCAGAAATGTAAACCATTTCTGATAAAGATGAATTCAGATTCCTGTACGGCACCATGAACTGAGTGATAGTGCTCGTCCAGTTCCGGGACATAAATTGTATGCGAACCGTCGTTAGTTGTAATCAGTTTAATCAAATCTTTAAACCTATAACAAGTACATCATCAACCTGGTCACGGTCTCCCTTCCATTCCTCAAATGTTTTGTCCAGGATATCTTTCTGAAGATCAACTGGTTTTGCATGATTATCAATAAGAAGTTTCTGGAAAGGCCTGTACATAAACTTCCTGCCTTTTGATCCGCCGAACTGATCAGCATAACCGTCGGTAAACAGGCAGAGGAAATCCCCTTTACTGATATCGATAAGGTTGTTTGTAAAAGGCGAGAATGAAGTGAAATGAATGCCGATAGGCATACGATCAGCCTGGATCTTTGTAAGTTTATTATCCCGTATGAGATATAAAGGATTATTTGCTCCGGCAAATTGTAGTCTCCCGCCATTTAAATCAAGGATACACAATGATATATCCATTCCATCCCGGGTTTCTCCCACTATTCCTTTCTGCCTTAGAGTGCTGATTACTTCATCTCTGAGAAGATTCAGGATCTCTGCAGCGTTATCAACCTCGACAGTGTTAACAATCTCATCGAGGAATGCAAGTCCAAGCATGCTCATAAAGGCTCCCGGAACACCATGCCCTGTGCAGTCACCTGCTGCCAGTACAATTCTCTCTTTCTTCTTCTTACCCCAGTAAAAGTCCCCGCTGACAATATCTTTGGGCTTATAAAGAATGAAGTTATCAAAGCCCAATGCATTGAGAAAATCGACAGGCGGCAGTACCGCTGTCTGAATCCTGCCTGCATATTGAATACTTTCTGTTATTGACTGGTTTTTCTGTTCAATAATATCTTTTTGCTGAGAGATTTTCTCGTTTTGCTCCAGTACATGTTTGTTTATTACTTCCAGGTCTGAATTTATTTTTTCAATCTGGCGTTTGCTTTCTGCAAGTTTCTGATTTTTTCTCCTTGTTGAGATAAGCCCGAAAAGGATAGATGTTGCAACAAGAACCATTAATGAACCAATTCCCACTGCCATTTTACGAAACATTTTCTCATTCCTTAGCTCAGTTTCTTTTTGTATTTTATCTTTTTCCAGCAACTGATTTGTCTGCTGAAGAAGGAGGACAGAATCATTCTTCTGTTTGATCTCCAGCAACTGGATCTCCCTTTGTTGTTCGAGTGACCGTACTTCCTGTTCCCTCAAACCAAGTTCAAACCTTTCTTTTTCAAGCGCAAGTGATTGTTCCAGCCGTTCCTTTTCTGAACGGTCGAGCGCCCTCTCATTCATCAGCAGCTTAAGTTCATTCTCTTTCCTTGACGACTCGGCTTTAAGTGTCTTGATTTCAAGTTGCTGTATCTCTTCCCTTGACAGTTCTGAACTAATCCTCTGTTCTGTGGCCTCATATTCCTCCTGTCTGTCGATGTTCTCTTTTTCGGCAATTCTGCTTTCAAAATTGAGTGAATCTCTCAGATTAAGATGTTTCTCGTAATAATCCAGAGCTTTATAATAATCATTACCTCTTGCCAGGACATCAGAGTAATCCTTATAACATTCCTGCAGAACATCAAGATTACCCGAAACACTTGCAGCTTCAATACAATTAAGACAATATAGTTCTGCATGATAGTTATCTCCTTTAATGAAGTAGATTCTACCGAGAATACGATCTATACGTGCAACCTCATCTGTTCTTCCTGATTTTTTCGCACTCTCCAGAGCCATTTCAAAACTTTCAAGCATCTCGTTTTGTTTGCCCAGATTCTGATAACAGATTCCTGTGTTGGACCAGACGTCTGTGAGAAAAAAGTCATCTTTCCCTTCTTTCAACGAATACTCGGCAGCCATTTGAAACTCAGTAAGTGCTGCATCAGGATCATTCATTTTAATAAGAAGAAATCCTGTTTGATTATAGATTGCAGCAATGTTTTGAAAATCACCTTTTTCTGAATAAACTGGTAAAATCATCCTGTAGGTCTCGAGGGCATCATTGTACAAACCTTCCTGAATATATAAAGAGGCCAGCTTTTCAGAACACCTTAAAAACCCGTCCATATCACCATTCTTTTTATAATACCCTGAAGCTTTTCTGAACCATTTTACAGCCAGTGTGTCATATGGAATATTATAGTATGAATTTGCAGCCATTTCAGAAGAGGCTCCCAGCATTTTAAGGTTATCTTCTCCATACAGGGCGGATTCCCTTTCAAAATAATCGGCTGATTTTTTATATATTCCTAATCGGTAATACCAGTTCGCAATGCTCCTTAATATTGATGATTCCTTTGCATAATCATTAAGCCTTTCATACAATGAAAGTGCTTTCAGATAATAACGGAGAGTCCCCTCCCAGTCGGCTTGCCTGTTATAAAAGGATCCTAATAATTCATAATTGCAGGCCTCGATAGCCGGAAAATCAGCGGAAGTGGCTATCGCAAGGGATTTTTCAATGTTTATGAGTGTACTGTCTAAATCATTGCTCTGAAGAAATTCTTCAGCTTTAATATAGTAATTGAATGCATTTACCGAGTCGCTGAATCGTTTCATTTTCAGCTCATTGTTAATGATAAGGCTATCCTGTCCACTGATTGTCCATATGGAGGCTGGAATAGGAAAAAGTGCAGCTAATATTAACGATTTCAATTTCATCAGTTGAGCGTATATGTCAGGCCAATATGAATACTTCGTCCTGTCTGGGGAGTGTAGGGCAGGGGAGTACCCATTCCTGAGTAAACAGGTGCACCATAGCGTTCGTCGAAGATGTTATTAACCTTTATGAAGCTGTTCAGATTTGTCCCAATTGTGTAGTTAGCAACAACATCCATACTGTAAAATCCGTCAACATTTCTGATTATCTCACTGTAAAGCTCTTTGAAAGGAATTATTAATCTCAACCAGCTGGATTCCCAGATACTTGTCACCTGAATATAGAGGTTTTTAGCAGGTTCCATCGATAATTTCATTTGACCAAAATGATTGGGGATAAGCTTAAAATTGCTGAGATAATTTTCTGCCAGCTCCAGAATTTCAGGAAACGATTCTCCCGATTTGGCAAAAGTCAGACTCACTTCTCCGTTTAAATGTATCGATTTTACAAGATCAGTAATTTTAAGGGTAGCCTGAAGTCCGTATAATCTTGAAATGGATCGGAGGCTGTTAACTCTGGTAAGTACTGTAGCAGTATCGGGCTCAATTATTGCAAGAGGAAGATTAAGATCAGTCAGCGGAACCTTGCGGTCAAGTATACGGTTCCGGATTTCATTGTAATAGATCGAAATATTGAGGTTAATTCGTGCGCCATAATTTTTAATTAAACCAAGTTCCACTGACCTGTATTTCTCAGATTTTAGATCTGCATTAGGAATTGAAATATAAACCAGACTGTCGAGATTATTACCTGCTTTATATGCAAGCGATTGCCAGGCAAGGGATGAAGGAGGTGCTTTATACGCAAATCCTATTGATCCCCTGAAAGTAGTCCTTGGATTTTTAATATATAACGCTGCCAGTCTGGGACTTACACTCATGCCGTAACGTGAATTATCATCGATTCTGATGCCACCCATGAATCTGAAGGATCTTAACGAATAATAGGTCTGGGAGAAAATGGAAAAATTATGATATACAAGAGGATTAATCCCAAAATTATTGCCAATTGTGTCAATTATATCAATTCTGGAACTGAAGTAGCTATAATCACGTGGATTAAACGGAGTATCCAAAAAACTTGTCTTAGGGAGGTTACCGGAATATTGATAGGTGATTCCCGACATAATCTCAAGGCTTTGGAAAGGCATAACAGTGAAGAGCTGCTCGAAAAGAATATCATTACCTGCAGCATACCTGTAAACTTTATCAGTATAATCAATAAACGTGATACCTGCATTTGAGTTATTATCCATTCTGTAAATCAGGTTGGAGAGATTAGTCGTTGTTGCAAATTTCGGTGTCCATTCATGATTATAGCTCAAAGTGGTTGATTGAATGTTCTCAGCCCAGAAGTTCTGGGGATTATTATATTTATAAAAATAAGATGACTGCCCGACAGAACTATGAGACCTCCTGTACATATTATTGAATGACAGACTGATATCGCGGTATTTTAATTGAAAACCAAGCATATTACTGGCTGACGGGAGATCCTCCATGGAAGGAAGTGTTAGAGAACCTTCATAATTAGTCGGAAAATTTTCTTGTATAAAAGTACCCGGATCAATACCGGCCGATCTTAAAATAGTCTCATTGAGCTGTATAGGATCATAAGTCTCATAACCTATAGTGAACTTGCGATCAGGTGTTTGTAACCAGTGAAGAGGATTATAAGCGTCTTCATAACCTTTCCGTATGTTCATATCACTTAACTCACTCAGACCTCCATAAAAACTATATTGCAATATATTCCTGTTTTTCCCTGCCTTACCCCCAACCATAAAATTACCACTCCTGTACCCTGATTGTCCCAGACTGATGTCACCCATTACAAAGGTTCCTTTATCTGCCTCTCTTGTAATGATATTAATTACACCCGAAACAGCATCGGCTCCATAAACTGCAGCGGCAGGACCATAAATCACCTCAATCCTTTCAGCCTGACGTACAGGTAGCTGGGAAGAAATAGGCATCCCGATAACTGTACTTGGTTTTACAGGTAATCCGTTAATAAGTATCATGGTATAAAGATTACCAGTAAGACCCCGTAACTGAAAACTCTCTCCAAGTTCTCCTGAACCGGGCTGGGAAACTCTCATTCCGGGAAGGCTTTTTATTATGTCAGTCAATGAATAATAATGATTCCTGATAATTTCCTCTCTGGTAACGACATGGATTGTTATTGGTAGTTCTCCGATACGTTTGGAACTGCGGCTCGCTGAGATCACACTCATTTCAATTGTATCTTCCCTGATTGAAAGATCTCCGGTACCCAGCTTTTCAATCTTCCTTTCATCGGCTATTATTAACTTTTCCTGTCCTGAAACAGGAACATAAGTTGCCAGTAGAAGAAATCCGGTAAATAATATTACCCTCATCTCAAAATTTTTATGAAGAATAAAATTATTAAAAAAAAGTTATCCGGTATCAAATTGACAGAGTAATCAAAGATTGGTAAACAGAGAAGAAATAGCTGACAACAGGGTATTCATGTTTGTGCATTAAGATTATTAAGGTATTAGTCAGGAGTAGAGAATAATTACCAGTCCGAATCATACCATGGCCGGACATCTGTTGCAATCATTCCCGCATTGATAGCCGCTTTTATGCCAAGATCTGAATCTTCAAAAACTTCTATACTTCCAGGATTTATTTTCATAAGTTCAGCACACCTGAGAAATGTTTCGGGATGTGGTTTGAAGTTATAAACATCATCAGAGGTTACAATGATATCGAAGTATTTTCTGAGATTTGTTATTTCCAGTGTCCGCTCAACAGCATCCCGGTGACCTCCGGTACCAATGGCCATTGGCAGTTTACCGTAGTATTTTTTTACAATATCTGTTACAGGCTCGATAGGCTTTACGAGGTGCTGAAGTTTGGAAAATTCATTAAACTTTTCGTATATAATCTGATCGGTTGTGACACTTCCGTTCAGTTTATATTTATTTATTACCTCAGCAGCAATAATCCATCCCGGACTGCCGGTATGTTTCCTGAGAAATGCAGTATCCATGTCTGCACCAAATTTAAGGCAGGCCTTCTTCCAGCCTTCAAAATGGTATGGCATTGTATCGGCAAGTGTCCCGTCAAGATCAAAGATCAGTCCTATTACTCCGTGTTGAATATCGTGGTTCATGCATTGGAAATTAAGGTGCAAAGGTAAGGAAAATGATAAATATATGTTCAGGAATTAAATTACTGTCAGACTTACTTTAATTGACCTAAGTTGGTAATTACTTGTTGCTTGTTACTAGTTGTTTGAAAATGAATATTATAAACAAGGGTGTTTTATTTTAATATTATATGCTTATTTTTAATTTCTCTAATAAATTATTGAATGGAACACAGGCCATTAGGAAAAACAGGCATCAGCTTACCACCTGTAATATTCGGCACCAGTGCTCTGGGGAATCTCTACTCAGCCTTGTCCAATGAAATAAAAAACAGAATTATAGAAGAATGCCTTAAACATGTTCCCGGACCCGTGGTTTTTGACTCTGCCGGAAAGTATGGTGCAGGATTGGCCCTGGAAAAACTTGGTGAAATATTTCGGGGCTTAAGGTTAATCCGGCAAATGTTGTGATAAGCAATAAACTGGGCTGGCTCCGTAAACCTTTATTAACTACCGAACCAACCTTTGAGAAAAGGTCAGACCTGGCCCGAGATCCCAAGGGGAATGAGAGAAGCCGGTATCCTGGATATGGAAATATATATTGCCGGTACCCACCTGTTTATGATTATGGACACTGTACCTGATTTCGATCATAATACAGCTTTTGCTGAACTGGCAAAAAAGCCTCGACAGGCTGAGTGGTTACTTAGCCTGGCCGGATCAAATTCCGCTATTAAAGGTGTGGTAGGTTGGGTCGATCTACGATCCGCTGACGTGTACGACCAGCTGCAAAAATATTCTGAACATCCCCTAATAAACAACATAAGATTTTACCTAAAAGTTCACGGAGTTTTCCGGAGATAAAGTGAATTTATCCTGTATTATTTTAATTTGCTTCCCGTTATTAAAAGTATTAAATTGAACTCTTAAATAAATTCTTATCACCTAATTAATCCAAAACTAACTGTTATGAAAACGCTTAAAATGTTACTCTGTTGTATGATTTTATCCGGTTTTATCTCCGGGAATCTTCTGTCGCAGGAACCAGCTGTCATTAAAATTGATTTTGACCGTAAAATAGCGGCAATTGACTCTAACATTTATGGTGCTTTTCTTGAGTCTATGGTTGCATACCGTGGCATTTATGATCCTAATTCTAAGTTTGCCGATGAGAACGGATTCAGGCAGGATTTTATCGATCTTATGAAAGAGCTGAAAATTCCTGTAGTAAGATGGCCGGGTGGAAATGTTGCTTCAGGCTATAACTGGGAGGATGGTATTGGCCCGAAAGACCAGCGTCCGGCAAGGCAGGAACTTGCCTGGCATTCGATCGAAAGCAACCAGATGGGAACAGATGAATATGTGAAATTCTGTAAGCTGATAAGGGCAGAAAATTTTGTCTGCATCAATGCCGGGACCGGCACTCTCGACGATGCAAGGCACTGGGTTGAATATTGTAACTTCCCTAAGGGAACATACTATTCTGACCTCAGGCGGAAGTATGGTAATGAAGAGCCTTACAAAATTAAGTACTGGGCCCTTGGAAACGAGATTGACGGACCCTGGCAGATGGGTTATAAAAATAAAGAGGATTATGTCAAGTTTGCCATCGAGGCAGCCAAGCTGATGCAGTTAGTCGACAGTGATATCAAGCTTATTGCTTCAGGCTCTTCAAATTACCCTGGGGTAACCGCATCTTACAAACCAGATGATGGCTGGATTGACTGGAATGATTATGTCCTCGATCGTATGGTAGGTTCTATTGATTATATTTCTATCCATAGATATGCGACCCAGGCACTACGAGGAAGAGGCGACCAGAGCTTCTCTAACACAATGTCTTTAGGTCTTGAGATTGATCAAAAGATAGAAATCGTACAGGGTCTGATAGAGAAGGTAATGGTTAAATCAGGATCAGACAGACCGATATATATCTCATTTGATGAATATGGTGCACGCGGGAATACTCTTACAGGGTCATTGATGCTTGCTCAGCATTTGAACTCTTTTATCCGTCATGCCGATATAGTCAAGATGGCAAATCTTACTATGATCACAAGCCTTGCAGGCAACTCACCCGATGGTGATTACAAGAATACACTCTTTTATCCTTTCTATCTTTATTCCCATAACTGCCATGGTACTTCTCTCGATGTATATACAAACAGCGAGAAATACAGCAATGGAATCTTCAAGGATATACCTTATCTCGATGTAACCGCTTCGTTGAAAGAATCGACAAAAATGGTGGTTGTGAATGTAGTCAACAGGCATGAGACAAATGCCATCGCTACGGATATTGTTTTACAGTCGGGTGATTTTACAGGAAGCGCCAAAGTTCATGAGATTAACGGAGAAACGATTAATTCAACCAATACCAAAACGAAGGAGGAGGTAAGTATTGCAACAAAGGATATTAAGTTCAAAGGGAATACTATTCGTTACAGTTTCCCTGCACATTCATTTACACAACTTCAAATCCCCGTTAAATGATATAAAATGAGATCACCGGGGCCGGGTTGTATTGAAATATTTTGTTATCACCGGCCCTACCTGCTGAACGTTCCGGAATAATACCAATTCAGTGAGATCATTTATTATGGGGGTAAATATTTTATTGTATTACTTTGCTCCACCTCAATATGAACAAGGTCTGCAATAGCGCTTTCCGCGGACAGGGAGGTGAAATATTTGATGCAGAAAAGCAAATTGCCAGTCGTGTTTTTAAGTAATAATTACTGCTGAGAGTAATATTTATGATTAAATTTGGCAGAATACGATTATGATAATACATCATAATGAAAACCTGATATTTTTTCGCAATATTTTTTCAGAGATTTTTAAAAGAAGGCATTATCTTAAGATTGCATCTCATGAAACAGCCATTTAAGATCTTGATTCCGATACTTTTAGTAATTATCTGGAATTCGCTTGAGACATCCGGACAGCCGGGCAGACAGAGCTTCATCTCTCCAGAAGTGCAGGCAGACCGGACTGTAATATTCCGTTTCCTGGCATCGAATGCCAAAGAGGTAAAGCTCAGTACACAATTTATAACCGGGCAACAAAACATGATAAAAGATGATAATGGAGTCTGGAGTATAATCCTGGGGCCTGTCGAACCTGACATTTATCCTTATTGTTTTATTGTAGACAGCATACAGGTGGCTGATCCAAGGAATTCCTGGATTTTCCCCAATGAGGGATTCCAGCACAGCCTTGTTGAAATACTTGCCGAAAACCCTCAGGTTTACACTGTTCAGAACGTCCCTTACGGTACAGTTTCCTACAGGTATTATTATTCAAATGAACTCGGGACCAGACCAATCCTTATTTATACGTCGCCTGAATATGACGAGGCTAAAAATGAAAAATATCCTGTCTTCTTTCTTCTGCACGGAACAACAGATACTGAAGAAACCTGGACTAAGGTCGGTAGAGCAAATATCATACTAGACAATCTTATCGCTCAGGGTAAAGCTAAACCGATGATAGTGGTTATGCCCTATGGCAGGGCATTCTCTGTGATCAGCAAAGGATCAGGATCTCTCAGGAACTGGGATAACTTGCAGGAGTTCCAGAAAGATTTCAAAAACTATATTATTCCGTTTGTTGAGAAAAACTACAGGGTAAGGACTGACAGCGAAGGAAGAGCCATTGCAGGATTCTCAGGGGGTGGAGGTACATCACTTTATATAGGACTTGGGAATCCTGACCTGTTCACCTATGTATGCGGGTATGCCCCCGGAATGCGTGTGGAAGAATTTGACCGTAATAACACCGTTGCTTTTGCTGATCCTGAACTTACCAACAGCAGGCTGAAACTTTTCTGGCTTGGTTGTGGCCAAGAGGACGGACTCTTTGGTGTGTTTCAGAAATATCTGAAGGTTCTCGACGAGAAGAAAATAAAGCATCAGACATTTATTACTACTGGAGGACATACATGGATGAATTGCAAGAAATTCCTTAATGAAACAGCTCAGCTTCTGTTCAAATAACAGCTATCAACAATAAATGATAAACTCAGTTTTAAATAATTCAAATAATCAATACTCAATGGAAAAGAAATTATTTATAATCACCTGTCTTTTCGCGGTATCCGTAAGCTGTTTCTGTCAACCAAGAGGAAGAGCCGGTCGACCGATGAATAGGAAATCGCCTGAAATTATGGCCGACAAATCGGTCATTTTCAGGTTTTTTGCCCCAAGTGCAAAAGAAGTGAAACTCAGCTCAGAATTCCTGACCGAGCCGAAATCCATGACAAAGGATTCAGTTGGACTCTGGACGATAAAAACGGATCCAGTTAAGCCTGACATTTATCCATATTTTTTCCTTGTCGACGGCATTCAGGTACAGGATCCGAATAATGTACTCTACTTCTCAAACGAAAGATTTAAGAGAAGTCTTGTGGATATCCCGGGGGATCCTCCACTGGTTCATTCACTTCAGGATGTGCCTCACGGATCAGTCACTTACTGCGACTATTATTCAAGTATATTCGGAGGATTCAGGCCTCTGGTAATCTATACGCCCCCTGATTATGATAAAAACACCAAAACAAAATACCCTGTGTTTTACCTGATCAGCGGAGCCACAGATACCGAAGAAACTTATTTTAAGGTAGGCCGTACCAACCTAATTCTTGATAATCACCTAGCTCAGGGAAAGGTCAAACCGATGATAGTTGTGATGCCTTATGGAAATCCTCAGATCCATGAAACACAGGTAACAGCTTCACCGGCTCCCGGAGGGGCAGTAACGGAGGATGTTATCGGTAATGATCTCCTTAACAATATTATACCATATGTTGAAGCCAATTACAGGACCATCAATAATACCAACAGCCGCGCAATAGGCGGTTTTTCACGTGGGGGAGGACAGACACTTAGAATCGGGCTTAAGCATCCTGAAGTATTTTCATGGATATGCTGCTACAGCGCTTTCCTTGGGAAAGAGGAATTTGAAAAAGATTTCAAGATTGTCTACGAACCCCCGGAGCTTACAAATAAACTGCTAAACCTTCTGTGGATAAGTGTTGGAAATGAAGACTTCCTGTATAAGCAGACCGCGGAATTTATGGATCTCTTTAAGGAGAAGAATATTAATTTCAAATCAATGGTTACGACCGGCGGGCATACCTGGATGAATATGAAACAGTTCATGGATAAATCATCTCAGTTGCTGTTTAAGTAGAAATATTTCTCCCGATAGGCTTTTATATTATATTCAAATTCATAATAATAGACTATAAAATGACAAAGAATAAATCAATCACGGTTTCCAGAAACCTGAACTTAAAATTTATGCTCCTGTTCGCTGCAATAATCTTTTCGATTACAGCTAACGGACAAGCAGGCAGGAGACTGATAGTTTCTCTTGAAGTCAATAAGGACAAGACTGTAACCTTCCGTTACCTTGCTCCCAATGCAGAAAAAGTTGAACTAAGTGCTGAGTTCCTCAAAGACCGCCAGCCAATGACAAAAGGTGATGACGGACTCTGGAGTGTTACTGTAGGCCCGGTTACCCCGGATATATATCCTTATTCCTTTTATGTTGACGGAATACAGGTTAGTGATCCGAACAATACATATCTTTTTCCCAACGAAAGGTTCAAACGCAGCCTTGTTGATATCCCTGGTGATCCACCGCTGCTACACCAGGTTCAGAATGTGCCTCACGGAAATGTCACTTACAGGTATTATAAATCAAAATCCCTCGACCTGATAAGACCATTGGTCATATATACTCCGCCTGGCTATGAAAAGAATTCAAAAACCAGATACCCGGTCCTTTACCTGATCCATGGAATGACCGATACGGAGGAGACATGGTTTAAGGTTGGCCGCGTGAATGTGATACTTGATAATATGATCGCTCAGGGTAAGGCAAAGGCTATGATAATAGTCATGCCTTACGCCAATCCACTTCCTGTATTACAGGAGAAAGGCAGAACCGCGGATATGAATGTGCTCGGTACGGATTATTTCAGAAATGATCTCATAAATGATGTGATACCGTTCATCGAAAGCAGTTATAGGGTTCTTACCGACAGCCCTAACAGGGCAATAGCAGGATTTTCACTGGGAGGCAGACAAACTCTGGCAGCCGGATTGGAAAATACCGATAGTTTCAGCTGGGTATGCGCTTTTGCCCCGGCTATTTTCGGAAATGAAATGCAGGAAAACTTTAAAAGTAAATATCCATCGCCTGAAGTGATTAATAAGAACCTTAAACTCTTCTGGGTAAGCTGTGGCAAAGAAGACGGATTATATAAAGCATCGATAGACCTTACCTCCTTATTAAAGGGAAAAGGGATCAAATATCAAACATTTTTTTCAGATGGTGGCCATACCTGGATGAACTGCAGGTTATATATATCCGAGATAGCAAAACTGTTATTCAAATAATGAGTCCTCCTTTTTCTGATGAAACCTGACTTCGGAGGTTTGAGTCGGGGTGAGAAGATCATCCTATTAGACTCAACCAAACCAGATAAAAAAATCTTAACAGTATAACCTGTTAAGATTTTTAACTGACCGATAGGTCATACTATAATTATCAGAATTTTACAACCTCCCAGTATGCCTTTTTGGGTTTCAGGTTCTCATCAAACAGTAACGGGTAACATTTCATGTTTCGCCTGTCACGCCAGCTATATCTGTCGGATACATTCCAGAAAGTGACTCCGGTAATAACATCTTTCTTTTCCCGGAATACATCGAAAGCCATTTTATAAAAATCTATCTGTTTCTGCTCTCTTTCAGGAGTGAATCCTATGTCAATTGTATCAGCTCTCGATGTATAAATAGAAACATCAAGCTCTGTAATCTGTATTTTCAAACCGAGCGATGAGAATTTTTCAATTGCATCCCTGAGGTTCTGTTCTGTAGGATCATTAATATTCCAGTGACCCTGAAGTCCTACAACATGAACTGGCACACCTTCATCAAGAAGTTTCTTAAGCATAGTATATATCCTGTCTCTTTTCCCCGGATTCTCGGTATTATAGTCATTATAGACAAGTACTGCGTTGGGATCTGCTTCGTGGGCCCACTGAAAGACTTTCCGAATATATTCCTCCCCGCATATCTTGTACCACATTGTCTCCCTGTAAATTTTTGTAGAATCTCTGTCCTCAACTGCTTCATTAAGGACATCCCATACGTATATTTTTCCTTTATACCGTGAAACAACCTGGGTAATATGATCTTTCAGCCTTGCCAGTGCTACCTCTTTTGTTACTTGATTCCCTTGAGAATCCTGAAACATCCAGGCTCCGGTCTGGTTATGCCAACAAAGAGTGTGTCCGTGTACTTTCATTCCATTTGCCTGTGCAAAATCCACAATCTTGTCTGCATTATCCCAGGCATACCTGTTCTCTTCAGGATGAATCAGGGCCGGTTTCATAACATTTTCAGCTGTGAGACTGTTGAAATGTTTCTTTATCATTTCTGCCTGGTCTCCTTCTAGATTATTCGGTCCGACTGCTACTCCTATTACAAAATAATCTTCGTAAAAGTCTTTCAGGTCTTTAGTAGAATCTACTTCACTGACAGCTTTCTTACTGCCCGTTTCCCCGCAATTACTTAGCAGCATTATAACGGAGATTAAAGCAAAGACAGAAATTAATGCTGTCAATGTTCTGGTAATGATTTGTCTGGTTTTCATTCAGCTTAGTTTTAAGGTTATACTAAATAAATATTACACATTCATTTTAACCTGAGTTCATGAGGTTCTTCTGCAAATATCATTTAAAAGCTAATTTAAACAAATCCGCTGGTATCTTTTTTATCATATCTGATTATTGGAAGCCATGATTTTGATTTCGGAAGACTGGATCCCATCAGATTCTGCTTTCAGCTTTATTTCTCCGGTTCTGTTTTCCGCCCTTATTATTACCAGGCATCTCCCTTGATATGTTTTTCGCACCGGTTGCATGAAGCCACCTTTCAGCAACAGAGGTTTGCCATTCAGTAAAAACCCATTCTCTGTACTTACTGAAATACTCCTGATACAAAAATTATTTTCAGTCCGGTCAGTCATTCCCGATCGGTTATCGCCATTAATTATGTATACTTCATTTATAAATGAGTAAAGCCAGGGTGATTCAACAGACCATAACAACGGACTGGTTATGTCCAGGTTCTGATTAAACTCAGTACCAGATTTTCCGGATATTTTCTGTCTGGATTCCTTCACTGCAACTTCTGTCCCGTCATTTTTCAGGACACGTGTAACAAGAAGAACATCAATCTCCTCAGCGGATTCATTTAGAATATTCGTTTTAACATTAACCTTTGCAAAATCTCCAGCAATTTCCTGGGGTTGTAATGCAAGTACCCCACTGATCAATATGCAATTGCTCAGTTGCTGTGATTTATACATGGCGGTATATACCTGATCCGCTATACCATCGGGTGTTACGCCCTTCGTTCTTTACTCTTACAGCTAGGGTATTAAGTTTGCCTGGTGAGAGTTTTGAGGTTATGTCATATGAAAAACTTGTGTATCCGTAAGGATGGGTTCCAAGAGATATTCCATTGAGCCAGATATCAGCATTCATATAAATGCCATCAAATTGAATTCTGATACATTTCCCTTTGATTTCATTACCAATATAAAATGTTTTTCTGTACCATCCTGTTCCCCCGACAGTGTATCCTGTACTAGCAAATTTACCCCCCTTCATTTCCCCCCTTGATCAAGGGGGGAAAGTTACTTTTTTACTCCTTCCCCCTGGGGGAAAGCCTGTCCCACCTCAGCGGGAGTCGGGAAGGGGGTTTTACATCAACAAGATCTATATTTTATGTATCAATCCTTAAACAGAAGCTGTGCAAGTTCATATAGGCTGCGACGCCAGGTAAGGAACTCGTGACGTGTATTTTCAGAAACATAGGAGACGGCATTGAAACCGGCTTCTTTCAGCGCGACGGCGGCATTCCTCACGCCATCAGGGTTTTCAAAGCTGCCACAGCTCATGAATATGAGTTTGACCTTCGACTTGTCTTTGATATCTTCCGGCCTGTAAGTGCCTCCGCTGAGGAGGCCGTAGTGCCCACCCAGGAGCCATCCTCAGCTTTCGTGAGGGGAGTTCCTCCTCTGGTACCACCCGGTCCCAGGCTTACAACAACGCTTTTTGCATCAGGTGCTAAAATGCGGAATCTTGCATAGCCTTGTGAGTTGACCTGCGGGTACTCTTGTCCCGGTTGATTTAATGTTGAAGGTTTGAAATCTTCAATAATCGCTGGCTGGTCTGTCTGCGCTAAACACAGAGAAACTGATAAAGTAATTAGTGTCTGTCCATAATGTCCCCCTTTTTGTTAATAACCAAAAGATTTTTAATTGCGATGGGGGATTTTTGGCAACAAAAACAATCACTCGGTAAGAAATCGGCCACAATCCTGTTAATATCCCGGCCCAATTTGTTAATATCAGTTGGATTTTGATTTTTTTCACATATCTTTTTCGTCCCGTTTATAGGTTAATTATTCAAAACACCTTTTTGTACTGGCCGTTCCTATTATCAGCAGACCTTGGGAGCGGGTTTAATCCGGTCAAGAATTAATCCGGTCATCACTCTGAAGTTATATGCCAAAATACTCCAAAGGACCTTCGCCTGGAAGTGAATCCAGCCTTTCCAATTACAGGTAAAAATATTGAACCCCCGTTTTATATTTGAGATAATAGCCTCCATGGCGCTGCGCCATTTTCTTAACCGTGTTTCCATGTTGAAACTACTGACAATATTCTGCATGCTGCCAACAACCTTATTAAACACAATATTTGCAATGCCTGCTTTCTGTGCATGTTCCATGTTGGCTAAACTGGCATATCCACCATCGGTAGTGATGTTGCGCGGAATGGCCCCATAATTTTGAATAACATTGTCAATCGTTGGTTTAAACAAGGATTTATCCGATGGGTTACCACTTAAAACCTGACAATCCAGAACAAGATTGCTCTTTCCTGCTGCCAGGTTTATTTTGTGACCAAAAAGTGCTTCCCGTTGACCTTTCACAATGATATCAGTGTGTTGTTCATAAATTGAAAATATTTTATCATCATTGGGAACTTTTTCACCGTCAATTTCTTTGCGCCAGGTCACATCATATACCTGTTTCATCAGTCCAAGCAATTTAACCAGTTCCTGCTGAATAACCATGGCGATAATACTCGTGGACTTTTTTTTTATCGCATTGGAGGTTTGATTGATCACTTTGGTGAACAGAATCAATTGTTTATGAAAAAGGGGTATCCGTTTCGCTTCTCCACGTGTAATGTTGATTTCATAGAAGGTCTTCTTTGCCGATTTTGTGTAATCAATAAAATCAAGCGTATCAATCTCTTCTTTCAATTGTGCCAATAACCGGGTACTTGTTTTTACACAATCCCATACAAGGGAGTTATTGGTTGGGTAATGAATATTGGTTTTAACAACGGTAGAATCCTGTGAAACACTTTTCACGTCTTCCAATCCTTCACTTATGGCAATTTTATTAATCTCCACGAGTACCCGGTGCAGGGATTCCGGTTTAATACGGGAGATGTATTTTGGGAACATCTGAAAACTTTATGGATCACGACCCTCCAGTTTTATAAAAGTTCCACAGATCCTGGAATCGTTTTGTGAATATTCCAGTTCCCGGTAATCCATTCCAAGCATTTCCTTGAAAATGGCTGCACGTACAATTTGTTCAACACTGGAAGTATCTTGTCTCCCAAAAGTTGAAGCTCTTTCATCCCCAATAATGTCTGATGTCAACATCAAAATGATATCAGGCCTCGATTCCAAAATAGTGTCGATTACACAAAACTCCGGATTTGCAGACCAATCAGGCTTTTCAAATTTCAGAAGTAACTCGTTGAAGATTTTCATGGGTTCATTATCTTTGATTCCAAGATACCTCGAACTTTATTGATATATGCTTGCAACCTTCTGTATTTATTAACAATTTGAATTTAAAGACAAACACTAATTAATCCTTTTGTCCTTAAAATAAACCTCGATTTCTGAACTACTTTTATTAATATCTATTTTCCTGATTTAAACCTTTTCAATATTCTCTCCA
>CAZQVL010000026.1:0-2509 GCA_964596715.1 uncultured Rikenellaceae bacterium
GTCGCCTCAGATTCACAAACAATTAAATCTCCTGATGAATTCCTCGGGTATGAACTCGGTACACGATTCACCTTTCATCATAAGGCAGTAGAATACTTCAAATATATATCTGATGTATCATCAATGGCAGATTACCGGGAGTATGGTTACAGTTATGAAGGACGACCTCTGGGAGTATGCTTTGTCTCATCAGAAAAGAACCTGAAAAATCTCGAAGAATACAGGAAGAACAATCTTATTAAAACTGGTCTGGTTAAAGGAGAGTCTTCAGGAAAACAGGTACCATTCATCTGGCTTGGATATAATATACACGGTAATGAATCGGTTGGTCTCGAAGCTGCAATGAAAACCCTTTTTACCCTTGTTGCATCAACTTATCAGGGTGCCGATGAATGGCTTAAATCATGTATTATTATAATAGATCCATGTCAGAATCCCGATGGGCGCGATCTCTACGCAAACAGGTACAGAACTTCCCGGAATACTATCCCGGATCCTGACAAAAACTCATGGGAACATAACCAGGAATGGCCCAGTGCACGCTTGAACCATTACCTGTTCGATCTGAATCGCGACTGGACCTGGCAGACACAGATTGAGACACAGCAACGGATAGAACTCTACAATCGGTATATGCCCCATGTTTTTGCCGATTTCCACGAAATGGGAACAGAATCAACGTTTTTCTTTGCACCGGGAGCTGAACCCTGGCACGAGGTAATAACACCCTGGCAACGTGAATTTAATGAACTCATGGGCAAAAGTAATGCAGAATTGTTTGACAGTAAATCGAAGCTTTATTTCACAAAAGAAAACTACGATCTGTTTTGTCCTAGCTTCGGCGATACATGGCCGCTTTTCAACGGTGCCATGGGTTTCACATTCGAACAGGGAGGCGGTGGTGTATCAGGACTGGCTTATAAAAAAGAATCAGGTGACACTCTTACACTTAAAGAGAGAATAGATGGCCATTTTACTGCATCGATGGCAACCCTTAAGGTGTCATATGAAAACAGTGAAAAACTTATTTCCGAGTTTAACAGGTTCTTTGAAGAGAATGAAAAGAGACCTCCGTTTAGCTACAAATCGATAATAATCAAAGGATCAAACGATAAATCAATTCTTGGAAGTCTGTTTCAGCTTCTCGACAGGAACCAGATAAGGTATGGTCCCGCAGGAAGCTTAGGGAAAAAATTCAAAGCTTTCGATTATGCTGCAAACAAGGAGGGTGAACTAACAATCGAAAAGGACGATATTCTGATCTCAGCTTACCAGCCGCAATCACGTTTTGTGCAGGTACTTTTTGAACCCGACAGTAAAGCCTCAGATTCCCTGAGTTATGACCTTACTGCCTGGTCAATACCATATGCTTACAATCTGAAAGCTTATGCCCTTGCAGACCAGATCAAACATGAGGAAGAAAATATTGAATCAGAAAAAGTAACCAATACAATAGGTCCAGACAAACCTTATGCATATATCATTAATTATTATGGCTTCAGCGAGATAAAGCTTATTGCAGCCCTGCACAAAAAAAATATCAAATCAAGATATTCGGTAAAACCATTTTCAATAAACGGTATAGACTTTAACAGAGGGTCTGTAATTATAACCCGTGGTGACAATCAACTAAATGAAAATAAATTTGATGAGATAGTTACTGACGAAGCTAATAAATGCCAGGTTAAACTCATACAAGTCAAAACAGGACTCTCAGATAGCGGTAAGGATTTAGGATCAGCCTATTCCCCTCTGATGAAAAAGAACAGTATTGCATTATTATGCGGTGAAGGTACATCTTCCGGATCGGTAGGTGAGTTATGGTACTTATTTGAAAGGGAACTGGAATACCCTGTAACTCTAATAAATACAGCAAATGCTGAAAGGGTCGATTTCAGGGATTATGATGTATTGATACTCCCATCAGGCAGTTATTCCAGACTTAAAGATACTATTATGGACTACGTTAAAAAAGGTGGAAAGGTGATTGCATTCGAAAATGCAATATCAGTTTTTGCAACCGAAAAAACCACGGCACTGTTCAAAGCAGTGGAAAAAAGGAATACCGAACTTAAAGCCACCGAAAAGAAAGTGAAAAGCGATGATCCGTCACTTCTTAAGAAATTCGAAGATGAGAGAAGGCAAGCATTATCAGAAAGGTCTGCCAGAAGTATCTATAAAGTTAACCTTGATGAGACACACCCTTATGTTTTTGGATTGGGTATCGAATGGTTTATCATGAAAAGGACAGCCGGTTATCCCTTTCTCGATAAGGGCCGCAATATTGGTTATATAACTGAAAAAGATCCTGTTGCAGGATTTGCAGGATATAAGTTCCGGGATAAGATAAAAAACACGCTGGTTATAGGATCTGAGAATATAGGATCCGGAGAGGTTGTTTACATCACCGATGATCCCTATTTAAGAGCTTTCTGGAAAAGCGGAAGGATATTGTTAGGGAATGTGGTGTTCCGCTAGGCTACAGGCTACAGGCTACAGGCTACAGGCT
>CAZQVL010000026.1:2609-48663 GCA_964596715.1 uncultured Rikenellaceae bacterium
AGGCTACAGGCTACAGGCTACAGGCTACAGGCTGCAGGCCAAACAGTTTTAAAATCTGCCCGGCCTTTTATCCGGAAAAATTACAGGAATTTACTACCTTGCTAATAATTCTGATATAATCAGCAGATTATTAATGTCGTCAGTTACCGCAAACATGTTTGGCAGTAATGGAGGGATTATCACAAAAGTTATCCTGAAAATCTTCATTATAAACATATTCATTGTATTTCTCCAGTA
The DNA here is from genome assembly GCA_964596715.1 of uncultured Rikenellaceae bacterium. GTDB lineage: Bacteria > Bacteroidota > Bacteroidia > Bacteroidales > VadinHA17 > LD21. The sequence continues at coordinate 2,847 of CAZQVL010000026.1, forward strand.
TGGTTTATTTGCTCAATCGGCGGTATCAAGACCACGCATAGGGCTTGCCCTGAGTGGAGGTGGGTCGAAAGGGATAGCCCATGTAGGTGTGTTAAAAGTCATGGAGGAGGCTGGTTTAAGACCTGATTATATTTCAGGTGTAAGTATGGGCAGCATTATCGGTGGCATGTATTCTGTTGGCTATAAAGCTGACACTCTTCGTGAATTATTAAAAAACACTGACTGGGATCTTATTCTTTCAAACAGAATTCCGGAGGATAAGATCATCTACCTGGAGAAATGGCATTATAATAACAGCATCATGTCATTACCAGTCTCCTTCAGCAAAGTACAGCTGCCAACCGGACTGATAAACGGGCAACAGATCGAAAATATGCTCAGCTTCTATGCATGGCCTGCAGCACTTATCAATGATTTTTCAAAGCTGCCGATCCCGTTTATGTGTGTTGCAACTGATATTTTAACCTTTAAAAAGGTTGATCTCAAGAACGGTTATCTCCCGGATGCAATAAGAGCAAGCATGGCTGTTCCTTCAATTTTTACTCCATTGAAAAAAGATACTGCCCTTCTTATTGATGGTGGCGTTCTGAGAAACTATGCTGCCGGTGAAGTAAAAGATATGGGAGCTGAAATAATTATTGGGTCCTATACCGGCTTTCATCTGCATAAAGAAGAGGATCTTCAGTCGTTAACCGATATTATGATGCAAATCAGTATGTTCAGAAGCTTAAATGATTATAATGAGCAGAAAAAGATTGTCGATATTATTATTGAACCGGAACTTAATGATTTGTCATCATGGACTTTTGATAATATAGATACCCTCATCCACAGAGGATACCTAGCGGCACTTCCGTATAAAAAAACTTTCAGCAGGCTTGCAGATTCTCTGAACCTTATTTCTATGCAACAACCTGTTAAGAATCTGTTCGATAACCGGAGCTATGCTTTTGACAGAATTGATATTAACGGAAACAAGATATATTCAGATATCCAGGTTCTTGGCATTCTTAATATCAAGCCAGGACAAAAGGTCGACAGCCACACAATGAAAGACCGAATCGATTTATTATATGGCAAATCATGGTTTGAAAAGGTTAAGTACAGTATCACTCCGCGGAACGATTCTCTTATACTGGTAATTGAATGTACTGAAAGGCCAAAAACAATGTTGTACGGATCGTTACATTATGATAATTCGCTTCAGTCAGGAGTCATTCTGGGCATGTCCGCAAAAAACCTTCTTATTCCCCGGTCGATTATTAATATTGATTCTTATTTGAGCCAGTTTTACAGGTTCAGATTTAATTATCTTCAGTTTATAAACAGGAATGAGAAGCTGGGATTTTCGATGAATTTTTATAGTGACAAAACTCTGCTTCCCAGGATGGAATTTCAGGGAGAGGTCGGGGATCTTGTTAACAGGAATTATTGTGCCGGGCTGACTTTAAACAGGATTTTAGGATTAAATCATCTGATAAGTCTATCTGCAAACATTGAGAATATGACTCTTAGTCCGGATTATGTTTCTGATAATCTGTTAAAAAGTCACTCATATAATTACTCTTCAACTAAGTTCAATTATCAGGTTAATACACTAGATACCAAACACTTTCCGGACAGAGGATTAATATTTCAACTGACTTTGGGCACAACAAAACTCTTCTCGGGAACTGTAAGATCAGACACATCAAAAATTACTTATTATCCTGATTCGCCCGGTGATTTCTCATTTGACAGGTCATACTCTGTCCGGGGGCACATAAAACACTATTTTTCTCTTGATAAAAAATTCTCGTTAGCTGTAAGCGGAGATGTTCTATTAACCTTTGGTGATGGTTCAGTATCATCACCAACCAATTATTATTTTCTTGGTGGAATAGAATCTCTGAATAACCGATCTGTTCCAATGACCGGATTTCACGGGAATGAAATCGCTGTTACAAAACTTGCCGGAATAGGTGCTTTTTTCGATCTGGAGATATTCGAAAACATCCATATCGATATTATATCCAATTTTTTTGCTATACGTGAAATTGAAAAAAACAAAGATCTGATAATTTTTTCCGGTTATGGTGCAGGTATCGGATACATGTCAATTATTGGTCCTATGAAAATCGGTCTCATGTATGGCATGCCTGATCGCAGGAGAAATATTAATGCACTGAAAGGTTATATTAGTATTGGTTTCAGATTCTGAATTCTCCGAAAAGATAATACCCTTAAAAATGTCAGTATTATATTTATTTCAGCATTTTAAATACTGTGTTCACAAAAATATTAACGGCCTGATTGTTGCATATATCATTTTGTTAAAACAGATTGTATAAAAATGTACTAATGAATTCTGTGTGTATTTCTTATGAACACTACAAAGATAATTCAGCAACATAAAAAACTCTGCCGCCTTGTTTCAGAAAAGATGATCAAGCAAAGTCTTGATATACTGGAAGATATGATCTCAGGGACCATCTCTGGTGATTTACATGATGATTATCAAACTATTGCAATGACCTACAGGAATATGCTCACTTATACCATTGAAGGCATAGATGATCCGGAACGAAACAAAGTATATCTTAAACTCATTCAGTCAATTCTTAGTCTGTCAGATCGTGTACGGCAGGACATATTGTCACATTATTCAGGATGGCACACTTACTGGGTGAAGCAACAAACTGACAAAGAACAGAAACTCTCGGGTAAAACAATTGTAGAAACCGTTGATGATCTGATGTTTAAATCGGAGCTTGATGAATGGCTAAAACTGAGTATTGAAATTAATCCTGATCCCGAATCTGAAATTTCGAAAAAACACAAACAACTTATAAAAAACATTTTCAATCACTTATGGCTTACCGATTATTATGGTGAAGCAGAGGAGAGTCTGATAGATATCATTCTGAATTCAGGGAAGTTCAGGTGGTACGAAGCCAGTATCTTTGTCAGTGCCATTACATTAAGTGCTTTGAGAACCTGGGAACCGGACAAGCTGTTTTGTCTTATGGATATTTATGAAGCTGGAATAGAACAGGTTATGGAAAGAGCTTTGTCCGGTCTGATACTTAACCTGCATTATTATAATGACAGGTTAATGCTGTACCCTGAGATTACCTCAAGGATAAAAAAGATGAGCAAGGGCAACCAGTTCAAAGAACATTGCAGGATAATAGTCCTCCAGACGATAAGATCGCGTGAAACGGAGAAACTCAGCAAGAAACTTCATGATGAAATAATTCCAAAAGTGGCAAAACTCAAGCCAAGAATTGATGAAAAACTTGATCTTGATAACATTCTTCCAAGCGACAAGAGTGAGGAAAAGAATCCTGACTGGTCAGAAATGTTCAGTGACTCGGAGGAGATATTTAAAACAATGGAAGAACTGACCAATCTCCAGATGGAGGGTGCAGATGTGTATATGTCGGCATTTGCTAACCTTAAACATTTTGATTTCTTTAAAGACTTCCAGAACTGGTTTGTACCTTTTTATCCAGATCATGAGACTGTAAATGAGATCTTCAAGGACGAAATACTGGGTCCGGGAACTAATGAACTGGCAGAAGCTCTGTATAAAACTCCTTTTATCTGTAATTCAGATAAATATTCCCTTCTTCTTAATCTTAAATATTTGCCATCGACACAAAAGAGTATGATGCTTAAGGTGTTCAGAATGGAACTTGAAGGTCTTCAGGAATTAAGCGATGACAAATCTGTCACAGATCCCTACAGTAACTTCAGGACATTTGTCACTCAGTATCTTCAGGATATATACAGGTTTTATAAGCTATCGCCTTACAGGAAAGAATTTGAAGATTTATTTTCAGGGAAACTTGATATTTACAACTCAGAGTTCTTCAGGATGACATGCAATGCTCCTGAAGCTGAAGCAGGGCTTGCGGACTACTTTTTCAGCAAAAATTTTTATGATGATGCCCTTTCACTCTTCCTTAAGCAGGTTGATGAAAAACCTGCTGATTCTCAGCTTTATGAAAAAGTTGGTTATTGTTACCAGCAGGATGGAAATTATGAAGAAGCTTTGAAGTTCTACAGAAGGGCTGATTTGATTGACAAGAAAGTATGGACTTTAAAGAAAATAGGTTTATGTCTTCGCCGGCTTGACCATAACGAGGAAGCTCTTGATTACTATCTCCAGGCTTATGATATGGAACCTGAAAATACCCACACGGCAATAATGACAGCACATTGTTACCTCGATCTGAAAAACTATGAATCAGCGTTGAAGTACTATTTCAGGGTAGAGTATCAGAATCCGGGTAATCTCAAAATAATGCGGCCAATAGCATACTGTTATTTTGCGCTCGGCCGGTTTGATGATTCTGAAAAATACTACGAACGGTTATCAGAGGGTAAGCTGAATGCCCATGACTATATTAACAGGGGTCACCTGGCTTTATGCAGGGTGAAAAAGAAAGAAGCCATCGACTATTACAGGCTAAGCATCAACAGCGGGGAATTATCTGTTAAGCAATTTATAAATATTTTTACTGAGGACCAGCCATTGCTAGTTTCCCTTGGGGTTAATCCCGATGATTTGCCAATCCTGCTTGACTATCTCTTATTTTCTATCGAATAATGCTATAGTATCGCTTTTCTGGAATGGAGGAGGTGGCGGTTCGTCGGGCATTCTTCGCCTGTTGAAATCTCTCTCATTATCATCCCTGGTATTAAGGGAATCTCTCCTTTCCTCACGTCTGTCGTCGCGTCTGTTGTCCCGTCTGCCTCTTCTTATCATTTCCTGACGTCGTTCATCCATCTCTTTTAAACGAGCAAGCTGTTCCTTTGTAAGATTGGAATCAAGCTCTTTCCTGAAAGCCTTCATACTTGCATCGAGCTCTTTTCTGAAATTGCTCTGAAGTTCGCTGTTTATTTTTGCATGTTTATTAAGTACCGCTTCAATTTTGGCTCTTTGATCTTCATCAGGCTGTATAGTATTGTAAAATCCCTCTCGGAAACGTTCCTCGGAAAAATAAACCCTGACAGGTTTAAGTCTGTGTAAGCGCAACTGGGCTGAGGTAAGCATACCAAGAATGAATCCGATTATCAGGGTGATTACCATTAGTATTATTGGTTTAGCTTTCATAGTCTCCTAATTAATTTCCCGTCAAAAGACAAATAATGCTTTCATCATAGCTATCACTCAGGCCTAAGAACGAGTCAAATGAGAGTGATCCTTGCATTAAAAAGATAGAGATGAGCAGGATAACTATGGCTGCCACACCCGTTAATGCAATGCGGTAGAAAGCGTAATTAAAATTTTTTACTAATTCTAATTCCCTGACTTTAGCAGATCCTGCAGCAGAAATTCTACTGAGGACCTTGTCGCGAAATTCAAAGCTGAAATTATAAGATATCCCTGCATCCTCCAGTTTACGGGAAATATCCCCTGGATCAGCATCAGAATCCAGCGACTTGATTAATAATTCTTTAATCACTGAAGCTTTCATGACATTATAATTTTCGTAAAATTCCTTTCAATTGTTCCTGTGCTCTTGATAGTCTTGAAAGAACCGTTCCGAGAGGTAAATCCAGCATTGCCGCTGTTTCTTTGGTGGAATATCCCTGCAACATTCTCATTATTACCACTATACGGAATTTTGGATCCATACTACTTAGTGCTTTATGCACTATTTCTGACGCTTCTTTCCTTTCTTCAGTATTCTGATCAGCAATCATATATTCTCGCATCTTATTATTTCCACTCTGCGTAAACATTGAGAAAAATCTTTTTCTCCTTTTGATCTCATTCAGGGTAAGGTTAATAGCAATTTTCTGAATATATGTTGACAGTTTTGCTTCTCCTCTGAATTCTGACAACGACTGGAAAAGTTTTATAAACACCTCCTGTCCAATGTCTTCCGCAAAAACTGAATCGCCAAGCATCCCTTTTACAGTCCGTGCCACCATGCCCTGATACCGGGTAACAATCTCACCAAATGCCAGTTTATCACCATCGATAGAGGCCTTTACCAGTTCATTTTCCTCTTTTTGCCTGTACGATTCTCTGATCATACTCGATTAATAGACAATATAAAACGGACTTATATTCCCGTTTTGTTAATTTTTATTAACATTTGTTTTTCAGAAAAAGATTAAACAAAGGTAGTACTGTTAATATCTTTCTGTGGCAAATACATTTTCCTCAATAAGTTCAATCTCATAATCATTTGAATATCTTATAGGGAACATTTTCTGGTTTTCAAAACCATCGGTCATCGTTTTTCGTCTGAAGTCAAATTCGGTCTGCAACAGATCAGGGTTATGTATTTCCGGATTTTCAATGAATCTTTTCCCGTATATTGCCAATCCGCTCATAAAATAATATGCTATGTCATATCCTTGCCAGGCAAAGCTCAGCTCAGATGGTTCCGTAAAAAACTTTCTCCTGAAATCAGCATTAAACTGTTTTATATCAGATTTTGAATAGTCAATCCAGTAGGGAGAATAGATCATAAGATCCAACTCAAAAAGGTATTTGGGATCAAGGTTATCGAGATCCCTCACTGAGGGATAACCAAAAACCTTTAAATCAAATTTCTTTGAAAGGGCATGTATGTCTATTAATGTTTCGCTCACGACAGGAGCCTCCTCTGAGGCAATAACTATAATATTACCGGTATTTTCTGAAAGTGCATGTCCGAGCCTGTTTATTGAATCATTTCCAAAAACAGATCTGCTGTAAAATATTAGTTCTTTGAACTTTATCTGGTCGTAAGGGAGTTTGTAACTCAGCTCGGCGAATATTTGGTTTTTTAAATTAATAACATCCTGATCGATTCCTGCTGAATCAGTGTGAATAAATACAATATTATGGTCATAGTACCGGCTAATTTCTCTTGCCAGCATATTTTGCGGCACTTCGATGGATGAGCTCGCCATAAAAAGAGAAGGATTGTTACGGAGTGCATGATTATTTGTAAGCGGAACAGGTGAGACCACAGGTATATCAAACATGCCTGCATATGAAGCAACTATGCTTAGATTTCCGGAATATACAGGGCCAATAATAAGGTCCATCCTATCAAGCCTGCCTGATCTGATTAACCTTGTTATTTCCAATGAATCACTTTTAATATCGAAAACGCTCAGGTTAATATCAAGACCCAGAGATCGTAAGGTGTCTGCTGCAATCAAAATACCCTGATACATTTCGATAAATCCCAGACTTCTTGAAAAAATCCATTCTTCAGGTTTGTAAATTACTTTATAAGTTCTTTTACCTTTTACCCACCGCGAAGAATCTATTTCAGTTCTCTGGGTATTTTCATCAAGATAAAAAGGGAGAAGAACAGCTACATTCAATGATCCTCTGAGGTTCTCAATAGGTGTATACTCTGCAGGTCTTTCAAGCATCACTACAGGTTCTTCAGCAAAAAGGCTATCAGGGACTGGTATTTCATCAACCGGTCTATCAAACATTATTATACGGGGGATCCTTATAAAGTCACCAACCTGTGGAAATCTTATACCCCTGTTTTCTCTTCTGAGCTCCCTGATTGAAATTCCATATTTATCAGCTATTGAAGAGAGCGTTTCGCCTCTCAGTACTTTATGATAGCGGTAATCCTGAGGCTGATCATCAAATCGCTCCTTTTCACTCATGAATTCCCTTCGAGGTATAGCTATTTCATAGCCGACAGGAAGATTGTCTATCTCAATACCAGGATTACTTAAAATGATTTCATTTTCCGAAACATCATAGGTTCTTGAAAGATAATAAATTGTTTCCCCTGGTTGAAGCTTGTGGTAAATATACCTGTCGTAATCCCGCTCAGCCTGTTCCTGAAGGGTAACGGAAGGAGGAGTATCTGTAACTGAATCAACAGGAATACGAAGAGCCTGTCCTTCATTTACTCCATACAGGACCGGAGGATTTTCTTTGATCAGTTCTTCCACAGTAGTACCGTATGCCTTTGATATAGAATATGCTGTTTCACCTTTCTTTACAAGATGAACATAATAAACTACTCCCGAAATGATAACTTTATTCTTTGATCTCTCAACTACTACCTGAGAATATGAGGAGTAACTCAAAAGCAGGATGACAAATAGGGTAATCCAGGATTTAAAACACTTTATCATTATCTTAGTATAATATACTTTCATTATATTGACACAAATGTAAAAACAATTTAAAATTGGCTTTCTGAATTCGTTAATACCTGACTGAATTAATCAATTTATTATTCCGCACGATTACAATGTTCCAAGGAATTTGATACAATTTCCTTCTATCCTCTCCGGGACATTACTAATGTCAGCCTTTATGAATTTGCTTCCCGTGATCTTTTCATAAAGCTCTATATATCTGTCTGACACCTCATTAACAAACTCATCAGTCATTTCCGGAACCTTCTGGCCCTCTTTTCCCTGGAAACCATTTGCCATAAGCCATTCCCGTACAAACTCCTTTGACAATTGTTTCTGTGGAAGGCCTTTGTCGAACCTCTCCTGATATTCATCAGCATAAAAATAACGTGAAGAATCGGGTGTATTGATCTCATCGATCAGATATATCTTTCCGTCTTTTTTGCCAAACTCGTATTTGGTATCGACAAGAATAAGACCCTGTTCGGCAGCTATCTCTGAACCCCTGATAAATATCTTCATTGTATATTTTTCAATCTGATCAAACTCCTCCTCAGGAATGAGTCCGCGTTTTATGATTTCCGACCGGGAAATATCTTCATCATGCCGCCCTTGTTCAGCTTTTGTTGTAGGAGTGATTATTGGAGAGTGGAAACGCTGGTGTTCCTTCATACCGTCAGGAACAGGTATGCCACATATTTCCCTTGCCCCTGCTTTATAAGATCTCCATGAACTACCTGTAAGATAAGCCCTTACAATCATCTCCACCGGGTATGGTTCGCACTTATGTCCAAAGGTTACATTTGGATCGGGAGTTGCTATCTTCCAATTGGGGACAATATCGCTTGTTGCATCAAGAAACTTTGATGCTATCTGATTCAACACCTGACCTTTATATGGTATTCCTTTTGGAAGTACAACATCAAAGGCCGATATCCTGTCCGACACAATCATCAGAAGGTAATCATCATTGATGTTGTAAACATCTCTGACCTTACCCTTGTAAATGCTTTTCTGTCCCGGGAAATTGTAACCGGAACTTAAAATTGTCTTTGCCATACTTGCTCAATAATTTGATTTGTTATATGTCTTCTTTCTCAGTGGTTCTCTTTATATCCTCAGTGTTTTTCTGTGTGGCTCCTGTTTCGTTCTCCTCCTGTTCGTAAGCTTTTACAATCCTCTTTACAAGTTTATGTCTGACAATATCCCTTTCGTCAAACTTTATAATTGAGATCCCTTCGATTCCAGCCAGTATGCGTATAGCCTGAACCAGACCGGACTCGCTTTTACGGGGAAGATCAATCTGAGTTGTATCACCGGTCATTATGAATTTGGAGCTGACTCCCATTCTGGTAAGGAACATCTTTAACTGATTAATAGTGGCGTTTTGTGCCTCATCAAGAATTACAAAAGCATTTTCGAGAGTTCGTCCCCTCATAAAAGCAAGAGGTGCGATCTGTATAGTACCATCCTCAAGCCATGTTTCCAGTTTTTTATACGGCAGCATATCATGCAGCGCATCATAAAGAGGTTGAAGGTATGGATCAAGTTTCTCTTTCATGTCACCAGGAAGAAAGCCCAGCCTTTCACCGGCTTCCACAGCAGGACGGGTCAGGATTATCTTTTTTACTTCTCTTTCTTTTAAAGCTCTTACAGCCAGCGCTATAGACGTATATGTTTTTCCTGTACCGGCCGGCCCATCTGCTATTATCAGATCATAAGTTTTATAATCGTGTACCAGTACTAATTGATTCACTGTACGGGCCCTGACTGGCTTGCCGCTTGTGCCAAAAATTATGATCTGTTCAAAATCACCATTCGATGCGGTTTTCATATGTTTCGTATCGAAAAAATACTTTTCTATATCCTGTTCATCAAGCCGGTTGTATTTCTGATAATACTCAACAAGATCGTTGAACTTTTCAGCAAAAAGCGTAATCTCTCCCTCTTCACCTATACACTTAATTTCATTACCTCTGGCAACTATCTTTATTTTTGGAAAAAAACTACGGATTTTATCAAGTAGGGTGTTGTTTGTGCCGAAAAAGACAACGGGATCGATATCGTCAAGAAATATTATTATCTCTGTCATTAAGCCATTCAGATTGGTTAACCGGCCTGTTCTTTAAATATTAACCATTGAAAGTTTCATGGTTTATAAAAAAAGAATCTTTGAATAATGCAAAGTAAGCTTATTTTTCTTTAGAAGATTATCTTTGTCTAAAGTTTTTTCCCTATGCCGGTAATTACCTTAACTACTGAATGGAAGCCTGATGATATCTATTACGGAATCATCAGAGGAAAGTTATGCAGTATCTGTCCCGGTACAACTGTTATTGATAATGCCAGCAACATACCTCCCCTGAATTTAGCTTATGCCTCATTCGTAATAAGAAACACTTTTAATAATTACCCTAAGGGTTCAGTACATATAATATGCGTGCATTCCGAAGCTCACCATCAGGAAGATCATCTGATAGTAAAAGCCAAAGATCACTATTTTATAGGGACAGATAACGGTATTTTTAATCTTATCCTTAATTCAGAACCGGATGAAGTAATTAAGATTGATCACAAAGGGAATGATGATGAACTCGATGTATTTGCCAGGGCAGCAGCAGGTTTAATAGAAGGTAAGAAACCTGCCGATCTGGGGCAACCTTTAGAAAAGATAAGCGAAAGAATACCTTTGAGAGCGACTATTGATAAAGATGTGATTACCGGGAGTATAATTTTTATTGATTCTTATGGTAATGCTATTTCAAATATAACCAGGGAAATTTTTGATCGGGTTTTTGAAGCTAAAGAGTACCGTATCCTGATTCAAAGCAATAAAAACTATACAGATCAGATATCCAAAAAATACAGTGATGTGCCTGTTGGGGAGCTTTTATCAAGGTTTAACTCACTCGATCTGCTTGAAGTATCAATTAATGGTGCCAATGTTGCTGAACTGCTCAATCTGAATATTGGCTCTGTTATCCGGGTTGATCTGGCTGCCAGGTCAGCTTCGCCTAACCGATTGTTTTAATGTCTTTTGCTAATGAAAAATAAAGAAAGAAGTGCTGAAGAGTTTAAAAGACTCCTTGATATTATTGATGAACTCAGGTCAAAGTGTCCCTGGGATAGGAAACAAACTAATGACACTCTTCGTAAACTGACAATTGAAGAAACTTATGAGTTGGCTGATGCAATCTTTTCCAGGAACGATGAGGCTATTAAAAATGAACTGGGAGATCTGATACTTCACATAGTCTTTTATGCAAGAATCGGATCTGAAAAAGGGATTTTTACAATGGCCGATGTACTTAAAGGTATAAATGAGAAACTAATCTACAGACATCCTCATGTATTTGGAAACATAACTGTCGCAGACGCTGCAGAAGTTGAAGAAAACTGGGAACAACTTAAAATAAATGAAACCGAAGAGTATAAGGCTGTGTTGTCAGGTGTTCCATCTTCTCTTCCAGCAATGGTAAAAGCCAACAGGATTCAGGAAAAGGTAAGAGGTGTCGGTTTCGACTGGGAGGATCGCAACCAGATCTGGGATAAAATTCTTGAGGAAATAACCGAACTTAAAGAAGCGATTAATGATCATAATACAGATACTATCGAATCAGAGCTTGGAGATGTTTTGTTTTCAATAATAAACGCATCACGCCTGTACGGGATCGATCCCGAAGCTGCACTTGAGAAGACCAACCGAAAATTTATTAAACGGTTCAATTATCTGGAGAGAGAGACACTCTCAAAAGGCATTTCACTTCATGACATGAGCCTTGATGAGATGAATGTTATCTGGGAGGAGGCAAAGAAGGTTGTTGACGATCAAAACCCATGATTAGAGCCTTTCTTTCTTTCGATTTTCACAGTCCCTTTGCAACGATATAACTGAGAAGTTGATAAACTATTTTTGCTGCTATAAAATCCGGAACTTTATTATGAGGAGAGGGACATAATTCTACAACATCAAATCCGACGACATTTCTCCTCTTTACAACATTTTTCAGGAAATGCATAATTTCATAATACTCCGGCCCTCCAGGATCAGGAGTGCATGTTGATTGCATCAGTGAAGGATCAAATACATCAAGATCGATTGTAATATAGACATTTTCCGTAAGCTTGTCTATAGCCTTGTTATACAAACTCTTATTATAATAGAGTTCGTGCGAATAATAAATTCTGCCACTTTCAGTATATGACACCTCACCGGCTGACATGCTTCTGATGCCTACCTGTACAATCGGTACGACTTCCCTTACCCTGGCCATAACACAGGCATGATTAAATTTTGATCCTTCATATTCCTGTCTCAGATCTGAATGGGCATCCATCTGGAGGACTGTAAGCTCATTAAAATAATCCGTAAATGCTTTAACCGCGCCTATGGTGACTGTATGATTGCCGCCTATGATCACTGGAAACTTCCTGTCTTTAAGTAGAGATATTATCGTGGTATATACAGTATCTACAAGGGATTCAGGGGTTTTTTCAATCCTGACAGGATCAATAGTATGGATACCTGCCAGATGGGCTTCTGAAGAGGTTTCTACATCGTAAAATTCAAGATTAACTGAAGCCTTAAGAATTGCTTCAGGTCCTTTATCAGATCCTTTCGTCCAGGTGCTGGTTTCGTCGTATGGTACCGGAACGATGATTATTTTAGAATCGGAATAATCATAAAGCACTTCATTCCCGCCAAAATTCATAACTTTATTATCAGGATAAACAATTAACTTGTTTTTTCTGGTTTTGGAGAAGCTTTTGTTTTCTTCTCTGCTTTCTTCTCTGCTTTCTTCTCTGTTTTCTTCTCTGTCGCCTTTTCTTTTTCCTTCTCAGCGACCGGCATTTCTTCAGATTCTGAAGCAGTTTCCGGTTCTTCCTTTATCAGAAGGTTCTTTTTGTGGAGAATGTTATACCATTGAATAACCTTCTTAATGTCACTCAAGTATACTCTCTCTTTCGAATAGTCCGGAATTATAGTTTCAAAGTATTCTTTCAGTTCCTCCACTCCTGTTTTTGCATCTATTGCCAGACCTCCATTTTCTTTTGTAAAAATCCTGTCAAAAACCTCACCAAGAGGAAGGTCTTCATTTTCAGTGAATATTGAAATATCTTCGAGAGAGCTTACTTTTGCGGAATTAAAAGCACTGGTTCTTTTGCCTGTTTCAAGATGTTCAACAATAATTGCATTCTTACCCTGTGCAATAAATTTGAAAAGGCCGGGTTCGCCTGAAATCGCCAGGAAATCCTTTAATATCATTTTCTTCTTTTTTGTGGATAAATTTAATTCTTATGATTGTATGTTGGTTTCAGACCATTGATTATTTTATCCGGAAGTAATTCTCAGACAAGATTTCTTTCCTTCCTGATTTTCTTATAGGCTTCGTTTACTTTTTTAAACTTTTCATTAGCCATTCTTCTGAAGTCTTCTCCAAGATGGCTTACTTTATCAGGATGATATTTCATTGCCATTCGCCTGTAGGCTTTCTTAACCTCCGCGTCAGAAGCTGATGGATCAATCTCTAAAATCTTATACAAAGAATCCGTTTCGGGAATAAACATATTTTTAATGGACAGAAAATCAGATGATGCAATTCCAAAATAACCAGACATTTTTTCAATTGCCTCTATTTCTGAATAATGTATTATTCCATCGGCAAGTGCGATATTAAATAAAAGATGTAATAATTGTAGTCTTGATGAATAATCCATGTTTTTACCAATTTGTACACATACATCTTTGACAGGAATATCCTTTTTAATCAGATCTCTGAGTAACATAAGAGCTTCACTGGCCGTTTCCCGCCCGAACTGACTGATAAAAAACTGTTTCACATAGTCAAGCTCAGATTTGACAACCTTACCATCAGCTTTCATTACAGCTGCAACAAGTACTAAAAGGCTCATTCCAAAGGCACCGGGAGTGGTTTTATAAGCTGTTGATTTGTAAGCTGAAGTCTGTACGGAAGCAGTATCTATAATTGATCCTACAAGAAAACCCAGCAATCCTCCGATAGGGCCACCCATAACCCAGCCCAACCCACCACCTATCCATTTAGCAAAACTCCCCATTGTCAGATACTATTATTAATTTGAGCCATTAAATCCTTATGAATTTTGAGGATAGCCGGTATGATCATGTCATTTTCTGAATTATAAATTACATAGTCCGATTGTTTTATTTTTATGTCGTCATCCAACTGGTTTCGTATTCTCTCCATCACCTGTTCTCTGGTAAGCCTGTTTCCTTTAATAACTCTCCCAATCCTTTCATCCAGAGGTGCTACAACTGTTATTATTTTATCGACCAGTTTTGATCCGCCGCTTTCAAAAAGAATAGCGGCATCCATTATTACGTAAGGTGCGGTTTGTTCTTCCTGCCACTGTTTGAAGTGCTCAAAAACAACAGGATGAACTAAAGAGTTTACCTTTTTTAAAAGATTCTGGTCATTAAAAATTAGTCTGGCCAGTTCAACACGATCAAGGTCACCGTTGCGATAAAGATCCCTGCCTGCAATTGAATTGAGTTCCCGGCTGATATTCTTTTCATTGTCCATGATATGTTTTGCTTCACTATCAGCTGAAAAAACAGGTATTCCCAGAACATTGAAAACCCTGCATACGGAAGTTTTACCGCTTCCGATGCCACCAGTGATACCCAATTTTAATCTTGACTGTTTCATCTGGTCTTTTTCTCAATTAAAAAATCAATCTCTGTTGGGGCAAATCTCAGTGAACTTACGAATGTCGGAGTATTTCGTACTTCAACAGGTAATTTTTCAGATGAAGTAAGATCAGCTTTTTTTAAATCAAGCACCACCTCAAACGGTATTTCCTCAATTTTTTTATAATCGGATACTGCAATAAAACACTTAACTGTCACAACATCCGGGAAAATCCTGATATCAATTGAATCCGGTATATTTAATATCCTGATAGGTACAAGTAGTTCAGCTTCAGTAAATTGTTCAACCGGTATTGTTACTGCTACTCTCTTTTCCGATATACTATAGCCTTTTGAATCTGCCAGCGTGAAATTTCTTCTTACAGTTTCACTCAGACCGGTAAGCTTCTTAAACTGTGTTTTAATTGTTGTCAGAGTATCAAGAATGTGTCGTGGCCCTGTAATCTGTACACTATCAGGATCAATAACAACAGAGCCCTTTATGAAATATTGCCTCTCAGTACTGATTTCCAAATCAGCTGTTACAGGGACAGATTTCGAAATAATACGGTCGAGAGAAAAGAAAAGTGTATCCGGTTTAATTGAACTAATCTGACACTCAGCTCTCAGCTGGTTTGTTAGTCTTGGTATCAGTCCTGACGTTACTATATAATATGTAAGGGTAGTACTGCGTGGGACTCTTTTATAATTTACATTCGAAATGTCAATTACTACCGGAGTACGGTTACCTGAAAGTTTAAGTTTAAGTATTGAATAACCCGGACCTTTAAGATAGAGGCTCAGTCTGGAGGGAAGGTCTTCCACAAGTACTCTGTCTTTGGGAAGGTTAATATACCTTACCGGATACCTTACATCGGCTTCAATATCTTTTGCAAGAGAATTAAGAAACCAGAAAATAAATGAAAGAAATAGAAAGAATGAAAAAACTACAACATCTCTGTTAATAACATTTGAATCCTTCCCATATAACTTTCTTAACCATATCCAGTATTTCCCTGTCACGTAAGATAATATGAAGTTATTTCTGATCAGTGACGGTAGGATCTTTCAGGAGGGCACTTTTATCTACTTTTAGTTTAAGATCGCCTCCGACTTCCATCATAACATAGTTGTCCTTTACCTCATAAATCTTTCCATAAATTCCACCGGTTGTTACTACTTTGTCACCTTTCTTCAATGAGCTTCTGTAGCTAGACATCTCTTTCTGTTTCCTCATCTGAGGTCTGATCATAAAGAAATAGAAAACAACAAATACAAGTATTAATGGCAGGAAAGTTACTAGGGCATTGCTCTGACCGGAACCTCCCCCGGCAGGCTGGCCCATTAGAAATAAAAAAGCGAAATTGGTCATTGTCTCAGTTGTTGGTTATTTATTATTTGTTATTTGTCATTGCTTTGTGGAATTACCTCTGCGGTTATTTTCAGAATAACGACCGGAGTGGTTGCATTTGACTTCACTGAGATTGTTTTTGATTGTATTCCGTTTCTTCCTGATGTATCAAAAACAACCTCAAGGCTTCCTCCGTCACCGGGAGGAATAGGTTTTGTATCATATTTTGGTACTGTACATCCGCAACTTGTTAATGCAGAAGTAATAACAAGATTGCCCGGGCCCTTGTTATGAAAAGTAAAAACATATGCAACCTTCTCTCCTTCAACTACTTTGCCAAAGTCATGTTCGTATTCTTTGAAACTGATTTCAGTACTACCCCCCGGAGCTTGTCCCCTTGAAGTTTCATCGATTTCATGACTGGTTCCGGCTCCGCATCCAGAAGCGCACATTATCAAAATAATCAGTGAAAATATAAATTTATTTTTCATAATCAAAAAATCTTCAGATATTTACATATCTCTCTCATTCGTCTCACCAACCAGCCCCCTTCCTGATTTTTTAATAAGCCCCTGTTCACGTATCTCCTTTACAATATTATCGAGAATTCCGTTAACAAAGGTACTGCTTTTTGATGTACAATAGTATTTGGCCACTTCGATATACTCATTGAGAGTTACCTTAACCGGGATTTCGGGAAATTCAAGAATCTCGGTAATTGCAAGCTGCATAACCAGAATGTCCATAAGTGCAATACGTTCCACTTCCCAGTTTGTTGTGTTGCTGTCAATAAGTTCGGAACATTTTTTAGAATTAAGAACAGCTTTTCTGAACAATACTTTCACAAATTGTTCATCTTCATCGTTTTTAAACAAAGGCATCAGTTTTTCTGTCTCCTCCAAACCGGCTTTAAACTTTCTTAGAGTTTTTTCCACCATCACTATTACATACTCCAGATCGTCATTCCAGTAAATACTTTGCTCCTCAAGATTTGACCCAAGATCTTCTGAATTGACAAAAAATTCGGTAATCAGTTTAATAACAAACTTCTTATCTGTCTGATAACCATAATCTTCAGACATAATATATTCATTATATGTACTCCATTTAATCATTTTGTTGTAAAGGATTCTCGGAATATGCGAATAATTGACCCATGAAAGTTTTCTGACAGATATATATTTTTTTAATGACTGGTTATTTCTTATCTGGGCTATAACCATATTATCAATAAATTTTCTTTTGGGATTCAGATCTTCAGGTGATGGGACACGTTTCTGGAGTGCCTGATCAATTTTTTCAGTTGCCAGATCAGCTACCTCAAGAGCAAGCAGAAGTATGTAGTGGTAAAGATCGTATGTTTTGGTAATACTAAACATCAGTTCTGTTTCAGCCTTTGCCAGATCATCATCTTGCCTGCGGTTAAACGCATAAAGAATTAATAATGCTTTAATACGTAGTAATCTTCTGCTTATCATTATAAAAGAACTTCAGATTTCCGGTTCAAAAATAATCTTTTTCCGGATGCCTCAAAACATCTGTACAAAATATAAAGTCATATGAATACACTTGTTTTGATTTAAAAAAATATTCTTACTTTTGACAATCAAAATGCTAGCCTAACATAAACCGACCCAAAAATGGAAGAAGAAACCGGAATGAAAGAAATCACAAGCGGTAGTGATGAAAAAATCATTAAGGATGAGATTTTTACGAAAGTAGTAAGAGCCGGGAAGAGAACCTATTTTTTTGATGTAAAGGCAACCCGGAAAGATGACTATTATCTTACGATCACGGAAAGTAAGAAGCGCCTGGGCAAAGAAGGAAAAGTCTTTTATGAAAAACATAAGATCTTTCTCTACAAAGAAGATTTTGAGAAGTTTACGGAAGGACTAAAGGAAGCCGTAACATATATTGACAACGGGAGGGATATAGAACAAAAGTCTGAAATTCAGGCTGAAGCCGAACCGGAACAGGAAAAAGGAGAAAAGACTTCGGAAGAGTTCACGAACATTGAGTTCGATGACCTTGGCAAGAAATAAAGAAGACTTTTTTCCGGATGTCCGATTATATTCTTCTCATATTTGCAATTATCCTGATGCTTTTCGGAATTATAGGTTGTCTGGTACCGGTTCTGCCGGGACCTCCGTTAAGTTTTCTGGGACTAATCTTATTGCAGTTTACAAAATTCGCTGATTTTTCTTCAGGGATATTAATAACAATGGCTCTTATTGCTTTGGTTGTTACTGTTCTGGATTATATCGTTCCTGTTTGGGGAACAAGAAAATTCGGCGGATCAAAATACGGAATGAGAGGTGCTGCCGTAGGGCTGGTAATTGGATTATTTCTTGGTCCTGTCGGTATTATTGTCGGACCCTTTGTTGGAGCAGTTGTTGGAGAGTTGATCTTTAAAGATGACCTTAAGTATGCTTTCAAGGCAGGATTTGGCAGTCTCCTTGGATTCCTTACAGGTATCGGATTAAAACTTGCCGCATCGTTTGTTATGACATTTTACTTTGTTAAGGAACTGATAGTGTGAAGGCTCAGACTCTGCCAGCCATATCCGCCGGTTGGCGGAGAAGGCTGGGCTAAGGTTATCCGAGTGTGGCTACCATAATGGCTTTAATAGTATGAAGTCTGTTTTCGGCTTCGTCAAATACTACTGAATGGTTTGATTCAAAAACATCCTCAGTAACTTCCATTCCATCAAGACCGAATTTCCTAAAAATCTCCTCTCCCACCTTTGTTTCCCGGTTGTGAAAAGCAGGAAGACAATGAAGGAATTTTACTTTTGGATTACCTGTTTTTGCAAGCACACCACTGTTAACCTGGAAGGGTTTAAGAAGATTGGTTCTTTCTTCCCACACTGAATCGGGTTCACCCATAGAAACCCATACATCGGTATATAGAAAATCGACACCCTTTACCGCTTCATCAACATTATCGGTAATGATAATCTTTGCACCTGTAATATTGGCTATCTCACGACATGATGCGACCAGTTCTTTACCCGGTTGGAAGGCAACAGGCGCAGTTGCTCTGAAGTCCATTCCCATTTTGGCTGCTCCAACCATCAGTGAATTACCCATATTAAAACGGGCATCACCGAGATAACAGAATGATATCCTGTTCAATGGCTTATCACAGTGTTCAAGCATGGTCATAAAATCCGCCAGTATTTGTGTAGGATGAAACTCATTGGTAAGACCATTCCAGACGGGTACACCTGCATATTTTCCAAGGTCCTCAACAATGTCCTGCCCAAAACCACGGTATTCGATCCCATCATACATACGACCCAGAACCCGGGCTGTATCTTTCATCGATTCTTTCTGCCCGATCTGTGAACCACCGGGTCCAAGATAAGAAACATGCGCACCCTGATCCATTGCAGCCACTTCAAAAGCACATCTTGTTCTGGTAGAAGCCTTCTCAAAAATAAGTGCAATATTCTTTCCTCCAAGTTTCTTCTTCTCGGTACCTGAACATTTGGCTTTCTTAAGCCGGACTGCCAGATCAAGAAGATAACTTATTTCCTCCGGACTAAAATCGAGTAGCTTTAAAAAATTTCTGTTGCGGAGATTAACTGACATGATGGTTAAAATATTTATTGATCAACTTAAAGGTACGAAAATAATAATAAATATTTTTAGAAAGGATAAAATAAATGGTTTAACGCTACAGGCTATGGGCTATAGGTCATCTTCATATTCCATGGTGATTTTGGATCCGATTCGTCGGAATCCACCATCAGTTTTCACTTCCTCTTTAAATATCCGGCTTTATAATTTTCAAGACTATCAACCCAAAGAACAAAAAGCTAAAAAATTCTTTGGATCAACAACTCGTACGTTAACCACCCAAAACAAATAATATATATGTTTTATAATATATTGTTTTGATCAGGTGTATATTTATAATTCTAAATTATTGAAATTAAAAAAAAATATTACATTTACATTTTTCAAAAATTACCAAATTCGTGAGATTCAGATACGGGTTATTTATTACAGTCATTTTTGCAATTACCAGCTTTTCCTGTAATGAAAGGAGAAGCAAATATATCAATCAGGGTGAGATACATTATTCCATAGATTATGTCGGCAAAATTGGCTCAATGCCCAAGGAACTGATGCCACAAAATCTTGTTGTTTCATTTAAAGGCGATAAGATTCTTTTCGAAATGATCTCACCTATTGGCCATTCAGGTATTATGAACCTGGCCAATCCCGAAAAAGAGATCTACGATACTTATTTGAGCCTGTTTACAATCAGATATTTTTATCCTTCCAAGCCCGATGAGACACGACCGGGTTTTGAAAATATGGATGGAATGGAAATAAGAAAAACTTCAAAATCAGCTGTAATATGTGGTTATAATTGCAAAAATGCCGAGGTCACATTTCCCTTTGACAGGAGAAAAGTTTTTAACATCTGGTATACGGACGAGATAAAAGTAAAAAATCCTAACATCTCTACTCCCTATTGTGAAATAGATGGTGTCCTTATGAGCTTCCTGTTCTTCATGGGTCATTCCATACTTCATTTCGAAGCTGAAACAGTCTATAAAAAAGATATCCCCGATAATACTTTTGATAGAAGAGAAAAATTCAGGAGAGTATCCAAGGAAGACATTGGTAAATTCATCGACAAGATGATTAATTTGTAGGACGCAGGGTATTACTTTTCGAATAAGTAATATTCTGAAAGTATTGTTCCTTGCTGACTTCTGCAAGATCTGTGAATTTAAATCCATCCCTTTCTGATAAGTATGGATTCAAAATTATTACCTTTGGATTGATTTTGAAACATACACTTTTGTGAACGAGGATTAATACTGCTGGAAATCAGAATTTACATGAAAAAAGAGAAAGAAGATAAAGGGAAAAAATCTGCAAAGAATTCCGGAAAATCTAAATCTTTCGTTGCTGATGAGAGGATTAGATTTGTATTTGGTATTCTCATAACAGGATTTGCAATGTACCTTCTTCTTGCATGTATTGCATATCTTTTCTGGTGGAAGACAGATTTGAGCATAGCAGCTTCAGATATTTTTTCGGGCTCCGAAATCCAGGTTAAAAACTGGTCTGGCAAGAGTGGGCACTGGCTTGCTGATATGATAATAGGTTTCGGGTTCGGATATGGTGCTTTTTTTATCCCGCTTATCTTTGGTTCTGTCGGATTATATCTGCTTGATTTTCCAAAGATCCGCCTCTGGAAGCTCATTACAAAGTTCACCTTCGGTACTATTATCCTGTCACTCCTGCTCGGATATATTTTTGGTGAGGCAGGAGGTTATCTCAAAAGTGGACCGGGAGGTGCTCAGGGGTATGAAATAACCAGATGGCTGAATGCTTTCATGGGCAAAATAGGAACCGGGATACTCATAACCTTTATTTCTATAACCTATCTGATTCTCGCACTAAAAATCCGCCCCGGTGTTCTCGGAATAAATATACCTTCTGTCTTCAGGAGGAAAAAAACTGATAATGAAAAGGATGATTCGGGTCAAAGCACTGTATTAAGCGGTAAACCTGATGATATAGAGTTTATAGTCAGAAACAGAACCGACAAGGTACTGAGAAATGAAAGTACTGACGGGAGTACTGTTTTATTGCATAAAGGATCCATCATTCACGATATTGACAGTAACAGCAAGGATGGGCAATCAGTCAGAGATGTTCCTATAAACATTAATAAACCGGAAATAGATGACCTCCTTCCTGATCATGAAGTGGAAAAAATAATGGAAAACTATGATCCCCGGCTTGACCTGTCGCACTATAAATTTCCACCCATTTCAATACTGAGAGAACATAGATCGGCAAGTGCTTTTGACAATACCGAAGTATTTGAGAACAAAGAGAACATTATTAAGACTTTAGGAGACCATAAAATAAGTATCCGGCATATTTCTGCCACTGTTGGTCCTACAGTTACATTATATGAGATTGTACCTGAGCGTGGTGTCAGGCTTGCACGCATCAAATCGCTCGAGAATGATATTGCACTTAACCTTTCAGCACTTGGCATACGAATTATTGCTCCAATTCCGGGAAGGGGAACCGTAGGTATTGAAGTTCCCAATAAGAAACCGGAAGTGGTTTCGATGAAATCACTTATTACCTCTAAAGCTTTCCAGGAGACCAAATTTGATATTGCTCTGGCGCTTGGACGAACTATAACAAACGATCCTTATATCATCGATCTTACAAAAATGCCACACCTCCTTGTGGCAGGAGCAACAGGACAGGGAAAATCAGTAGGTATAAATGCCATCATCACGTCTATCCTGTATAAAAAGCATCCTGCCGAAGTCAAGTTTGTGCTTATAGATCCGAAAAGAGTGGAATTGCCTCTCTATGCAAAAATTGAACGTCATTTTCTTGCGAAGCTTCCAGGTGAGGAGGATGCAATTATTACTGATACACAAAAGGTTATTAATACACTCAACTCCTTGTGTATCGAAATGGACAACAGACTTGAATTACTAAAGGGTGCACAGGCGCGTACAATAAAGGAGTATAATGAAAAGTTTATCTCCCGCAAACTGAATCCTGATAAAGGACATAAGTACATGCCTTATATTGTTCTTATTATTGATGAATTTGCTGATCTCATCATGACTGCCGGACGGGAGATTGAAGGTCCGATAGGAAGACTGGCTCAACTTGCAAGAGCTATCGGGATTCATCTGATAATTTCAACACAAAGACCATCGACAAATATCATTACCGGTTTTATTAAAGCTAATTTCCCGACTAGGATTGCATTCCGTGTATTTTCCTCCATCGACTCCAGAACAATAATTGACGCTACAGGTGCTGACAGGCTTGTTGGCCGTGGAGATATGCTCGTTTCGTCTGGTAGTGAACCTGTAAGAGTTCAGTGTGCTTTTATTGACACCCCTGAAATTGAGGAGTTGACAGAGTTTATCGGATCACAACATGGTTACGCAGATGCCATGCATTTACCGGAGTTTATTGACGACAGTGAATCCGGTTCATTAGAAGTTGATCTGAAAAAGAGAGACCCGATGTTTGATGAGGCTGCCAGGCTTGTTGTTCAGCATCAGCAGGGATCAACTTCACTTATACAGAGAAAACTGTCAATAGGGTATAACAGGGCAGGAAGAATAATTGACCAGCTCGAGGCAGCTGGCATTGTCGGACCTTTCGAAGGAAGTAAAGCGAGAGATGTTCTTTGTTCCGATCTTATCTTTTTGGAACAGATTTTGAAGCGACTTGAGTAAACAAGATAAGATGAGAAAATCATTATCATTATTATCCGTTTTACTTCTGATCTCTCTGAATCTGATTTCTCAAAGTGATCCTGAAGCTATTAAAGTCCTTGAGAGATTTTCTGCAGCCGCACTATCAGCTCCATCGGTATCTATGAAATTCGATCTGGTCACTGTTGATCAGATGGAAAGTACAAGCAATACTGTTCCCGGTTCAATCATCTTAAGCAAGGATAAATACAGACTCGATCTGGAAGATAACATAATCTGGTACAACGGTGAAATATCGTGGAACTATATGCCGGCGGAAAATGAGGTTACTATTACAAAACCTGACAAAAATGACGAATCATTTCAGAACCGCCCCTCTTCCATTTTCTCGATGTATAAAGAAGACTACAGGAACAGGCTTGTGGAAGAAACCAGCGATCGGTATATAATTGATTTATATCCTGAAGATATCAAAAGTGACCTTATAAGAATAAGACTGGCAATTGGTAAATCATCAATGAACCTCAGAACACTCGAGTATAAAAACAGAAATGGTATGATCATTACACTGATTGTCAAAGACTATGACCTTAAACAGAGACCTGACCAATCATTTTTTAACTTCTCACCATCTAAATATAAAGACATTGAGGTAATAGATATGCGCTGATTCCGGTATGGTTATCTTTCCGGATAAGCTATCCTTGCATGATAAATATTTGAAAGCCTTTTCACGAAAACTCTCTTGATTTCAGTAATGTCTTTGAAAGTAAGTGGTGTTTCAGAGTATTGGCCATCCTGCTCCTGGATATAAATAATTCTTTCAACAAGCTCATTTATATTATCTTCCGAATAGTTAGCAAGGGTTCTTGATGATGCTTCAACAGCATCAGCCATCATAACTATAGCAGTCTCTTTTGAAAATGGTTTGGGACCGGGATAGGCAAAATCTTTTTCCCTGTTACTGTTCCTTGGATTCTGATCAAGAAATTTCTTGTAGAAAAAGTATGCTACCGTTGTACCATGATGGGTTTGTATAAAATCGATTATAGGTGACGGAAGTTTATATTTTTTTGCGAGTTCCACACCTTCGCTTACATGACTGATAATGAATTTTGAACTCTTCAATGGATTCAGTCTGTCATGAGGATTGAATCCTTCCGGCTGATTTTCAATAAAATACTCTGGATTAATAATCTTCCCGATATCATGATAAAGGGCTCCTGTGCGGACAAGAAGATGATTAGCACCAATCGCTGTGGCTGCCTCCCCTGCAAGATTAGCTACCTGCAGTGAATGCTGGAATGAACCGGGTGCTTCCTCTGCCAGTCGCCTTAATAGTGGCTGATTTGTATCGGATAGTTCAAACAATGTAGCATCAGACAGAAATCTGAATGTTTTTTCAAAAACAAAAATAAGAGGATAGCTAAGTAATAATAGTACACCGTTTCCGGCAAACCACATGTAATTCTTCCAGTTCATATTGACAATGCTTCCTTCCTGCATTACTCCGATTCCGAAATAAACCAAAGAATAGGTAAGAACGACCATCAATGTAGAAAAAAACAATTTAGACCGCCTGTATATGGTTGTAAGTGAAAATATTGCAACAACACCTGCAATAAAGTTCATAAAAATAAATTCAAAAGAATTAGGTACAATGAAACCTGCAAGCATAATAGCAACCAGGTGAATAAAAAGAGCAAGCCTTGCGTCATAGAATGTTCTTATAACAACAGGAATTATTGCAAATGGAATAAGAAAGATGACTGCGTTGGGTAAATAAATCACCAGACGTGTAATTATATAGAATAGCAGAATAATCAGTATTATAAAAAAAGTTTTTTCAGTTGAATTAAGAACCTCGCGCCTGAAATTATACATGAACAAATAAAGTACAAGGTAACATGCCGACACCAGCATCAATCTCCCTAAGAGAACAAACCACCGGTCATAAAGTCCCAGTCTTTTTTCAAATTCCTTTTTAAGTGATTCAAGGATCATATATTTTGAATCATTCACTATTTCTCCATGTGATATAATAAGCTCTCCTTTCTGAACCAGGCCGCGGCTAAGGCTGATCTCTCTGATCAGCCTGTCTTTTACAGCAGTTGAAGTTACTTCGTCATAGAAAAGGTTAGGCTTAACATAATTGTAAAGAGCAGTTGAGGCAACAAAAGAGGCTGCTCCTTTCTCTTTCGAATCCAGCAGTCTCTGTTCAATCTCATCTTTTTTGTTATTTGCATACTGGTAAGCATCTTTCTGCTCTAATACATTACTTAATTTCCACTGTTCTGCAATTCTGCCCTTTACAACAGTAATCTCATCCTTGGTTAGATCAGCGGAAGCCGTAACATCATTAACTTCCAGAATACCTTTCTTATAAATATCTGACAGTATCGTTGCCAACTCTTTTCTGATTGTATTAAATACAGCTGTGGAAAAAGGTGGTTTATCTGACTCAATACTGTCATATAGTTCGTTAAGATATTTTTCAAATTCCTTAATTTCCGTTGTGTCAACTTCCGAATCGTATCTGAAAAAAGGAGTAAAGTTCTTAATTATACTATCGCGTTCACGAGTAATAACATTTTCAGATTTCAGGATAGGAAAATCCCATGGAGCAATTAAGGCTACACGT
The DNA here is from genome assembly GCA_964596715.1 of uncultured Rikenellaceae bacterium. GTDB lineage: Bacteria > Bacteroidota > Bacteroidia > Bacteroidales > VadinHA17 > LD21. Next base: position 28,846 of record CAZQVL010000026.1, read on the forward strand.
AACCATGGCTTGCCTTTCTGAAATTCATACCTGAATTTACCTTCCCGGGGTGAGATAATGACAACTAAAGCTATGCTTAGAATGAAGAAGACAAGATGAGTAAGATATTTCTCGCCTTTCTTCCATTTTTTTAGTAGTTCAAACATTATTTAAAGAATTATTTACATCTTAATATAAAATGCAAAATTAACTGATTTTTTAAATAATTGCTTTTTTCAATTTAACATCGGTTATACCGGAGGTTGCAAACTATTTAGTAATTTTGAAACAAAACCAATCAAATATGGCACAATTTATATGCGAGAATGTTTATGTTCCTCTTCGCTCAGGTCCTTCACACAGATCTGAAATGCTGAGTCAGATCCTGTTTGGCGAAAAATATATAATTCTTGATAAATCGGGCAGCTGGATGAAAATAGAATCTCTTTTCGATAGTTATACCGGCTGGATCGACATGAATCATCTCCAACATTCTGACGATAATGATAAATCGGACGGTCATATACTGAACCGCTCCTTACTATGTTATAAAACTGACAAAACTAAAATGGTCCTAGAAGCAGGATGTGAAATTTATAATCCTGATTTTGAGAACAAAACATTTACTATCGGGAAAAATATTTACACAACCTGCCCTGAATTTAATAACAACTTTATTACTATCAGCAAAACTCTGGCTGACAGCGCCATGAGATTCATAAACAGCCCATACATCTGGGGAGGTCGTATTCCATCTGGTATAGACTGTTCAGGATTTACACAACTGGTTTATAAGCTTCATGGGATTCAGATACCCCGTGACAGTTGGAAACAATCAGAAGCCGGAAAAGAAATCAGCTTTGTTGAAGAAACAATACCAGGTGATCTTGTTTTTTTTGATAACGAAAGAGGTATTATCTCTCACGTAGGAATGATACTTTCAAGAGGTCTGGTTATTCATGGCTCCGGACGGGTCCGCATTGACACTATAGATCACCAGGGAATATTCAAACCGGAGATTGGCAGGTATTCACATCATCTGCGTACTATCAGGAGAATCATTAAATAGCATCTCCGCCATCAACAAATATGGAATCTTCCCCAGATTCCCGGGATTTCCTTACTCCAACCGTCAAACTTCGCTTTGATCTTCTGGTTGCCCCTTCATATCCCGTGATATCATTGAATCCACAAGCTTGATAAGAGCTTCTTCCTCCAATATTGCCTTTAATTCAATCTCACGGCCTTTTTTAATAATGTCAACAGTAAAAGCTTTGTCATCCAGCCCCATGGAATTGATTTTCACATTCAGGAATGCACCTCTGATGCATGACCGCAGAGCCAGTACGCCAACAGCCGCATCAGTTACAGAACTGGGATTTCCTTTTTCGACCATTTCCCTTAATAATTCGAAACCCTCAAAAGCTGTTTCCATAACCTTGAATGGAATAAGTGTGGCATTTTTTGTAGCTTCCTGAATTCTATTATTCCTCGTTATCTTATCTTCTTCCGCTTTTTTGGGCAGTGCGTATGCAGCAATTATTTTATTAAAGGCTTCCGTATCTTCATCGACAAAATGGAGGAGTCTGTTCTGGATATTTTTCCCTTTTTCTGCCCAATCCGAGAATTCTTTCCATCTGTCATCCCATCCACGTTTATGGCTTGACAAGTTTGCAACCATGGTTCCCAGTGCCACACCAAGTGTTCCTATATATGATGCAACAGAGCCTCCCCCGGGAGCAGGTGTTTCTGAGGCTGTGATTTCCATGAATGATTTAAGGTTCATGTTAATAAGCCTGTTTTTATCCTCCTTTGTCATGACATATTCAATTATTTTTTCTTCTGGTATGAATTGATATAATTCATTAAGGCCCATTGATTTAACAGCGATCTTTATCAACTCATCATCAGATACACCTGCTGATCTCTGTTGCTTTGCAAGAAAATATCGCCCTGCATCAAGCATTGCTTTCAGAGGAATAAGACCTACCAGTTCCGATCCGGTTACTCTGATTCCCCTGGCATCAGCTTTCCGGCAGACTTCGTCAAAAGCAAGATGCACAGGTGTAACTGAAATGTTTGTAAGGTTCATAGAAATCTGGGCTATTCCGAATTCCTTAAGGTACCAGCCGATTGCCTTGACGCATTTTAGTGATCCGGGAATCATTACCTGATTGCTGTTTTCATCCGTTACAACCTTCCCGGTAACAGTATTACCTTCCCTCAATGGCCTGCCCTTCTCTCTGACATCGAATGCAATCGCATTTGCCCGTCTTATCGATGTAGTGTTCAGATTGACATTAAATGCAACCAGAAAATCTCTTGCCCCTATTGCGGTTGCTCCAGTTCTTTCGTTGAACAGTGCAGGTCCGTAATCAGGTTTCCAGCGAGGATCCGAAAGCTTCTTTTTAAGTCCTTCATATTCCCCGGCCCTTATATTAGCCAGATTTCGCCTTTCTTCATTTAAAGCTGCATTCTCATAGCAGTAAACCGGTATCTGCAATTCATTTCCTACTCTTTCAGCAAGTCTTCGTGCATAAATAACAGTTTCTTCCATTGAAATACCTGAGACAGGAATAAAAGGACATACATCTGTTGCTCCCATACGTGGATGCTGGCCGTGATGCCCGGACATATCAATTACTTCCCGAGCCTTCCTGATTGCAAGAAAAGCAGCTTCAGAGACCTCTTCAGGCGTTCCGACGAAAGTGACAACCGTACGGTTAGTGTCTTTACCCGGATCAACATCAAGCAATTTTACTCCGGCAACCGATTCAATAGCATCTGTTATCTGTTTAATGGTCCCCATGTCCCTGCCTTCGCTGAAATTCGGAACACATTCTATAATCTTCTTCGTCATCAATAAATCTCGTTTGTTTTACCCTTCTGCTTTTTTCACTCCCCAACTTATTTGTTACACCCTCCTGCCTGTGCGATTGACCTCCCTGCCGGCCGCGATTCACCCCCCAGCCCCCCTAAAGGGGATTTAATTCGGAGCAGATTATTAGCCCCCCTTTAGAGCCTGTCCCGCGAAGCGGGAGGGGTTGGGGGGTCTATGTCTATTACTTTTCCTTTAAGTATTACTGTATCAATAAGGTTGCTGCCATAAGCATACGGCATAAACTCATATGACGGTATCTCTTTGGTTATAAAAACATTAGCCACCTTGCCCCTGGCAATCGATCCATGTGTTTCAGAAAGATTCATGGCATATGCCGAGTTTATTGTTACTGCATTGATTACCTCTTCAGGCAGCATTCTTAACCTGATACATCCCAGCGACATAACCAGTTTCATATTACCTGAAGGGGATGAGCCGGGATTGTAATCGGATGCCATAGCCACTGGCAGACCTGCATTGATCATCTTTCTTGCCGGAGGATCTGGCAAACCAAGGAAAAAAGCTGATCCAGGCAGCAATGTTGGCATAGTCTCCGATCCAATAAGCACATCAATTTCCTCATCACCTGTCCTCTCAAGATGATCAACTGAAAGTGCATTGTACTTCACGCCTACCTGCACCCCACCGGAATAATCAAGTTCATTGGCATGAATCTTAGGTGTAAGACCATATTTCAGCCCTGTCATCAGTATTCTCTCGGTGTCGTCCACGGTAAAAAAACCCCGGTCACAAAACACATCAATAAAATCTGCCAGTTCTTCTGAAGTGACAGCCGGTATCATTTCATTTATAATAAGATCAACATATTCCTCCCTGTTTTGTTTATACTTCTCAGGAACCGCATGAGCACCCAGAAACGTGGCTTTTACTTCAAGCGGACAGCTCTCTTTTATTCTTTTCACCACCCTAAGCATCTTGATCTCATCGTTCAGTGTAAGACCATATCCACTTTTTATTTCAACAGCACCTGTACCAAGTGTGATTATCTCGTTAATCCTGATCATTGATTGATGGAACAGGTCATTTTCTGATGTTTCGTGTAACCGTTTAGCGGAGTTAAGTATCCCTCCTCCCCTTTTTGCGATCTCTTCGTATGATAATCCGCGGATTTTACCGGTATACTCCAGTTCGCGGCTTCCCGAATACACCAGGTGTGTATGAGGATCGCAAAAAGATGGAAAAACAAATCTGCCAGAAGCATCCAGGATCCGCAGCGGTTGGCTTTTTACTCCTAAACCACTCATATCCAGATCCTTCATTGCACCAAAATCACTTATTACATCATTTTCAATATAAAGAAATGCATCCTCAATATTACCGAGTTTCGACATCTTCTGACCGCAAACCTTAATTTGTGGAATATCCTCGGTCTGGACAAGACATCGAATATTCCTTATCAATAATCCCATATAAGTGTAAAGTCTAAAACAACTTCCTAAGGTAGCAAATATTAAAAAAACAGATTATAATTTCCTTTTTTCTTTATCTTTAGCTCCTTAATCCAAAAATGTAACCTGTGAAGAAGACCTTTTCTGTTTTAGTATTAACACTTCTGGTGTTTCCGGCATCTGCTCAGGAATCAGATGTCAAATCGGGATGGAACTTTGGTGTTCTTCCTGCCATTACTTTCGATACTGATCTTGGTTTCCAGTACGGAGGGCTGATAGATCTTTACAACTATGGAACCGGTGATATTTACCCGGATTATTATCACAAACTTTACCTTGAAGTATCGCGATTCACAAAGGGAAGCGGAATATACAGGTTCAATTACGATTCAGAACACCTGATTCCGGGGATCAGGCTCTCATCCGACCTCGCGTATCTACCCGATCAGGCCTATGATTTTTATGGATTTAACGGTTATGATGCCGTAATTAACAAGGACTGGATCGATTCAGAATCGACTGAGTATGTCACAAGAATGTTCTATCGTTTTAAACGTATGCTTTTAAGGTTTAAAAATGATTTCGAGGGAAAACTTACAGGTGATAAACTTCGGTGGAGTGCAGGTTTTACAATCCAGCATTTTAAAATTTCATCAGTTGACCTTGACAAGCTCAATAAAGGCAAAGATCCTGAAGACCGCCTTCCGGATACTCTGGGTTTATATGAGCTTTACCAGGACTGGAATATATTAACTGATCAGGAGGCAGACGGAGGTCTTATCAATACAGTAAAAATAGGTTTAACCTACGACACACGTGATAACAGGCCTAATCCGATGAAAGGCATATGGACAGAGGCGGGCATAGAGACATCCCAGGAGTTTCTGGGAAGTGAGGCTTCCTTTGGCAAATTCTTTTTTACTCATCGTCAGTATTTTACTCTTATTCCCTTTGATCTTGCATTTGCTTACCGGTTAGGTTACCAGCAGACAATTTTCGGAGAAGTTCCTTTTTACTACCAGTCACAGGTTATAGTATCTGCTTTGAGAGGTGCAACTTCAGAGGGTCTTGGAGGGTCCAAAACATTACGCGGTGTATGGCGAAACAGGATAGTTGGTGATGGGTTCTTTTATGGAAATGCAGAATTACGGTGGAAAGCTGTTCGCTTTAATTTTATAAATCAAAACTTCTATATAGGCGTAAACGGATTTTCCGATTTCGGACTGATTACTGACAAAATAGAATTTACTGAACCCAACCTTACCAATACAGGCTATAACTCGTCAGATTTTTTCAGTGATGATGCTGAAAAAATCCATGTAAGCGCAGGTATCGGTTTAAGGGTGGTTATGAATGAGAATTTTATCATAGCAATAGATCTCGGAAAAGCACTTAATGACCAGGATGGTGGTATCGGATTCTATATGGGGCTAAATTATCTGTTCTAGGGTAATCATATTAGAATCCCTTCAGAAAATACCCGAGGGCAACACCAAGATAGTTACCGACAACATAACCGATAATACCGACTGTAATGCCGGTTATTATAACATCTTTATTTTTAAGCGCTGCAGCTACAACTGGCACAAACGGGGGAGAAAAAACAAAAGCTGTCGTAGTGATCAGATAGTCATCTGCATTTACTTTGAAGATCTTTGACAATATAAGGTGAAGCGACAAAGATCCTAAATATGCCCATGCCACAAATGCAAACAAACCCAGAAATCCTATTGTGAACATATCCTTAAGATCTGCCATTGAAGCCACAGTAAGTGAAAAGATGAGAATAAAATACATACCTAGCTGAAATGTCTTCTTAATTCTATTAAGCCAGTTGATTAAGGATCCGATAATAGCCAGAGTTGTAATGGAAAGAATTACGACAACCATTTGTGAAATATCTGGCAGTAAAAGGCTTATGCCGAACGAAACGGCAAAGATCAGAATTGAGATACCCAAAGCCTGAATAAGAGGCAATAATGTACCTCTTCTGAACATTCCCGAATAGTCTTCAAAGCTTTCAGCTTCCGCAATTGTACCTTTAACTTCTCGATTATCATTATAATGTTTGAATGGTGGAAGAATAGCCCTGAATATACGTGGTCCAGCAGTTATAAAGAAAATAATTGTTATGGCACCCATAATCATGTCATAGGTGCTTGTCATAATAAACAGGTTAGGATCGATATTGAGGGCCAGCTTAAGCGAAACAAGATTAGGAGTACCTCCACTATAGACTCCGATAAGCATTCCCGCCACTTTCCAGCTGTCAGGAACGACACTCCCAAAAATAAAGTAACCTGAGCCTACTATAATAATAACAGAAAACATTGCGAGTATCATTGAGACAAAGCCTCCTTTCGCAAATCTTAACCATCTGCGTATATTTAAAGAGAACAGCAGTAGAGGGAAAGCCAGAGGAACCACGATCGAGGTAAGCAAATCCTGGACAGAAGCGATAGAGTTTACTTGGGCATCTCCCTGAACCAGTGTCCCGTTATCAAGAAGAGTTGCCATCTCCTGCTCCGGAAGAGCAGCCCTGCCCTGTAAGGCAAGCTTGTAAGCATCACTACCTTCCGGCAATATTCCCGTGCTTCCTAGCAGAAGTCCGAATCCATAAGCCAGAACAATTGAACCCAGCTTTCTGAAAAAAGACCACCTTTTGCACATATAGACTATTACGAGCGGGAAGGTGAAGTAAAACAAAACAAGGAGGAGAATTCTAATCATAGGGATATACATAATTGTATAACCAAATATAAATAAAGCGACTTATCCAAAGGCAAATCGCCTGAAAAATAGGCTTTTATGCTTATTAATATTAAGCTTTAATCACACTCATCAAAGCTTTTCCTGTACTGTTCAATTGCTTTAAGGCTCATTCCCATGCTTGAGAAGCCTCCGTCGTGATAGAGGTTTTGCATTGTTACCTTACGGGTAAGATCCGAAAAGAGCACAATACAATAATCAGCACACTCCTCAGAGGTAGCATTACCAAGAGGTGACATTCGTTCAGAAAAATCGACCAGGGACTCAAATCCGTGGATACTGCTGCCGGCTGTTGTAGGTGTGGGGGATTGTGAAATAGTGTTTATTCTTACTCCCCTGTCCCTTCCATAAATGTATCCGAACGATCGTGATATTGATTCGAGGAGTGCCTTGGCATCCCCCATATCATTATAACCTGTAAGAGTCCTCTGGGCAGCTACGTATGATAGAGCTACCACTGATCCCCATTCTTTGATTGCATCATATTTGTAGGCTGTCTGAAGTATCCGGTGAAAGCTAAGTGCTGAAATATCAAAGGTCTTTAGCATATTTGCATAATCTGTTTGCTCATACGGGATATCTTTTCTGACATTTGGTGACATCCCGATAGAATGAAGAATAAAATCAAACTGACCACCAAAGTGAGACATAGTGTTGGTAATAAGTTTCTCAATATCTTCCATACTGGTTGCATCAGCGGGTATTACCCTGCTTCCTGTAAGCAGTGCAAGTTCATTGATTGTACCCATCCTGACAGCAACAGGAGAGTTGGTTAGAATTAGCTCAGCACCATGCTGCCAGGCTTTTAAAGCGACCTGCCATGCAATTGATTTGTCATTAAGAGCACCGAAAATTATTCCTTTTTTATCCTTTAAAAGGCCTTCACTCATACTAAATAGATGTTAATGGTTATTAGATTTGCCGGAGAAACCAGGGATTGCCAATTAGTTTAGAGCAGCATGTAACAACTCTCTTGCATTTTTTATGGCCGTTTCCGTTATTTCACTGCCGCTCAGCAATCTGGCAACCTCAAGTATCCTTTCATCGTCTGATAACAATTTAACACGTGTTATTGTTGAGTCTCCGGATTCATCTTTATATACATGAAAATGTTTTGTCCCTCTAGAAGCAACCTGGGGAAGATGTGTAATATTAACAACCTGCATATATTTGCCCATCGCGGCAAGTATCTGCCCTACCTTATCAGCCACTTCCCCTGATACACCGGCGTCTATCTCATCAAAAATTATTGTCGGAAGATTTGTATTTTTTGTAAGAAGTGATTTAAGGCTTAACATAACCCTTGAGAGTTCCCCTCCGGAAGCGATCCTTGCAATATTTTCCGGTTTTACCTGTTTGTTGGCAGAAAATAAAAAATCAGCGTCATCAGTTCCGGACGGAGTAAACTCTTTTGTTTTAGACAAAGAGATCCTGAACTTACCGTTGGGCATTCCAAGTTGTTTCAGCAGGTCTGTGATTCTAAGTTCAACGTCTTGCAGAACAGCTTTTCTCTTTTCTGACATCTCGTTTGCGATAGTAACCATAGAATTAACCTCCCTGTTGAGTAGAGATTCGAGTTCTGCGAGACGCTCATCGCTCACAGCAATAGATTGAATGAGATTACCTATCTCTTCTTTTTTACTGATCAGTTCATCGAGGTTTCTGACCCTGTGCTTCTGTATCAGCAGATAAAGGTGATCAAGCCTTTCATTAATTTGTGTCAGACGCTGCGGATCTGCTTCTATGCCAGCTGAAAGTTTTTCAATTTCCCCGGCAAGATCATCCAGTTCAATATAAACTGAATCTGTCCTGGAAAAAAGAGTGTCTCCATCAGGTAAGAAAGATTTGATTTTATCAATAAATGTTTTAACATCTCTGAGCTTCGCCAGGATTGATGTTTCATCTGATGACAGAAGATGTGATGAGTTTTCGAGTGCCATTTTTATTTCCTCAGCATGTTCCAGAAGTTCCTGTTCCTTTTCCAGTTCTTCCTGTTCACCGTGTTGAAGTCTTGCTTCCTCCAGCTGGTCAAGCTGAAACTGATAATATTCAAGGTCCGCTTTATTCCTTTCGGTCTTTTCCTTCATTTCGCCGTATTCCTTTTTCAACTTCCGGTAATTACTATAAACGATCCTGTAGTCATTCTTCAGTTTCAGAGTTCCTGCAAATGAATCAATTACATTAAGCTGAAAAGAATTATCATTAAGCATCAGTGTCTGGTGCTGTGAATGAATATCAATTAGTTTATCGCCAAGTTCTTTTAATAGATTTACAGTTACAGGTGTATCATTAATAAATGCACGTGATTTTCCTGCAGGATTAATTTCTCTTCTTAATATTGTAACCGGGTCATAATCAAGCTCATTGGAGGCAAAGAACTCTTCAAGATCATAATCTTCAATTTTAAATATCCCTTCGACAACACATTTTTCATTTTTATCCAGCAGTACTGAAGTATCGGCTCTGGTACCCAGTATGAGCGAGAGTGCGCCAAGAAGTATTGTCTTGCCAGCACCTGTTTCACCGGTGATAATAGTAAGGCCGTTTTCAAGTTCAACGTCCAGTTCCCTGATTAATGCATAATTTTGAACGAACAGTTTAGTAAGCATGACCTCGTGTTAAGGTAAATTGGCAGAAGTGATCTTTTCGTATTTTGTTTTATTTGAAGGATCTATTTCGGTAAGTATCTGTATAACCCTGCTCTTCTCCTCGGGGAATGCTTCGGAAAAGATATTTACCAGCTCATCTGATTTTGACTCCATCACTACCTGTACAAGGTACATAAAGGGATCGGGTTTTCTTCTGTAAACATCCTGTATAAGTCTCAGACTTTCAACAATACTGGTTCTTGCTTCAGCTAATCTCGATTCCATCCTATCCAGTCCGTTGATATCATACTCGTAAATAAACTGTCTGACTCCTTCGTACTCCTTGTTAAGAATATTTTTACTAAGCCAGTACCGGTTCCGGTTCCTTGAACCATCATATGGTTTCCATCCAGCTTCAGGTGCATTCTGGGCATTTGTTACTATCTTCTCGGCCATCTGAAAAAATTCAGTTCCACCTTCAAGAGCAAATGAATCATAATCAAATCCAAGAATAATGTAGGTATAATATGCCAGTACAGAAACAAGGTTTGAACGATGAGTGCTTGGATCAAACTCGAGAGGCTGAAACTCTACATACCTGAACTGGAAATTGTTATCAATAAAATTCAACAATGTTGTATTATATGTCGTATTATAAACAGGTCTGCGTAACTGGATCTGGATTGTTCCCCTGAATTCATCTGCGGAAAGCTGCTCTGTCAGATTAATGAGAATATTACAGTCGATCCTCTCAGCATAACTATATACATGGTTAGTCCAGACTGTATTATTCATGAACTCGTAAATTTGACGTTGCATTGTTTCAAAGACCTGACGGTTTGACCCCTGAATTTTTTGTGCCGTAATCTGAACATTGCAATTAAGTTCCTGAGAATAAATCACTCCCGGCAACAAGATTAAAACAGTAATAATCCAGTATTTCCGAATACGTTTAAACATTATTCAAACAAATTGATCATTGAAATAATCTTGCCGAGTATATTTCTGGCAGCCTCTTCCTTTGATTTCAACTCAAATTTATTAATATTATTGTTTCTGTCGATTATTGTGATTTTGTTGGTATCAAATCCGAATCCTGCACCATCATCACTCAGCGAATTAAGAACAATCAGGTCGAGATTTTTCTTTTGGAGTTTTGCCCTGGCATTTTCTATTTCATTATTCGTTTCAAGTGCAAAACCTGCCAGGATCTGTGAAGGTTTTTTCCGTTTTCCCAGGGCTTCAGCTATATCGGTTGTTGGTTTGAGTTTTAATATCAGTTCATTTTCCGTCTTCTTTATCTTTTTTTGTTCAATCTGTTCAGGTGAAAAATCAGCCACAGCAGCAGAGAGAATTGCGATATCGCAGGACGAAAATCTGGCAATACATTCATTTGCCATCGATTCAGCAGTTGTAACATCAATAATTTCAATGAAACTGTTGTCCGGCACTAAGTTTACAGGTCCCAGTACAAGCTGAACTTCTGCGCCATATTCTGCAGCAATATCAGCAAGTGCAATACCCATTTTACCGGTAGAATAATTACTCAGGAAACGGACCGGATCGACAGGTTCGCGAGTAGGGCCTGCATTAATAAGGACTTGTTTACCTTTCAGAGGGTTATAACTTTTTTTTTTAAAAAAGTTGTTGATCTCCTTCACAATATCTTCCGGTTCTGCCAGCCGGCCTTTGCCGGTAAGTCCACTGGCAAGCTCTCCGCTTGCGGGATCAAGAATAAAATTCCCGTTTTTGCGAAGTATATCAATATTTTTCTGTGTTGAAGGATGCTTTAGCATATCAACATCCATTGAGGGAGCAATAAAAACCGGACAGCGTGCTGACAAAAATGTAGTAAGAAGAAGATTATCTGCGATACCGTTAGCCATCTTGGCAATTGTGTTGGCAGTAGCAGGCGCAATTAAAAACAGACTGGCCCACATTCCGAGCTCAATATGACTATTCCAGCTGCCGCTTTCATAATTAATAAACTCTGACATTACCGGATGTCCTGATAAGGTGGCAAGTGTGAGAGGTGTAATAAATTTCTTTGCATGGTCAGTCATAATAACTTTTACCTCAGCCCCTGCCTTAACAAGTAACCTTATTATGGAGGCAGTTTTATAAGCTGCTATTCCCCCTGTTAAACCAACAAGTATATTCTTACCTCTCAGCATCAGTAATTACTGTTTCTTTACAGGACTCTTTTCAGGATTCCTGTAAAAGATTTTCTCTTCCTCAAGTTCCTGCAATGCAATCAGGGTTGGTTTGGGAAGTCTTTCATAAAATTTTGAAATCTCAATCTGCTCGCGGTTCTCAAACACTTCCTCCAGATTATCTGTATAGGAAGCAAATTCCTCAAGCTTCTTGTTGAGTTCCTGCTTCATTTCAACTGCAATCTGATTTGCTCTTCTCGAAACAACAACTACTGTCTCATATATGTTACCTGTGTCTCTGATCATCAGGTCCAGATTGCGCGTTACTGTTGTTACCGGTGCCGTTGATTTTCTGTAATCCATATTCATTTATTGATTATCAATTCCGATATCCGAAGATCCTGCTCTCAGAAAATTGTAAGTATCCTGATAAATTTTCTGGACCTCCTTTGAATACTTGCTTTCGGGAAATTCTTCCATGAAAGAATAATATTCATCCAGTGTATCCTGGTATCTCTCCATTTGTCTGCTGGCAAAGCTTTTTTCAGCATAAAGGAAAAGTGAGCTAAGCTTAAGATACATCATTTCTTCCCTATACTTTGAATCAGAATATTCTTTTAGACTGTTAGTAAGAGCCACAATCGCAGCCCTGTATTGTTTCATTTCATAATACAGCTTTGCGCTGAGGTAAGATTTTTCAACCAGGCGTTCCTCAAGCTCCCTGATAAGCATTTTAGACTCCTCATCCTTTGGACTGTTTGGATATCGGTTTATAAAAATATTAAATCCTTCTAAAGCATTTCTTGTGTTCGCCTGATCGAGCCTCGGTCTGGGAGAAATGTTATAATCGCACTTTGCAGCCATAAAATTTGCTTCCTCGGCATATCTCCCAAAAGGGTATTGCTCAACAAAAGTTTTAAAATAACTACCTGCTGTATAATAATCCCTCATCCCGTAAAAACACTGGGCATTCATCCAGCTGAGTTCCTCAGCTTCTTCCGTTGCCCGGTATCGTGGTAAAATCTGACCTAACAACTCCGATGCCTTAACATACTGTCCTTCCTCAAAATATTCCTTCGCTTTCGCTTTTTTCAGCTCATAATCAGTGCTTTTCAGCAGTTTTTCATATTCCCCGCAGGAAACTGCCAATAATGAAATTATCAATATGATATATATTTTAGCCCTCATCGAAAAAAATGTTGCGCAAAATTATGGATTTTTTTTTATTTCACCATATAAACATAATAATAATGGTTTTATTTCACCAGTGAGCACACATAAGCCAAATTAGGTATAAATAGGTATTAAGGTATTATTTGATTATCCTTACTTTTATGCCCAACTTCTTAATAACGTATTCGACTATGGATATATTCGACAAAATTAAATCAAACAAAGGTGCACTTGGTCAGTATTCAGATATGGGCCATGGTTATTTTATGTTTCCGAAACTTGAAGGGGAGATTGCTCCCAGAATGAAATTCAGAGGCAAAGAGGTATTGAACTGGAGCTTAAATAATTATCTCGGATTAGCTAATAATCCGGAAATAAGGCAGAATGATGCAGAATTCGCTGCAAAATATGGACTTGCCTATCCAATGGGCGCAAGAATGATGTCGGGTCATACCTCGATACATGAAAAATTTGAGCAAATGGCAGCAGAGTTTACAGGGAAAGAGGATGCATACCTGTTGAACTATGGATACCAGGGAATGCTTTCAATAATCGATGCCCTTGTTGACAGGCACGATGTTATTGTTTATGATTCAGAATCCCATGCCTGCATAATGGATGGACTCAGACTTCATATGGGAAAGAGATTTGTGTTTCCTCACAACGATATCGAAAGTTGTGCAAAACAGTTACAGAGGGCAACAAGGATAACTGAAGAAACCAATGGCGGGATACTTATTATTACAGAAGGTGTTTTCGGTATGGCGGGCGATCTTGGCAAGCTTGACAGGATTGCCGCTCTAAAGAAGAAATATAACTTTCGCTTTCTGGTCGATGACGCCCATGGTTTTGGTACAATGGGAGCTACTGGTGCCGGGACAGGAGAACATTTTGGTGTTCAGGATCAGATAGATGTATATTTTGCAACATTCGCAAAAGCAATGGCAGGGATTGGAGGATTCGTATCCAGCACAAAAGAAGTGGTAAACTACCTTCGCTATAATCTGAGATCGCAGATCTATGCAAAAGCTTTACCGATAGCAATGACTCTCGGAGCTATAAAAAGACTTGAACTTATTCAGGCACATCCTGAATACAAGGACAAGTTATGGATTATTGTAAGAGCTCTTCAGAAAGGACTCCGGGAAGCAGGTCTTGACCTTGGAAAAACCGAATCGCCTGTCACTCCCGTCTTTATGAAATGCGACCTTACACAGGTTACCCAGCTTATCTATGACCTCAGGGAAAACTTTAATATTTTCTGCTCTGCAGTTATTTACCCTGTTGTGCCAAGGGATGTTGTTATGTTAAGGCTTATTCCGACTGCAGCACATTCACTGGAGGACGTAGAGTACACAGTAAATGCTTTCAGAGAGATTAAGAGAAAGATCGATAACAACGAATATCCGCATGAGATGGCCGACTTTTCAAAGTAGTGGCATATTATCCGGCAGCAAAATTTCCTGAACTTTTTTGAACAATTTCTGCCATTGGCTGGTTATAAAGCTAAAGCCTGGATTTATTTACTGAAAGTCCAATTTTGCGATAGCCTCAAAAACCTCAACATGAAAATCAGAAAGGAAAAGGACCTGAATAATCTGTTGAAAGGATATAACATGTTATTATACTTTGCAGGTAGCATGATAATGATTGAACCTACAGAAGAATGCATTGTTGATTTCTGGACAAACGGGATTCTGAAAACATTGCCTGTCACAAGCATGAATACAAGGTTTATCTGTGCTGCTGCGGAACTCAGAAAATCATGTGAAGATAAAACCCAGTGTATAAATATTCTACGGCATGATTACAACAGACTGTTCGGAGACTTAAGACTAGCTTCACCTATTGAGTCGATCTCTCACAAAAATGACGATTACAAAGCAATAAATCATACACAAAATGTTACAGAGTTTTATAATTCATACGGATGGAAGTCACAATTCAGAGGCGAATTACCTGATGACCACCTGGGAGTTGAATTACTTTTTCTTACCTGTTTGATTGAAAAATATATCACCTTCGATGATGAAGCCTGCCGCAGGGAAATGAGAAAAGAGTTAAAACGTTTTATCGATGGCCATCTGCTGTCATGGATTGAGGGATGGAACAATCTGGTACAGGAGAATGCACAGACACATTGCTATAAGGGAATAAGTACTCTGATATTTGCTACAGTTGAAGATCTGAATGAACTATTTACCTGAATGGAGAATTTGCGATAGAAATTAAAAATTCGGATTAAACAAATTGATTATGGCTCCGAAATAATATTCCCGCCATCCTTCAGCTATATCAGCAAAGTCTTTATCAGGAATATTTGTATGCTCAACATTTACAACCGAATCATCCCTGTCTTTTTCAATAGTCATAGTGACTATTGACTCTTCAGACTGATCGCCGAAATACCACTCCTGGACTACTTTCTTGTCAGGGATAAATTCGATATTTTTTCCTGTTATATCACCTTCCCATAATGTAAATTCTGCCCCCGGAATAGCACTCATTTCTGCAGGATAACCAGACCATAATTCAATAAGAGCTGGATTAGTCAATGCAGCATATACATCGGATGGTTCAGCATTTATCTTGAAAGTTTTTTTGAAAGTTTTCATAACAAAAGTTGATTTTCATAATTCTGCCAGAAATCGTTCTGCATCTATAGCAGCTATACATCCTGAACCTGCTGCCGTTACAGCCTGACGATAATGCGGATCCTGAACATCTCCGGCTGCAAATACACCCTTAACATTGGTTTTTGATGTCCCTGGAATGGTTTTAATATATCCTACCTGATCTGTTTCAATATATTCCTTAAAGATATCTGAGTTGGGGGCGTGACCTATTGCCAGGAAAAAACCATCAATCTTTATTTTAACCTGTTCCTCTTGGGGTGTGCCTTTCTTCTTTACCAGTATAGCCCCTTCCACACCATTATCACCAAATAGATCCACAGCTTGATGTTCCCACAAGATCTCGATATTTGGTGTCGTCAGAACCCTGTCCTGCATAACCTTTGAAGCTCTCAGCACATTTCTCCTGACTATCATATAGACTTTTCGGCACAGACCTGCAAGGTATGTTGCTTCTTCGGCAGCCGTGTCACCGCCACCGACCACAGCAACATCTTTACCTTTATAAAAGAACCCGTCACATGTTGCACATGCAGAAACTCCCATTCCTGCATACCTTGTTTCTGCCTCCAGACCAAGATATTTCGCAGTGGCCCCTGTGGAAATGATTACAGTATCCGCTTCGATGATTTTGTTTCCATCAATCGTAATTCTGTGTTTTTTGCCAGATAAATCGGCAGCAGTAGCTATTCCAATGCGGATATCAGCACCAAACCTTTCAGCCTGTTTCTTAAATTCTTCCATCATTTCCGGCCCCGTAACACCATCGGGATAACCCGGGTAGTTATCCACTTCGGTGGTTGTTGTTAACTGGCCTCCCATTTCCAAACCGGTGTAGAGTACAGGTTTGAGATTTGCCCTCGCAGCATAAATAGCAGCAGTATATCCGGCTGGTCCGGAGCCTAATATCAGACATCTGACTTTCTCAATATTCTCAATATCTGTATTTTGATCCTCTTTTGTCAGATCTAAAGGTTTAAAGATCTCCATAAAAAATTGTTTTAATTAATGAAATACAAATTTATAAAAAACAAGTAGTTTTCTTACCACTTAGATCCGCTACGGTAGGAGTTGTTATCTTTTGCAGACCTTAGGCAATTCTTTTTTCAGCTATTATAGCATAGGCAATCCGGTCCATAGCAACCGGATCGGAAGCGACCAGCAAGGAATTATAGGCTGACATTTTGATTTTGATCAATTCCTGAAATGAGAATAGGGTAAATTATATATGACTTCTGAAAAGCTTATTTTTCCTTTATCTGATCCTTGTGACTTGATCTGAAATCGTCCTCGCTGTCTATTTCAGGAGATTCTTTTAATGACTCCCATCTGAATTCCTTATCATATGGATCAAGAGCTTTTTGCGGATCAAATATTCTATTATCGACCATCACAGCAGTGTATGGTGTATAATCAGGTTTATCAGTAAAGAAATCCTGCAAAAGTGTTGCTGTTGCATCGAACTGATTCAGGGGAGGCAGGTCACAGATATTATAAATAGTTTTAAGAATTGCTCCGAAATTTGCATGTGTATGAGATACAAAACCTCTTTTTACCCAGGGGCTTATCATTAAAAGTAATGACCTGTGGGCATCTATATGATCCAATCCGTCTTGAGCGTCATCTTCAGTTACAATGATCAGCATTTCAGGCCACCATTTTGTACGGCTCAGCTTATGAATGACCCGTCCGAGTGCAAGATCATTATCAGCCATATAAGATTCTCTGAAAGGATAGCCGTCATCAGGCCTCTCCGATGCACCATGATCATTGGGTATCATCATAGTTATAACTGACGGAAATTCTTCCTTGCCCGACAGCCATTTTTCTTCAAGTTCTTCTTCAAACATATCGATCCGGAACTGATCAGGAACACTCGTATTATATGTTGCATATTTACGCGAAGTCCTGTCATATAAAGGTTTGGGCATAGGAAACATGACTCCCATTTTAATTCCGGTAAACTTATGCCATTGTTCTTCCTCAGCTCCGGAAAATTCAAAACCCAGACCAAAATTATAAAAACCAATCCCGTTTCTTGACAGGTGCTCCCACATTCCGCCAGCCTCATTATAGTCTTCGGGATAAACAGTGCCTGATGAACCTGCAACGTATTTTCGTCCCGGAGCCGAACTTAACAGATTCCTGGTTATTTTCATTGAGCTGTTAATTTCAACCCACTCATTCGGATATGTTCCGACCATCCACCTGTGACCATGAACAGAGGCATCCGAATCACAATAAAAATTATCGCTCACTGCAAATTCCGAGGCAATCTTCTGGTGGTTCGGCATTACATTTACATTCATAACCAGTCTGGTTTTGTCCCTGCTGACCACATTTACATTTGTGCCATACCTGGCTAACGACCTGTCGGCTTCAGCATTTTCAAGTTCTCCGAAAACTTCATCAAAGGTTCTGTTTTCCTTTGTTATATATACTATATGTCTAATAGGGCTCTTTCTGATGCCGGCTACCGGAGGCAGGGGATTTTTTCCATCATCTTTTGTTCTTACCTCATGGAAGGTATTTTCTATTACCTCACGGGTTGCTTGCTGAAGATTGATTTGCCCGAGATTAATTTCCTCAAATGTTCCAAGCATAATATCGCCTACATATGTTCCAGCCTGAGTAAGCACAAAGTCTTCACCTCCGTTAGGTCCCGATCCGAGACCGCGTGCAGTAACAACATACAAAGTCTTGTCATCAGGAGATATCTGAAGTTTGGTCGGGAACCAGCCGGCAGGGATATATCCCAGGACAGATAATGTTTTGGTATCAATCACACCTACACTATTCAATCCGCTAAGGGCGACATACAATCTTGATTCATCATGGCTCAGCTCAATCCCGAATGGAATTAATCCCCTGAAGGCATCAATTCTGGGATCAATTTCAAGTTTAATAGTGGCAATAACTTTTCCTGAGATTGGATCCAGCACAGAAATGTTATCGTTTGTAGCATTACTCACAAAAACCTGATGTTCCCCTGCTGCAATTGAATTTGGGCTTGATCCGCCTTCAACTTCAAGTCCCTCAACCATTTCTCCCATTCTATAACCTGTTTTCTCTTTCGCGATGACTTTATTGCTGTCGAGGCTGATGGTCCATACCGAAACTGCATCCGGCACATGGGGGCTCCCCAGACCAGGAATAAATCTTCCATTTATAACAACTCCTTCTTCTGCTTCCTTTGAAGGTATACCATAAGGAGGAAAATCGAGTCCGACCTCCTCAATATTTTTTTCAGTCAGTCCGGGAGCAAGAGGATAGTCAAAAATTCCCGTATTGGCTATATAGGCAAATTTCCCGTTAGGAGAAATGTCTATTCCCAGAGGAAAGCGACCAACCCGAACAGAATGCATAATCCGGTAGTTTTCAATATCCATGATTACCATCCGAAAGTTAAACTGATCGAGAATATAAAGTCTCTCTTCATCATCAGACAATCTGATATCGCCGACAAAACTGTCTTTATAATTCCTGCCATCACAAAAGCCATTGACTGAAATCCGTTTTATATTTTCCATCCGTGTAAGATCAAAAACGATGATATCTCCATTGTCTCCGCCGCTTAAATAAGCAGTCTTATTATCTTTTCTGATAGCAGCTCCCATATAGGAACCTTTGTCCTGAAAAGGAGTGTGACCTTCAATACAGCTTTTATCTGCCGTATTTATTAAAGTCAATTTATTATCATGAACAGCCAGAGCCAGGGAACCATCCGGAGATAAAGCCAACCCGAAAGGATCATGTGATATACGGATGAATTCTCCGCAAGGTTTTACTATTCTACCGCTGGGTATTACACTTTCACCGTCGATATTGATATCACAATAACGATTCATTCCGGGTACCTGGAGTGTTGAGACAATTTGCTTATTATCACACGAAAGGAGTAGCATCAATGCCATGACAGGCAGAAACTTTTTCATAATCTTGACGGGTATTCAGTTAATCATTAAAATTAATTCATCCTTAAACTATCAATTATTGTTTACTCTTTTTTCATGATTAATTATTCAAAGTTAGGTTGTTTTTTCATTCCGGATATTAAAGTAAAATTTTTCTGTTCGGAATTGTTGATTAATTTTGTAGAACTTTAAAGACCACCTTTTTCCAGTAGTTTGGG
This sequence comes from uncultured Rikenellaceae bacterium, assembly GCA_964596715.1. Classification (GTDB taxonomy): domain Bacteria; phylum Bacteroidota; class Bacteroidia; order Bacteroidales; family VadinHA17; genus LD21. Next base: position 48,563 of record CAZQVL010000026.1, read on the forward strand.
GAAAGGGTGTTTACAGTCCTCCTTCGCTAAAGCTTCGGAGGAGGAACCGGGGTGTGGCGCAGTTGGTCCCGTTCCGCTTGCGGAACGTGGATCCTCGAAAA
>CAZQVL010000026.1:48763-49941 GCA_964596715.1 uncultured Rikenellaceae bacterium
TTAGAAAAGTTTGTCAGTGAAAATGGTTTTTCGGGGTGTGGCGCAGTTGGCTAGCGTGCTTGCATGGGGTGCAAGTGGTCGTCCGTTCGAGTCGGATCACCCCGACCAATATTAAACGCAATCAGCATTATATCAGTTAATTGCGTTTATTTTATTATGTTAGTTGCACCACCAATCTACCACAACGTTTAAAACTCATCAAAAAATACCTAATGATCTAAACTGGTCCATTACAAAATCTTTTTGATATTTGACATTGACAGCATCCTTCCTTCCTATTTCTTCAGACAGAATTAAGGACATTGACTCCAATATGTGATTGTTTTTTCTCTCATTGTTGTGGAGCACTTCAACCAGGAAAATCATATAAGGATACACTTTATATCGATTTCAGTCAAGGATCTTATCGGGTAGAATATCAATTTATTGTTAGACCGAGCCATGAATATGTATCTTTTTACTTTCCAAAATTCCAAGTAAAATAATAGCACAGCCTACAACAAACGGATCAAATGTAATCAGCCAGTCGGCGGACTGCATTTAGCCTTAACCATTAGCAAACATTTTACAATTCCTAAATCCTATGAAGACTAAGAAAACATACTGTCCGCTCAAAAAAATTGTAAACACATTATTGATAGTCAGCGGCGTTTTTTTACTAACAGCCACATTTTTATTCTCTTATCAAATACCAAAACTAGATTCTCAGATCGCTCAAAGAGAAAGGGAATTAGATAACTTTTGAAAAAATGGAGAAATGTATGTAAACGCTCAGGAATCTGCTTATATGGCCAAACTTGCTAACGGTATAATCTCAATGTTGCCTACTAATGAACAACAAATAAAGGCGAGGGATTTACTCACAGAGGAATGGATTAATTATAAAATATTTCAGATTTTACTGACGTACGACGTAAAGGATGAACCATCTTCCGAAGAAATTGTAAATTTGAGACATCTACCTTTAGATCAATTAGAAACAATCGTAGATAAACGCTTCGAGGAGCATGTAGATGAACATAACTCTACTACTGTTAAGGCATATGATCGTTTGAACAGGAACAAAGAAATAATTGTCTTTTGGTCAATCCTATTTCAAATAATAGGACTAATGTTAAATCAGATAGCCATTGTTTTCCAGTTAAGATTGTCAAATAAGTAATGAATAGGACCTTTAA
>CAZQVL010000027.1:0-48853 GCA_964596715.1 uncultured Rikenellaceae bacterium
CAGGGGGGTTGGGGGGCAAAAACTAACAACCAGGGGGGTTGGGGGGCAAAAACTAACAACCAGGGGGTTGACGGTAAAACTAATCACAAATGAGGTTGGAGACGTAACAAATTTTATTATGGCCAAAAGCAGAACAATCTTTGTATGCCAGAATTGCGGAGCTGAATCCCCGAAATGGATAGGCCACTGCCCATCATGCAAAGAATGGAATACATATCATGAAGAAATTATCTCTGTAGCTCCACTCCGGGATGAGGTGTCATTTATGACAAACCAGGTAAAGAGGAAACCCGAATTGCTTGATAACATAAATGCTAATGAATTTGACCGTTTAAAAACAGGACTTCATGAACTTGACAGGCTGCTTGGAGGAGGCATGGTTGCCGGTTCATTAATCTTGGTGGGGGGTGAACCGGGAGTTGGTAAATCAACTCTTGCACTCCAGCTTGCACTTGCACTAAAAGAAAAAAAAATTTTGTATGTCTCGGGTGAAGAGAGTGATGAACAGATCAGCCTGAGAGCCAGAAGACTAAAAAATAAGAATCCGTTATGCTATATATTGAGTGAAACCGAACTTGAAAACATACTGATCGAAGCTGAAAACCTGAAACCGGGATTGATCATTATTGATTCCATCCAAACAATCCGGACAAATCTGATTGAGTCTTCTGCAGGTTCTGTTTCCCAGGTAAGAGAGAGTACTGCCCGGCTGTTGAAATATTCAAAAATAACCGGAATACCTGTTTTTCTGATAGGCCATATAACAAAAGACGGCTCCCTTGCAGGTCCCAAAGTGCTCGAACATATAGTTGATGTTGTTCTCTACTTCGAGGGTGATAACAACTATGTTTACAGGATACTCAGATGCGTGAAAAACAGATTTGGTTCAACATCTGAACTGGGGATATTTGAAATGCAGGAAACAGGCCTCAGGGAAGTTGCCAATCCCTCTGAAATGTTTATCAACCAGCATGATGAGCCTCTGAGTGGAATCACTATTGCTGCTACCATTGATGGTCTGAGACCCTTTCTCATTGAAACTCAGGCTCTGGTAAGCAGTGCTGTTTACGGAACACCTCAGAGAAGCTCCACGGGTTTCGATATACGCCGGCTTAACATGCTGCTGGCTGTTCTCGAGAAAAGAGCTGGATTCAAACTCGGAATCAAAGATGTCTTTCTTAATATTGCCGGAGGGATAAAAGTAAACGATCCTGCCATCGACCTTGCCATAGTAAGTTCGGTCCTTTCTTCTAATCTTGACATCCCTGTCGGCAGGGAAGTATGTTTTTCCGGGGAAACAGGTCTTTCGGGAGAAATAAGGCCTGTCTCAAGGATAGAGCAAAGGATCAGGGAGGCTTCAAAAATGGGATTCAGAAAAATATATATCTCCAAATATCACAGAAATATCCCGGCAAAAGAATCAGGTATTGAAATAGTGCCTGTAGGTAAAATTGAAAACCTTGTACGATTTTTATTCAGCTGAAAGAAGCCGTTCCATACCACAATCCTGCACCCAGTATTACCAGCCGAAGCTTTCTTCGACCTCCGACTTCGACGGACATAGTCCGCTACGTCGGACGAAGTCCGTAGCTTTAGCAAAGGAGGTAGCGAAGGCTGGCACCCATCACCCGTTCTTTTTAATATCTTTCATTGAAATAATTATCCTGCCTCAGATTTTCTCTTTTAGCCTTCGCACAATCCAGCTCAATATTAAAATTTGGAGGTCGCTCAAACTCGTCTGTTTCCATTATTCCGAACTCGGGATCGGCATATACTTTCTTCAGGAATATGGCAAATATCGGCAGGGCCATGCTAGCTCCCTGTCCTTCACCAAGTGTTTCAAAATGAATTGCCTGGTCTTCCCAGCCGCTCCATACACCACCTACAAGATTCGGAGTAATTCCCATAAACCAGCCATTGGAATGATTCTGTGTTGTCCCGGTTTTACCGCCAACCTGGTTCATAAGGTTATAAGGTTCAATACGTAATCTCCGTCCGGTTCCTGTTAAAACATTATTCTGCAGCAGGTGAAGCATAAGGTATGCCTGCTCTTCACTTAAGACCTCTTCAATTTTTGGTGTGAACCGGGAAATGGTGTTACTGTTCTTATCGTCAATCCGGGTTACATACATAGGTTTTGTATATACACCTTTGTTTGCATATGTGCCATAGGCACCCACCATCTCTTCAAGCTTTAAATCAGATGTTCCTAAAAAAATCGAATAGACCGGATCGATAAAACTTCTTATTCCCATCCTGTGCATAAGGTCAACTACTGTAGCTGGTCTGAATTGTTCCATCAACCATGCTGAAATATAATTTTCCGACTGGGCTAATCCCCATTTTAAGGTAACCATCTTCCCATGATATTCTCTTGGACCTGAACTTCTTGGTGTCCATGGAATTGAGTCGCCAATATCAAATGAACGGGGAATATTCTCCACCTCATAACATGGAGAGTATCCGTTCTGAATGGCAACGGTGTATAAGAATGGCTTTATCGTGCTTCCTACCTGTTTTTTCTGCTGGGTAACCGCATCCCATTTAAAGTACCTGAAATCCGGTCCGCCCACATAGGCTTTAACATTTCCGTTTTCGGGATCTTCAACTATGAACGATGATCTTATAAAGTATTTATAGTACTTAATTGAATCGAGTGGCGTCATTATGGTATCAATTTCACCCCTCCATGAAAAGACCGTCATCTCAACCGGTGTGTTAAAGGTAAGCATTATGGAATCTTCAGGAACGTCATTTACTTTCATCAGATAGTATCTGTCGCTCTGTCTGACTGAATTCATTATCAATTCATCTATCTCACTCTTTGTCAGATCGTCTGAATAGGGAGGATTCCTGAATGATTCTGCCCGTTTGTAAAAATCAGGCTGAACCTTATTCGACAGATGTTCGACAACAGCTTCTTCCGCGTATTGCTGCATCCTGGAATTTATGGTGGTGTAGATTTTTAGTCCATCCTTGTAAAGATCATAATTGGAACCGTCAGGCTTGTGGTTTTTATTACACCAGCCGTAGAGAGGATTGTTTTCCCATTCCCATAAGGCATCATCATAAGATGCCTGTGTTATATAACTGTCGCGGTTAGGTTCAGGTTTTCTCATGGTGTTCCTGATATACTCCCGCAAGTATGTGGCAAGCCCGGTATTATGATCCTCAACCTTGAAATCCAGTTCAATAGGCAACATCTTTACAGAATCGGCAATATCCTTGTTGAGATATCCGTATTTTGCCATCTGAGATAAAACTATATTTCGCCTCTGAAGCATCAGGTCATAATTTCTGACCGGATTATACCGCGTTGAGGCTTTGAGCATTCCTATAATTACTGCTGATTGTTCAATATTAAGCGAGTCGGGTGTTTTATTGAAATAGACTTTGGCCGCTGAACGAATCCCTATTGCATTATAGCTGAAATCAAACTTATTAAGATACATTGTAATGATCTCTTCCTTGGTGTAACTTTTTTCAAGTTTCACTGCGGTCTGCCATTCCTTGAATTTAGAAATACCCAGTTTTATTTTTCTGACTATAGCTGAGGATCTTGTAGTGTCCCTGGGATAAAGCTGTTTAGCCAGCTGCTGTGTAATCGTACTGCCCCCACCGGTGTTCTGTCTTAAAACAATTGTACGTATAATTGCCCTCGCCAGGCCCCGTATATCGATTCCCGAATGTCTGTAATACCTGATATCTTCTGTGGCAATCAGTGCCTCAATAAGATATGGCGATAATTCTTTATATTCCGTCCATGTTCTGTTCTCAATACTAATCTTACCCAGAAGGATACCATCCTCTGAATAGACTTCGGCTGCCAGGCTATATTCAGGATTTTCAAGCTCGCTGAAGGACGGCATAGGACCCAACGCACCTCTCGAAATCAGAATAAACAGAATGATCACAACTAATATTGGCAGAGAAAAGATCGACCAGAACCAGATCAGGTACTTTCTGTTTTTATTATCGCCATTCATAACCATACGGTGTTTGCGTCAAAAATAATAATTAAAAAAGAATCTTAACAGTTTATTTTGAAGTTTGGTACCTAAATGATTTACTTTGTCGTGTTTTAAAAATACAAAACCTGTTCTGATATGATCGAAAATCTTGTAATTGTTGAATCTCCGGCAAAGGCAAAAACCATTGAGAAGTTTCTTGGAAAAGATTTCCGTGTTATATCAAGCTTTGGACATATCAGGGACTTGTCCAAAAAAAATCTCGGGATAGATATTGAGAAAAATTTTACTCCATATTATGAGATTCCCAAAGAAAAAGCAAAAGTAGTTAGTGAATTGCGCAAGGCAGCTGCTTCTGCAGGGACTATCTGGATTGCTTCAGATGAAGATCGTGAAGGGGAAGCAATTGCCTGGCATCTTGCATGTGTACTGAATCTCGATCTTTCCAAAACCAAAAGGATTGTATTCCATGAGATTACTAAAGAAGCTATTGCCCAGGCATTAGACAATCCACGACAGGTTGATATGAATCTGGTTAATGCCCAGCAGGCACGTCGTATCCTTGACCGCCTGGTTGGTTTTGAGATCTCCCCTGTGCTCTGGAAAAAAGTACAGCCGGCTCTGTCAGCCGGCAGAGTCCAGTCGGTCGCTGTCAGGCTGATCGTTGAGAGGGAACGTGAAATTATTTCCTTCAAAACTGAGTCGTCATTCAGAATAAATGCTGTTTTCAATACCGATCGGTTAAATGGTAAAAACTTCCTGATCAGAGCAGAAGCTTCAAAAAGGTTTCCAGGCGAAAAAGAAGCAAAGGAATTCCTTGAACTGTGTGATGGTGCTGAATTCAAAATTGCCGGTATAAGTATTAAACCGGGAACAAGGTCACCGGCTCCTCCGTTTACTACTTCCACTCTTCAGCAGGAAGCTTACCGCAAACTTGGCTTTTCAGTAGCTCAGACAATGGCTGTTGCACAGAAGCTTTATGAAGCAGGTAAGATAACATATATGAGAACCGACTCAACTAATCTCTCGAAGCTGGCTCTTGCCCAATCACGCAAAACTATAATTTCCGGATTCGGAGAAAAATATTCGCGAACCCGGCAGTTCAGGACACGGTCGAAGGGAGCTCAGGAGGCTCATGAAGCCATACGACCTACATATCCCAATATTGTTACTATTGACGGAAACCAGAATGAGAAAAAACTGTATGAACTTATCTGGAAAAGAACAATCGCTTCACAAATGTCTGATGCGGAAGTTGAAAAAACAACCATTTCAATTGAAATGAATAATTCTCCCGTCATTTTTACTGCCAGTGGCGAGGTTGTGAAATTTGACGGATTCCTTAAGGTGTATACTGAATCAACTGACTTGGAAAACGGAGATGAGGAAAAAAGCATTATTCCTCCTGTCACACAGGGCATGCTCCTGTACTATGATAACATTGCAGCCACGCAGAAGTACACCACTCCGCCACCACGATATACAGAAGCAAGCCTGGTGAAAAAGCTTGAAGAGCTTGGCATAGGGAGGCCTTCCACATATGCCCCCACAATATCAACCATTCAGAACCGCGGCTATGTGATGCGGCAAGACCGTCAGGGAGAAAAACGACCTGCAAAGGTGTTAACTCTTTCAAGGGGAAGAATTACTTCATCTTCAAAAACAGAGATTGCAGGAAAAGAAAAGTCGAAGCTTTTCCCACAGAATATCGGAATGATCGTAAATGATTTTCTCAACGAAAACTTCTCAGAAATCGTTGACTATCATTTCACTGCTGAAGTTGAGGAGCAGTTTGACGAGATTGCCGTTGGTAATCTTAAATGGACAGGCATGCTCGATAACTTCTATAAACCGTTTCATAAAACAGTCGAAAATACACTTGAGAAAAAAGACAGAAGAACCGGAACAAGGTACCTGGGAAATCATCCGGAAACAGGAGAACCTGTGTCAGTCAGAATGGGAAGATTTGGTCCGGTTGCACAAATAGGAGATGCGAGTGATGGAAATAAGCCAAGGTTCGCAAGTCTTACAAAGAACCTGTTACTGGAAACAATAACTCTCGAAGAAGCATTAAACCTTTTCCGTCTGCCACGTACAATCGGGGAATACCAGGGAGATGAAATGATTACGGGAATCGGGAAATTCGGGCCTTACATAAGGCACAGGGGTAAATTCTATTCAATGAAAAAAGGAGTTGATGATCCCTACTCAATAACCGCCGAAAGGAGTATTGAAATAATAAATGAAAAAAACGAAAACGACAAAAAGAAAATCATAAAGGACTTCGGTGATATAAAGGTTCTGAAAGGAAGGTATGGCCCATATCTGGTTAAAGGGAATCAGAATTACAGACTGCCTAAAGGTACGGAAGCTGACAAGCTGACAGAAGATGATTGTATTAAGATAATAAATAAAAATAATAAATCCAAAAAAAGCGCCTGAAAAAGATCATGTTAGACTTGAATGACTATTTTAATCCCATAAGCATTGAGAGTTGTGTTTTCAGAAACCTGATAGGAAATGCTGGTTTCCCTCATAATATCACTGTACACACAGAGAATATCTCCGTGGAGGAGACTGAAAAATACAAGATTGCGATATTGGGAGTACCGGAGGGACGCAACTCTCCGAACAAGGGATCAGCCAAAAGCCCTGACGCCATAAGGGAACAGCTTTATAATCTGGCAAAAATTCCGGGAAAAACCACAATGATCGATCTTGGAAACATGAAGCAGGGCATTACTTTTAGCGATACCCTGGCAGGCTTAACAGATATCCTCTGTATCCTTATGGGAAAGAATGTATTCCCAGTTATTTTAGGTGGGACCAGTGCTCTTGTTACTGCAGTCGACAGGTCTCTTTCGTCTATGAAGACCAGGTATACTCTTATTACAGTTGATCCCAGAATAGACTTCAGCAACGAACGAAAAGAACCCGATTCATTGAATTATCTGAACAATATTGTAAATAACAGCAACAGTACTTTCGAACACTATATTAATATTGGCTATCAGACCTATCTGAATGATCAGCAAGTACTTAACAGATTTCATCAGCAGAAAGCCGAGCTTGTGAGAATAGGCGATGCCCGTCAGGCGATTCATCTTATGGAACCTCTTTTCAGAGATTCAAATGCTGCTGTTTTTGATATTTCGGCAGTAAGACAATCAGATGCTCCGGGAACTGCACTCCCCTCCCCAAACGGTTTCTATGGAGAGGAGATATGCCTTCTGGCAAGATATGCCGGTATATCTGACAACCTTAAAGTTTTCGGATTATTTGATGTAAATCCGGAATTTGACACCCGAAACCTGACATCAGGTCTGGCCGCTCAGATAATCTGGTTTTTTCTTGAAGGTTTTTCACAAAAACAATATGAGACACCTGTCCTTAGCAACAGTAAATCAGGTCGTTTTATTAAATATCATGTCAAAGTTACCGGTCTCGAAGATGACCTGATCTTTGTAAAAAGCAACCTGACAGAAAGATGGTGGATTGAAATACCAGCAGATAAAGGCAGTAAAAAGTATTTTGCCTGTTCGTATGAGGATTATCTGAAAGCTAACAGAAATGAAGTGCCAGATCGCTGGGTAAAAGCATCTAACAGATTAAAATAGCGACCTCCCCAATAATTTACCCTTCATCCCGTTTAATATTATGTATATCATATGAACCTGGTATGCTTATCAAAAGGGATACTGAAGATTATAAATATATGACTGCAAATTTGTTTGCTTTTAAGATTTTTATTTATTTTACAGGGTCAATAAAAGGACGTTACAGTACTATTTTGAAGAAGTGAAAAAACTAAATATCACATTTCTTTTTATTGTTTTGATATTGCAACCGGTCTCATCACAGCAAGATCCTTTGTCGAGCTATTATATGTACAACACTCTAACCTATAATCCAGGAGTGGCCGGCACTTCAGGACTTATATGTGCAACTGCTATTACGAGGCAACAATGGATCGGATTTGATGGAGCTCCTTCAACAACATTATTTAACATAAGCGCTCCGGTAACACTGTTCAAAATAAGAAGCGGTGTTGGTTTACTTGTTGAAAGCGATAACATTGGTTTTGATAAAGATATAAATCTTTCTGCCACCTATTCTTTCCTGGCAGAACTGGGACAGGGTAAACTGGGAATAGGAGTAAGTGCGGGGATGCTGAATAAGACACTTGATCCAAGCTGGGAAATACCGACTGGAGATGTCCATATTCCGCCTTCAGGAGATCCGCTTATTCCTGAAAATAAAGAAAGTTACGTTGCATTCGATGCCTCATTTGGCCTCTTTTACACAACCGATAAATATTATGCGGCTGTATCAGCAACACACATTAATCAACCTAAAATAAAGTTCTCAAAAGGGCTTCCTTATGTCAGCAGACATTATTATGCCACAGCAGGATATAAAATACAGTTACCTAACCCATCCCTTGAATTAATGCCATCTTTATTTGCTTTCAGCGATGGAAAAGTATCTCAATTTACAGTAACTTCTTTATTGCAATACAATAAAAAAGTATGGGGTGGCGTTTCATACAGAGCCGGAGATGCTCTGATAGGCATTGTAGGGTTTGAATTATATAATAGTCTCCGGATAGGTTACGCTTATGATTTCCCTATGTCGGACATCAGAAAGAATACCAGCGGATCGCATGAATTTATGGTGAACTATTGTTTTGATATAAGCTTGGGTAAAAGCCCGATGAAATATAAAAGTATCAGATTTTTATGATTTATGGAAAAAAATAATTTAACTTGCAGTTTAAATTTTTTAGAATTATGAAAAAGGCAATCTTATCTTCTCTAATAATAATAATCTTATTAAGTGGTTGTCGCTCTTCAAATACTGGAGAGCTTACAGGAATTCCGGGAAGAAAGAAGTTCTTTGAACCGGAGCCACTTGAGATGGCATTCATCCCTGCCGGTAATTTTATGATGGGTCCCAGCGACGAGGATGCAGTATTTGCGCTTAACAGCATCTCAAAATCCGTTACTGTTGAAGCATTCTGGATGGACCAGACAGAAATGACCAATAACAAGTACCGTCAGTTTGTATACTATGTTCGTGATTCCATTCTCAGAACAAAGCTTGGTGAGGCAGGTATTCCGGATCGCGAGTATTTCGTTGTTGACGATGACGGGAATATTATCGACCCAAACGTTATTAACTGGGAAGAAAAAATCGACCCGCGAGAAGAAACCACCCAGTCTATTATTGAAGAAATGTACTATCCGCCTGAGGAGAGATTTAGCGGTAGAAAGCAAACTGATATCAGAAAGCTCAACTATTCGTATTACTGGGTTGATTATCAGCAAGCTGCGAAAGCAAGGTATATTTATGACTATGAGAACAACACCGGCAGATATGAAGGACAGGTAACTAACCTCGACGGATCACGCACGGATGTAAAGGACCGTTCCTCATACATTAAACATAATATCATTAATGTTTATCCTGATACTCTTTGCTGGATCAGGGATTATACCTATTCATTCAATGATCCGCAAGCATCCCTTTATTTCTGGCATCCTTCATTCGATGATTACCCGGTTGTAGGTGTTTCATGGGTGCAGGCAAATGCATTCAGCATCTGGAGGACTGATTACATGAATACCGCTCTCAGAAAGAACGGAATTGCAGATGTACAGAGCTACAGACTGCCTCTTGAAACTGAATGGGAGTATGCCGCAAGAGGAGGCCTTGATCTTTCCATGTATCCATGGGGAGGCCCATATACCCGTAATTACGAAGGTTGCTTCCTTGCCAACTTTAAACCTTTACGTGGTAATTATATCGACGACGGAACAGTATATACCGCCAAAGTAGGTTCATATGAACCAAATGAATACGGATTGTTTGATATATCAGGAAATGTTGCCGAATGGACATTAGGCGCTTATCATCCTTCTGCATACATCTTCCAGCACGATCTTAATCCCAACTATGAATACAATGCAACACCACAGGATCCGCCTGTCATGAAACGTAAAGTTATAAGAGGAGGTTCCTGGAAGGATATTGCCTATTTCCTTCAGACTAGTTCAAGAGATTATGAATATCAGGATTCAACAAAATCATATGTTGGATTCCGCAATGTAAGATCCTATATCGGTGTAAATTAATAATTGAAATAACCCTAAAAACAATCAGGTATATGAGCCTAGCAGAAATAGTACAAAGCAGCGGATGGAAGAGCTTTATGGCTAAACTTTACGGTTTAGGTGCTTCTGTCGTTATTATTGGTGCTTTATTTAAAATACAGCACTGGCCATTGGCCGGGACCATGCTTTCTATTGGTCTTTTCACCGAATCAATCATCTTCTTCTTCTCAGCCTTTGAGCCGTTACATGAAGAGGTTGACTGGTCTCTGGTTTATCCTGAACTTGCAGGTATTCCCGACGAGGAACCAGGAGCTATTGGATCTTATGGAGACAAGTACCGAGGCGCTGTTGGCGGAGGTGGAGGAGGCGGATCTGTAGCTCTGGCAAAATTTGATGAAATGCTCGAGAAAGCTGAAATTACTCCCGAACTGTTCCAGAAGCTTGGTGTAGGAATGAAAAAACTGAGTGAATCAACATCCAATATTTCCGCAATGGGCGATGTGTCCTCAGCTTCCGCTAAGTATATGAATACAATCCAGGCAGCTGATGAATCACTCAACAAACTAACAGATAGCTACCGGGAAACCACTAGAGTGATAAATGAGACAGGCTCTACTTATCGCAACATGGCTGATTCATTCTCGGTTATTGAAGCAGGAGGAAAATCCTATCAGGAACAACTGGAAACACTTAATAAAAACCTTTCAGCTCTGAACGCAGTTTATGAGCTACAGCACAAAGGAGCTGATGAACACCTGAAAGAATCCGATGTGCTGTTCAAAGGGATTCAGGAACTTGTTAAAGACCTTTCCGAATCAGCAACTGACGCACAGAAATACCGCGACCAGATGTCAAAACTTAGCGATAACCTGTCAGCATTGAATAACATTTACGGGAATATGCTTGCTGCAATGAATGTAAAATAACGTGACATTTTTTTTACCCAACTAAACAACCTGTAAAATGGCTCACGAAAGGCTGTCACCACGGCAAAAAATGATCGGTATGATGTACTTGATACTTACTGCTATGCTTGCACTTAACGTATCAAAAGACGCCGTTGAAGCATTTAAAAAAGTAGACAATAGTCTTACTCAGACTATTGCAAACTATGTCATTAAGAATAACCTTATATACAGTGAGTTTGATAGAGCTGCTGCTGAAAATCCAACTAAGGCCCTGAAATTTAAGACAGCTGCCTATGAGGTAAAAACCCGTGCTGACGAAACATTCAATTATATTCAGGAACTTAAAATAGAAATAATAACTAAGACCGAACCCCCAGGAACTGACGCGGTTAAAGGGAATGAAGTAATTATTGATAATGTTAAGAGAATTGACCAGAATAATGTGCCTTCCGAAATTCTGATAGGAGCAAACGAAAACGGTAAAGCCTATGAGGTAAAAGCACTTTTAAACGACTATCGTGAATTCCTTGTTACAACCCTGAACGGAGAAAATATAGCTGCTGAAGAGGCTCTCAGAAAAAGTCTTAATACTGATGATGGAAGAGATCCCGACGGCCAACCAGCTCGCTGGGAGAATTTAACATTCCAGACACTCCCTCTGGTTGCGGTAATTACTATTCTGTCTAAAATGCAGGTTGATGTCAGGAATGCCGAGACAGAAGTTCTTAACCACCTCTATTCGCAAATTGATGCTTCTTCCTTTAAATTTAACAAACTTTCAGCAATAGTAATTCCTACTTCCAGTTATGTTACACGGGGAAACGACTATGAAGCACAGGTTTTCATCTCTGCAACAGATACAACACAAAAACCCGTTATTACAGTAGGAGGTAACGTTCTGCCGGTTGACGAATCCGGAAAAGGAGTCTACAGAGCCCGCGCTACAACAACAGGCCCCAAAAGATGGGGAGGAGTTATCTCTCTTAAAGCCCCGGACGGAGCAACTATGAACTACCCCTTCGAATCATCATATACAGTTGGTGAACCTAATGTTGTTGTTTCACCTACAGCTATGAACGTCATGTATGCCGGTATCGATAATCCTATAGATATCTCCGTACCAAGCGTCAGCCCTGATAATATCAGGGTCAGGGTCAATAACGGAACATTTAAACGTGGAAAAGTAAAGAACTCCAGAGGACAGAATTTCCGCGGTAACTGGATCGTTAAACCCAATGCTACAGGAACTAATGTCCAGGTTATTGTTACAGCAGATGTCAGCGGAAAACCGCAGACCTTTACACCATATGAATTCAGAGTAAAAACAGTCCCTCCTCCTACTGCAGTATTTGCAAATAAAAACACCGGAAATGTTGCTAAAAATGTTGCTGCTGCGCAAACAGGTGTTTATGCAGTCCAGCCGGATTTCGACTTTGATCTTAATTATTCTGTTACCGCATTCACAGTCCTTTATTCTGATAGCAGGGGCGATTTTGAAGAATCAAGCACAAGCAGCAACCTCACAACCAGACAAAAAGATCTGATAAACAGACTTACAAGAGGCAAGAATCTGATTATTAAAGACATAAGGGCTCTTGGGCCTGATGGCAGAACCGTTGAGTTGTCGCCGGTAATATTGAAAATTGATTAGAAATAAAATATTGAAATACCATGAATAAGAAAATACTTCTCGGAATTATCGTAATGACAATTACAGGTGTTTTAAATGCCCAGTCATTCGGCGATATTTACCAGAAATCAATTCACGAAAATAGAAAGATCAATTATCCTTACCTGAGGGAGGCCGATGTAATATATTCAAAAAGAATATATCGTCTTATCGATCTTCGTGAAAGAGTTAACCAGCCATTGTACTATCCTACAAAACCCACACTGGATGGCAGACAGAACCTTATTGGAATTCTCCTTGATGAAATTGAGGCAGGACGAATTAAAGCTTATAATCCTCTCGATACAAACATCCCAACTACTTATTCGGAAATAGAACAGACTATGGGAGCAGTCAGCAGGATTCAGTCACTCCAGATAGACGCTGCCGGCAATACAAGAGATACTCTTATTAAAGAAGATGCCAAACCTGAAGATGTAAAGCAACTGCTTGTCTACGAGGAGTGGTATTTCGATAAGAAATTATCAAAACTCGATGTGAGGATTATTGGTATTGAACCTCGCTGGCTGGGTTATGATGCTGAAATTGGACGTATACTCACAAAACCACTGTTCTGGATCAAGTATGATGAGGTAAGAGACGCTCTTGCAAAAAAAGAGGCATTCATTTCAAGTAATGATGCACAGCGATTATCGTTCGATGATCTGTTCATGCAAAGAAGATTTGGCAGTATTATTTTTGGTGAATCAAACGTATATAACGACCGTTTGATAAATGAATACACACTTGGGAAGTACACACTCTTTGAGGCTGAACGGATAAAAAACGAAGTGCTCTTCAGTTTTGAACATGATCTTTGGGAATATTAATCAAAAGAAAAGAGGCTGAATAAACCAGCCTCTTTTCTTATTATGCAATTCCCTTTAATTTTTTCAGGAGTTTAATCTCCTGTTTTTATTGATACCTGTCCTTGGTTACTTTCTTTATATCCTCAAGATAATTCTTAATGTTTTGCTCTTCTTCTTTCCTTATAATAAGAATAACATCCTCGGAGCCAACCACGATATAGTCTTTAAGCCCCTGGACAACAGCTATTTTCCCTGGAGAGATATTAAAAATATTACTCGAACTGTCATAAGTGAAAACCTCACCGGTTATAATGGCATTTCTTCTTCTGTCCGGTTTGGTATTCTCATATAGCGAGCTCCAGGTTCCCAGGTCTGACCAGCCGATATCCGTGCACATAACATAAACATTATCTGCCTTCTCCATTATCCCATAATCAATAGAAATACTTCTGCATTCAGTATATGTTTCCCTGATGAATTTGCCTTCCTGACGTGTACCGAAAAGATCGCGACTTTCATCGAATGCCGAAAAAATATCAGGCAGATACTTTTCAAATGCAGCTATTATGGATCTTATATTCCAGATAAAAATGCCTGAATTCCAGTAAAAATCACCGCTCTCGAGAAATATTTTTGCGAGATCAATATCGGGTTTTTCAGTAAATGTTTTGACCTTCAGCAGATTGTCATATCCGTCTGCAGGTTTTTTCCGGTCAGCCTGGATATACCCATAACCCGTTTCAGGCCTGTCGGGTTTAATACCCAGAGTAAGGAGCGCATCGTTCTTTCTCACAAACTCATAGCTCATCTGTATTACCTCAACAAATTTGTCTTCTTTAATAATGAAATGATCAGCCGGTGTTACCGTAATTATCGCATCCGGGTTCTCCTTTAATATGCGGAATGTACCATATGCCAGACACGGAGCAGTATTACGCCGGAAAGGTTCAGACAGAATATTTACAGGATTAATATCAAGCTGATCAGTAACGAGCTTCTTATGTTCAGCGCTGGTAACAATAAAAATGTTCTGTGCCGGACAAACAGATTTAAACCTCCTGAAGGTTTGCTGGATGAGTGTTTCTCCTTTCCCGAGAATATCCAGGAATTGTTTGGGTTTCTTCTGACGGCTGAGAGGCCAGAAACGACTCCCAACTCCGCCGGCCATGATAATCACATACCTGTTGTCCATAAGAGAAATATTAGATAAGAATTATTTTATGCAAATATATATTAATTTATACATTCCGCGGATTTAAAACCAACCTGAAGGAAATAGTGTAAAAATTCGTAATTTTAGCTGCTGTAAATAAAATCCAATGTTATTAAATTTTCTTATACAAACCGGACGTTATTTTGTTCTTCTGAAAAGGGTATTCTCCAAGCCGGAAAAACCTGTTATATACTACAGGCAGACAATGCGGGAGTTTGTGTTTCTTGGCTTGAACTCTATCGGGATTGTTACTATAATATCATTCTTTATGGGAGCAGTTATTACCCTTCAGACAGCTTATAATACCGAAAATCCTATCTATCCAACCTATCTGATCGGACTGGGTTGCCGTGATTCAATAATTCTTGAATTTTCTTCCACAGTCTGCGCTCTTATACTTGCCGGCAAGGTAGGATCAAATATAGCATCAGAAATAGGAACTATGAGAGTTACTGAACAAATTGATGCTCTCGAGATTATGGGAGTGAACTCTGCATCCTACCTTATATTGCCAAAAATTATTGCGACTCTTCTTTTTAATCCTTTTCTCACACTCATCAGTATCACAGTAGGAATACTTGGCGGGTGGATTGCAGGAACAATGGCAGGTGTTATTACCTCAGAAGACTTCATTTACGGAATCCAATATGCATTTATACCTTATTATATTACCTATTCACTTATCAAAACTGTTTTCTTTGCTTTCATAATAACCAGCGTTTCTGCATTTCAGGGATATTATGTTGAAGGAGGATCACTTGAAGTAGGTCGTGCAAGTACAAAAGCAGTTGTTTACAGCAGCGTTCTTATCCTGCTCTTCAATGTTATACTTACTCAACTTTTATTGTCATGATAAAGGTTAAGAATTTGTGCAAGTCGTTTAACAATCAGCAGGTGCTGAGCGATATATCTGTTATATTTGAACCAGGAAAGACTAACCTGATAATCGGAAGAAGCGGCTCTGGCAAAACTGTTCTGCTGAAATCAATAGTCGGACTTCATGAAATAGACAGTGGAGAAATCTGGTATGAAAATATTATTTTCAACCAGCTTGATTTCTCAGCCAGAAAAGATATCCGCAAGGAAATGGGAATGTTGTTCCAGGGAGCAGCACTTTTCGATTCACTTACTGTTGAACAGAATGTAAGATACCCCCTCGATATGTTTACCGGACAAACAAATGAAGAAAAAGTGGATCGTGTAAATTTCTGCCTTAAAAGGGTCGATATTATAAATGCAAACAATCTCTATCCTTCAGAATTATCCGGAGGAATGAAGAAACGGGTAGCTATTGCAAGGGCTATATCTCTAAATCCGAAATATCTTTTTTGTGACGAACCTAATTCAGGACTCGATCCTATTACAACAATACTAATCGACGAACTTATTAAAGAGCTGACTGAAGAGTACTCTATGACAACTGTCGTAAATACTCACGATATGAACTCCGTTATGAAAATAGGAGAAAAAATTGTGTTTATAAGTGATGGCATAAAATGCTGGGAAGGCGGGAAAGACGAAATACTTCATTCAGATTGCGATACTCTTAACGATTTTGTATTTTCAAATGCCCTGGCAAAAAAGCTGAGGTCTTCATCAAAACAACACATGGCATAATATTAATCAACCTCCTCGTAATCAATATATTCCCCAACCTCTTTTGAGACTCCCCGGCGCCTTTTCTCATTTTTGCTATCATGCCCGGACCTTCTGTCAGAAGTTCCCTTATCTTCGAAATACCTGACAAATGGCCTGATTAAAAGATATACTATTAAACTAATTAATATAACACGGACAAGTAAAACCATTTCTTTTCTCTTATTATTCAACCAGAACCATTGGTTTGTCCTGTTGCTTTCTTATATTATTACCAAACACCAGATTCATTCCGAATCTTATATGAACAGTATTCCAGCTTGCAGGTAATGGGAAGGAATCTTCATCTATCGTTAATCTATTCCACATTACAGGTATCCTGTCGGTAAGCAGGTAAAACTGAAAAATACCTGCGCGGAATGCCAGCCCTGCTCCCAGATTATCATAACGGTGATTTGCGGCAGTGTAACTTATACTGGAGGAAAAAGCATTGCCAAGATTCAGGTTTGCAGACAGAGTAAGAGCCTCCCTTAATTGCTTGCCTATTATCCTGCTATATGATAATATTCCAAAAGAAAATCTCTCCGTCAGGTTGTATTTTCCGCCCAAAGTGACACCAACAGGAAGAAAGGTAGTAAAAGGCTGTTGTTCGTCAGTTAAATGAAAAGAGTTCTGCAGTGAATCAAGCATTTCGTCACCCAGTTCTTCAAATGTTTTGTCCCCGTTAATCACATCGAGCATATTAAGTCCGCTAAAATCAAAATAACTGGCGGCCTGAAGATTGGTGAGATCGGTTTTCCATCTAATATATCCAAGGTCTGTGACAGCTGCTGAAACAATAAGTCTGTTGTTGATCATATATTCTGCGCCAATATCTAAACCCAGACCCATGTTCCTTGTATTTTTAAGATAATCGAATACCTTACCCGAGGAATTAAATCTCTCTTTATCAAATCTTATACTGTCTATACCATTATTTTCCGCATTCACATAGACATTTACAGGTCCGCTGATATTTACCATGAGATCGGCATCCAGAGTATGTGAGTAATCGTCGTTCACCGTAATCCCAAGATAATTATTATCAATCGATCCTGAGGCCAGTCCGAAAAGAAGCTTCCCCTTTACCCCTATCCGGAGTTTTCTTGTAAAATTCTTTGAAAAACCGAGGCCAACTTCATGATAGGCTTTGATATCGCCCCTCAACGACGTTAAATCAATCTGTTTGCCGATAAATTCTTCATTACCCTTAAATCCAAGCCTGAAAATATCTCCTGGCAGTACAATATTACTCTCTATCCGCTCATTAATATCAAGAAATACATACAGATCTTTCCCGACAGTAAAACCCAGCCCGAAAAGCTGAACCGCAGCCAGTGGCTCAATAGAGTTTTTATCTTTTATCTTGCTGAGAAAACCATCAATATCAAAATCGGGATGAAGAAAGGTTATAATTGAATCCGATGGCTGTTGACCTTTCATAAAAACATCTGAGAAATTGATAAAATTATTGTTAACATTCAGATTAATCCCCGTTAATCCAGGTAAGCCTATATAAACAGAATTGAAAGGCTTGATAGCCGGGTTAAGAAGATGATTCTGAGGGAGATTCATATAATACAGAACCTGGCTGTTTTGTGAAGCTGCCTCCGGGAGAATTCCCGCAAGAAGAAAAATCCACAAAAGTCTGGTTAACCTGATCATATATAATTATTATTATGTTTAGTCTAAATTGATATTAATATCGGGTTTCATTACAAATGCTGCTTTGAAATCAAGCCGGTAATCAGAGTATATCTTAACATCTTTCGTTCCGTCATCTGTCGATTTCATTGTAAAGCGAAAAATTATTTTATCCGCCTCGTTTATTGAATTGAAAAAATCCTTTGTCAATTCAATGCTTGTTGAGGTCTCAACCGGGCTGGTTACTTTCCCGTTAGCATCCACAGGAGCCGGTTCAAGAACATCAATCGCCTCAACAGTACTTTTTATTGTATTTGAAAGAGAGTCATAAAGGTTCATTTCAACAGACACACCGAGCGGAAATCCGTTTTCTGCAGTTAAATCAATCCGGATAAATTCAAAGTTCTCAGGTTTTATGGGATTATCATCATCCGGATCTTCAGTTTGTAAAAAATTATCAACTGTATCAGTAAATTGCAGATTGTTGAACCTCATTTCCATCGGAACCTCGACCTCAAATGCTCCCACAAACCGGCTGTCATCAAAAATGTAATTGTCTCTTTCACCTGTATTTCCCTGAGGATTCGTCTTCGCGGAACCAGAGTATACAATTATTTCCGGCGGTAATGAAACGAGTTCCGGCAGAGATGAATTAGCCCTGTCAATCCTGAATGACTCTGTTACGTCACGCTCAACAGGAGCATCCGGATAGATTATATTAAATGGGTCCAGTCCAAGATCTTCTGTTTCAGCCTTTCTGTGACCGGTGGCATTTAACGTTATTTCAATTGGCAATGCAAATGAGTTTGAATAATTAAGAGATATCGACGGATTGGAAAAAAATATATCTCCGCTGAAGTGATCAAGAATATCTTTTATGTCCCGGTCAAGAGTGTCAACATCCCCTGTATGTATCTCCTGTCCGAAATAACCTTTAATGTAGTCAAAGTCAGGATTCAGCAGTTCAATATCGATTGTAAAGCTATCCTCGCTGTCAAAATCGACCATACTCCCATTTGAACTGACAGTAATAGTCTGTTCAAGTGGCACTCTGTTAAAGGGCTGCAAATGATCTGTCCCAAGATCCATAGTTGTATTGTCAACTGAAATAGTACCATTTACTGTAGAAAACGGATCAATTGTAATGTCTTCTGTTATTGGAACGCCTGCTCTGAGACCAGTTGGAAATGTAATTGATAATGATGCTGATATAGAACTTGATGACTGGATCGAATAGTTAATATCCCCTGTAACTATTACAAGTTCATCAATCTCAACATCAGTTCCGGGATCAAAAGTTACTGTATCCTTGGTGCCAGGAGAATTTATTGTCTGTTCCGGCAGAATCACCCTTCCTGACTTTACTATCAGGTCACGGCCACTAATAACTACCTCGACATTGCTGTCATCCAGGTCTATTAAAACCGGATCATTAGTACCTTCACTACCTGTCAGTATAACTGAAGCAAGTATTGAGTTAGTAACAGTCAGATCAGCCAGGTCGATGGAGCTCATCCCTGATTCACCGGCAGCCAGTCCTGATATTGTCACTTCATTTCCTATTGGTGTATGCCCTGCGCTGTTATAAAGACTTATTAGCACATTATAAAGTGGAGCAGTCAGGTTATTTGTAACAATGATATCAAGTGATCCTTCTGAAAATGTCGCATATTCGAAATCTGAAACAAGGGGTATGCTTGTTTCTCCCAGATCAGTAAGCGGAAAATCGGGGAATGGATTGGTGGTACCGTCAAGTGCAACGAATTGCGCTCTGAGTGCCGGATCGAAAAATGAGCTTATCTGATCCAGTGTAAACCCAATCGTTTCCAGAAAAGGATTAAGACTCAATTCTCCTAATGTGTAAACCTCGTTATAAGTGAACATTTCATCAAGATCATAAAAATTTTCGAGTTTCAGATCCACTACAGAATCTTCTTTAAATACAAGCTTCACCAGATTGTTCTCATCAAAGATCACAGTGTCATTCGTTTCGATGATGTCACTCAGTGAAATATCTCCTTTGACAGCAGAAATCGCAACGGTAGGAGAAAGATTGCCTTTTTTTGATAACATATTCATATCATAAGTCTCCTTAATGCACCCCCCTGTTGCGAAAAATGCTGTAATAACAAATAATATCAATAATTTTCTAATCATAACCGGTATTATTTAAGCCCTGTGTCAAGTCTGTAATTATATAGAAACCTGTCGGTTCCTCCTACAATAAGGTGCCAGCCGCTTCTGCCCGACAATTTGCCGATTGAGAACATGGATGCACCTTTAAGAGGGAATCCGTTCATAATGTTTCCATTTTTATCTATCAGATATATCAGTTTCTTATTAATATCAAACACTCCTATTTTTCGGTCTGATCCTGAAAAAATAAAATTTATAGGCCCGCCCAGTTTATCAGAATCAAATTCCCTTGTGAACATTTCTGTTCTGTTATGATCATAAAGATACAATATCCCTTTATCAATAAAAATATATTCACTAAATCCATCGGCATCTATATCAAAAATATCGAATGAATGGTCAATGGAGAATTTGCGCATATTATATTTCCTGACACTCCCGTCGAAATAGATATGCTGGATTGTACCGTCGGGGGATGAACATACAACAGATTCAATAGTTCCGGCATTCAATTGCAGAGATGATCCTGCTGCTTTAGTTACGGCTTCTTTCAGCCTGAGCCTGATATTACCGGTCCGGCTCAGAAAATACAGCGACTTATCATCTGCTACTACTATATAATCTTTGCCCGAAACCCTGAAAAACCCAATTTCAGCACTTACGATACCTGCCGTTCTGAATGGTTTCCATCCCCTTACAACACTGCCTGTTTTATCATAAGAATAAATCATTCTGTCTTCTCCGGCAATCAGGATCCTGTAATCAAGGTTATTATCATAATCAAAGAGTGCAAGTGGGTTGGTCGCAGGTGCTCTTAATTTGACCGGATATCTTTCAATATAGTTGCCGTTCCTGTCGAGAAGATGAATATTGTTTTTACCTGAAAATAACAACTGATATTTACCGTTCCTGTAATAATCTATCATATAAACACTCCCGTTAATTCTCTCCCGCAATGGTACTTTCCAGAGAACACGACCTGCAGAATTAATCAGGTATGCATTATTTTTCATGTCCTGTATAAATATCTCCTTATTGCCGGTATTATGGTTTGTGAAAAAGAATGGTTTAATACAGGCTATTGTATCGAGCAAAGTCTCCCATTCTGTTGTCGATTCTTCCCTGACTTCATCTTTGAACATCACAGACAAGCTATTGTATATCATTTCATTGCTGGAAGCAAATTGATATCCGAAGGCCTGGATTTTATCAACAGAGTTCTTGTTAGACTTCAATCCATCGATTATGGTATCATTAAGGTACCTTGCAAGATAATCGATAATATGCGACGGAACACAATAGAAAAAATATCCTGAACGACTGGGTAAAGTGGTTTCAAAATTGCGATAAATCAGATCATTTGCAAGTGTGTTGTGAAGAAGATTGTCATACAGAAATCTTGATATGGTGATATAAGAATTACCGGCAATCATAAAATTGTCATAAAAGGTAAAATACCTGTCCTCAAATTCAGTTGTAAAATCAGATAATAGAAGAGAAACGAGACCGCTGTAAGCAACATGATATACAGGTATCCTGGTCTGATCATCTGGTTGGAAATAGATTATCTCGGTTACATTAACCGGCACATCAAGAAAATGTTGCTCACAAATAACCTTGTTTGTTAATTCAAAAATGATCAGAGTATTTTCATCGACAGTCCCATTGAAATCAAAGAAGGCTTTTGTAATCTCATCACCAATGTAAGGTTTGAGTTTGACTGCCAGATTAATAACTTCATCCGAAGCTTTATTAATATTTTTAACAGGGATAGCTTCCAGAGGGTGTACACTGGTTTCGAACAATGCGGTAGAAGATGGAAGCACTTTGTAACTATCGAGTGGTCTGTGAGGATTTGATTTATGCTTATAAAGAATCTCCGTTGAATCGATGCTTTCGACAAAACCACTGATAATCAGCCCATTTTCATTCATGTATATATCTCCTCCGGCACTTCCCGCAAGTTTTGCAATTTTGTCAGGTAAATTCGAGGCATCATTTACAAAAAAAGTCTTCAAAAGTGTTCCGAGGTTACTGAAGATAACAAAGATCTTATCTTCATGTTTACCTGACGCCAGCAATATCCTTGAGAAATCCTGCTTACTTCTGATATCAGTTTCCCTGCCGGTCTGTGAAGAAGCCTTTTCCAACAGATTCCGTGAAGTAGTGCAAATAAGTAATCCTGAACTGATTAAAAGGTAAGCAGTATCGTTCTGGTTTCTGACTGTAAAAGGCAGGCTTAAAAAAGTGCGCCCGTTAAAGTCAGATTCATTTACCTCCTTGATTCCTGACGATCGCAAACACTCTGTTACATGGCGCAATCGAACATCCCCGGGGAGAGTCATCGATAAAAAAGGAATAAGTTTCCCCTTTTCAGATGGATGAAAGGAAATAAGCGATAATCCCCCATGCAAAATCTTATTAATACTCTGCTTGTTCAGCTGATCAGAGAGATAATTCAATTTTGTGTTGAAACCCTCGAATTCCTTGACTTTTTCAAACTCTCCAAATAATCCGCTTCCTGTTGTAACTGAATTGATAAAGCTCTGTAAATCGACTGTTTCAATAATAAAACATGCGTTCGTATCAATCACCTTATAAGGATCTGTTAACAGATTCTTACGTCCCTGATGAAGAAAATATCCAAGAATTGCCAGACCGGAAACCAGTATGATTAACACAAAAAATGCAAACCTTTTTCCCACTTACAGATCAGTTTTAAAGGATAAATCTCAAAATTAAAAAATAAAAGGTTATATCTGAAGTTCCAACCACTAACTGAGGTTTTTTTGTACATCTGTTTTACAACACACACTCTCTCAACATGCCTGAAAGAATTTTATATATTTTTATAATTCGTTAAAACGGTTCAGAGATGTTAAAAATATTACTGACAAACTTACTGGTTATTCTGTCTTCTGCAACTCTGTTATCACAAACCATTACTGTGATTGACAGTGAGGATCTCAGGCCGGTACCGGATGTCGCAATTCTGAATGAATCGAAGACAAAATTTATCTATACAAACAGAACAGGTAAGGCTGATATCTCATCTTTCAATGATAATGAGATTATCTGTTTTCAGCATTTCACATTTGAACGAATATGTCTGAGTTATGATGAGGTTAAAAGTATGGGATTTGAAGTAAAGCTAACCCGTAAGATTTTTGCCATTGAAGAATTTGTTATTTCGGCCAGCCGCTGGGAGCAGAACAAGAATGAAGTACCAAATAAAATTACTACTGTACTCAGACCCTCAGTTGAACTTCAAAATCCCCAGACATCTGCTGATCTGCTTGGTATTTCAGGTGAAGTATATATTCAGAAAAGCCAGTTAGGAGGAGGAAGTCCCATAATAAGAGGATTTGCAACTAACCGAATCCTTATTGTAGTTGACGGCGTGAGGATGAACAATGCCATATACCGGGAGGGAAATATTCAGAATGTTATTTCCCTGGATCCTTTGTCGCTGGAATCGACTGAAATCATTTTCGGGCCCGGTGCATCAGTTTATGGAAGCGATGCAATAGGAGGAGTTATGGATTTTCATACAAAAAAAGCCTTGCTTTCTACAGGAAATAAAATTTATTTCAAAGCAGATGCCTTTTCACGTTTCTCGACTGCAGATAAAGAAAAAACCTTACATTTTGATTTCAATATCGGATCTGAAAAAATAGCTTTTCTTTCATCTGTCACACGGTCGGTGTTTGACGATCTTAAAATGGGTTCCCATAAAAATCCCGGGTATCTGCGCCCGGAATTTGTTCAGCGCATTGCCGGTAAAGACTCTGTAGTAACAAATCCGGATCCCAGGATTCAGATCTTCTCAGCCTATAACCAGCTTAATACGATGAATAAATTACGGTTTAGAGCAACAGAAAACATCGATCTGCAATTCTCAATCCATTATTCCAGGTTATCGGATGTGCCAAGGTACGACAGACTGATTCAGTACAGGTCCGGGAGACTCCGCTATGGTGAATGGTATTACGGCCCTCAGGTATGGATGATGAATAATCTTCAACTCACAATAAGCAAAAAAACCAGATTTTTTGATGAGATAAGATTTATTGCTGCTCACCAGAAATATAAAGAAAGCCGGCATGACAGAAATTTTGGCAGTACATCACTTAACGAACAATTCGAAAAAGTAGCAATATATTCTGTTAACCTCGATTTTGATAAAAATATCAATAAGGATAAAACCTTATTATATTACGGATTGGAATATATTAACAATGATATCAAATCAGTTGCGCAAATAAATGATATTCAGACAGGTATAATTACTCCTGCCGGATCAAGGTATCCCAATGGAGACAATAAATACAACAGCTTTTCTGCATATGCAGGCTATAAAAACAATCTCTCGGAAAAAATCTCTCTGAATACAGGCATCAGATATAACTATGTAAGTCTTAATTCAACGATTGCGGATAATTCATATTTTAACTTCCCATTTTCAGGTATTTCTGTTTCGAATGGGGCATTAACAGGTGCCGCCGGGATTGTATTCAGGCCAGATGAGAAAATGCAGCTAAACTTTAACACATCCACCGGATTCAGGGCTCCGAACCTTGATGATGCCGGTAAGATTTTTGATTCTGCCCCCGGCATTGTTGTTGTTCCAAATCCTGATCTGAAACCTGAATATGCATATAATCTTGATCTGGGTATCTCAAAAGTATTTGCAGAGATACTGCATCTCGATCTTTCATGTTTCCATACATGGCTAAAAAATGCGATGGTACGTCATGATTTTCTTTTTAATGGAGAGGATTCAATAATATATGACAGCGAATTAAGTAAGGTAGAGGCAATTACAAATGCCGGATCAGCCAGGGTCTATGGTGTACATATTAATTTACAGGCTAATATTACCGGTTATTTCTCTGTAAAATCAACACTAAATATCACAGAGGGGAGAGAGAAAACCGGCGTACCTCTACGGCATGCTGCGCCCCTGTTTGGTTCTACCCATTTGATTCTGGACTTCTCCAGGCTTACGGCAGATTTTTATTCAAGTTACAATGGGCCGAAGAAGTTCAGGAATATGCCTCCTTCCGAAATTGAAAAACCTTATCTGTATGCAACAGATACAAACGGGAATCCCTGGTCGCCCGGATGGTTTACACTGAACTTAAAAGTGTCGTATAACATTACTACCCGTGTATCTGTCAATGCAGGGATCGAAAATATTCTTGATCACAGGTACAGGCCTTATTCTTCAGGGATAGTGGCTCCGGGAAGAAACTTCATTATCTCTCTGAGAATTAATATTTAAAATCCGGAATAAGATTCTGATAATTTTTGGCACGTATTTTGATCTTAATATAGTACACAGGCAATCTCAATCATATACTTGATCCATCAAGGCAGCCAGGTGAATAACCTGGCTTTTATTTTTGTATCAGAACGGTTTATACCCGATTATTTCCCTTACCTCCCTGACGGTTTTCGAAGCGCTTGCCCTGGCTTTTTCAGCACCTTCGGATACAACTTTTGCAAGATATTTTCTGTCTTTCAAAATATCATTTATCCTGTCGCGAATGGGATCTGTTGCCTTAATAATATCTTCTGCAAGCTGCTTTTTCATTTCTCCATAACGGATCTCACAGGTTGCATACTTTTCTGTGAAATATTTAACAGTAGAATGATCCGACACAACATTCATAATTATGAAGAGGTTCTTTACAGGGCCGGAGGGTTTACGTCCGGGAGTGACCGGTCCGGTATCTGTAACTGCTTTCATGACTTTTTTTCTTATCTCGTCGGGAGTGTCAGCAAGAAATATTCCGTTACCTTCACTCTTACCCATCTTCCCTGTTCCATCCAGTCCCGGTATTTTAATCAGTTGTTTCCCGAAGTTATACGCATCAGGTTCAGGGAAATAATCTACTCCATACATAGTGTTAAACCTTCTTGCAAACCTCCTTGTCATTTCAAGATGCTGTTCCTGATCCTTGCCAACCGGAACTTTATTTGCCTTATGAATGATTATATCAGCAGCCATCAGTACCGGATATGTTAAAAGACCTGCGTTTATGTTGTCAGGTTGCTTCCTGATTTTTTCCTTGAAAGAGGTAGTTCTTTCAAGCTCTCCTACATACGCATTCATGTTGAGCAGAAGATACAGTTCAATTACTTCCGGTACATCACTCTGAATAAAAACCGTAGCAATTTCCGGATCAATACCACAGGCGAGATACTCAGCAAGAACCTGCTTGATATTATCATGAAGATGGTCAGGTTTCGGATGAGTTGTAAGGGAATGATAATCAGCTATAAAGAAAAAACATTTATTCTCCTTCTGCATTTTAAGAAAGTTCCTGATGGCACCAAAATAGTTACCCAGGTGCAGGTTCCCCGTTGATCGTATGCCGCTGACCACTATATCCATTAGTTCCGTATAATTTCCTAACGCAAATCTAATCCTTTTTTCCAAAATATTTCTGATAACGTCAATGCTTATTATTCCTTTTATATACCTGATACTGCCTTGTACACTTCCAGGTATTCGTGTCCAAACACTAATTAATCTCATGTTTTCAACGGAAAATCGTACCTTTGCAGGATCAAAATATAAAAGGCCATGGAATCGACAAGACAGAAAAAAGTATCGAGGCTGATCCAGAAAGAGCTGGCCGTTTTTTTTCTCAAAAATGGTAATGAGGTTGCACATGGAAAGATGATTTCGGTAACAAAGGTTAGAATAACCCCTGATCTGTCCTTAGCAAAAATCTATATAAGCATTTTCCCATCATCAGACCAGAATAATATACTCCTGTCAATACAGGAACACTCCCAAAAGATCAGGTTTGATCTCGGACAAAAAATCAGATCACAGCTTCGGATAGTGCCGGAAATTTCTTTTTATATTGATGATAGCCTGGACTATATTGAAAAAATAGAAAAGCTGCTGAAATCCTGACTTTTATGCAATACGAGCCTATAAAAAGATCCCTGGGCAAATTTTTTTCCGGATCATTGTTTCTGAGAAAGACCTTCTATTTTCTTCTCGACATTCTCCTTCTTCGTACCTGGCATGTTAAAAAAGTCCTCAGGAAAATATCCCGGCAATACCCTGAAAATGCATCGGTGCTTGATGCCGGAGCAGGATTTGGTCAGTATACGTGGCATATAAGTAAAACCGGTAATAAATGGAGGATTAAGGCAGTCGATATTAACAGCGAACGGGTAGAAGACTGTAGAAGATTCTTTAAGGCTGCCGGACTATCTGACAGAGTGACGTTCGATACCCTCGACCTTACTGAGCTTACTGATATTAATTGTTACGATATTATTTTGTCAGTAGATGTGATGGAACATATTGTGGAAGATATTATTGTTTTTCAAAACTTTTACAGATCACTTAAAAAGAATGGAACTCTGTTAATATCAACACCCTCTGATAAAGGCGGTTCAGATGTTCACAATGACTTCAATGCTTCATTTATTGACGAGCATGTCAGAGACGGATATAACCCCGGGGATATTGAAGCCAAGCTGACAGAAGCTGGATTCCGGAACATCAAAATAGTCTATACATATGGTAAACCGGGAAACGTATCCTGGAGATTGTCCATGAAATACCCAATAAAAATGTTGAATATCTCCAGAATTTTTTTCATCATTCTGCCGTTTTATTATCTGATCACTTTCCCGTTTTCATTGATCCTGAACATTTTTGATGTTTGTATAACCCATAAGACAGGAACCGGATTACTGGTACTGGCACAAAAATAAGAAAGGTTGAAACTCTCATGGTACATAGCAAAAAGGTATCTCTTCGCTAAGAAATCGCGAAATGCGATTAATGTTATCTCAGCGGTATCAGTAGCGGGTGTTGCCGTAGGATCAATGGCGCTTATCATCATACTTTCCGTTTTTAACGGACTGGAAACTCTTGTCAGCTCTATATTCAATACATTTGATCCGGACCTTAAAATCACTGCCTCCGAAGGGAAAGTTATCATTGCCGATTCATCAAGACTTAAGCTACTATCGGATGTTGAAGGAGTTTTATGCTATTCTACTACCTTAGAGGAGAATGCTCTATTAAAGTATGGTGACCGGCAATTTATTGCCACTATAAAGGGCGTTGATGATAATTATAATCTTGTTACAGGTATTGACAGCTCGATGTGGGATGGTGAGTTTATTCTGAGATCCGATAAAGAGAGGCCCTTTGCAATCCCCGGGGTAGGAATTGCTAACTATCTGGGATTAAGAATTAATTTCATAACACCCTTAAGTATTTATGTCCCCCGGCGAACAGCAAGTGCCGGTATCAATCCCGAAAATGCATTTATCAGGAGGTTTATTTTCCCTTCAGGTATATATCAGGTGGAGCAGGAATATGATTCAAGATATGTTTATATCCCCATTGATTTTGCCCGTGAACTGCTTGAATATGATACCGGAGTAAGCTCAATTGAGATTAAATTTGATAATAAGGCTGATCCCCGATTTGTTCAGGAAAATGTAACAGATATATTCGGTGAAGGTTTCATCGTACAGAATAGATACGAACAACAGGAGATATTTTACAAAGTCATGCGATCCGAAAGACTCGCTATCTTTTTGATATTGACCCTTATTCTTATAATTGCTTCCTTTAATATTGTAGGTTCCCTCACTATGCTGATAATCGAAAAAGAACGTGATGTGGAAATTCTCAGAAGCTTAGGGGCTGATAACAACCTGATCAGAAAAATATTTATTTTCGAGGGATGGTTGATCTCAATAATAGGGGCATTTACAGGGCTCTTGCTGGGTTTTCTGATCTGCTGGCTGCAAGAGACTTACGGTCTTGTTAAACTCCAGAGCGACACACTGATAATGAATGCTTATCCTGTTGTGATGGAACTCAAAGATTTTATAATAGTACCGGCAACAGTATTAATGATCGGATATTGGGCAGCCTGGTATCCTGTAAGGTTTCTTACAAAGAAATACCTGAGCAAAGATGTTAAGTAACTGTAGAATTATGCGCTTTATTATTCCTGTGTTGATACTTGTATCAATGATCTCCGGATCATGTTCGGGAAGAAAGAAGCAAGCAGAACATAAAAACATAATACCTAAGAATGAACTGGTATCAATACTTACTGATCTTTATATTGCTGACGGTCTTTTGTCGCATCCCAATATCCGGTATATGTATATCGACAGAGATTCCATAGCAACCTATATGGAGGTCATAGAAAAATATGGCTACACTAAAGAGTTAATGGACAGAACAATGAGATACTATTTTATTAAAAGACCAAAAAGACTGGTAAGAATTTACGATCAGGTTCTCGGAAATTTAAGTGAAATGGAATCAAGATACTTTAATGAAGCTTCAGAAATACAAGTTATGAAACAAAATCTCTGGCCCGGTGAAAAAAATTATTATCTTCCCGACCCTTCCCTGGAAGATTCACTATGGTTTGATATCCCTGTAATAAATTCCGGATATTATACTCTAAAGTTTTCTCTCACGATATACCCTGATGATCAATCGTTTAATCCTCGATGTGGATTCTTCATTTATTACCCTGAAAAACCTGACACGCTGAACAGGGATTATTTCAATTCATTAAGCTTTATAAAAGATGGTCAGCGTCATAACTACAACTTATACAAGATTATTAGAGGGTATGGTCAGGGCCGCCTGAGAGGCTGGTTTATTGATTATAAAAACCAGCATCTCAATATCCGGAAACATGTGAAAATTGAAAATATCCACTTTTCAAGAAGCCGGCCTGAATGAAAAAACATTTTTCAGCCCACTATATTTTTACAAATACCGGACCACCGTTAAGAAGAGGTATTATTACTACCGGAGAGGATGGCACAATAATAAGAGTCAAAGATACCGGGGGTGACCTCAGTGAAACCGGGTCAGTGGAGTTCTGTAACGGTATTATCATACCCGGATTTGTTAATTGTCATTGTCATCTTGAACTTTCAAATATGAAAGGATCCATACCTGAACAACAGGGATTGGGAAATTTTATTAAACTGATAAGAAGTACAAGAGATAATTTCAGTCAAAGTACAGTTCCGTCGATATACTCAGCTGATATTGAAATGTATGAAGAAGGTATCGTATTGTGTGCAGATATTTGCAATACCGCATCTTCATTTGAAATTAAGAAAACCAGCAATGTTTACTATATAAACCTGCTTGAAGTTTTTGGTATTGATCCTGAAAAAGCAGAACGGCGAATGGACGAATTAGACAGAGTCTGGCAAAAAGGTCAGGAACTCAACCTGCCCTGCTATCCTGTGCCTCACTCAGCGTATTCTTTGTCATTACCCCTCTTCCGTCTTCTCAAAGAAAAGTGCAGTACCAACAGGGTAACAACCCTTCATTACCTCGAAACTCCATCGGAACGAACCTTTCTGCAAGATCATACCGGTCCTTTGATGGAATCCTATAAAGAGTCCGGTTTAATAACTGCCGACCTGGAAACTGTTGAAAACCACTCAACTGCCATACTTAATGAAATTACTCTTTCGGGAAGCCTTATTCTTGTACACAATACTTATGCAGACAGGGAATCAGTAAGGACTGTTAAACAAAGAAAGAACCTGTTCTGGTGCCTTTGCCCTAATTCCAATCTCTATATCGAAAACAGGATCCCGCCTCTTGAACTACTGATTGAAGAAAAATGCGAAATAGTGATTGGTACTGACAGTCTGGCATCAAACAAAAGACTTAGTATTATTGAAGAGCTTAAAACACTTCAGAAGTATTTTCCTTCCGTCGCACTTGAGGATATGGTTAGCTGGGCCACAATCAACGGTGCAAAAGCACTTGGTGAAGACCATAAGTTCGGAACAATAGAACCCGGCAAGAATCCGGGATTGCTTCTTATTCAGGATGTTGATCTTATTAATCTGAAGCTTGACGAAAAAAGCAATATCTTAAGGCTCCTTTGATAAGGTTACCCTGCTCCTTTACCGGATTAATTATTATTATACTATTTTTGGGTCTGTTAATAGGAAAAGACGAATGGCTACATTCCTGTTTGATAAGATAATTTTCGGACCTGTTGAAAGCAGAAGGCTGGGAAATTCTCTGGGCATCAATTTGCTACCTGCAACGAAGAAAATCTGCAGTTTCAATTGTATCTATTGCGAATGTGGATGGACTCACAGGATAAAAAATCCCGAAAACCTGCTTCCACGTCGCGAAGAGATATATAAAGCGCTCGATCAGAGACTTTCTGAAATGAAAAAGAGGAATGAGCCTCCCGATGTCATTACTTTTGCCGGAAACGGAGAACCAACTCTTCATCCTCACTTCCCGGGTATTATTGACGATAGTATTAAACTAAGAAATAAATACTTTCCCGAAGCCAGAATTGCCGTACTGTCAAACTCAACCAAAATAACAGTTCCGGTAATAAAAGAGGCTTTATTAAAAGTTGATATGAATATACTTAAACTCGATTCTGCCTTCGATTCAACAGTCAGGATTCACAACCAGCCCATAGTAAATGTTAAAGTAGCTGAACTCATCGAAAACCTGAAAAAATTCAACGGGCAACTGATAATTCAGACCCTTTTCCTGCGCGGAATACACAACGGACAGGTAATTGATAATACCACCCCCGAAGAGCTGGAAGCATGGCTGAAAGCTATTGAGATGATAAAACCTGCTGAGGTCATGATATATACTATTTCAAGAGATACTCCCGGTGGAAACAATTTACACAAAGTACCTTTAGCTGAACTCCGCAAAATAGCTCTGATGGTTGAAAAATTTGGTATTGAGGCCATTGTTTCGGGCTAATATTGAAAATGCAGAAAAACATCCTTATATGTCCCCTGGAATGGGGACTTGGCCATGCAGGACGAATGATACCACTTGCCGTGAAACTCCGGGAACTGAAAAATAATATATTTATTGCTGCCGGAGAAGAGCATCTCGAAATGTTCAGAAAAGAAACGGAGGGGCTCACATTCATCAACTTTCCTGGATTCAGCCCGGCTTACTCACGGTTTTTACCTCAGTATCTTGTGCTTTTTCTGCAAATACCATTGCTCCTGTTATATATCCTTCGTGATAATCATCGTTTGAAAAGTATAATAGCCAGTTATAATATTGATATTTTAATCAGCGATAATCGTTTCGGCCTGTGGAACAAAAAAGTTAAAACCGTATATATAACTCATATGCCGGTAATCCCTTTCCCCAGATACCTTAGGTTCCTGGAGATTATCGGTATCCGTTTGCACAGGTCCATAATAAATAAATACTCTTTGTGCTTTATACCTGATCTGCCGGGGGAATTAAATATCTCCGGCAGGCTATCTCATGGCTGTGCCCTGCCTGCAAATGTAAGGTATATTGGTATTCTGTCGAGGTTCATAGATTGCGGACCCAAAGATCCTTCAAAAGCTGAAACATCCCCCTATAATACTGTAATACTTTCAGGACCGGAACCTCAGAGAGAAATATTCAAACAAAAACTGATTCAAATTCTAAAAGATGCCGAAACAGTTACAGTTATACTGGAAGGAAAACCCCGGAAACAGGCAAAAGTTACAGGTACAGGTAATATTATCTTTTATAATCATCTGCCAGCTTCTGAAATGAAGTATATTATCAAAAGCAGCGGACAGATTTTCTGCCGGGCGGGTTACACTACTATAATGGAGCTTATAAGTTTAAATCGTACTGCTTTACTTATCCCGACACCCGGTCAGACAGAACAGGAGTATCTTGCAAACTATCTGTCATCAAAAGGATGGTTTGATACTGTCTTGCAATCAAAACTTACAGACAGAGTTCCTGTTTCAGGAAATAAGACTCTGCAAAATGATGAAATCATCGGGCAAAGCAGGGATCTTCTTTCCGATGCATTATATGAGCTGTTAAAAGATTAACATAAAGATGAATAACCCTATAAAACCGGTAGCATATCCCACCCAGACCTGAGGTGGATTATGTACATTGAGTCTCAGCCTGGATGATAATACAAGTCCTCCGGCCAGAATAACACCGACCAGATACCAAGTCAGGAAAGTGTACATTTTAACTGAAAGAATAATCACAACAGCTGTCAGCGCGCCCACACCGACAGAATGAATTGAGATCTTCCACCAGAAATTAATTATTGACACTGAAAGAACCAGAAATGAGCAGGCAATGATAAATGATTTCAGGAAAAGAGGGATCTGGAATCTGAATATGATAATAGTGGTAATGGAATAAAGAAGTGTTGTTGCTAACAGGGGAGTAACTCTTTCACGCCTGTCATCGATGTTATATGAGCTTATTACATTCCTGTACCTGAAAAACGGCATCAATGTTACAGGTATCAAAACATTATTTATCAGTATTATGAAAAAGAGTATTCTTTTCACTGCAACTGGAAGATAACCAAGGATTGTGGGTGCTGAAAAAATAATACACATCCCGTACAGTGGCATAAATAACGGATGGAAAATAAATGAGATTATTCTTGCCAGTAAATCGCGGACATCTGTTAGTTTATTATCTGTCATTATATTTCCTTTCTTAATCTTGCAACAGGGATATTTAATTGCTCACGGTATTTTGCCACTGTCCGTCTTGCTATCTGGTATCCCTTTTCCTTAAGGATTTCAGTTAGTCTTTCATCGGTTAATGGTTTTCTCTTCTTTTCATTATTAATACAATCCCTTAAAATCTTTTTTATTTCCCTTGTTGAGACCTCCTCTCCTCTATCGGTCTGTAACCCTTCTGAAAAGAAAAACTTCAGAGGAAGTATTCCAAAATGTGTCTGTATATATTTGCTGTTTGCGACCCTTGACACAGTTGATATGTCAAGGCCAGTCATTTCCGCCACATCCTTCAATATCATCGGTTTCAGCTTTGTCTCATCCCCGTCAATGAAATACTCTTTCTGGTATTCAAGTATTGCATTCATAGTTAGCAAAAGTGTGTTCTGTCTTTGTTTTATCGCATCAATAAACCATCTGGCTGAATCAATCTTTTGCTTTACAAAAAGTACAGCATCCTTCATCTCCCTTTTTTTTTCTTTATCCCTGCTGTAAGAATGAAGCATTTCGTTGTAGGAACTGCTCAGTCTTAGTTCAGGCTGGTTTCGCGAATTCAGATGCAGGTCAAAGCTGTCCTCCGTAAGTTCAAGAATAAAATCAGGGATAATAGCCTGTGCAGTTTTGCTGAATGAACCACCGTAAACACTTCCCGGCTTTGGATTAAGTTTAAGTACCTCATCAATAGCTAATTTAAGATCATTCTCCTCAATGCCGAGTCTTGCAACAATCTTATCGTAATGTCTTTTACTGAATTCCTCAAAATAGGATTCAAGTATTATATTTGCCAGTTTTACATAGGCTAGATTCTGATCCTTTTTAGAGATCTGGATCAGAAGACATTCCTGGAGAGTTCTTGCTCCCACTCCCGGAGGATCAAGATCCTGTATCACTGTGAGTACTTCTTCCAGCTCTTCTTCAGTAGCATCTACATTCTGCAGAAAGGCCAGATCATCCACAATATTTTCAAGTTCTCTCCTTAGATATCCGTCTTCATCAATGTTCCCGAGAATATATTCTCCCAGGACTTTTTGTTTTTCGGTGAGTTCTTGCAGACCAAGCTGCGATCCCAGGTATTCATGAAAAGATGATCCGACAGAAAAGGGAATATCTGTTCTCCGGTCATTGTCTTTGCCGTAGTTATTTGTCTGAAGACGATAATCAGGAATATCATCATCTTCAATATAATCGTCAATAGTGAATTCCTCGAGGTCTTTATCGTTATCCTCAAATTCTTCTTCGTCCTGTTCTTCGGTCTGGTTATCTTCCTCTTCAGGTCCCTCTTCCAGGGCAGGATTCTCTTCGAGTTCCTTCTTGATCCGTTGTTCAATCTGTAAAGTAGGTATCTCCAGAAGCTTTATCATCTGTATTTGCTGCGGAGAAAGCCTCTGCAATAGTTTCTGCTGCAACTTTTGTTTTAACATCCTACTTTACTATT
The DNA here is from genome assembly GCA_964596715.1 of uncultured Rikenellaceae bacterium. Lineage (GTDB taxonomy): Bacteria > Bacteroidota > Bacteroidia > Bacteroidales > VadinHA17 > LD21. The sequence continues at coordinate 35,073 of CAZQVL010000027.1, forward strand.
AACCGTAAATGATCTGATAACTTAATATTCTGCATTTTTGGGAGTTCTCGGGAAAGGGATTACGTCCCGGATATTGGCCATACCGGTAACATATATAATAAACCGTTCAAATCCCAGACCAAATCCGCTGTGAGGTGTTGTCCCGAATTTTCTTGTTTCCAGATACCACCACAGATCCTTTTCAGGCAGCTTCAATTCCCTTATGCGGGTCAGCAGTTTTTCATATACTTCCTCCCTTTGTGATCCGCCAATTATTTCACCTATTCCCGGAAAAAGAACATCCATTGCTCTTACTGTTTTACCATCGTCGTTCTGTTTCATATAGAATGCCTTTATCTCTTTGGGATAATCAATGATTATAACAGGCTTTTTAAAGTGATCCTCAACGAGGTATCTTTCATGTTCAGCCTGCAGGTCCCTGCCCCATCCGACAGGATATTCCCATTTCCTGGTTGAGGAGACAAGTATATTTACAGCCTCAGTATAGGTTATTCTGACAAATTCATTCTCAACCACAAACCTTAACCTGTCAAGAAGCCCTTTATTAATCATCTTGTTCAGGAATTCCAGGTCTTCCCTGCAGTTTTCAAGTGCGTACCTGATCAGGTATTTAACAAAATCCTCAGCCAGGTCCATATTATCGTCAAGATCATAAAAAGCCATCTCCGGTTCGATCATCCAGAACTCAGCCAGGTGCCTGGGTGTATTTGAGTTTTCGGCTCTGAATGTTGGCCCGAATGTGTAAATTTCGCCCAGTGCCAGTGCCCCAAGTTCTCCTTCGAGCTGTCCGGAAACAGTCAAATTTGTTTCCTTTCCAAAAAAATCGTTACTGTAATCGATAGTCCCGTCCTCATTAAATGGCAAATCCTTAAGATCTAATGTTGTGACATGAAACATCTCACCAGCACCTTCACAATCGCTGCCTGTTATTATTGGTGTATGAAGATAATAAAATCCCCTGTCGTTAAAATACTTATGTATTGCAAATGCCAGTGCATGCCTTATTCTGAAAACAGCACCAAAGGTATTGGTCCTGAAGCGAAGATGAGCATTCTCCCGTAAGAATTCCATCGAATGTCCTTTCTTCTGAAGAGGATATGCTTCAGCATCACTCCCGCCATATAACTCAATAGCTGAGGCATTTATCTCAATTTCCTGACCCTGACCCTGCGATTCAACCAGTTTACCGGTAACTCCTATGCTGGCTCCTGTGGTAATATCTTTTAACAGATTACCATCAAAAGATGCCGTATCAGCAACTATCTGAATATTGTTAATGGTTGATCCGTCATTCAATGCAATAAATACAATATTCCTGTTACCTCTTTTTGTCCGTACCCACCCTTTGACCAGGACATCTTTCCCTATGGCAGATGACGTCAAAAGCTCTTTCACCTTTGTTCTTTTCATTATACCCGGTTATAATCAACAAAAATCATCCCGCAAAAATAATAAAATGTTAGGCGCTATAATAAATTGAATTATTATTATTTTGATTTTTAATATTATAAATCGCTTCTTCAATAACATAAATCAGGTATTAATATTTCGTTAATAAATATTTTTTAAATGAGTATCAGTAATCATTAACATACACTTATTGATCTTGACTTCTTCGAACCTGGCTTCGCTCCGGCTCAAGAACAAAATTATTTCTCATTAATAATAATTTTCAGGCCTTTTTTCAGTTATTATTTACATCAGGTAAATCCTCAGATATTTATTGGTTTGCTAATTGGTAAAATCTGAATAACTTTGGGTATAAAACTTGAAAATCTATTAAAGCTATGGAAGAACATAATAAGATAATAGTAGTACCATGGGATTTTACTCATGTTGCTGAACATGCACTTGCACATGCGGTAAAAATAGGCCGTATGATCAGAAATGATATTTGCCTGTTGCATATTGTAGATCCAGGGATCAAAATAAAAGCCGAAGGAGAAAAAAAAGCACTTTTACATCATGTGGCTGAAGAAAGCAACAAGACATACAATATCCCTATATCATCATTTATATCCAAAGGGAGCATCTTCACCGCAATCGCCGATTTTGCAAATACAAAAGATGCCAGCCTGGTGGTTATGGGAACACACGGTATGAAGGGAATGCAAAAACTTACAGGCAGCTGGGCACTGAAAGTAATTGTAAAATCAAAAATCCCATTTATTGTTGTACAGGATCCTCCAGCCGATCAGGAAAGATATCATAATATTGTCTTCCCTGTTGACTTCAAGGCTGAGAATAAGGAAAAAATGGGCATGGCAATCTTTATGGGTAAATATTTTGACTCCAAAGTTCATATCATTAAATCAGCTACAACTGATAGAAGTCTTCAAAAATCGATTAATACCACTATCAACTTCGCAATTAAATATCTGACGCAAAATAACATCGAATACCAGATTCACCAAATTCCAAAAGGTAATTTTGCCCAGAAGACAATTGATTTCGCACAGAAGATAAATGCCGATCTGATTCTGATCATGACAACAAAGAATATAACAGTTGCTGATTATGTTCTGGGTGCTTCAGAACAGTACATTATTGCCAACAGCTCCAAAATACCGGTCTGCTGTGTCAATCCTAAAGCATCCTTCGCCAAAGTGGGTCAGTTTATGTACGGATAAAACAGGTAAAATAATTATAATTATTTCTGTTTAACTTTTTTGTAGCGTATTTACTTTCTTATTTCCTGCCGGTATCAGGCAGGTTGAAATAACAGCTACTGTTAAGGCCGCAATGAAAGTTGTCAACCTGGCGGGAATTCCTTTTACAGTATACGCAAAAGTAATGACAGAAAGCCGGTTATCAGTATTTGATTCATCCAGTCTCTCATTTAGTGCAGCTTCAAATTTTGATGAACTGACAAATTTTATACCTTCAATTTCAGTCAGGCTTTCTTTTTCATTGTTGCTTATAATATTCTGACTTACAAGAAATTCCGTCTTTGAATCTAAAACCTTGTAATGTTGTTCGAAACCTCCGCTTATCCAGAATACTGTAAAAAGTATTCCTGCAATTATTGTAATCAGTGCTGCTCTGCCATGGAATTTTTGCCAGAATAGAGTGAAAAGAATAACAACAGAAAAGGTACATCCTATTCCCGCCCAGACATAGCTAACAAGGGTAAAGATCAGTTTTGAAGGCGATACGTACGACAATGCCAGGGCAATTACAGCAAGAAGAGCTGTTGTAATGCGGTGTTTTCGCAATGTTTTGAAAATCAATTCCTTTCCGCGTGCCTCATTCTCTTTTCTGATCATACTTTCTGAAAGTTCAGTTGCAGAAAGTATAAGCAATGAGTCGGCTGTTGAAATCATTGCTGCGATAGCACCTGTGATCAGGATGGAAGCTATGGCAGGAGGGAAAAGCTTCAGAATTACACTCGGCATGACGTATTCAGGATCACTCAGACCGGCAGGCCCGAAGATAGCTATACCAATCCAGCCAAGCATTAAAGCTCCGATATAAGCAACAATAGTCCAGGCGATACCAATATTGCGGGCTTTCTTTGCCTCACCTGAGCTTCTGATAGCCATAAACCTGGTGCTGAGCTGAGGTTGCCCTCCCAGGTAACCGAAAAACCAGCTGAATCCTCCGGTAATAAGAATACCTGCGCCAAAACCTTTTGCAGTTCCTGTAAGTGATGTATATGTATCACCCGACATCACAAGAGCTTCTGTAATGCCCGAAGCAAAGGTACTGTGATCGTTAAGTATGTAAATAATCCCGACAACCGGGCCAATGATCAAAGTGATAATCATTACTATGGCCTGGACAACATCGGTATAGACCACGCTTCTGAAACCACCATATATTGTATACGGTACTATCACTGCGGCTGTGACCAGAACACCAATTCCGGGCTTTAATCCGAAAAGTGTGTGAAGTGTTTTCCCTCCACCAAGAAACTGTGCACCGACATAAAAGAAAAAAAAGAAAACAATCGCAAAACTACTTATCAGTCTGAGTATCCTTCCAGTCTCTCCATGTTTTACTGAAATATATTCCGTAAATGTTGTGACATTATATTTTTCTGCCTCATCACGCAGCCTCCAGGCCAGCACGATCCAGGCTGTTATTATCCCGGCAACACAACCAAGTGCTGTCCAGATTTCCGTAAGTCCCATGGCATATGCAGCCCCGGGCAAACCAAGCAATGCCCATGAAGATTCCCCGGTGGCTCTTTCCGAAAGTGCTGCAACCCACCCGGGTAGTTTCCGGCCTGCAATTGTATAATCACTTCCTGATCTGACCTTTCTTCCCTGATAAATACCCCATGAGATAAGAAGTGTCAGATAAATTAACATTACCAATATAATCTGTAACTGGTTTCCCATAAAAGAATCAATGATCCGGATGGTGGTCAGGTAGTGACCAGGGTCATCCAGAGAAATTGCTAATAATTATAAAAATACAATAATTTAAAAATAATACATTAAAGGTCATATCCAAAAACACTTCAGACATCACACTACAGGTACAGGTTTTGCTGATGATATTTCAAAGCCTTATCTTAGCACCTGCTAATTAAAATATTATTGTTGATCCATGTCAATTGTAGTTCAGGGAGTTACAAAATTTTACGGAGAACAGAAAGCTCTTGATAATGTCTCTTTTGAAGTAGAAACAGGCAAAATAGTTGGTTTCATTGGACCTAATGGTGCAGGAAAATCAACAATGATGAAGATCATTACCGGTTTCCTGCCTGCTTCAACCGGAACTGTTTACGTCAATGATATTGAAACAGGAACCGATAACCTCGAAGTCAAAAAGATAATAGGATATCTTCCCGAAAACAATCCTCTGTATACCGAAATGTATGTAAGGGAATATCTTGGTTTTGTAGCTTCATTTTATAAAACAGCCATTTTGAAAAAAGATGCTGTCAGTAATATCATATCGGTGACAGGATTAACTGCCGAACAGAATAAAAAAATCGGATCGCTCTCAAAAGGCTTCCGCCAGAGGGTTGGTCTTGCCCAGGCATTAATTCATAATCCCGAAGTACTTATACTCGATGAGGCGACATCCGGTCTCGATCCGAATCAGATTATTGAAATAAGGAACCTGATTAAAGAAACAGGCAGGGAAAAAACCATATTGCTTTCAACACATATAATGCAGGAGGTTGAAGCAATTTGCGACAGGGTGATAATCATCGATAAAGGTATAATAGTAGCCGATGAAGAGAAAAGCAGGATCTATTCAAAAATTCAACATACAAAACAGGTTGTTCAGCTTGAATTTGACAAAGAAACGGATGTTCAGATGTTAATCCAGATTGCCGGTGTTACTGCCGCCAGGCAGATAAAAGATAATACATGGCTCATCGAAGCTGAAGGAGATGAAGATATACGTCCTGCCCTCTTCTCTTTTGCAGTTAAGAATAATCTCACCGTTCTTTCCCTCAGCAAAAGGGAAAACAATCTCGAAGAAGTATTCAGGCAACTGACGAAAAGATAAAATTTTTGTTTTCCTGATTATTTTTATTTGTTTTGCATAATTAATTCTGGTGGAAAGATTTGTTCTGATTGCAACCACAGGAAAAAATGCTAAAACAGTAAATTTCCGTTTCAACAGTCAACCAAACTATCCATCCTCTGTTTAACTAAAAAACTTAAATTATGGGATATTTGTTTACATCCGAATCAGTATCTGAAGGACACCCCGATAAGATTGCAGACCAGATTTCAGATGCACTGCTTGATGAATTTCTGAGGTGGGATCCTGAATCAAAGGTAGCCTGCGAGACTTTTGTCACGACCGGTCTGGTTATTTGCGGTGGTGAAGTCAGGACTGAAGGATGGGTTGATGTTCAGGAGACTGCCCGCAGGGTGATCAGGGATATCGGTTATACAAAAGCTGAATACCGCTTCGACTGCGATTCTTGCGGTGTCATTTCAACCATACATGAACAATCAAAAGAGATCCGACAGGGTGTTATCCGCGACAAGCCTGAAGATCAGGGAGCAGGTGACCAGGGGATGATGTTTGGCTACGCCTGCCGCGAAATGGACAACTTTATGCCTCTCAGCAGCGAACTTGCACATATTCTTCTTCAGCAGCTTGCCGAAATCAGACGTGAAGGAAAACAGATGAAATACCTCAGACCTGACAGTAAATCGCAGGTTACCATTGAGTATGACGATAACAATAACCCACTGCGGATCGACACAATAGTTATAAGCACTCAACATGATGAGTTTATTCTTCCTGAAAACAAATCGCACGAAGCAGAAAAGAGTGCTGATAAGGCAATGCAAAATAAGATTGAAGATGATCTCCGCAATATTCTCATCCCAGGAGTAATAAAGAGTCTCCCCTTAAGAATACGGGAGCTTTTTAAGGGCGATTTCAGGCTTCTGGTCAATCCGACGGGTAAATTTGTTATTGGAGGACCTCATGGTGATACCGGCCTTACAGGACGTAAGATTATTGTTGATACATATGGCGGTCATGGAGCCCATGGAGGCGGTGCATTTTCAGGTAAAGATTCATCCAAGGTTGACAGGTCGGCAGCTTATGCGGCACGACATATGGCAAAAAACCTTGTAGCTGCAGGTGTATGCGACCAGGCTTTGATTCAGGTTGCATATGCTATTGGTGTTTCCCATCCTGTAGGCCTTTATCTTAATACCTTCGGCACAGCAAAAGTCCGCGATAATAAAGGTAATATTCTTCATGACGAAGATATTGCTCTAAAAATCAGTAAGTTGTTCGATCTGAGACCCTACTCTATAGTACAGCGTTTTGGACTGAAGAATCCTGTCTTCCTCCCAGCAGCTTCGTACGGACATTTCGGAAGAGATCATGTTGTTAAAAATGTCGAAGTCTATTACGAAGTACCAGGCTGTAAACCTAAAATGGTAAATGCTAACGGCAAAAAAGTCTGGCATAAAAAAGTCGAGTTTTTTGCCTGGGAGAAGCTTGATTATGTCGATAAAATAAAAAGTGTTTTTAAGTTCTAAAAGAAAGACGCAGGACGCAGGACTCAGAGTGAAGGGCAGGAAACGAAGCATATTACTCCGTGTAACCCTGTGGTTAACAAATATTTTAATTAGAAAGCTCCTTTTACAATCCTTGCTATATTATCTGATCGTCCGAGAGTATAATAATGGATCCCCGGAACACCCTCTTTAATCAGCTCTTTCGACTGCATTGTTGCCCATTCAATACCGGCTTCCTTTGCTTCAGCATCAGTAGTGCATTTTTTCAATTCTGACACCAGTTCGTTGGGCACCTCTACATGAAAAGTCTGAGGTAATAAATTTATATCATGAAGTGCTGAAATGGGTTTGATCCCGGCAATAACAGGAACGGTTATACCTGCTTTTCTGCAGGCTTCCCTGAACCGGAAAAACTTGCTGTTGTCAAAAAACATCTGCGTAACAATGTAACTGGCTCCGGCTTCAACCTTCAATGTCAGGTTTTCCATATCAACCTGAAGATTAGGTGCTTCAAAATGTTTCTCAGGGTAACCCGCTACTCCGATGCAAAATGAGGTTGGTGAAGTATCAATAAGTGACTCTTCGAGATACCTGCCATTATTCATATTGACTATCTGCTTCACCAGCTCATAGGTATGTGTATGCCCGTTCTTCTCCGGAATAAATGTCCTGAAACCTTTTGGCGGATCTCCTCGCAGGGCAAGAACATCGTTAATGCCCAGAAAATTCATGTCTATAAGGACATTTTCAGTCTCTTCCTTTGTAAAACCACCACATAAAACATGCGGAACTACAGGTATATTGTATTTATACTTTACTGCAGCAGCCAGGGATATCGTGCCAGGTCGCTTCCTGACCACCTTCTTTTCAATCAGACCATCCGGTCTCTCGTGGTATATGGTCTCATTGCGGTGTGAAGTAAAGTTTATATAAGCAGGATCAAACTCAATTAACCTGTCGATAGTTGAATATACTCTTTCAATACTGTGCCCTTTTAGTGGGGGTAATAATTCAAATGTAAACAGTGTCCCACCACCATTCCTGATCTTATCAATAACACTCATTTTATCAAATACTCATAAATTAGGAGCGAGCCATCTGGCTGCCTCCTCTACTGTCATTTTTTTTCGCGATGCATAGTCAGTTAACTGGTCGCGCCCAATTTTACCTATATTAAAATAGGATGAAGCCGGATGTGAAAAGATATAACCACTTACCGATGAGGGCGGTGTCATGGCGAAGTTTTCAGTAAGTCCGACTCCTATCAGTTCTTCTGCATCAAGAAGGTCAAATATAATGCGTTTTTCCGTATGATCAGGACATGCCGGGTAACCCGGAGCAGGCCTGATTCCCCTGAACTTTAACCTGAACAAATCTTCCGGCGCCAGTTTCTCATCAGCTGCATAGCCCCAGTATTCCCTGCGGATTTTTTCGTGCAGCAGTTCCGCTGCCGCTTCAGCAATACGATCACTTAGAATCCTTATCATTATTACGGAATAATCATCATTTTTAAACCCTGCAAGTGACTCATTATCAAGTGCTGCTGTTACAACAAATGCGCCAATGTTATCAGTTAATCCCGTTGATTCAGGAGCGATAAAGTCTGACAGGGAAAGATTCGGGACTCCTTTTTCTTTTTGCTCCTGATTCCTTAAAAACCTGAAGATTGCTGCTACTTCCCTTTTGTTTTCAGAAAACACTTTAATATCGTCTCCATCAGCAACAGCAGGAAACAGCCCTAATACTCCCTTTGCTGCCACTAATTTCCTTTTAATAATCTCCTGGTAATAATTTCGGGCATCATCAAACAGCTTTTGAGCCTCTGCTCCTTTTACAGGATCACTTAATACGGCAGGATATTTGCCGGATATTTTCCATGCAAAAAAGAAGAATGTCCAGTCGATATATTTATAAAGCTCCCCAAGATCAAATTCCTCAATAAGATGAAGTCCCGGGTTAACCGGATTAAACAGTTCCGCAGATTTCCAGTCGGTAAAAAGTCTGTTTTTCCTTGCTTCTTCGATAGGAAGTAAGGTTCTTACAATCTGTCTGCTGATATGCTCTTCCCTGATCTTTCTGTACTTTTCCCGTACAGCTGAAACATAAGAAGAGGTGTTGTTTACATCAAGAAGTTCAGAAATGATCCCTGATGCTCTAGATGCATCCTTAACATGAATAACCGTATTTGAATACGCAGGAGCTATTTTCACAGCTGCATGTATTTCCGAGGTGGTTGCTCCTCCAATAAGAAGAGGAATGTGAATCTTTCTTCTCTCCATTTCGGAGGCAACATGTACCATCTCTTCAAGTGAAGGGGTAATTAATCCGCTGAGTCCGATAAAATCCGCTTTCTGTTCTATCGCGGTATCTATTATTTTTTCTGCAGGAACCATTACACCCAGGTCCGTTATTTCATAATTATTGCATGATAAGACCACACCCACAATATTCTTACCTATATCATGGACATCTCCTTTTACGGTTGCAAGCAGAACCTTTCCTGCAATCTTTTTATCTTCTCCTTCACTCTCTTTTTCGATATAAGGTGCAAGTGTTGAAACAGCTTTCTTCATCACCCTGGCACTTTTTACTACCTGGGGAAGGAACATTTTCCCTGATCCGAAAAGATCACCAATCTCTTTCATTCCCCCCATCAGAGGTCCTTCAATAAGCTCTATTGATCTTTTAAACAGAGGGCGCGCCTCCCCAATATCCTGTTCGATAAACTCATCCAGGCCCCTGATCAATGAATACTTGATCCGTTCAATTACAGGAAGAGAGCGCCATTCATCCGCTTTTTCCTCTTTCCTGCCTTCATTTTTTATTGCCTCGGCAAATTTAACAAGCCTTTCAGTGGCATCTTTCCTTCTATTGAGGACAACATCCTCGGTCAGACGAAGAAGATCAGGATCTATTTCGCTATATACCTGCAACATTCCCGGATTCACAATACCCATATCAAGCCCGGAATTAATAGCATGATACAGAAAAACAGAATGCATTGCTTCCCTCACCTTATCAATACCTCTGAAAGAAAACGAAAGATTACTTACGCCACCGCTCACTTTCGAGAACGGAAGGTTTTTCTTTATCCATTCCGTGGCCCTGATGAAGCTTACTGCATAATTATTATGCTCTTCTATACCAGTGGCAACAGCCAGCACGTTGGGATCAAATATTATATCCTCAGGCGGGAATCCGGCCTCTTCGGTAAGCAGGTACCATAATCGCTCGGCAACTGCTATCTTTCGTTCAAAAGTATCAGCCTGACCCTTTTCATCAAACAACATTACAACGGTTGCTGCACCGTACTTCCTGATTTTCCGGGCATGCTCAATAAACGTTGTTTCACCTTCCTTAAGGCTTATGGAATTAACAACCGACTTGCCCTGGATGCATTTAAGTGCCGATTCAATAACATTCCATTGTGACGAATCGATCATTAAAGGAAGTTTTGCAATATCGGGTTCAGCCATTATCAGGTTAACAAACCTTACCATTGCTTTTTCGGAATCAAGCATGGCTTCATCCATACAGATATCGATTATCTGTGCACCGCCTTCAACCTGATTTCTGGCAATGCTCAGTGCTTCATCGTATTTTTCTTCCCTTATAAGACGGGCAAATTTTATTGATCCTGAAACATTTGTACGTTCGCCAACATTAACAAAATTGGTTTCGGGAGTTATTGTAAGCGGTTCCAGTCCGCTGAGCCGTGTATATCTTGTAATTTCCGGTATTACTCTCGGATTATATTTTTTTGATGCTTCTGCAATTTCCCGGATATGTTGAGGAGTTGTTCCGCAACAGCCTCCGATTATGTTAACCCAGCCCTCCTTCATAAAATCCTCAGCTATCGAAGCCATAAATTCTGCTGATTGATCATACTCTCCAAACTGGTTCGGAAGCCCTGCATTAGGGTGCACTGAAACATAAAAACCGGCCTTGGCGGATAATTCCTCAATGAAAGGTCTCAGTTGCTCTGCTCCCAGGGCACAATTAAGCCCGATGCCGAACAAGGGAAAATGAGAAACCGATATCAGAAAAGCTTCCAGGGTCTGGCCTGTCAGTGTCCTGCCGCTTGCATCGGTGATTGTTCCCGACACCATGACAGGAAGACGGATGCCTTTCTCATTAAAAACAGTATCGATTGCATAAAGAGCAGCCTTACAATTCAGCACATCAAAAACCGTCTCAACCAGAAGGATATGTACTCCTCCGTCAATCAATCCCCGTGCTTGTTCTGAGTATGCTGCCACAAGATCATCAAAGGAGACGTTTCGTGCTCCCGGATCATTAACATCCGCCGACATTGATGCTGTACGGTTAGTCGGTCCGAGGGTTCCTGCAATGAAGTGCTCTTCAGGTTCTTCAGAATTTTCATATTGAAGGATTGATTCAACAGCAATCCGTACCGACTGAAAATTTATTTCATAAACAAGATCTTCCATACCATAATCGCCCATCGAAACTGCATTGGCATTGAAAGTATTGGTTGTGATAATATCCGCCCCTGCCTCAAGGTATCCCTTATGAATATCCTTAATGATATCAGGTCTGGTGAGGGATAACAGATCATTATTCCCCTTCAGGGGCCGTGAATGATCTTTAAATCTATCCCCGCGAAAATCCTGTTCCTGAAGTTTGTTTTTCTGGATCATGGTACCCATAGCGCCATCAAGGATCAGGATCTTCTGTTGTATAATATTTTCAAGAGAATTTTTCATCATTTTTCTTAATTTCAGTTCAGTTTTTCTTCCTTTTGCTTCCTTGTTTGTTGCCGTCCGCGGGCTGAAGCAAAAGGATTAACCACTCCGACAATATATAATTTAAGTGCCCGCTAAAATATTCTGACACTTCCTTAAATCCAAATAATTACCTGTCCTTTTCGCTCGGATACCTTAAATAAATCTCCGGTTTGATGCTATGGACGTAAATTGGAACATTACCAGCACATGCGCATAGGCATAAGCGGCATTATGAAGTTGTTGTGAATCTGATGAAATGCATTCATTGTTATTGTGTTAATTTTTATCATCTCCCGGCTTTACGGGATTAGGTTTTGGCACCGTTATCCTCCAGTTGGCGGATTGGTTGCCAGGGTTTCGCAGAGCCTAATCTCTCCACCCTTCTTAATAAAAACCAAACACCCTTAAACGGCAGGATTATTTGATTTGTGACTGTAAATGTATAAATGTTTCCCTTGAATACAAAAAAAATACGCCTCCAAACCCTTTTTGCCACCCAACCCTATTCTGCCTCCAACCCCCCTGCTTTATAGTTTTTGCCCCCTTTAGGGGGTTGGGGGCATAAATCTAAAAGGCAAAATCTTTCTTGAACAGGTTTGGCGGCCTCAAGAATTATGGAGAATTATTCATTTTAACTTACTTTTGTTATAAATAATAAATCTTCAATGCAAAGCAATCTATCCATATTTAACAGCCTTTCAAGGCAGAAAGAGCACTTTGAACCAGTTAATCCCCCTTTTGTCGGCTTATATGTATGCGGTCCGACAGTATACAGCGATGCCCATCTTGGTCATGCCCGGCCGGCAATAACTTTTGATCTTTTGTTTCGCTACCTTTTGCACCTGGGCTATAAAGTCAGGTATGTGCGCAACATTACAGATGTCGGACATCTTGAGAATGATGCTGATGATGGGGAGGATAAGATTGAAAAGGAAGCACGTCTTGAACACCTTGAACCTATGGAAGTTGTGCAGAAATACATGAATACCTATCATAAGAACATGGTTCAACTTAACACTCTGCCCCCCTCAATTGAACCGAGAGCTACAGGACATATCATTGAACAACAGGAATTTATTAAGAAAATCCTTAAGGAGGGATTTGCCTACGAGGTTAACGGATCGGTATATTTTGATGTACTTAAATACAACAATAAATATAACTACGGGAAACTATCGGGAAGAGTTATTGATGAACTCCAGGCAAACACCCGCGAACTTGAAGGGCAGGATGAAAAACGCAATCCGATAGATTTTGCCCTCTGGAAAAAAGCCACTCCCGAACATCTAATGAGATGGCCTTCACTATGGAGTAAAGGATATCCGGGCTGGCATGTGGAATGTTCGGTAATGAGCACCAAATATCTTGGGGAAATCTTTGATATTCACGGAGGAGGGATGGATCTTCAGTTCCCGCATCATGAATGCGAAATTGCACAGTCCACTGCAGCTCTCGGAAAGGAATCAGTTAAATACTGGATGCATAATAATATGATTACCATCAACGGCCAGAAGATGGCACGATCGCTCGGTAATTTCATTACACTCGATCAGCTATTTAGCGGTGATCACCCGATGCTTGAGCAACCATACAGCCCGATGACCATAAGGTTTTTTATCCTTCAGGCTCACTATCGGAGCACTGTCGACTTTTCCAACGAAGCACTGATGGCTGCAGAAAAAGGACTCCAGAAGCTGATGAAAACCATCGATACACTTAATGAACTGAAACCGGCTGATTCTTCAACACTCGATATCGGCAACTTTAAAGAGAAGTGTTATGAAGCTCTTAATGACGATCTTAATAGTCCGGTATTAATAGCACATCTTTTTGAAGGAGTTAAATATATTAACTCTGTACATGATGGAAATGAAAAACTGAGCTCTTCAGATATCGATTATTTAAAAGAAATATTCGAGATATTTGTTTTTGAAATTCTTGGCCTGAAAGATGAAACAGCATCAAAAGGAGATGAAAAACTTACAGGGGAACTGATGAGAATAATAATTGACCTTCGGCAGGCTGCAAGAAACAACAAAGACTGGCGTACATCTGATAAGATAAGGGAGGAGCTGAATAA
>CAZQVL010000028.1:0-44963 GCA_964596715.1 uncultured Rikenellaceae bacterium
GGAATTGCACTACTGACAGTTAGCTGGCAAAGCTGGAGAGCTGCTACAAGGAACCCTGTTGAAGCGCTGAGGTACGAGTAACAACCCCCTCTGCCTCGCAAGCTCGGCATCTCCCCCCAAGGGGGGAGAAAATCCATTCTGCTATTTAGCAGAATTGTAGTAAAATCCAGAGTATTTTTCCCCCTGGGGAAAATACAAAGGTGGAGAAAATTGAGACAAAAATGCAAAGGTCGGTAAAAATGGAGATAAAGAAAACAAAGGATTTAAAGTTCCGCAAAGCGGAATTTAGGGGGTAAAGTCCCCCCTTGGGGGGATTTAGGGGGTAAAAACAAATAACGAATAACGAAATAAAATATGATAACATTAAAAAACATCGACAAGTATTATGACTCACGATTCCAGAGGACATTTGTTCTTAAGGACATAAATCTCGAAATAACGAAAGGAGAATTTGTAACCATCATGGGGCCCAGTGGTGCCGGGAAATCCACCATACTGAATATTATGGGGATGCTTGATGAACCAAGTGAAGGAGAATATTTCTTCCGGAATGAACCTGTACATAAATTCAACGAAAAGAGAAGGGTGGAATTTCACAGGAATCATGTGGGTTTCATATTCCAGGCCTTTCACCTTATTGATGAGCTGACAGTTTATGAAAATATTGAAACCCCGCTTATTTACAAGGGTATGAAAAGCAGCCAGCGCAAGTCTGTCGTAGCCGATATGCTTGACCGTTTTAATATCGTTGCAAAAAAAGAATTGTTCCCTCCACAACTGTCAGGAGGGCAACAGCAACTGGTCGGTATTGCCCGGGCTATTGCCGGTAAACCCGAATTACTTCTTGCAGATGAACCTACCGGTAACCTTCATTCAGATCAGGGAAAGGAGATCATGGAACTGCTGAAAAAGCTTAACAGAGAAGGGATTACTATTATCCAGGTAACACATAATGAGGAGTTTGCAAAATGCGGAACGAGGATTATCCGGTTAATTGACGGATATATCACCAGTGACAAAGGGATAGATCAAAATCCTCCGAAAAAATAAATTAATACTCTGACAAAATGTTTTGGTACTATTTAAAGACAGCGATCAGGAATCTCTGGAATAACAAAAAGTTCTCCATAATAAATATTACAGGCTTTGCCTTTGGTATCTCCATATGCCTGGCAATTGCCCTCTTTCTGGTAAATGAATACCTATGCGACAGATATCACGAGCATGCTGACGAGATAGTCAGAGTTATTGATGTAAAGAATAATTCAAGTTCCATTGATTACCGCGTAAAAGACATTCTTCTCAATAATTATCCTGAAATTGAGAATGCATGTCTGATACAATGTGCATTCCGCCCAATCGAAGTTAAAGTAAACGGACAGGGGCTTTACCTTGACAATATTATGTCGGTCGATAATAGTTTTTTCGAGGTGTTTACTATACCTTTTGCAACAGGAAGCTCATCAGTGCCATTTACAAATATCCATTCGGCGGTTATTACTGAAAGTACGGCAAAAATCCTGTTCGGAGCAGAAAATCCTGTCAGTAAGGAAATACTGTATCAGAATAATGTTCCTCTGACAGTTACTACTGTTATAAAAGACTTTCCCGATAACTCAAGTTTTTCAGCCTCAATCCTGGTCAATGCTGAAAATGAAGAATTCAAATTTGAAAAATGGATAGGTGACAGCAGGGATCTAAGCACATACTGGTGGCCATTCAGGGTCTATCTTCAACTGAATAAAGTGGCAAACCGTGGATTATTACTGGAGAAAATCAAATCGGATACAGAATTGCTTGTTCCTTATGTATCGGAAGCAGGATTCCTGCCTTTAAAGGACATTTATCTTTTTGATCCTACAACCGGCAGCGGAAATAAACGAGGGAATCCCGGATTATTAAAACTGCTGGGTGCCATTGCATTTATTATACTGTCGCTGGCAATTATTAATTATATCAACCTGACAGTTGCACAACAAAACAAAAGGAACAAGGATACAGGAGTGAAAAAAACAATTGGGGCAAACCGGTCCAATATATTTTTCCATTTTTTGTCAGAATCGGTTCTTGTTTCCCTTTTAGCATTTGCTCTTGGAATATTTCTGGTCGGGATTCTCCTTCCGGTTTACAATGCCATTTTTAATACTACTATCGATATTAACTATTTATTCCGTCTACCAAACCTGTTTATCCTGATATGCACTATCCTTTTAATAGGACTTCTAAGCGGCAGCGGTCCTGCAATCGCTTTGTCCGGAATTAATCCGGTAAAGGTCTTGAGCGGGTCTGTTATACTACAAGGCAAAAAGAACTTTTTACGTAATTCTCTTACAGTCTTTCAATTCACAATCTCAATAATCCTGATTTTCTGTGTTATAATCGTGCAAAGGCAGATCAAATATATAAAACACAAGAATCCCGGATTTAATGAAGAGCAGCTTGTCAGGCTGGATATTCCGGCAATTCAGGAAAACGAAGCTCCTAAATTCTTTGCCCTTATAGAAGAGTTGAGAAAATCACCATACATCAGCAATCTTTCGACTTCTTTTGGTGTTCCGGGGAACATTCCTCTGAGTATGGGCTCGAATATGGAAAACACTGATAAAAACATGAGCGTTCCGAGCCTGTTAGTCGACACAGCTTTTCTTGAAACATTTGGCATTAAAGTGATCAAAGGCCGGAATATTGAGCCTGGAGATCTCGAAAAAGTATGTATGATCAACGAAGCAGCATGGAGACATTTTGAATTTAAGGATCTTGAGAATAAACGGTTTAATAATTTTGGCGGATATGATATTGTCGGAGTGGTAAATGATTTTCACTTCAGATCCCTTCACGATGAGATCGGTCCCGCTTGCATTATTTTTACAGGGAGAGGCAGGCCGACAACAATTAATGTCAGGTTTGTAAGTAATGGCACCAGTCCGGGTATGGACTATGTACGGGAAACATGGCAGAAAATTTTGCCTGGCTTTCCATTCAAGTACCAGTTTTATGATGAATGGTTCGACTCAATGTACCGTTCTGAAGAACGCTTTGCAAAGACCATTGGACTTTTTGCAGTATTAGCCATTGTAATTTCCTGTATAGGGATACTGGGTCTGGCAATCTTTTCTTCTGAACGCCGCACCAAGGAGATAGGCATCAGGAAAGTTAATGGCGCAACTGTCTCTGAAGTGGTGACCATGCTGAATAAAGATTTTGTGAAATGGGTAGTTATTGCTTTTATCGTTGCTGTTCCTGTTTCATGGTATGCTATGAATAAATGGCTTGAATCCTTTGCTTACAAAACCAGCCTTAGCTGGTGGATATTTGTTTTAGCCGGAGTGCTTGCACTGGGGATTGCATTATTGACTGTAAGCTGGCAGAGCTGGAGAGCAGCTACGAGGAACCCTGTTGAGGCGCTCCGATACGAATAGTGAGGAGAGCCGAAATCCTCGAAAGCGAAGCGTATCGGGATTGAGGCGCTGAGGTACGAGTAACAACCCCCTCTGCCTCGCAAGCTCGGCATCTCCCCCAGGGGGGGAGAAAATCCACTCTGCTATTTAGCAGAATTGCAGCAAAATCCAGAGTAATTTTCCCCCTTTGGGGGAAATACAAAGGGGGAGAAAATTGAGACAGGAATAATAAGCGAAGTAATTCAAACAGAAAAAGGAAAAACAGAGAAAAAAAAAGAAAGAAAAAAACTTAGTAAAAACTACTTACAATGCTGATCCATAACTTAAAATTATCATTGAGAAGTCTAAAAAAGAACAGGCTTTATTCATTTCTTAATATCACCGGTTTTGCTATAGGGTTTGCAGTGATATTGATTATTACTTTATTTATTTACAGTGAAATGACCGTTGACAGGTGTTTTGAAGGCTATAACCGTATTTACCGCATTATTTCTTCCGACGAAAATGACTGCAACTTAAACTTTGAGCTTGCTCAACAAATTAACGATAATTATCCCGAAGTTGAAACGGTATGTCCTGTACAGTATTTATCGGGATGGGAATTTATTATTGGCTGTGAAGGCAGCTTCGCAAAACTTAACGATCTGATAGCAACAGATAATAACTTTTTCAGGATCTTTAACTTACAACTTATTGAAGGATTCTCATCTCAACCATTTTCCGAAGTAAATTCGGCAGTGATAACACAAAACCTTGCAAGTAAACTCTTTGGAAATGTCAGCCCGTTAGGTAAAACAATTGATATTGGCGGTTTTATCAATACACGTATAACAGGTGTAATTGAAAATTTCCCGGATAAAGCCAGTTTTTATTCGGACTTGTTTATTAACATCGAAGATGAAAAGCTCCGGATTATTCACAGCGACATTAATGGTATTAGTTTTTATCCTGCTAACATTTATATAAGATTAAATGATGCTGACAATGATAAGCTGCTTGAAGAAAAGATAAGCCGGTCAAACAACCTTTCAGTTATTACCGATAGCAAATTGAGGCTGCAACCTCTCACCAGTATCTATTTTGAGAAAGACATTAAGAATAACTTTAACCGCACGGCTAATACATCAATGATCTATCTTTTTACAGCCATTGCCGGATTAATCCTGCTTCTTTCAATCTTTAATCACGTTAATTTCTCCATTTCGTTTCAATTCGCAAGGTTGCGCGAAACAGGGATTAAAAAGACCAATGGCGCGGGATTTCAACAACTGGCAACATATCATTTCACTGAAAATACAGTTGGTATCCTCGCTTCATTTATTCTTTCAACCGGTATAGTTCTATTGGTCCAACCATTAACCAGCCGGCTCTTTGAACGTGACCTTGATGTTCTTGCTATTTTGGAATATCCGGTCAATATTTTAATCCTGACCATTATATTAACGGTTATTATTATAACTACCATTGTACCTTTATACCTTGTCGCTAAATTCGACATCAGAAAATTTCTTAGTGGCGAAATTACCGGAAAAAGAGGAGGTAGAATAAACAATATTCTGTCAGTTTTCCAGGCTACAGTTTCCATTGTACTGATCATTGGTGTCATCACAATCTATAAACAGCTTTCCTACGCAAAACATGCCGAACTGGGATTTGATAAAGAACATTTAATAAGAATAAACCTGCCGGGCGATTTTCAAAATGGTGACTTGGTGAAACAGGAATTGGGCAAATTTTCATTTATTAAATCGTCAACACTTAGCCTGGGTGTGCCCGGAATGATAAACTCAAGATCAGGTAGCGGGAAAAATGATAACCAGTTCTGGTTGAATTGTATGGAAGTTGATGAGGATTTTATTGGGACATTTGGACTTGAGTTACTTGATGGCCGCAATTTCCATCAGAGTGATCTTGAAAAAAGCTGTATTATCAACCAGGCTGCATTTAATAAATTCGGATGGGAAAATATTGAAGGTAAAGAATTCAAGAACTATGGTGGACTAACAGTTATCGGAGTAGTAAATGATTTCAATGTTTCATCATTGCACAATGTAATAGAACCTGCAGTATTAATATTCAAAAACAGGTTTATGAATACACTCACCCTGCGTATGGAGCCTGGTAATATTGGTCAGCAGCTGGCTCAATTGAAAGATACGTGGGAAACCATAATGCCTGATTACATGTTCGATTATGTTTTTTATGACGAATTTTTTAATTCGTTATATCAAAAGGAAGAGCGTATGGGACAAACCATCACTATTTTTTCAATTCTGGCTTTTATCATCACCCTTATGGGAATAACCGGACTGATTTTCCAAGTCTGTCTGTCAAGGACGAAAGAGATTGGTGTTCGCAAAGTTAACGGCGCTAAAATCTCTGAAGTGATGGTTATGCTGAACAAAGACTTTGTGAAATGGGTGGTAATTGCCTTTATCATTGCCACACCGGTTGCATGGTATACAATGAATAAATGGTTACAGAACTTTGCGTATAAAACCAGCCTGAGCTGGTGGATTTTTGCTTTGGCTGGTGTATTAGCTTTAGGAATTGCATTGTTGACAGTAAGCTGGCAGAGCTGGAGAGCAGCGACGAGGAATCCTGTTGAGGCACTCCGATACGAATAGTGAGGAGAGCCGAAATCCTCGAAAGCGAAGCGTATCGGGATTGAGGCGCTGAGGTACGAGTAACAACCCCCTCTGCCTCGCAAGCTCGGCATCTCCCCCAGGGGGGGAGAAAATCCACTCTGCTATTTAGCAGAATTGCAGCAAAATCCAGAGTAATTTTCCCCCTTTGGGGAGCCTGTCCCGATCTATCGGGAAAATACAAAGGGGGTAAAAATTGAGGGAAAAACAAAGAGATTAACGGATATATCAAAATCTATTATATGATTAAACTGAACATCATCTTTCGTAATATTTTAAGACAAAAACTTAATTCCGGGATCATCGTTTTAAGCCTGGCAATTGGTATGGCATGTATAAACCTGATAGCCATGTTTATTAGCCTCGAGCTGAATACCGATGCTTTTCATACATCGAAAGACCGGATTTATGCCCTCAAATGCGATGATCCGTGGATCGAGGGGGCAAAAATGTATCATTGCCGCTATGGTTCGGCAGAATATATGCAGGCAAATTTTGCACAGGTTGAAGATTTTTGTCGCATTAACAATGCTGCTGCTCAGAAAATAATCGTAAACAATGAATCCTGGTTTGAACGAACTAAAATCATTGCTGCTTCAAAGAATTTTTTTGGATTTTTCACATACAACCTTCTGACCAATAATCCAAAAACAGCATTAACCGGAGGAAACGATCTGGTTGTTTCAGAGGACCTGGCAAAAAAGTATTTCGGATCCGTCGATCCTGTTGGTCAGGTTATTACTCTGGTTAATCGCGACAGTGAAGAACAGATGGTAATCACCGGAGTATTCCACAAACCGGTTCAGAATTCTCAGATCAGTTTCGATATGGTTCGCCTTATTAAGGAGCAGGATAGCCGCTGTTACCTTAGATTAACCAGGGAAGCTGATCCCGAAGAACTGGAAATACTATTTGAAGCCAATAAAACAACGATCCCTGTTATTCATGGAGGAACTCCCGGGCAATATTACCTTGAGCCTTTCAGGAATGCCTATTTTGATACCACAAGAGGATCCTCCATTGAAGCCAGTCGTGATAAAAGAGACTTATGGATTGCTCTGGTAATTGGACTTATGATAATCGGAATTGCTTCGTTTAATTATCTTGGTCTGATCAACAACATTTTACTGGAAAAAACCAGAGAGTATACTGTACGGAAGATAAACGGAGGTTCGAAATTCAGTATTATTGTCACCTTTATGATCGAGAACCTGATTATCATAAGCATATCTTTTGTTTTAAGTTTTTTCCTGATGCTATGGGCTATACCGTTTTTCAATTTGCTGACAGCCGCAAATATTACTCCCGGTTTTATTCTCCAGACTAAACAAATACTTATTCTCTCTGCAGTAGTAGTGCTACTGTTGTTAATTACATTCTTTTTTGCTTCATATCGAATCAGTTCGAAAGTAAACATCAACATTATTAAACCCGCTGTACAAGTTACAGGTAAGCGTTTTCAACTGCCTGCATTCAATATTTTTCAGCTTTCAAGTTCCATTGTTCTTATCATTTGTTCAATGATCATCATCAAGCAAATCAAATATGTTACCAACAAACAAATAGGACTGGATAAGCAGGTTATTGAAGTAAAGATACCAGGCTCACATCAAAAGAAAATTTCAGTCTTCAGGAAAGAGCTTATGAAGAATACATCAATTGATAACGTTTCTGTTACAACAGCCTCACCTGTTCTGGAACATTTCTTGGTTTTATTGGATTACGAGAAAGATGGTATAGAAAAACAATACTCACCCGCAGGTTTTGTCGGTGATGAAAATTATCTTTCCACACTGGGGATCGAACTTATTGAAGGTGAAGGTTTCACGGGTAATCCTGCATCCGACAAGGACAAGTGTCTGATTAACGAATCATTGGCCAGGTTTTTTACTGATCAGAATTTAATAGGAAAAGAATTACCCGGCATGGAGAATAAGATAGTTGCAGGCATAGTGAAAGACTTTCATTACTCAAGCCTGAAGTCATTTGTGGAACCTGGTTTTATATCTTTTAACTCCAACGGCAGCCATCTGATGGTGAAAACGGTTGAAAATCAAATCCCACAGGCGAAAGAAGCAATCACATATATCTGGCAGCAACTAATTCCTGATTATCCGGTTAATATGGAAACCATTGGAGAGCGTTTCGAATGGTTTCATCGAGAAAACAAAAACTACCTATGGCTGATAGGGAGCTGCTGCTTCATTAGCCTGTTTTTATCGATGATATGTTTATTTGTTGTATCTTTTCAAAGCAGCAGGTCACGCACCAAAGAGATAGGCATCCGAAAGGTAAATGGTGCCAGAGTTACTGAAATACTCGCCCTGCTCAATAAAGATTTCATTGCATGGGTAGCGATTGCTCTTGTAGTAGCTGTCCCGATTGCCTGGTATGTCATGAACCGATGGCTCGAAAGTTATGCCTATAAAACTGAACTGAGCTGGTGGATATTTGGCTTAGCCGGAGCACTTGCGCTGGGGATTGCATTACTTACAGTGAGCTGGCAGAGCTGGAGAGCAGCTACGAGGAACCCTGTCGAAGCTCTGAGGTACGAGTAACAACCCCCTCTGCCTCGCAAGCTCGGCATCTCCCCCCAGGGGGGGAGAAAATCCACTCTGCTATTTAGCAGAATTGCAGCAAAATCCAGAATATTTTCCCCCCCTAGGGAGCCTGTCCCGATCTATCGGGAAAACACAAATGGGGAGAAAATTGAGACAAAAATGCAAAGGTCGGTAAAAATGGAGATAAAGAAAACAAAGAATTTAAAGTTCCGCAAAGCGGAATTTACAGGGTAAAATCCCCCCTTGGGGGTACTTAGGGGGTACACTCCAACTAATTCTCACTTACAGGAATTATATTTTTATAACGCTCATACCTCTCCAGAACCTCATCAACATAAGCTACTGACTCAGTACCTCTGAAATAACCGCTTTTTACATCAATATCGTTATAATACCGTGGTTCCGATTTTTTTAATAACCATACTGTCACATTCCCATCCCATTTTTGAGGATCCATCCCATTCTTTTCTGCCAGTTTCATTGCATCCAGAACATGACCCGGCCCTGCATTATATGAAGCCAGTATAAACTTCAGACGCTCATTCTCATCCGGAATTCTCTCATCAAAAATCGAATGAAGCCAGTTGATATACTTTGTTCCGGCTTTTATATTGTTGCGGGGTGAAGTAGTAATATCAATACCCAAGTTCGCTCCTGTAGCAGGCATCACCTGCATAAGTCCATAGGCCCCAGCCCATGAAACAACATTCGCTTTAAAACGTGATTCCTGGTATATCAGGGATGCAAGTAACCGCCAGTCCCAGCTTATACTGTCGCTGTACGATTTAATCATATCATCCCATGGTGACACTTTGCCTGTATTAAGAACATAGTAATCACTTTTGACTATTATACTGGTTCTTGAATTCTTAAAGTATTTAGCATACAGAAGAGCAAAAGTCGGTGTTTTTTTGAATGACCGGAGCCATCCGTTCAATTCCTGCATAAGCATTTCAGAATTTTCCTTCCTTAAACCCCATGCTATATTCTGAGGAAAACTTACCGGGGTGCCTACATCAATACCAGGATAATAGGTTGCAATAACCTGTGCTACATACTCGTCGGAAACAGTATAATCGATCTCACCGTTTGCAACCAGTTTAATTAATTTCTCCGCATCATATGGAACTTCAATTATAGCAATCGAATCACCTATTTCCCCCGCAAGGTTGTGAAGCCTTTCAATATGTGATGATCCTTCCTGTACATAAACAGTCTTTTGTGCCAGGTCGAGTTGATTCCGGATCAGGCTCTTATCAAGTGATTCCAGTGTCATCTCCCTCCAGTTATGAGGTTTTCGCTGAACCAGAACCTGCCTGGTTACATCAACAGGTTCAGTAAACTGAATCTCCTTTTTCCTGGACTCGTTCACAGTAAGTCCAATAGCCAGAATATCAGCTTTCCCTGATTTAAGCATCCCAAAAGCACGCTTAAGATGATTTTCGGTAATAATCTCCAGATCGATTCCGAGATGATCCGAGAAAGCCTTCAGTAACTCATAGTGGAAGCCCATTGGTTCACCACGGTAAATAAAATAATTTGTAGAATTAAAATCTGTAATAGCAATCAGTTTACCTCTCAGCTTAATTTCGTTAAGATCGATTGCTACAGAATCATTCACTTGTGTTATCCTTAAGTTATCAAAACAGGATATCGGTGTGATGATAATTATTGAGAATAGTATTAAAAATTTTCTTTTCAAAATCGTTGTATTCGTTAATAAACCTTTAAAAATTTGAAGGTGCAAAGATACAACAATTTTTTAATCATAAAACGTCCATGCGATTCCATACCTGAACATCCTGATATTCAATGGGTAAGATGGTATTAAGAAGTAATCATACCCTGTCAGCCCCGAATTAACATGATCAAACATAAGGAACATTCTTGTCCTTTTAAGCTTAATATTCAGAAAAACATTAAGAAAGGGATAGTTGCCAGTTGAAACCTGGTTTTGTCTGTAGAACCTGCCTGTGGAAGGCATATATGAATAAGGATGATAACGGGTATGATAGGTTAAATCGATCCCGATTTGTGTATTCAACCTGCCATTGGTTGATTTAAAGAAGAAAAGATGCTCGAAATAACCAGCAGTACGTAACGCAATGAGTGGCAGATCAAGAACATCAGGATTACTGGATTGCTGCAGAATGATATCGTTGGCAAGATGAAATTTCCATGCTCTTAACTCTTTGGTTATGGTGAGAGCACCTACGGAAAGGCCTCCTGTATGCTGCGAAGGAAGTGCATCGTAACCAAAGTCAGTATAATTATCAATTATTGCATAGTTAAACTTGATTTCTGTCTTGCGCGCAGGGTATGACAGGTTGGTCCCGATATCAATCCTGAATTCCTTGTTGAGGTTATTCTGCCATTCAAAATGGTTACTTCCCCACTGCCCGTACCAGAATGAGGGTTGATAACTGGTGAATCCTCCCGTGATGATCCATGACGCTCTTCCATTTTTCAGATCAAACGATTTGGCGATTTCACCGTTAATATTGAAATCGCCGGATCTATAGCCATTGAGGAATAATTCACCCGTGGCTATCCATCTGAATTTTTCTCCTATATCATTATACAAACGCCCTACCAGCACATTATTGCTGCGTTTCCACACAGCAGTATCTGCTTTATCCAGATCGTGTGTTGGTATGATCTGACTATATCTGAATAATTCATTTCTGATGCCAAAACCGCCCCCAAGCCTGAATTTACGCGACGTATCGGTTGTAAAATCAAACCTGAGAGTGTTTTTAAGACTGCGTGAAGATAAAGAGTCAAATGTAATGTACTGGTCTATAAACACTGTGTCGTAAAATCCTGAACCGGGAGAATTATCTGAATAGGTTCTCCTGTTGGTTTCAAGCACAATAATATGTGAAAATGTTCCGCTTAACCTGAATGACTGGGTATTCTTCTTTCCTGATGAATCTGGTTGTGAAGTATTTTTTCTGCCTGGAGTGTATCGCTGGACCAGAAGCAGGCTCCTGTTTTTAAGAATACTATTCGCCGTATTAAGTCCGCCAAGGTTTACAGCAACATCCCGTGTTTCAAACTGAGCAAGCTGACTATTGTCTTTTATCCCTCCATTTTCGTAGGATGTCAGATTATTAATGCCAGCTGAAAAATAGAGTTTGTACTTTTCTCCGGTATATGAAGTATAGAAAGTGAAATTTTTATCGTCTGATCGCTGGTAACTGTACTGTCCCAAGCTATATATAATATCATATATTAATCCAAAATTGAGAAACCGGTTAATATTCTGCGAATGCCTGACCCTGAATGTTTGTTCAGCTATATTCCGGGGACCTCCGAAAGTCCAGACCAGTTCAGTAAACGGAACCTGAGTATTCATAAAAACTGTCCTTTCAGATAAATACATTAAAGGATAATAGTAATAACAAAAAAATCGGTCGTGGTCGTTTATCCTGTCAAAGAACCTGATCTGATAAAATGGCAGGCCATAATTACCCGGGTAGGCATTCACCGATGAATACTTATCTGTAATCCTGTAACGGTTGAACAATGAAAAGACTGTATCGAATGGAATAACTACCTCTTCAGTAAAATCGGTGGAAAGTCTCCATTGTTTGATAATCCTGGGCTTCAGGCTTTCCTTTTCCTGTGAATACAAACCAGAAGTGATTAAAAGAAGCAATAATATAGAAAGATGTCTGATCATCAGGAGCAAATATAGAAAATATGGAAGAGTTTATTACAAAAGGATACTGAACCACACTTAATGAGTTCGGCATAGTCTACAACTACGTCGAGCGGTGTTAAAAACTACGCTCGGCATTACGGGAATAACTGAAAGATATGTCAGCATAGTAGTAGGGACGTTGCATGCAACGTCCCTACCATGTTGTTTATTATACAAAAGGTTGTTTCTAATCCACATTATCATTCAGGTATGCGTTATTCTCCCTCAGAACAGGTTCATCATCATCATCTGATGTCAGAGTGAATTTTGACACCTTGCGTTCTTTCTTATTATCATGGGAACCAAGAGACATATTTCTTCTTATATAAGCCGGGACATCTTCAAATGTATCGATATTTTCCTTGATTGTTTTCCCTGAAAGACCCTCTTTCTTGAGAAGGCTCTGAATATGCTTGACTTTTCGAAGTTTTATTTCAGGCTCTTCGTTAAACTCACCATCCTTGTCTGATTTGTCACCCCGTATCTCGCTCATCTCTTGAGTATTTTCGTAAACGAAATCGAGCTCACCCTGTGTTTCAGAGTCAACACTTGTAATTATAGATCGTTGTTTCCTGTCGTGTACAGTGAAAATATCTTCACCTTTTTCAGGAATACTACCTGCCGGAACCGGATTTCTATCTGTTACAAGCTCAACCTTCTGGGGTGGTTTTCGTTTGTATGGCTGGAAGATACTGTTTGGTTCAAAGCCTGTGGCTATTGCTATAACACTTATACTCTCACCAAGGACTTCATCTTGTGATAGACCCCTTATGATCAGAGCATCTTCGGAAGCTGCATCGTAGATATAATCAGTGATTTCCCCAAGTTCATCCACAGTCAGCTCATGTTCACCTGTCCCGGAAGAAATATTAATTAATATACTTTTCGCTCCAGTTATATCATTCGAATTCAGTAGTGGTGAGGCAAGAGCATTTTCAATTGCTTTAATTGCTCTGTTCTGGCCTGCTGCTACACCCATTCCCATTATGGCCACACCTGAATCTTTCATCACTGTTTCCACATCTGCAAAATCAACGTTAATATATCCTGCAACAGTAATTATCTCCGCAATTCCTTTTACGGCTGTAGCCAGCACATCATCGGCCTTTGCAAATGCAGCTGAAACGCCCAGGTCACCATAAATCTCCCTTAGCTTTTCATTGTTTATCACCAGTAAGGAATCCACATGATCCTTGAGCTCGACAATTCCGTCTATAGCATATCTGATCCTTATTTTACCTTCCGATTTGAATGGAATAGTAACCACAGCTATTGTTAGTAATCCGGAATCCTTACAGGCTTTTGTAATAACAGGTATGGCTCCTGTCCCGGTACCCCCTCCCATTCCTGTGGTTATAAACACCATTTTTGTGTTACCCGAGATTGCCTTCATCACCTCATCAAGGTTTTCGATGGCAGCCTGCCTGCCAATTTCCGGTTTGCTTCCTGCACCGCGTCCTTCGGTAAGTGATTCGCCAATTTGTACTTTTATGGGAACCGGACTCCTTTCCAGAGCCTGATGGTCTGTATTGCAGACTACAAAGTTAACACCTTTGATGCCTTTTTCAAACATATGATTCACAGCGTTATTGCCTCCGCCACCTATTCCCAGCACTTTTATAATCGATGATCTTTCCACAGGCAGATCAAAATCCATTATTTCATCCTCCATTGTGTTGATTTTTAAATGTTTATGAACAGTAATCTATTAAATCCAACCATATCCTCATATCAGCTTATTTTTTGATCCTCAATTTCAAAAATTTTTGATAGCATAATTTTGATTTTTTCAGTAAGAGGTATCTTTTCCTCTTCGTTTACCCTGGAGTTTGACTCTTCTGCTTCTTCAACCAGAGATTCGCTTATCATGGGTTTAACATATTCATCTTTTTTGCCCGCGCTGAATACTTTTTTGTAAGTATCCAGATATTCAAATCCACGCATTATCAGACCAACGCTTGTAGCGTACATGGGCTGGTTAATTTCGTTTCTGGCATGACCAGATAGATGTTCGTTCGGTATACCTATTCTGACATCCATGGCAGTTTTAAACTTCATAAGCTGTATCAGATGTTTCAGCATGGCACCACCCCCGGTAATTACAACTCCTGCAGCCAGCTTATCTGTATAACCGGAATTTTGTATTTCAAAGTTGATTATTTCAATTATATCCTCCATTCTCGACTGGATTATATAAGCAAGACTTTTAAAAGAGATTTCTTTTGGCTCCCTTCCACTTATTCCGGGTATAGATACTACTTTATCTTCAGGAGCAATATCCCCAAGAGCAGAGCCATATTGTATTTTAAGCTGCTCTGCATGCCGCTGCAGAATAGAACAACCTTCCTTGATATCTTTTGTTACAACATTACCTCCAAACGGGATAACTGCTGTATGACGTAGTATATTATCATAGTAAATCGCAACATCGGTAGTGCCTCCTCCGATGTCGACAAGAACCACTCCTGCCTCCTTTTCATCATCTGTGAGGACAGCATCGGCTGATGCAAGTGGTTCAAGAATCATGTCCTTAACTACCAGACCTGCTTTCCTTATGCATTTTTCGATGTTCTTTGCGGCCGCCACCTGGCCAATAACTATATGGAAATTAGCTTCCAGCCTCCTCCCACAAAAACCTATTGGACTTTTAACGCCTGTCTCATTATCAACTATGAAATTTTGGGGAATAACATGAATTATTTCTTCACCTATCTCAATATGTATTTTATGCATATCTTCAATCAACTTAAAGACTTCCTCTTTCTTTATCTCATCCTCATATGAATCACGCATGATATAGCCTCTGTTTTTCATACTTTTAATATGCTGTCCGGCTATACCAACAAAGACTTCCGAAAACAATATACCTGATCTTCTCTGTACATCCTCAACGGTTGTCCGGATGGCGTTGACGGTCTCTTCAATATTCAGAACCACGCCTCTTTTAACTCCTTTGGAAAGCGCTTTACTTAGACCGAGAATCTCTATTCTGTCATTCTCGTTCTTTGTGCCGACAATCGCTACAATTTTTGTAGTACCTATGTCGATCGCTGCTACATACTGTTCTGTCTTGTTCATAGTTATAAATATAGTTGTTCCTGTTTATCTCTTTTTACAAACAATCTGATCCTTGTATTCCAGATTAATGATAGAATATTTGTTCCATCCAACTTCCGGTAACACTTCTTTATAAAAAACTTCCAGGTTTTTCAGTTTTCCTTCGAAATTATCAATTGTGCCAAGATGTACCATGAGGTTTCCGACTCTGGGAACGAGGTCGATCTCATCGTAGTTGTCGACGTATATCTGATCTATTTGTGCCGACCAGAAATTGTTCTTTCTTATATAATCAACCAGATAAAAAATATCTCGTAATATTGTCTTTTTTATAGTCGTATCAAGTACACTGACTCCGTTCAGCATGGCTGAAGTAATATTCACATTACCGCCTACAATATGTAATCTTGGTGTATACAGATGTCTTCTCCTGATCACAAAACCCTCATCATCAACATAATAATCACCCCCGTTAACAGCCATTACCCGCATAACCGGATTTCGTTGATCTGCATAAACATGAATAGTCCCGTCAATGGACATATAAACCTCAGCTATTCTTAGTTCCCTCAGAACATCAATTCTCTTCTCAATTTCTGACACTGAAACATCTTTTAACGGTGTTCCAAGAATTCTGTTACTGCTTCTGTTAATGAGATTGAGAATCTCTCCCTTTGTTACAAAGTTATACTCTGCCGAATCGGCTATAATAATCTCAATACCGCTACAGGGCCTGGAATATGAAGTCCGTGCAAAATATGCAGGCACTAAAAGCAGATATAATACAGGTACTATCAACAATATCCTCAGAATTTTTTTCATCTTCTGAATTCCATCTTAAGCTTCTTTTCAATTGGTTCTACCAGTTTTTCAATATCTCCCGCTCCGATAGTTAAAAGTATATCGAGATTATTAACATCCAGTTTCCCGGGAATTTCATCCATTTCCGCAAGTTGTTTTTTATCTGATTTCATTTTCATGAATATCAGTTCAGACGACACTCCTTCGATAGGTTTTTCTCTTGCCGGATAAACCGGCAGAATGATCACTTCATCAAGTCTGTCCAGTACTCTGGCAAATCCTTCAGCATGATCACGTGTACGCGAATAAAGATGTGGCTGAAAAATTCCGGTTATCTTTCTGCCGCTGAAAACTTCCTTAATTGAATCAACACATGCTTTTATCTCCTCCGGATGATGGGCATAATCATCAATGTAAACAAGTCCAGGCATGTTTATCCGTATATCAAATCTCCTCTTTACTCCCTTAAATAAAACAACGGATTCGCGTACCTCCTGTTCTGTTACACCGCATATCAGAGAAACTGAAATGGCAGCTGTCAGGTTCACTACATTTATAACTCCCGGAAATACAAGATGTAAATCATTAATAATTCCTCCAGGTACTTGTATGTTGAAGCTGTAAAAATCATCCTTCCTTATAATCTCAAATGCTCTGTAATCAGCTCCGGGATCAGTGCCGTATGTATAGCAGGTAACTCCGTCAGGGATGATTATCTTTGAAAAGATTCTATTATTAGCGATGAGTATGCCTCCGGGTCTGATCTTATTTACAAATTCATTATAAGACCTTATCATTGTATCATAATCACCATAAATATCAAGATGGTCAGCGTCGAGCGAGGTTATAACAGCTATCTTCGGACTTAATCTGTGGAAGGAACGATCAAATTCGTCAGCTTCCATAACAGTGTACCTTCCTGTTCCCTGTAAAAAATTGGAGTCATAGTTTTTTGATATTCCTCCGAGAAATGCGGAACAATCAACATTAGATTGCTTAAGTATATGAGCAATCATTGTAGAAATAGTTGTCTTACCGTGGGTGCCTGCGACAGCAATAGTGTCGGTTTGGGAAGATATTACTCCAAGTATTTCAGATCTCTTAAGCACTCTGTAGCCATTGGTCCCGAAATATGACAGTATCCTGTTTTCAAAAGGGATAGCCGGTGTATAGACCACAAGTATTTTATTTTTACCTGAAAGATCTCTGAACAGGAAGGGCATGCTTTCAACATTATCTTCGTAGGAAATACTACATCCTTTTTCAGATAAAGACTTAGTAATGCTGGTTTCAGATCTGTCATATCCTGCTATTCTGTATCCAGCATTAACAAAATATAGTGCAAGAGCACTCATGCCGATACCACCGATCCCGACAAAATAGATACCATCTGAATTTTTAATATCTATCATTCTTCTGTCAGTTTAAGTATTTCTTTTGCAATTTTCGTATCGGCATCATAATATGCCAGTTTTGCTATGTTTTCTGCAAGCATTCTTTTCCTGTCATCGTCACCCACAAGTCTGATTGCCTCATTTACAACTCCCGTCACTGCCTGATCATCAGGTATCATAACGGCTGCTTCGTTCTCAACAAGAGCTCTTGCATTCATAGTTTGATGATCTTCTGCAACATTAGGAGAAGGGATAAGTATCACGGGTTTCCCAACCAGGCATAACTCTGATATAGTACCAGCCCCTGCTCTTGAGACTATTACATCTGCTACTGCAAACGCATACTCCATCCTGTTAATAAAATCTAAAACAAAAATGTGATCGGTCAATGAGAGAGAGACAAGCGCTTTGACATCTTCATAATAATATCTGCCTGTTTGCCATAACCACTGTAATCCGGAATCAACCATTCTTTGAATGTTTTGTGAGAGACCCCTGTTTATTGTCCCGGCTCCAAGCGATCCCCCAAGAACAAGGATTACAGGTAATTCCTTCTTAAGCTTGAAGAAATCAAAGGCTTCATCCCGCAGAATATCTAGATTATTAAAACTTTGGCGAACTGGATTTCCTGTCTTAATGATCTTATTAGCAGGAAAATACTTCTCCATTCCGTCATAAGCAACACAAATTACGTAGGCTCTTTTTGCGAGGAGTTTATTTGTTATGCCTGCATAACTGTTCTGTTCCTGTATGAGTGTGGGAATTCCCCTTTTCCCTGCCTGCCGGAGGATCGGCCCACTGGCATAACCGCCAACACCAACTACAACATCAGGTCTGAAATCTTTTATGATTCTGCCAGCCTGTCTGAGGCTTTTCAGAAGTCTTATAAATACAATGAAATTACCCAACAGATTATTCCTCTTCAAACCTTCAACAGGTAATCCGACAATTCTGTACCCGGCAGAAGGTATCTTTTCCATTTCTATTTTACCTTCCGCACCAACAAACAGAATTTCTATTTCAGGATTGATTCTCCTGAGTGCGTTGGCGATGGATATAGCCGGGAAGACGTGACCTCCGGTACCACCACCACTGATAATCACTCTTTTATGCTGCTGAAGGTTCATGTATTCTGTCTCCTTCATCTGTAATCCCTTCCTCAGACAATTCCTCCTTTTTAATCCTTGCATTAACCACCCTGCTTACACCCAGTACTGCTCCTATCGAAAAACTCATAACCAGAACAGAAGTCCTGCCCCAGCTTACCATTGGAAGAGTCTGACCGGTAACAGGGAATAATCCCACTGCCACAAGCATATTAAGCATTGCCTGAACAACTATCATTATTATAAGACCCATCACCAGAAATGCAGGAAACGCGGTTTCACACTTTCTTGCAATGGTTATTCCTCTGAACAACAGGATCATATATGCCATTATCAGAGGGATTGCTCCGAACAGGAGTCCGTATTCTTCGATTATGATAGCAAAAATGAAATCGGAATTAGATTGAGGTAACATATTTCTCTGGGTACTTTTGCCTGGAGCCTTTCCGATCAATCCTCCTGTTGAAATAGCAATCTTTGCCTGATTCAACTGATAATCTGCATCTTCATCAGCTCTTCCCGAGAAATAACTTTCAAGCCTGTCTTTCCATACCTCAACCCGGTTATCTTCTGTAAATGTGCTGATAACCAGGGCAAATATCAGGACCCCGATAAGAGCCATACCGGTATAGGCAAGCAGAAACCTAAAAGGTACCCGTCCGATAAACATAATTATCATACTTATACCAAAGATCATCAATGCCGTGGACAGGTTTTCAGGAAGTATCAATCCACAGACAATACCTACAGGAACAACCAGGTATTTTGTAACCAGGGCAAAATTCTTAAGTTCATTTTGATACTGGGATAATACACGGGCGAGGTATAAAACCAGAGCTACTTTCGCCACATCAGATGTCTGCAGCCTGAATCCTGTACCTGGTATTTCAAGCCAACGTGTTGCCTCGTTTAATCTGGCTCCGAATATCAGGGTAAGTATGAGCAAGCCTATGGCAAACAGTAGTATCAATCCGGCAAGTGATGAATAAATCCTGTAGGGAAGGTAATGTACAATAATGATTATAAAGAGGCTCAGAACCAGCATGAAAAACTGGCTCCTGAGGAAATAGGTTGTATTGCCTCCGTATTTTGTAAAGGCCACACCTACTGATGAGCTGTAGACAGCCAGCAATGAGTAGATCATAAAAATAGCTATAAGAGCCCATATGATCCTGTCACCTTTAAATGTTCTTGTAAACCAGCTATTCTGCATATTATCCTTATTTACAAATTTCTGACAGCCTGTTTAAATTGCCTTCCCCTGTCTTCATAATTACTGAAGAGGTCAAAGCTTGCACAGGCTGGCGATAACAATACTGTCTGTCCTTTCCTGGCCAGGTAATAAGCGGATCTTACTGCCTCCTCCATTGAGGTGGTTTCAACGATGGTTGGTACTTTATCCCTGAATGCTTCTATAATCTTTCTATTATCCTTGCCAAGGCAGACTATGGCCCTGACCTTTTGCCTTACCATAGGAAACAGTTCGGAATAGTCGTTCCCTTTGTCTATGCCACCTGCAATCCAGACTATATCAGTATCCATACATTCAAGAGCATACCAGGTTGAATTAACATTAGTACCCTTTGAATCATTTATAAAGTTGATACCGCAAACCATTATTACCGGCTCCAATCGGTGCTCAACTCCCTGAAAATCCGATAAACTCTCCCGGATGATCTCCTTACGTATATTCAGAACTTTGGCTGCAATGGCTGCAGCCATCGAATTGAAAATGTTATGACGGCCCTTAAGTGCCAGATCGTGAATTGTCATAAGGTTGGTTTTATGTAGGTAATCAATAATTATTTCATCTTCCTCAATATAGGCTGCCATTCCCCTGCCAGTTGTAACAGAAAACGGAAGATGGGTCATCCCGAAATCTTTCTTTGATAATTCAGCCTTAATAATGGGGTCATCAGCCCAATAAATAAAAAAATCCGAGCTTGCCTGGTTTTGTGTAATTCTGAGCTTGGAATTCACATAGTTCTGAAGCTGATAATCATACCTGTCAAGATGATCAGACGTAATATTCATCAGGATGGCAATATCAGCCTTGAATGAGAACATCCCGTCAAGCTGAAAACTACTCAGCTCAATAACATAATAATCATAATCTCCTCCTGCGACTGACATTGCAAAACTATTTCCGACATTACCGGACATAACGACATTCTTTCCTGCCTTTTTCAGAATATGGTAAATAAGATTTGTTACTGTTGTCTTGCCATTGCTGCCAGTTATACATATTTTTATCCCCTTTACGTATCTGCCCGCAAACTCTATTTCGGAGATCACAGGAATATTTTTTGCGCGAATTACATTGACCACCGTAGCATTTTCGGGGATACCCGGACTTTTAATAACTTCATCTGCTGAAAGAATCTCCTTCTCAGTATGAGTATTCTCTTCCCATTTGATATTGTATTTTTCAAGAATTTCCCTGTAGGTCTGTTTAATCATATTTTTTTCAGAAACGAATACATCGAAGCCCTGCTTCTGTGCAAGCACTGCTGAACCTGTTCCGCTCTCTCCGGCTCCTAGTATTACAATCTTCTTCTTCATACCTTTATCTGATTTTTAGTGTCACAATACTTATTACTGCAAGTATTATTGCCACAATCCAGAACCGTGTAACTATTTTGGGTTCGGGATACCCTTTCTTCTGGTAATGGTGATGCAGGGGAGCCATCCTGAATATTCTCCGCCCTTCCCCGTATTTTCTTTTTGTTCGTTTAAACCATGCAACCTGCAGAACGACTGACAGGTTTTCTACAAGAAATATCCCGCAAAGTATTGGTATAAGAAGCTCTTTCCGTATTATAATTGCATACACTGCAATAATACCTCCAAGTGCCAGGCTTCCTGTGTCGCCCATAAAAACCTGTGCAGGGTAGGAATTATACCACAAAAATCCAATTGTTGCCCCGATAAATGCACTGGCATAAATCACCAGCTCTTCTGAATGGGGTATATACATAATATTCAGATAATCAGCATAAAAGACATTACTTGATACATAGGCAAGAATTCCCAGAGCAGTTCCTGTTATTGCTGAGGTACCTGTTGCAAGTCCATCCAGACCATCAGTCAGATTTACTCCATTTGAAACGGCAGTTACGATAAATATAACAACTGCAACAAACACGATCCATGTCCATATCTGACGTTGGTTTCGGGGAACAAATGCAACAAGCCATGAATAATTGAATTCATTATTCTTTACAAAAGGGATAGTGGTCTTGGTTGATTTTCTTTCCATAGCAACCTCATCCTGGTCAGGGTACGGAGGAGCCACATCAAGAAGCTCAACCTTTTCGCGACTGGA
Organism: uncultured Rikenellaceae bacterium; assembly: GCA_964596715.1. Taxonomy (GTDB): domain Bacteria; phylum Bacteroidota; class Bacteroidia; order Bacteroidales; family VadinHA17; genus LD21. The sequence goes on from CAZQVL010000028.1 coordinate 21,994, forward strand.
GAGGTCGGAGATATTTACTTTTTCCATAATGATAGCATCATCACTAAGAAAAAGTGTCAGACCAACTATGAGTCCCAAGATTATCTGCCCCACAATTTTAAATTTGCCTGCCAGTCCTTCTTTGTTCTTCCTGAATATCTTGATGTAGTCATCAAGAAAACCTATTATTCCCAACCAGACGGTTGTAAGAAGCATAAGTATGACGTAGACATTATCCAGTTTTGCAAATAAAAGGGTTGGCACTACTATTGAGGTCAGAATTATTATCCCTCCCATGGAAGGAGTACCTGTTTTCCGGTACTTACCTTCCAGATCAAGTTCTCTGATTACTTCTCCAACCTGTTTCCTCTGAAGATATCCAATAACACGTTTACCTATAAGAAGTGAAATAATGAGTGATGTAATAACTGCCATGGCTGACCTGAAAGAGATATAGGAAAACATCCCTGCGCCAGGGAAATTCAATTTGTTAAGATATTCAAACAGGTAGTAAAGCATTATTCATTCCTATTGAGTTGATAAAGCGAGCCTTAGTTCAATTCTGTCGTCGAAATGATGTTTTACGTCATTGATCTCCTGATACGTTTCATGACCTTTACCGGCTAACAGGATCACATCTCCCGGCTCCGAAAGCATTACAGCTGTTTTTATGGCTTCCCTCCTATCGGCTATTCTAAGCGTTTTACTTTTCATCTCAGGAGTTATTCCCGATTCCATATCATCCAGTATCTTTTCAGGATCTTCAGTTCTGGGATTATCAGATGTAAGAATAAGTCGTGTACTCCCTTCAGCTGCAATAGCTGCCATTTGCGGACGTTTAATCCGATCCCTGTCTCCTCCTGCTCCAACGACAGTTATTAACTTCTGTCGTTTCTCACGCAGCTTATTTAATGTTTTAATAACATTAAACAGCGCATCAGGTGTATGAGCATAATCAACTATCCCCAGTCTCCCACTCTGTGTTTCAATTAGTTCCAACCTGCCAGTTACAGGACGAAGATCACTCAGGATTGGAAGTACTTCTTTTCTGTCAGCATTGAGAAGATCTGATGCAGCATAAACAGCCAGAAGGTTGGAAGCATTAAATTCACCAATGCATCTTGTCCATATTTCCTCTCCATTTATTCGCAGGTTCATTCCTTCAAATCCCTGTTCAATAATTTTGCATCGGTAATCAGCCATTCCCCCAACTGAATATGTATATTTATGGGCATTGCAATTCTGTAGCATTACCATGCCATTTTTATCATCTGTGTTTGAAAGGGCGAAGGAACCGGACTGCAATGAGTCAAAAAAGCTTTTCTTGGCCTGAAGGTATTTATCGAATGTCTTATGATAGTCGAGATGGTCATGTGTAAGATTGGTAAAAACACCTCCGGCAAACTTCAAACCTGCGATCCTTTGTTGGTCAGCGGAATGGGAACTCACTTCCATAAATGCAAATTCACATCCTTCCATTACCATCTCACTCATAAGTCTGTTAATCTGTACCGGATCGGGTGTAGTATGGGTTGCCGGAAATTCTTTCTCAATAATATAGTTACATACAGTTGAAAAGAGCCCACACCTGTAACCAAGATTTGTGAACAATCTGTGCAGGAGTGTGACAATAGTGGTTTTTCCGTTTGTGCCTGTTACTCCAACAAGACGGAGTAAGGAGGAAGGATTTCCATAGTAGTTCGATGCAATGATCCCTAACGCTCTTGCTGAATCATCTGTTTTGATCCATGTAACACCTGCATCAGCAACTTCCGGAAGGGTTTCACAGATTACAGCTGAAGCACCTGATTTGATTGCTTCCCCGATATAGTTGTGTCCGTCGGTTTTTGTGCCTTTTACTGCTAAGAAAAGAGTTCCGGAAGCAACTTTGCGGGAATCGAATGCGACTCCGGAAATTACACTATCCATATCTCCTGAAAAGGAGATGAGACCAATATCTTTGACAACATCCTTTAGTACAACCATATCACATGTGTAAATCAAGTGTCACTATTGTGCCCTGTGAAACTCTTGCACCATGTTCAGGTGACTGTCTCAGTACTTTACCCTTGCCACTGTATCTAACCCTGAGACCTGAATTCTCGATCAGGAAAATTGCATCTCTCAGACTCATTCCCCGGACATCAGGAACAAGTCCCTGTCTGTGATCAACACCTATGAACCTTACTGTATCACCGCTCTCACGTGTTGCAATCCAATCACTATCAACATCCTGTCTGTTTCTTACCCTCAGTTCTGACAGCACCTTATTAATGTCGGGCTTGTACCCATTTCCGGCTTCAGGTGCTGAAACAGGCTTGTCTACCTTGTTATCTGACTCATAATCCCTGAAGAAGCTTGTTGAATATACTTTGTCCGATATCTCTCTAAAAACTGATCCTGCAACCAGGTTTCCATAGTAGACTCCATTCGATGGAGCATTTACAACCACTATGCAGGAATAGAGAGGATTTTCAGCCGGAAAATAACCAACAAAAGACGCCTGGTATGATATCTGTGCCCCTTGCCTGTAGCCTCCTTTGTCTTTTGCAATCTGTGCTGTGCCGGTTTTGCCGGCAATTTTATAATTGGCATTTTTGAGGTTTATAGCCGTCCCATGCTCAACAACACCTTCCATCATCTTTTTTGCCTTACTGATGGTTGAACGTGATGCTATTGAATTAATAATAATCTCAGGACCATAATTCTTTACAGTATTACCATTTCTGAGTACCTTTGTTACTAACCGCGGACGGACCATTTTCCCATCGTTTGCAACAGCATTATAAAATGTAAGTATCTGTAATGGCGTCATATGAACTTCATACCCATGCGACATCATCGGTAATGATAGACCAGACCAGAACTTATCACCCGGATATCTTATCAATGGTGTTCCTTCTCCCTTGATCTGTATACCAAGTTTGTCATTAAGCTTCATAGCATAAAGCCGGTTGACAAACTCTTTAGGCTTGTCTTTGTACAGATCGGTAATAAGTATAGCTGTTCCTACATTCGATGATTTTTCAAACACTTCCTTAACAGTCAGCTTTCCATATCCTCCCTCCTTCGTATCCCAGATCGTCTTTTCATAAAATCTGACGCTGCCGTTTCCTGTATCTACAATATCACCGGTATCAATTACTCCGTCTTCAAGTGCTGCTATCAGAACAGGAAGTTTGAAAGTTGAACCCGGTTCGGTACTCTCTCCAATAGCATAATTATAAGTCTCATTATAGAGTCTGTCATTACAGAGTTCAAGGTTAGAAATAGCTCTTATATCCCCGGTTGCTACCTCCATAAGTATTGCACAACCGTGGTGTGCATTATGCTTTCTAAGCTGCTTCTCCAGAGCACTTGATGCAACATCCTGCAGATCAATATCTATTGTTGTCACAACGTCATTCCCGTCTTTGGGATTGATACTGTTACCATTAGATACAGCAATCCAGTCACCACCGGTTAATCGTTGCTTGACCACAACTCCGTTTCTACCTGCCAGCTCTTTGTCGAAAGATCCCTCAATACCTACTATAGTTCCTTCACTTCCAAGACTCAGATACCCTATTGTTCGGGCTGCCAGTTCACTTTGAGGCAGTATTCTCCGATTATCCTCCTGTGCTATCAAACCTCCTTTAAACTGACCCTCTCTGAAAATCGGCAACTCTTTCAATCTCCTCAGAGTTTTATAATCGACTTTCCTTTTTATCAGAAAATAACGTTCACCTCTTTTTCTTGCTTCAGTGATCACAGATTTCCAATTCTCCGCAGACCGTTTCCCCAGTATTCTGGCCAATCCATCAGACAGGCCATTTATTCCCGAGGACCATGTTTCTTTGGCCATTCCGGTACTGTGAGTGTCCATATAGATGTTATAATATGGAACCGAACTGGCAAGGATACGCCCATCCCATGTTAGAATATCTCCCCTGTTTGCAGGCTGCTCTGCAGTCTGATAAATATACTTCTCGCTCAGGGCCGACCATTTCCCCTTTTCCACATACTGGAGAATCAGAATACGAATCAACAGAGCCAGAACCAGCAGTACTATTATATAATACACAACTCCACTACGCCATACTATCTCATCCCTTACTGCCATTGTTTACTTATTTATCTACAACCAGTCTATACGGAGGAACCTTAAGTTCTTCAAGATCAAGATCTTTCTCCCTGACCATCCTCAAAACCTCTGACTGTTTGCTTGCATACATAAGATCAGCTGATGTTGAGAGTGATTCAGCCCTGAGGTCTTTAACTATACTGTTCAGCCTTGCTATTTCCCGTGTTATCTTTTCGGCATGGAACCGGTTTCCTATATATATAGCTCCCAGAAACGTCAGAAAAACAAAAAATCCCAGGTTCTTAAGAATTATCCTGTCTGAAACCATACTACCGCTAAGAAGATCTTTTATAAAATCTCCTGTAGTAACTTTTTTCTTCTTATTCCCGTCCTTTGCCATTCTTCATACTTTTTCTGCAATCCGGAGTCTGGCACTCCTTGCTCTTTTATTCTTAGCCAGCTCTTCCTCTCCCGGTGTTGTGCCTTTCCTGTTTATCAGCCTGAAAGGAGTAATGAGATTTCCATAGAAATCTTTTTTCTCCTCACCTTCAAAATTGCCGGTCCTCATAAAATTCTTCACGATCCTGTCTTCAAGAGAATGATAGGTAATTACCACCAGTCTCCCTCCTTTATTCAGGACAGTTAGGGTTTGGCCCAGCAGCTCCTTCAGAGCATCAATTTCGTGGTTAACTGCGATACGTAATGCCTGAAATACTCTGGCATAATACTTGTGTGTCTGATGTGCCGGTGTCAGTCCCTCCAGAGCTTCCATTATATCGTTCACAGTTGTCAGTGGTCTGATATCCCTCAGGCTGATTATCTCTTTTGCAATTTTTCCGGAACCGGTAATCTCACCGTACTTAAAAAAGAGATCTGCAAGTGACGATTCATCCATATTATTAAGAATAAAGGCAGCTGTAACAGGGTTCCTTTTACTCATGCGCATATCCAAAGGTGCATCCTGCCGGAAAGTAAAACCTCTATCAGGTTCATCAAACTGATGAAATGAAACACCAAGGTCAGCCAAAAGCCCGTCAATCGTCTCAATACCATTAAAGAGGAGGTTGTTTCTGAGAAACCGGAAATTCTGATTCAGAAAAATCATTTTTCCATCTTCCGGAACATTTTGTCTTGCATCCTCATCCTGATCAAAAGCAATCAGCTTTCCGGTTTTTAGTCGTTTAAGAATCTCCATTGAGTGTCCTCCTCCTCCAAAAGTTGCATCAACATAAATTCCCTCAGGCCGTATATTAAGCCCTTCAATAGTCTCATTCAACAATGCCGGTACATGATATACCATTAGTCTCCGGGCTCAGTTATGGTTCCACCCATAAGTTTTTCAGCCAGATTGGCAAAATCCCCTGATGGCATGTCAATCTTATCATAAACAGCTGCTGCCCATATCTCAATCCTTCCATCCTGACCTGCAAGAACAACATCCCTTTCAGCCCCGATCATATCAAGCAGTCTTTTTGGAATCAGCATTCGATTATTACCATCGAGCAACAGTTCTGCCGTTCCTTTGAAAAAATTCCTCAGGAACATATTATGCTCACGGTTATATGGATTAATCCTTCTCCTGATTTTTTCCAGTTGTCTGTTCCAATCCTCGATGGAATAGAGTACCAGGCAGTTCTCAAAAATATCTTCCCTCACCACAAAATGATCCTGTGCACCCGAAGGCATCTGCTTCTTGAATGTCATCGGAAGGATTATCCTGCCTTTGGTATCCACTTTGCACGTATATTCACCAATAAATGTGGCCATACTTCATTTTTGGTATTAAAACGCTAAATTAAATAAAAAATATCCACTTTACCCCACATTGCTCCACTTTTTTCTTTTTTTGTTAATAACTTTCTTCATCAGACTTTCAGCATTTATTGGCCAGATTGATTTTCCGGAAATATTTTATACGGAATCCATTCTAATGCTGAGTGCAGGACGGACTTATGAAGACGAGGTTTTGGCAGATGAAATCGATTATAAGTATTATAAGACAGGAGTCAAAAAGCCAATATTTTGATAAATTTGCAATCTATGCTTATAATTACAAGCAAAATAATAAATGACTGATAACCAGAATAAAAACGAAGGTTTGCAAATTGATGTCGAAAAGGTTCTATTTTCCAAGAATCCATCATTAAAAAGAACCACTCCGCGATTCCTTATAAACTACCTGAAGAAGATTGTTCATCAGGATGAGCTAAATGATTTTCTGAAAACCTATGGAAATCTTAAAGATGCAGATTTTATAAAAGCCGGACTGGACTATTTTAAGATCGAATACAAAGTATTTGGAAGTGAAAATATCCCTTCATCAGGTAGATATATTTTTGTTTCGAACCACCCCCTTGGCGGGCTTGATGGTCTTGTATTCATATATGAGCTTTCCAGATATTTCAAGGATGTTAAATTTCCTGTTAATGATATCCTGATGAACATTACAAATCTTTCCGAAATTTTTTTGCCTGTTAATAAGCATGGCTCGCAGGATAAAGAGGCTGTGCGGATGATAGAGGAGGCTTACGCATCATCATGCCAGATGCTTTATTTCCCTGCAGGATTATGTTCGCGAAAGAAAAAAGGTATAATAAAAGATCTGAAATGGCATAAAAGTTTTATTTCCAAAGCAATACAACACAAAAGGGATATTATTCCTGCATATTTTTCAGGGAGGAATTCCAATTTCTTTTACAACCTTTCCAACATAAGAAATTTTCTTGGAATAAAATCAAATATCGAAATGCTTTATCTAGCCGATGAAATGTTCAAACAGAAGAATAAAAAGATACTTCTGGTCTTCGGGGAGAGAATATCATGGCAGACCTTTGACCGGTCCAGATCACATGTTGAATGGGCCGACTGGGTAAAATCAAAATCATATGAACTGGAATCGAATATTAGTATATAATTGTTTTAAAAAATATGTAAATTGCAGCCGAATTTTTCAGGAAAATATTCGGAAATTTATTATTTATCATAAATAAATGAAACCTGTCGTTGATCCATTGCCAAAGGATCAGATAATTGCTGAACTAAATAACGGAAAACTGCTACGTCGTACCAATAATGGGGATAACGAGGTATATATTTTCGATCATAATAATTCACCTGCGCTGATGCATGAAGTCGGGAGGATAAGGGAAATCACGTTCCGTCATGCAGGAGGTGGTACAGGAAAGGATATAGATATTGACGAATTTGACATTGCTAAAGAAGATCCTCAGCGTCAACTAATTGTCTGGGATCCCGACAACAGGGAAATTATTGGCGGATATCGTTTTTATTTTCCTGCTAAAGATTGTACCTTCTGCGATGTTACTAAACTTGCATCATCTGCCTATTTCCGGTTCTCGGAAAAATTCAAAACAAAGTATTATCCGCATATGATGGAGCTTGGTCGCTCCTTTGTTCATCCTGATTATCAGTCGCGTACAATGGGGAGGAAAAGTCTGTACGCTCTTGATAACTTATGGGATGGACTAGGTGCAATTGTGATCGATAATCATCACCTTAAATACGTCTTCGGTAAAGTTACAATGTATCCGCATTTCAACCAGAAAGCAAGGAATATGATCCTTTACTTTCTGAGGAGGCACTTCAGTGATCCTGATGGTCTGGTTATTCCGGTTGAGCCTGCTGAAATTGATATACATGAAGATGAAATGAAGAAAATATTCAAGGGATGGAGATATAAAGAGAATTACAAAATCCTGTCAAGGGAAGTCAGGAACCTCAACGAAACCATTCCTCCCCTGATCAATGCATACATGAACCTTTCCCCGACAATGAGAACCTTTGGCACTTTTATCAATCGCAAATTCGGGAATGTGGAAGAAACTGGAATTATGATTACCTTGAGAGATATATATGTAGAAAAGATCAACAGGCATCTTGCTTCCTATAAGAAAGATTTTGAAATCAGATGGTTTTCACATGAGAGTCAATAGGCTCTGATATTTTTCCCTTCTATATAATTAATAAATGACTGATTAGCAACTTTATTACCACCTGGTGTCGGATAATTCCCAGTAAAATACCAGTCACCAGTATGACCCGGACAGGCCTGGTGAAGCCCTTCAATTGATTGAAAAACAATCTCTACGACTGACCTTATATCATCTGTCTTCAGCATTGAGGAAATCTTTTTGGATATCTCATCAGCACAAAAGGGTTCATAGATTTCCCTTAACATATTTCTCACTTCTTCAACAGGTTTCAGGAGTTCAGCTTTTGTTTCTTTATAAACCTCCTCGATAAGCGATTCTTTACCATGATCTTTTAATAGTTCAATAGCTGCTCTGAAAGCTATCAGGTCACCCAGCTTTGCCATATCAATCCCATAGCAATCGGGGTATCTGAGCTGAGGTGAAGATGAGACAATTACTATCTTTTTAGGATCAAGCCTGTCAAGTATTTTAATGATACTTCTTTTAAGAGTTGTGCCTCTCACTATTGAATCATCAATAACTACAAGGTTATCAATTCCTCGTCTGATAACACCATAAGTAACATCATAAATGTGCCCGACCAGATCTTCCCGGCTTTTATCCTCCGTAATAAATGTCCTTAGCTTTGCGTCTTTTACAGCAATTTTTTCCACCCGCGGCCGGCGGTTAATGATTTTTTCGAGATCTTCCCTGGAAAGCTTATCTCCCCTTTCGAGAATGGTTTCCGTTTTGGAGTGATTAATATAGTCTTCGACACCTTTTATCAGACCATAAAAAGCACTTTCGGCAGTATTGGGAATATATGAAAAAATTGTGTTATCAATATCATAATCCAACGCTTTTAGCACGGGCTGAGCAAGTAACTCTCCAAGTTTCTTCCTTTCCCTGTATATTGCTTTATCTGTACCTCTGGAGAAATAGATCCTTTCAAAAGAACATTTCCGTGGTTCAGCTTCTTCCCTTATCTTTTCAATATTGGCTTCACCTGATGCCTTGACTATCAATGCACATGCCGGGGGAAGTTCTTCAACATCACCTGTTCTGACATTGAAGATCGTCTGAATAACAGGTCGTTCCGATGCAATTACTACAACTTCCTCATCGATGTAATAAAACGCAGGTCTTATGCCCGAAGGATCCCTCATTGCAAAAGCATCACCATGACCTACCATTCCGACCATTGCATAGCCTCCATCCCAGTTACGGCTTGCTTTTCTCAGGACATTTGCAAGATCAAGGTTTTTTTCGATCAGTGGTGAAATGTCTTTTTTTGAATAGCCCTGTTCTTTAAATATCCTGAATACCCTTTCATTTTCCTCATCGAGTCTGTGCCCGATATTTTCAATTATGGTAACAGTATCTGAGAAATCGACAGGATTCTGACCAAGATCTACAAGACTGCTGAAAACATCACCTACATTTGTAAGATTAAAATTGCCAGCTATCACCAGATTCCTCGACCTCCAGTTATTCTCACGGCTCACAGGATGAACATAGTCAATATTGTAATTCCCGTATGTGCCATAACGGAGATGCCCAAGATAAACATCACAAACGAAAGGAGCACATTTCTTAATATAATCCAGATCATTTAATCCCTTGCAATGATTCCTGTTTGCTTTGTCAATATCTTCGTAAATAAGACTGAAAATCTTTTTTAATGGATTTGCTTTATTTGACCTGTGCCTGAAAATATACCTGTTCCCAGGTTCCACATTAAGTTTTATTCCGGCAATCCCGGCTCCGTCCTGGCCCCGGTTATGCTGCTTCTCCATCATCAGGTATATCTTCTGCAAACCATAATCCCATGTTCCATATTTATTAATATAGAAGTCTATGGGCTTTCGCAATCTTAACATTGCAATGCCACATTCATGTTTAATACTATCACTCATAGTTATTTACGCTTCACGTCCGGGAAATTTATGATATCAGGAACAAGGTATGCATTTGGGTATACTCTGCGGACTCTCAGAAGATACTTTGTAGCGTCAGTTTTGGTTCTGAAATCCCCTGCCCTGATTTTATAATAACCCGGAGCATCAAAAACAGAATATGAAATGATATCAGGAAATTTACTTATAAACTCAGCCCGCACTTTGGCCGATTCTTCACGTGCATCTCTTGAGGAGCTGCTGTATATCTGAATACGCCAGCCGTTCATCCCTATATTTCCATCCACTCCTCTTAAATTTTTACTATAAAGGATGTATCTGCTGATCAGGGTATCTATAGCCTGATCCTGGATTATGTTAAGACGACCCGACCTTGAATTATCATCTGATCTTCTGAAAAGATCGGATGTTCTTACAAAGTCCTGTGCCTGGCAAAGATTGAAAGAAAGGAAGAATGCTAAATGAATAATCAGAAATTTACTTTGCATTGGGTAAAATTATGGTTTTTAGCTTCAGTTTGATAAATAAGAACAAGTTTTATATCACCGTGTATATCATAGAAATTATAAAACAGGCTTCAGAACCATATAGAAACTTCCTCCCTTTGATCCTGCAACCAGAAGATTACCTTCATGATCAATATCCAGACCTGATCCAAATGCATCCGTATTACCGGGATCACACACCTCAAACATCAGCATCCGGCCGGCTTCAGAACCATCTCCGGGATTTAGTATATTGATTACAAGACAATTTCTATTAAGCATTATTATCTGATTCAAATCATTAAATACTAATTCCGATCCTGAATTTGAATTCTCAAGATACTGCTTCCACCTTATTATACCTGAGGCTGAAAGTGACGCCATAAATGAAGTATTCACTAATACTTCCTCATGGGTAATTTCAGTCTTTCCTGAAACATATATATTGCTGTTGTCGTCAAGTTCTATACCAAGACTTGCTGCTCCGAAATCAGGATTGTTATTAAGCTCTGTCTCCCATATTTTCTTAAACTGATCGTTATAACAGGCAACGCTTGCTTTTGTATTGGCCTCAGGTGATTTACGCGTTATTGCAAGCAGGATATTTCCCGAATTATCAATAACTGCATCATTAGCCGAGATAAAATGAGGTTCAGAAATTTCCTGTTCAATATCTACTACACCTGTCGTATCGAATCTGATAAAGAGGAGTCCCGTGCCTTCGGCTCCTGCAGAGTCTGGACTGGCTGTACCAACAGCTAAAAGATTTCCTCCTCCGGTATAGCACAAAGTTGTATAGTCTATGTTAAAACCGGCATCAAAAGATTTTTCCCATACCACTTCACCTCCACCGGTGAGCCGCACAAGAAACAACTGGCCGCCCTTATTTCCTCCTGCAATATAACAGGAAGTGTTAAACCAGCATGTACTTAACAATCCATCCTCATCTGAACTATATTCAAATGCTATCTTTTTTTCAGCGTTAAATTTTGCTAAATATGGTTTATTGTTCAGATTGCCACACACCACAAATCCTGAGTCGGATGTTGCTTTTATAAAAAGAGCCTCACCCTGTCCGGAAGATCTTTCCCACAGAAATTCATCATTACTTTTTCTGCAGGATGAAAACAGTAATACAAGTATCAATACCGGGAATAATCTAACCATGTAATCAGTTATTTATTAAGATTGTTATCATTCTTTTTCAAGCTCCAATGCCAGCTCCTCAGTCATTTCAAGATTATGATATACATTCTGGATATCATCATCATCTTCGAGTACCTCAATGAATCTTAAAACTTTTTTTGCAGACTCAATATCAAGTTTCTTGGTATCATTAGGGATTCTCATCAGTTTTGCTTCTTCCGGCTCAATACCAAGCTCATTAAGCTTCCTGTTTACGTTTCCGAAGTCATCCTTGGCAGATGTGATAGTAATGATATCTCCTTCAATATCAAAATCTTCGGCACCGGCATCAATCATTTCAAGTTCAATATCCTCAAGTGATGATAATCCCTCATTCCTTATAGTGAATATACCTTTACTTTCGAAAAGGAAACTTAAAGAACCGTTTGTTCCCAGGTTACCCCCGTATTTATTAAAAGCTGAACGTATGGAAGAAATAGTTCTGTTATTATTATCAGTCAGACACTCTATAAATACTGCAATACCTCCGGGAGCATAACCCTCAAAAGAGGTCTCAACAAAGCTTTCGGCATCAGCACCAACAGCCTTTTTGATTGCTCTCTCAATATTATCTTTAGGCATATTTACACCCTTGGCATTCTGAATCGCAAGCCTGAGCCTTGCATTGGCATCAGGATCCCCTCCCCCCTCTTTTGCGGAAATAATAATTTCCTTTATGATCTTCGTAAAGATCTTACCTCTTTTTGTATCCTGTGCACCTTTCTTCCGCTTTATTGTTGACCATTTACTGTGACCTGACATATAATTATTTTATGTTACAAATTCCTGATGCAAAATTAAATATTTCTTTAATACCTCATTCATTGTTTATACTTTTGTGCGGTCGGGCATCGGGCAACAGGCGTCAGGCGACAGGCGTCGGGCATCAGGCAACAGGCGACAGGCGTCGGGCAACAGGCGTCAGGCAACTGGAAACAGGCTGGTGACTATTAACAGGACCTGTAGCCCGATTCTAAAATTATTAAGAAACAACCAGTGCCAAAGAAAGTATATATAGAAACATACGGCTGCCAGATGAATGTTGCTGATAGCGAGGTTGTTGCAGCTATATTAAGAAGTGCTGGTTATGAACAGACTGAAGAAATTGATGAAGCTGGCCTTATACTTATAAACACATGTTCAATACGTGAAAATGCCGAACAACGTATCTGGAACCGGCTCGATGCACTGAAGCACTTAAAAAAGAAGAATAAAGGACCTGTTATCGGTATAATAGGATGTATGGCAGAAAGACTCAGGGAAAAGATCCTTGAAAAAGATAAGCTTGTGGATATGGTGGTCGGCCCTGATGCTTACCGTCAGTTACCTTTTCTTATTGATGAAGCGGCAGACGGCCATAAGACAGTTAATATATTACTTTCACAGGAAGAGACTTATGCTGATATTTCTCCCGTCAGAATGGATAAAAACGGTGTAACATCGTTCGTTTCTATTATGCGGGGATGTAATAATATGTGCGCATATTGTGTTGTACCTTATGTCCGGGGAGTCGAAAGAAGCCGCGATCCGGAATCAATCCTCAAAGAGGTATATGAGCTCTGGGATATGGGCTACAGGGAAGTAACTCTGCTGGGACAGAATGTCAACTCATATAACTGGATCATGAACAAATTAATAATACGATTCCCTGAATTGCTTGAGCAGGTTGCACTGGTTAATCCCATGCTCAGGGTAAGGTTTTCGACCTCTCATCCGAAAGATATTTCTGATGATCTTCTCCATACAATGGCATTACATAGAAATATCTGCAGACATATTCATCTGCCTGTTCAGAGTGGCAGCAGCAGGATACTGAAGCTTATGAATCGTGAGTATACCCGTGAATGGTATATGGACCGCATTAATGCTATCCGCAGAATACTCCCTGAGTGTGCAATTTCCACTGATATGATAACCGGATTCTGTACCGAAACAGATGAAGATCACAGAGAATCTTTATCGCTCATGGAATGGGCTGAGTTCGACTTTGCGTATATGTTCAGATACAACGAAAGACCAGGTACCAAAGCTGCAGCAGAGTATACTGATAATGTGCCGGAAGGGATTAAAGCCACACGTCTGAATGATATTATCAAATTACAGAACCATCTTTCCGCGAAATCCAAAAACAAAGATATTGGCAAAGTTTTTGAGGTACTGATTGAAGGATTTTCAAAAAGATCAACTGATTTTTTATCAGGACGTACCTCACAGAATAAAGTGGTTGTATTTCCGAAAGAAAATAAAAAAAAGGGTGAATATGTTCAGGTGCAAATGGAGCGATGTACCTCAGCAACACTCATTGGGAAAATCATTTAACAAAATTTAATTGTCTGTTGTTATTAATACTATTAACTTGCATCGTTAAATAAATTAAGGAACCATGAAACTCAGAGTCGTTTTTATCCTTTTGCTTTCTGTCATGGCGGGTGTAACATTATGCGGACAGAAAAGCAATAAAAAGATTAAGATTACAGGATATGTCACCGATGCCGCCCAGAGACCTGTTGTAGATGCCATTATAATGATTGATGATGAAAAAACCAACAATACCACCAATAACAGGGGATTTTACAAAGTTAAAGTCAGGCCGACCGCTCAAAAAATTGGAGTATTTACTTTGACAGCCGGTATAAGTGAAGTTGCCATTGATGGAAAAACGAGGATCAATTTTGTATTTGAATCTGTAATTCCCTCAACGGCAGATAATCAGAACGATGTCCAAGATGAGGAAGAGATTAACATAGGTTACGGTACTGTAAAGAGGAGGAACCTTACTACTCCGGTTAATAAAATTGACGGAACCAATGAGAGATATGCTGCGTACACTTCAATTTATGATATGATACGCGGTGAGGTACCCGGTGTCACGGTAGCAGGCAAATCTATTACAATTCATGGTGTTAACTCTTACATGCTGAGCAGTGAACCACTCTTTGTTGTGGACGGGATGACTGTCAGTTCGATTGACGACATAATACCGCGGATGGTTAAATCGATTGAAGTTCTTAAAGGCTCTTCTGCTTCAATCTACGGATCAAGAGGTGCTAACGGGGTTATCCTTATTAACCTTTTTCGTTAAGGCAAATAAATAGTAACTGGTTTTATTTCCCTGATTTGATACTCAGCATTAGCTCCCTTAGCTGATGATCTGAGATTGCAGCAGGAGTATCAAGCATAATATCACGCCCAGAATTGTTTTTCGGGAAAGCAATAAAATCACGTATCGAATCCTGACCTCCGAAGAGGGCAACCCATCTGTCGAACCCAAAAGCAATACCTCCATGCGGAGGTGCTCCGTATTTGAAAGCATCAAGAAGAAATCCAAACTGATTATTAACTTCCTCTTCACTGAAACCCAGCACCCTGAACATAAGTCTCTGGATCTCCGTATCAGATATTCTCACTGAGCCTCCCCCAATCTCCACACCGTTTATCACAAGATCATATGCATTGGCCCTTACTTTACCCGGATCTTTTTCCATAAGGTGAAGGTCTTCAGGTTTTGGTGAAGTAAACGGATGATGCATTGCATAAAATCTTTTTGTTTCCTCATCCCATTCGAGAAGAGGAAAGTCAACTACCCACAAAGGCACAAATTTCTCTTTGTCCCTCAGTCCCAGACGGTTTCCCATTTCAAGACGCAGTTCCGACAGTGCCGCCAGAGTTTTGTTTCGTTCACCAGCCAGTATCAACATCAGATCCCCGGGTTTTGCGTTCATTTTAAAAGCCCACTTACCTAGTTGCTCCTGAGTATAATACTTATCAACCGACGATTTTAATGTCCCATCCGGATTATATTTAACAGCAACAAGACCTTTTGCCCCTGTCTGAGGTCTTTTTACTAACTCTGTCAGTTCATCGATCTGTTTTCTAGTGTATTCAGAACACTGACCGGCACAAATTCCTCCGATATATTCCGAAGAGTCAAAAACATCAAAGTTGTAACCTTTTGCTACGGTAGTCAGATCAGTAATTCTCATCTCAAAGCGAAGATCAGGCTTATCTGTTCCATATTCCTCAAGCGCTTCATGAAACGGGATCTTCCTGAACGGTTCATTGATCTCAATCCCTTTTATTTGCCTGAAAAGATATTTAGCCAGTCCCTCAAATGTATCCAGAATATCATCCCGTTCCACAAATGACATCTCACAGTCTATCTGTGTAAACTCAGGTTGCCTGTCAGCCCGCAGATCCTCATCCCTGAAACACTTTACTATCTGAAAATATCTGTCAAATCCTGACACCATTAACAATTGCTTAAGTGTTTGGGGCGATTGTGGTAGTGCATAAAAGGTTCCGGGTTGCATCCTTGAAGGGACTACAAAATCGCGTGCTCCTTCTGGTGTTGATTTGATCAGAACAGGTGTTTCAATCTCAATAAATCCAATGGAATCCATATACTTCCGAACCTCCTGTGCCACCTTGTGACGTAATATAATGTTGTTTTTAATGGAAGTTCTTCTTAGGTCCAGATAACGGTATTTCATCCTCAGTTCTTCTCCTCCGTCTGTATCCTCTTCAATTGTAAACGGAGGTATTTCACTCCTGTTCAGTATTATTAATTCAATAACATCAATCTCTATCTCACCTGTTGGTATTTTAAGGTTTTTATTACTGCGCTCCCTGACTAATCCTTTTACCTGAATAACATATTCCCTTCCAAGCTTTCGTGCTTTCTGACATAATTCAACTTTTTCTTCCATGTTAAAAACAAGCTGTGTTATCCCGTAACGGTCGCGAAGATCAACAAATGTCATTCCGCCAAGATCTCTTGATTTCTGCACCCATCCACATAAGATAACATCTTGCCCAACCGAGTTTAAATTCAACTCACCGCATGTATGTGTTCTGTACATCTTTTCTTTGATAGATTTCAGCAAAAATAAGAAAATTATCAGATTGGCAAGAGATCAGAAAATCTCGTTTTTATTCCTACTTTTATAATATTTATAAAAACGGTCATGAACCGGGATCCAGATGAGAAGTATATGAAAGTCGCGCTGGATGAGGCATTGAAAGCATTTGATAAACAAGAGGTTCCTGTTGGTGCAGTGGTGGTATGTAATAGTATCATTATAGCCCGGGCTCATAATCTTACCGAGACCCTCAGAGATCCAACCGCCCATGCCGAAATGCAGGCTATAACAGCAGCATCTGATTACCTGGGAGGCAAATATCTGACTGACTGTACTATCTATGTTACAATTGAACCATGCGCCATGTGTGCGGGTGCTATCGGCTGGAGTCAGCTATCTCGACTTGTTTATGGAGCACCTGACAAAAAAAAGGGATATACAGGAATCAAAGGCAACCTGCTCCATCCAAAAATTAAAATCAAAGCCGGTATATTGGAAAAAGAGTGTAGTGAATTGATAATGAAATTCTTTAAGGCAAGACGATAAGAATAAAAAGAGCTTCCGGTACCCTGCAGCCTTTTTACACAGTAATTTAAGGTTATTTAAAAAAAACAGATTAAGTTTACAAAAATTAGCCGAGATGACCTTCAATAACAGCAAAACTATCATTAGCCTCAGAATCAGATTGTTCGCTGCCACAGTATTATTACTGATCTATATTGTTCTTGCATATGTGGCAAAACTGATAAAATTCCCGGTGCTTGGGATGAATGATACTGCATGGACTTTAATTCTGGTCGGATGTTATTTTATTATTGCATTCCTGCCGATGTTTCTCAGTTACCAGTACATCTTCTTCTCCGATGATGGAGACAGCATAGTCATCCGATATTTTTTTTCCGGTATGGTCGGTGGCAGAAAGAACTCTGTTGAGATAAGCAAAAAAACATTCTCCACTTATAAGATTGACTCAAAATTTTTTGGACTGAAACAAAGTATAATACTCTATCAACGTTATAGAGAAGGAATAGCAAAATACCCGCCTATCTATATAAGCGTACTTAAAAGAGAGGAAAAAGCCAAACTGCTCCGGTGTCTCGATCAATATGTTCCAAAAGCGTGAGGGTTATCATTCATTTATATGAGTTACGTCATTTTTAATGTTAAACCTGTAGATCAACTTTGGATCTCCTGACCCTGATTACTAACATAAAATAGAAATAATGAATGTCGATAAAATTATGAACAACCTCGAAAAGAAACATACCGGAGAGGTTGAATATTTACAGGCAGTAAGAGAGGTGCTTGAGTCGATTGAGGAGGTTTATAATGAAAATCCCCAGTTTGAATCTTCAAATATTATTGAAAGGATTGTTGAACCTGATCGCGTTTTAGTGTTTAAGGTTCCGTGGGTAGATGATGATGGTAATGTAAAATTAAACCTTGGTTACCGTATCCAGTTCAATAATGTTATTGGTCCATATAAAGGAGGTCTTCGCTTTCACCCCAGTGTAACCCTGTCGATCCTTAAATTCCTCGGATTTGAACAGATCTTTAAGAATGCTCTTACCACCCTGCCTATGGGTGGCGCAAAAGGGGGTTCTGATTTTGATCCTAAAGGCAAGTCAAATTCGGAGATTATGCGTTTCTGCCAGTCATTTATGCTGGAACTCTGGAAACACATCGGACCTGAAACTGATGTTCCGGCTGGTGATATAGGTGTCGGAGGACGTGAAATAGGTTTTTTATATGGAATGTACAAGCGTCTCACAGGTGATCATACAGGTGTACTTACCGGTAAAGGGAGCAACTGGGGAGGTTCGCTGATCCGCCCGGAATCCACAGGTTTTGGCTGTGTATATTTTGCTCAGGAAATGCTTGCTACAAAGGAAGAAGCTTTCAAGGATAAAAGGATAGCAATAAGTGGTTTCGGCAATGTTGCCTGGGGGGCAGTCACTAAAGCAACTGAACTGGGGGCTAAAGTAGTCACTCTTTCGGGCCCGGATGGCTATATATACGATCCTGATGGTGTTTCTGGCAGAAAAATTGAATTTATGCTTGAACTTCGTGCTTCAAATGAAGATATTGTTAAACCATACTCCTATGCTTTTGAGGGAGTCGAATTTCATGAAGGTAAGCGACCATGGGAAGTAAAGGTTGATATTGCCATGCCCTGTGCCACCCAGAATGAACTGGACGCAGAAGATGCACAGAAACTGGTTGATAACGGGTGCATCTGTCTTTGTGAAGGAGCAAACATGCCTTGCACACCGGAAGCCATAGAAATCATCCAGGGTAACGGGCTGCTGTTTTCACCCGGGAAAGCATCCAATGCGGGTGGAGTTGCCACATCAGGTCTTGAGATGACACAAAATGCGATGAAACTGAGTTGGGGCAGCAAGGAAGTTGATAAACGGCTCCATGAGATCATGTGCAATATTCATAGTCAGTGTGTCAAATATGGAAAACGGAGTGATGGTTATATAGACTACGTTAAGGGAGCAAATGTTGCCGGATTCCTGAAAGTGGCAAATTCAATGCTCGATATGGGAGTGATCTGATACCCCTCACCAACCTCCGCCACCAAAAAAAATGTAGGAACACCATAATAAAAAATGTAGGAACGCAATGCATTTCATCCCTACATTTTTTATATTTGTACATGTCTCAAACTCTCGTGCTATGTCAGAAATATCTCTGAAGCATAAAATTGCTCTGGGGCTTATTCCACGTATTGGTGATATAAATGCCCGCAAACTTGTTTCCTATTTCGGAAACGTGGAAGCCATCTTTAGTGAACCTTACAGGAATCTGGTAAAAATACCCGGCATAGGAACCGGTATTGCAAAATATATCAGCGAAAGATCTTATCTCGACACTGCAGAAAAAGAAGCTGAATATGTTGAGAAAAATAATATAAAAACCTTTTTCTACCTCGATAATGATTATCCTTTCAGGCTCAGGCAATGTGATGATTCTCCGGTAGTGTTTTATTTCCGAGGAAACTGCGATCTGAATGCTTCCAAGATACTCAGTGTTGTCGGAACACGCAACGCCACATCGCAGGGAAAAGAGATATGCGAAAAAATTATCACGTCCCTGGGAGCGTATTACCCTGACCTTATTATTGTCAGCGGTCTGGCTTATGGTATTGATATAACATCACATAAAGCAGCTCTTGCAAGCAATTTAAAAACCATAGGAGTTCTGGGCCATGGATTTAAAACAACCTATCCTTCCATTCACAGGTCAGTTGCCAGCGCAATGATGCAACAGGGTGGTCTGTTGACAGATTTTGTTTCCGATGCTCTGCCGGAGCGCAATAATTTTATTAAAAGAAACCGCATAATTGCCGGTCTGTCAGACGCCACACTGATCATCGAGTCAGGTATAATGGGTGGAGCACTTATAACCGCCGATATTGCTAATTCATATAACCGTGATGTTTTCGCTGTTCCCGGAAGACCCGGGGATCAATGGTCAGCAGGGTGCAACAGCCTCATTAAAAACAACAAAGCTGCACTTGCAGAGTGTGCTGACGATATTGAGTACTTTCTTAACTGGAAACCTGAAAAAGCAAAAACAGTTGTTCAGAAAACCCTGTTTTCCGACCTTGATGAAACAGAAAAACTGATATATGAATTATTGATGAAAGAAGGAGAACTGACCATTGATAATATCTGCAGAACTCTTGAAATTCCGGTTAATAAATTATCATCCATACTCCTTCAGATGGAGTTTAAAGGCATACTCAAATGCTACCCGGGTAATCTGTACCGGACAATCTGAAATAATTAAGCCTACTGATAGGGTATTTCTTTTGTTTTTATAAATTTAGCACTTCAATAAATCTTTAAAATATATTGTCTTTATGGATCCAAAAGTACAACAATTCATGGCTATGATAAAAGCCAAAAATCCGGGTGAAAATGAGTTTCATCAGGCTGTTCAGGAAGTTGCTGAATCCCTTATACCCTTTATTGAAAAGAATCCTAAGTATAAGCACTCAAAAATAATGGAGAGGATAGCTGAACCAGAACGGACTATCATCTTCAGGGTACCCTGGTTTGATGACAAAGGAGAGATTCAGATCAACCGTGGATTCAGAATAGAGATGAACAGTGCGATAGGACCCTATAAGGGAGGTCTCAGGTTCCACCCCACAGTAAATCTCGGGATACTGAAATTCCTTGCTTTTGAGCAGGTTTTCAAAAACAGCCTTACAACTCTCCCCATGGGTGGAGCAAAAGGAGGTTCTGATTTTGATCCTAAAAGTAAGACCGATAATGAAGTAATGAGGTTTTGTCAGAGCTTCATGACTGAACTCTTCAGGCATATAGGGCCTGACACTGATGTTCCTGCAGGCGACATAGGTGTTGGTGGCCGGGAAATAGGATACCTCTTTGGTCAGTATAAAAGACTTAAAAACGAATTTACCGGTGTTCTTACCGGTAAAGGTATTGAATGGGGAGGCTCATTGATCCGCCCTGAAGCTTCAGGATACGGGGCTACCTATTTTGCGCAGGAAATGCTTGCCACTCGCGGCGACAGTCTTAAGGGAAAAACTGTATGTATCTCAGGATCAGGAAACGTAGCTCAGTATGCAACAGAAAAAGTGACCGAGCTGGGAGGCAAAGTTGTCACTCTTTCCGATTCAAACGGATTTATTTACGATCCGAAAGGTATTGATAAAGAGAAGCTGGATTATGTGATGGATCTTAAAAATGTCAGGAGGGGAAGAATAAAGGAATATGCTGAAAAATACGGCGTTGGGTATTTTGAAGGTAAAAGACCCTGGATGATAAAGTGCGAGATCGCGATGCCGAATGCAACACAGAATGAAATAAACGGGGAAGAAGCAAAATTGCTTGTAAAAAACGGATGTATATGTGTTTCCGAAGGAGCAAATATGCCTTCAACACCTGACGCAGTGGGAGTGTTCCTGGATGCTCAGATTCTCTATGGACCAGGAAAAGCTGCCAATGCCGGTGGAGTCGCCACCTCAGGACTTGAAATGACACAAAACTCAATGAGGTTACCATGGTCGCGCGAAGAAGTTGATAACAGGCTCCATACAATCATGAAAAATATTCACGATACATGCCTGAAATACGGGAAGAAGGAAGATGGATTTGTCAATTACGTTAATGGTGCCAATATAGGTGGTTTTGTAAAAGTTGCCGATGCAATGATAGCCCAGGGAGTTGTTTGATGCAATTAATCGATACACATACTCATATCTATCTCCCGGAATTTGATAACGACAGGGATGAGGTAATAAAAAGATCTGTTAACTGCGGAGTCGTAAAACTTCTTATGCCTAATATTGATCTGCAATCAATTGAAACTATGCTCTCAGTCGGGAGCAGATACCCGGGCATCTGTTTACCCATGATAGGTCTGCATCCCACATCTGTAAAAGATGACTATGGTTACCAGCTCGATCAGATGGAGTTACTCTTAACACAACACAAATTTATAGCTATAGGTGAAACAGGTATAGATCTCTACTGGGATAAGACTCATTTAAAAGAACAGATGAGTGCGTTAAAGCGGCAGGTTGAATTTGCAATAAAATCATACCTGCCTGTGGTAATTCATTCAAGAGACTCTTTTCCTGAAGTTTTCGAAACACTTGAAGAATTCAGGGGTGAAAAACTGAAAGGTGTTTTTCATGCTTTTTCGGGCACTATAAAGGACGCTGAAAGGGCATTGGAAATGGGATTTAAGCTTGGTATAGGAGGAATGATTACTTTTAAGAACTCAGGACTGGATAAGGTCGTTAAAGAAATCGGACCTGAACACTTAATACTTGAAACAGATTCTCCATATCTGGCTCCGGCTCCGCACAGAGGGAAAAGGAACGAAAGTTCATACTTAGTCCTGATAAACAGTAAGCTTGCTGAGATTACAGGTTTGAGTGAAGAACAAACGGCATCACTTACATATTCAAATTCATCTGATCTTTTTAATATTTGAAATAACTACATGAAAGACAAAAAGGAGGTTTCCATTCTGCTTATTTACACAGGCGGAACTATCGGAATGGTTCACGATCCCGTCACCGAATCGCTTATTCAAATTGATTTCAGGCATATTACGGATCATGTACCCGAGCTTCGTAAGTTTGGATACGATATACAATCATTCTCATTTGATCCGGTTAAGGACTCTTCTGATATTGACCCGGTTATATGGGTAAAAATAGCTGAAGCAATAGAAAAGAACTATAACGATTTTGATGGATTTGTTGTGCTGCACGGGACCGATACGATGGCTTATTCGGCTTCAGCAATGAGTTTTATGCTTGAAGGTCTCGAAAAACCTGTAATATTCACCGGGTCGCAGTTACCCATAGGTCTTTTACGGACTGACGGCAGGGAAAACCTTATTACCTCAATTGAGATTGCAGCAACAATGGAGCATGGCAAACCTGTTGTGCCTGAAGTTTGTATTTATTTTGATAATAAACTTACACGTGGTAACCGTACCACAAAGTTCAGTGCGGAACATCTGAATGCTTTTAATTCTCCAAACTATCCTCCCCTGGC
>CAZQVL010000029.1:0-38295 GCA_964596715.1 uncultured Rikenellaceae bacterium
AAGAATCTGATATTTACAAAAACTTAATTTTATTATCAAAATACCTATAAAAATATGGTAATTTGTTTTTGGGAAATGGGAAAGTAGCAATTAATATAAATAAACTGGAATTGTTTGTATATCTTAATTTTTTATTATACATTAGCTATCTATAATATTAACCTGACCCTATACTTTTATTAATAATATGATTGTTAATAACATGAGTGCCTCAAAACCCTTGATTTTCATCCAGTTTTTAATTTATTTAATTAAAACTATGCAAATCACGTAGTGAAATCATTTTGCAAATTGATGAATTAACCAATTCAAATTATGAAAAAAAACTACTATCTGTTAAGGACAGATTTTAAATCTGGTCCGCGAAAATTCTTTAGAATTACGAACTTTCTTACTCTTTTTTGTTTGGTAGCAGCATTATGTGTATGCGAAAATGCATATTCACAGGATACATCCAACGATAATGCTACCAATCAGCTCATTCTCAGCGCCATTGGTAATCAAACAGATGCGACTGCGATTCCACAGCAGCTGAGAATATCCGGAACTGTTACAAATGAAACAGGCAACCCGCTTGCAGGAGCTACAGTTCAGGTTGAGGGAACAGCAACCGGAGCAATTACTGATACAGATGGCAGGTATTCTATTGGGGTACCTGATCAGAATGCAGTATTGGTCTTTTCATTTGTTGGATATGTTACTCAAAATATTCCTGTATCAGGCCAGACAACAATAAATGTTTCGATGGAGCCAACTCTTGAAAGTCTTAGCGAAGTTGTTGTTACTGCTTATGGTACACAGCGAAGAACCACAGTTACCGGAGCTATCAGTGTTGTGAAGGGTGAAGAGGTTGCCAAGGTTCCCACATCAAACATTACGGGCGCAATGGGAGGTAAACTGGCCGGTGTGCTCACAAGACAGGACGGAGGACAGCCTGGTGATGATAATACTGATATCCATATCAGGGGTATTGCAACTACAGGTGATAATCAACCTATGATTGTTATAGATGGTGTCATCAGGGACAACCTCAATCAGGTTGACCCTGCAATTATTGAATCAGTTACAGTATTGAAAGATGCTGCTGCTGTTGCACCGTACGGATTGAATGGTGCAAACGGGGTTATCCTTATCACCACCAAAAAAGGCCAGGAAGGATTACCGACTCTGACATTCAATACCTATTACGGCGTGCAGTCTCCAACTTACTATCCTGATCTGCTGAATGCCGTTGATTACATGAAGATTCGTAATGAAGCAACCCTTAATGAGAATCCCGACGCAGTTGTGCCGTTTGACCCGGAAACTATTGCAAATTACGCTTCATTGCATGCCAGTGACCCCGACAGGTACCCGGACAGCAATACAGATGACCTGGTTAACTTTACAATTCCTATCCAGAAGCACGATCTGCAGATAAGCGGAGGTACCGACAAATTAAAGTATTTCGCAGGTCTGGGATACTTTGGGCAGGCAGGTCTGTTCGAAGATGTCAGCTACCACAGGTTTAACTATAATCTGAACCTTAGCGCAAACGTCACGAATATCACAACCGTAACATTCGGTTTCATCGGATCACAGGAAAGGACCAACGACCTTGATGTTGCATCTTCGGCAGCACAGCTTTTCAGAAGCGGTTACAAGTTTATACCCACCGAGTCAATCTATTATTCAAACGGCCTGTGGGGTCAGTTTGCTGGTAACTCGCCTGTTGCTCTTCTTAATAGTGACGGATACGAACATGTCGATAATACCACCCTCATGTCTAGTATAGCTATTGAACAGCAGCTTCCTTTTATTAAAGGCTTAAGCGTGAAGGCGGCTTTTAGTTACGACACAAACAGTCGATATCAGAAGGGATGGCACACACCTTACTATTATTATACTATTGACATGACTACTACTCCATATACCTGGGCTCAATCGGTCTCCACACAGGAGGGTGGTGTCCCGGCATATACATATCTTACCCAGGAGGATAATAGAGGCAATAGCATAACCTTCCAGGGATATATTAATTTTTCAAGAACATTTGGCCGGCACGATATCACAGGTCTGGTGGTAGCAGAATTCCATAAAGGGAGCAGTAGCTGGATTTCTGCGCGCAGGAATAATTTTGCGATCTCTATAGATGAAATGAACCTTGGTAGTTCGAGTAAAGATGATTTTGACAACGGAGGCACCTCATATGAGGGCACCGGTATTGGTTATGTTTACAGGATAGGATGGAGATGGAACAACCGGTATATGATCGAGTCCGCCGGTCGCTATGATGGGCATTACTATTTTGCTCCAGATAAAAAATGGGGATTTTTCCCATCCGTTTCTGTTGGATGGAGAATATCTGAAGAAGATTTCATGGAAACCCTGGGCTTTATCAACAACCTGAAGCTGAGGGCATCATGGGGTGAAACAGGTAATCTTGCTGGTTCGGCATACCAGTATCTTTCCGGTTATACACTGAGTGGTAACGCTGGTGCTTTCGGATCTGGTACAATAGTGCAGCATGCTTATGTTAACACTGAAAATAACCCGAATATTACCTGGGAGGTCTCCAGAAAATCAGATATCGGATTTGAAGCCGGATTGTGGCGCGACCTGTTAACTGTTGAAGCTGACTTTTTCTATGAAAATAGAAGCGGGATGTTATTAAGCCCTGCTGTTACAGTGCCTTATGAATATGGTTTAAACCTGGCACAGGAAAATGCAGGCAAGATGAAAAACTATGGTTTTGAACTTCAGCTTGGCACAAGGCATCAGTTCCAGAACGGCCTCAACATAAATGTGACCGGTAATATCAGTATTGCCAAGAATGAGATGGTTGAGACATTCGAAACTGCTGCAACTTACAATAATCCCAACCGCAGACGTACAGGCAGGGCTTTAAATACTGTTTTCGGTTACAGGGCACTCGGTTTGTTCCAAACTTCGGATGACGCGAATGGTGATGGTGTAATCAACAGCGACGACGGCTATAACATAACCCAGTGGGGAACATTGAGACCCGGGGATATTAAATACGAAGATGTTAGCGGTCCTGACGGCGTTCCCGACGGTAAAATTGACAGCAATGACGAAGTTGTAATCGGCTATCCTGATGACTATCCGTTAATGGTTTTCGGATTTAATCCGAATGCAACATGGGTAGGATTTGACCTTAGCCTGTTCTTCCAGGGCGCAGCAATGAGCTCAACTAGTACACAAAACTTCATGACGGTTCCTTTCAATAACAATAACAGTAACGCCGATTACGAGTTCTATAATAACCACTGGACGAAAGAGACTCCTAATGCAAAATACCCGTTAGCTCATCCAAACCCTGTTGCCAACAACCAGCAGGAAAGCTCGTTCTGGCAGCAGAGTACAGCATACATGAGGCTTAAAAATATACAGTTCGGATATACACTGCCGAGATCGGTATTAAATGCAATTAAGATCCAGAGTATAAGGGTTTATGTTGCAAGCCAGAATCTCTTTACAATCAGCGGCCTGAAATTCATGGACCCGGAAATGGTTCGTGATACCGGCTATCCTAACATGAAGACATTTACTGTTGGTGCAAATGTAACCTTCTAGTTATCACTTTTTAAAATAAATTACTATGATAAAGTTTAAAATAATCAGGAACATTGCATTTATAGGACTGATACTCTTTAATACTGTTTCCTGTAACCAGGAGGATTTCCTGGAGACTACAGACAAATCGAAGCTGTATGAAGTTACCATGTGGGCAAGCGAAGGCAATGCAGATATATACCTGAATTCATCTTATCGCGACCTGCCTCCAAAGTCTAATCAGCCAGATAACCTGGATAATTTTACAGATGACAACGATGCCGGTTTCTACTACACTTCCTATAACTGGAAAAAAGGAATCGTTATGGCGTCAGGCGGTGCAGGCGGTTCAGTATGGTTCGGGACAACAGGTCCTGCTCAATATGAAGGATGGTCAACTCTCTATACCAAGATCAGGAAGCTTAATACGTTTATGCAGAAGATAACTGAAAATAAGGCAAATTATACCGATGCGTGGTATGATAAACGTTATGATGAAGCAAGATTCCTCAGGGCATATTTCTACAGTGAACAGTTTGTCCTGTTAGGGGGCCTTGTTATAGTTACAGAACCGCAGGACAGGAATACCATGGAGGAAGCTGAGGTATATCTGCCAAGAAGCACATTCGAAGAGACCTTCAATTTCCTTATTAATGAATTAACTACTATAATCAATAACGGGAATCTTGAAGTAAAATACAACCATGGTGATACGGATGCAGGAAGGGCTACCCTAGGAGCAGCACTGATGCTTAAAGGCTGGCTGCAGCTCTTTGCAGCAAGTCCGGCATATAATTCCGCCGATCCGGCAGTTCCGGACGATGGTAATCATCTGCAGAGTTTTGCGTCTCCTGATCCTTCCCAGTGGGTAGCAGCAGCTGCATCCTTTAAGCAGTTCATCGATACATGGGGGCATAATGGTAGCGGCGATTACAATCTGTTCACTCCAATGACCGATTTCTGGTATGAAGCAAATGAGTATAATTCGGAGGTTATCTGGGACAGGCAACATGTTGGCGTTGGTATAGGTGGAAACCTCTCAAATACCTTCGATACTTACGGTGGTCCTGTTTGGATACTCGGCACCTATTATACATGGGGTAACTACTGTCCGACACAGGAGCTTGTTGATCAATATCAGATGGCCAACGGTCTGGATATTGATGATGCTGCTTCAGGTTATGATGATCAGAATCCATATGTGGGCCGCGAAAACAGATTTTACCAGTTTATAGTTTATGATGGATGTGAATATAAGCAGGGCTGGATGACAACTACTGATATAATTTATACCCGTATCGACAAGGTTACTCCATCTCTTAATGAGATTGACTTCGGAGGCGATGATGTCGGCAATACGGGGTATTATTTCAAGAAGAGACTTGACAACCTGCATCCCAGAGGCGGTAACCAGTGCGGTCAGAATCATGTCTATTACCGCTATGCCGAGGTTCTGTTAGGCTACGCCGAAGCCCAGAATGAGGCGGTAGGTCCGGACGCTTCAGTTTATGACGCAGTCAATGCAGTAAGGGCAAGACCGGGAACTGACCTTCCTCCGCTTCCAGTGGGTTTGACACAGGAAGAGATGCGTGACGCCATCAAGCATGAAAGAAGAATTGAGCTTGTCTTTGAACATAAGAGGTTGTTCGATATATGGCGTTGGAAAGAGGCAGATTATTACATGAATCAGGATCTGCACGGTATGCTGATTGAAAATACTGTACCTGAAGACAATAGTGGAGTATGGACATATACTATAATTTCACTTGCCCATCCACATACATTTACACAGAATATGTACTTCAATCCAATACCACAAGCTGCAATAGACCGGAACGATAAGCTTATACAGAACTTTGGCTATTGATGATTTTGTAGTCTCTATTTAATTTTTATTAATAAAAGAGGCCATGAAAGTTTATCTTTAATGGCCTCTTTTCTTAAATAGGAAAGAAAACTGGCTTCTTATAGTTTATTTTTCTTGTTTATAAATTAATAATTTCCGAATTTGTGTTTTACAAAGAAGCCATAATATGATTACTATTAATCTAAAAATTAAATGTTATGAATAGACCTGTTACACTGGTTACACTACAATGGTCTGATTTACCTTTCGAGACCGTATGTCAAAAGGCAAAATCTTTTGGTTACGACGGCCTGGAATTAGGTTGCCTGGGAGACCATTTTGAAGTGGACAAGGCAGATGAAGCTTATTGCGCTGCCAGAAGAAAAATCCTTGACAAATACGGATTAAAAGTATTTGCCATTTCTACTCATCTTGTTAGTCAGGCAGTGGCCGATCGCATAGATCAACGCCATAAAGGTATTCTTCCTTCATATGTCTGGGGAGATGGCGATCCGGAAGGTGTGCGACAGCGGGCAGCTACTGAGATAATAAAGACCGGTGAAGCGGCAGCCCGTCTGGGTGTGTCCATAGTCAACGGATTTACGGGAAGCCCTATCTGGCATTATCTCTATTCTTTTCCGCCTGTTACTCCGGAAATGATTGATGAAGGATACAAAGAGTTTGCCAGACGTTGGAAACCGATCCTTGATGCTTACCAGAAAATTGGTGTACGATATGCTTTGGAAGTTCATCCTACAGAGATAGCTTTTGACATAGCTTCAGCACACAGGGCACTTAAAGCTATTGATCACCATCCTGCTTTCGGATTCAACTACGATCCCTCACATTTTGGTTATCAGGGAGTTGACTATGTGAAGTTTATTTATACTTTCGCAGAAAAGATTTTTCACGTGCATATGAAAGATGTTGCCTGGTCGGATGTCCCGACTGACGCTGGCGTTTTCGGCGGACATACTGAGTTTGGTGCACCTGGACGTTATTGGGATTTCAGGAGCCTCGGCCGTGGTAATATCAATTTTGAAAAAATTCTCAGAGCACTAAATTCTATTGGATACAGCGGTCCATTGTCAGTTGAATGGGAAGATAACGGAATGGATCGTGAGCATGGTGCAAAAGAAGCTTGTGATTTTGTCCGGTCTGTGGATTTTCCTCCGTCGGATGTTGCTTTCGATGCATCTTTTGATAAATAATCCTTACTGCTGAGATGTGAAAAATGATTATCCCGTTAAATACTATCGGGAATAATATTCTATTAAGGATAGGAACTTCATATCGATAGTTTGAAAAATGGTTGGCATCTTAACCGCACAACAAGTTTGAACCTAATAATTATTAACAGATGAAAAAAAGAATTTTCAGATCATGTCTTTTTGTAGTTTCTTTTTTTGCGATTGTGGCTTTCATGCCGGGAACATTAACTACAAAAAAACCTATTTACCTTAACACTGCTTATTCATTTGAGGAGAGAGCAGCCGATCTTGTATCACGAATGACCATCGAGGAAAAACAAAGTCTGCTGGGTAACAATATGGCGGCCGTTCCACGTTTGGGTGTTAATGCATATAATGTGTGGGGTGAAGCCCTTCATGGAGTTGTGGGCAGGTATAGCAACAGTAACCGGTCTGCAACTTCGTTCCCTAATAGTGTCGCTGTTGGTTCTGCCTGGGATCCTGTGCTAATGGAGCGGGAAACTTCAGTTATTTCCGAAGAAGCACGGGGATTCAATTCTGACGTCATTTTTACTCTTACTTACTGGTCACCTGTTGTTGAACCTGTCAGAGATCCCAGATGGGGGAGAACAGGTGAATCATTCGGGGAAGATCCGTTTTTAATTTCCCGGATTGCAGGTGGTTTTATCCGTGGATTGATGGGCGATGACCCGACCTATCTGAAAGCTGTTCCTTGCGGGAAACATTACTTTGCAAACAATAGTGAATTCAACCGCCATACAGGCAGTTCAGATATGGATGACAGGGACATGCGAGAGTTTTATCTTGCTCCTTATAAGGAACTTATTGAGAAAGATAACTTACCAGCTATAATGTCTTGCTACAACTCAGTGAATGGAATACCTGTTTCAGCAAGTAAATACTTCATTGACACAGTTGCACGTAAAACTTATGGGTTAAACGGATATGTTACAGGCGATTGTGGCGCTATAGATGATATTACTAACGGCCATCATTATGCGAAGAACCACGCAGAAGCAACAGCAATGGGGCTTAAAGCCGGTGTTGACACTGATTGCGGCAGTGTTTACCAGACAAGTACCATTGATGCACTAAATGCGGGTTTGATTACCGAAGCAGACATAGATCGGGCTCTAGTTAATATGTTCACAATACGTATGAGATTAGGGGAGTTTGATCCCAAAAGTAAAGTCCCGTATGGACATATCCAGCCTGATGTCATTGATGCACCAGGCCACATTGCCCTCGCTGTAGAGGTTGCTACAAAAACACCGGTGTTGTTAAAGAATAGTATAGTACCCGAAACAAATAACAAGGCACTTCCACTTGATTTGAGAGAAATCAAGAAAATTGCCGTATTAGGACCACAGGCAGAAACTGTCGAATTGGGCCCTTATTCCGGAAGACCGGCTGAATCAAATATGGTAACACCACTGGCAGGCATAAAAGACTATATATCACAAAAGGGCTTATCTGTAGAAGTAGTTAATAGTACAGGGGCCAATACGTCCAGCAGGAGCAATTTCCTATATATTATGGAATTTGAAATGGTAAAAGCTGACGGATCAGTCACAGAGTATGATGCAACACAATTCAATGAATCTGCAAAAGGAATAGTAATCAGTTCCGGTATGTCAGATACACCTTCCCTGAGGGGTATCAAGGATGGTGACTGGACATCATACAATAATGTAGATGTCAGCAATATAGATTCCATTAGGATCAATCTGTCGGCCCCCGGACTAGGAGGGATAGTTGAAGCAAGGATAGGTTCCCCGACCGGAAACTTACTGGCATCTGTTAATGTTCCGGGAGTTCAGCCTGGCATGCGCATGGGTATGGGTTTTGGCAGATCCAGAACTGTATCAACCAAATTTAATAGTATGGGATTATCAGGAAATCAGACACTGGTACTTGTTTACCGTGCTCCTGAAAAAGCATCCATCCCTCAGGAGACACTTTCCATGGCTTCTTCATCGGATGTGGCAATTGTATTTGTCGGTACCGACGACAGAACAGCCAATGAAGAGGCTGACAGGTTTACGTTGCTGCTACCCGGAAACCAGTATGAGTTGATTAAAGCGGTTGCTTCAGTTAATCCAAATACGATTGTCGTTATGCAGAGCCTTGGCATGGTTGAAGTAGAACAGTTTAAAGATCTGCCAAATGTTGCAGGTATAATATGGACCGGTTTTAACGGTCAGGCCCAGGGTACTGCCATGGCCAGGATCCTCTTCGGTGATGTAAACCCTGGAGGTAAGCTGAATGCAACATGGTACAAATCAGTTAACGACCTGCCGGAAATTACAGATTATACTCTAAGGGGCGGGACCAATAAGAATGGGCGCACCTACTGGTACTTTGACAAGGATGTATCATATGAGTTTGGTTATGGTCTTTCCTATACGACTTTTGAATACAGCAATTTTGAGATAAGCCGGACAGCAATAACTCCGAACGATAAGATCACTGTCAGTGTTGATGTGAAAAACACAGGGGAAGTTGATGGAGATGAGATTGTACAGGTATATTTAAAGACTCCTGATAGTCCTGCTTCACTTCAGAGGCCGATAAAAAGGCTTAAGGGATTTCAGAGAGTTACCATACCCGCTGGTCAGACTAAAAGAGTATCAATCGACATAGATTGTGCTGATTTGTGGTTCTGGGATCCGGATAATGACAGGATAACATTCGATCAGGGCAGGTATGTCTATGAAATAGGAGCTTCTTCAAAAGATATCAAAGGAGAAGTGGAAGCTAACATGAGTGGGATATATGAACCGACTCTGAAGACTGTAGTTGCAGAATGTGGCATAGTTGTTCTGAAACCGGGGAACAGTGTACAGACAAGTGTTACGGCAGCAATGTCGGACGACAGTTTTTATGACATAACAAATGCCGCAGTAGAATACAGAAGCAATAATCCGGCAGTAGCCAGTGTTGATGAGAAGGGGCTGGTTACAGCAAAAGGAGTAGGTACTGCATCCATATTTGCTTATGTTACTGTTGAAGGCAAAACATTATGTGACAGCTATCCTGTAAAAATAATGCCAGATCTCAATCTTGCCAGCATTACTGTGAACGGTAACAGAATAAGAGGATTTAATCCTGATGTTCATGGTTACAGTTACCTTCTTTCCGGTAAATCTGTTAGCGTACCACAAGTAGAAGCGACTCCTGGCGGTACTGATATAACTGTTGAGGTTGATCAGGCTGAAAACATACCTGGAACAGCAGTTATAACTTTGACTGATAATATTACAGTAGAAAAGAGTGAATATGTCATTAGCTTCGGCACTAAATCAGTTAGGGATGAGTTCAACAGAAGTACTTTAGGCAATCAGTGGAGTTGGGTAAGAGAAAATTCAGAAAACTGGAGTCTGACTAAAAAACGCGGATCACTGGTTATTACTGGTCAGGAAGGAGATATCCTGGACACTATTAACAATGCTGAAAATATCCTATTGCAAAGTGCCAATACTGACTGGACCATTGAGTCAAAGATTACATTTTCCAGGAGCCCCTCAGGCTTTAACCAACAGGGAGGCCTTTTGGCTTACCAGGATGATGATAATTATGTAAAACTGGTATACACAGCCGGAGGAGGCAGAAGAGGAATGGGTGGCTTTGGTTTTGGCGGCCGGAGCAGAGGTAATCTCCAGCTGGTTGTTGAGAAAAACGGTTATCAATCCTCTGCAGCAACATTTAATCCGTCAGAATTAATGGGGGATGATAATACCATTATTTTAAGGCTCGATAAGAAAGGTTGCATATACAATGCATCTTGTTCAGCCAACGGGAGGAATTTCGAATCCATAGGTACTGCTGATGCAAGTCTCAGTAATATTAATGCAGGAGTGATTGTATGTAATGGCGTCATGCCAGAGATGTTTAGAAACTTCCCTGCATTCCCGGGAATGGAGCAACAAACAAGACAGGAAGAGGCTGAATTTGAAGTTTCATATGACTACTTTCATATAAAGAATGCCGGATTGAAATAACTATTAATAAATCAATGTAATCCTCCGGTACTGATTACGGATTTGCTACTATCAATACCGGAGGATTTTTTTGTTATCCCATAGCCATTATGTCACGCTCCTTCGGAGCTTAAAAGGGTGGTGGAGTCGCTTACCCCCGGTTGACACCGGGGATTATTCACATCTGGCTCTTACAGAGCCAGTAACTGAACCGTTTTTCATACTTGTCTTTTGCAGAGTAAGGAATTGAACCGCTTCATTACTTGGGTGTTGCATAGATGAGGATCTTGAAATTCTTAGATAATACAGTTAAACTGAAGTAATAAATGCTCCCTGAGAAATTAAGTAGATTTAAGGATTTGAAATATCACGAGTAAAGCATTTTTACTCCTTACAAATACCGATAATTTTTCTTAACTTTAAGGTTCTTGAGTTTGTTCAGCTGAAAGCACTTCCAGATTAAGAAATAATATCTTATATCTTAATAATACAGAATATATAAGCATTTTTGAAATTAGTTTTAATTATCATAGAATAACAATAACTAAAAAACCATTCTCGTGAAAAAAAGTATTTTCAGATTAAGTTTATTGGTTCTTTCCTGTTTTACAGTCATAGCTTTTGTAATCGGTTGTAAAACTGATTCAGCAGAACCTGTTTACCTTAACACTGCTTATTCCTTTGAGGAGAGAGCAGCTGATCTTGTATCAAGGATGACCATCGAGGAAAAACAAAGTCTTCTCGGTAACGCAATGCCAGCAGTTCCCCGGCTTGGCATCAACGCTTACAACGTATGGGGTGAAGCTCTTCATGGAGTCGCCAGTTATTTTAATCCAAACAGCGGCCCTTCAACTTCGTTTCCGAATAGTGTAGCTCTTGGTTCTGCATGGGATCCTGTGCTAATGGAACGTGAAACTTCAGTTATATCCGAAGAAGCACGGGGATTCAACTCCGATACTATTTCAGGTCTTACATACTGGTCGCCTGTTGTTGAGCCTGTCAGAGATCCCAGATGGGGAAGAACAGGTGAATCATTCGGGGAAGATCCGTTTTTAATTTCCCGGATTGCAGGTGGTTTCATTCGTGGATTGATGGGCGATGACCCGACATATCTCAAAGCTGTTCCCTGCGGGAAACATTACTTTGCAAACAATAGTGAATTCAACCGTCATATCAGCAGTTCAGATATGGACGACAGGGATATGAGAGAGTATTACGTTGCTCCATATAAGAAACTTATTGAGAAAGATAATTTACCAAGTATTATGTCCTGTTACAATGCTGTTAATGGAGTACCTGTAACAGCAAGTAAATACCTCATTGATACTATAGCACGTAAAACTTATGGATTAAATGGGTATGTTACAGGTGATTGTGGTGCTGTAGGTGATATTCATACCGGCCATTTATATGCAGAAAGCGACGCGGAAGCAGCAGCCATGGGACTTAAAGCCGGTGTCGACACTGATTGCGGCAGTATTTACCAGACAAGCACCATTGACGCACTAAATAAGGGTTTGATTACCGAAGCAAATATAGACCTGGCTTTAGTTAATATGTTCACAATACGTATGAGAATTGGAGAATTTGATCCTCCCTCAGAGGTCCCATATGCTTCTATCTCTCCCGATATTATTAATTCTCCCGAACATGTAGCCCTGGCTGTAGAAGTGGCTGAAAAAACACCGGTATTATTGAAAAATGTTATGGTCACAGACAAAAGGGTTCTTCCGCTCAACGCTGATGAACTTAATAAAATAGCCGTTATCGGACCACAGGCTGACAAAGTTGAACTGGGACCCTACTCCGGACAAACACTGGAATCCAACATGATTACACCTTTGACCGGAATAAAAAACTTACTGGAAAGTAAGGAATTAACAACAGAGATCGTTTACAGTGAAGGAGGAAATACAACGAGTATGAGTAATATGTTTAACATATTCTGGTTTGAAGTAGTTAAAAAAGACGGATCAGTTGAAAGATATGATGCAACCAACTTTCAGGCATCAGCCACAGGAATTACGGCAGGTTCAGGACTTACACCTGAAGAGTCTGTTAAGAGCATTAATGATGGTGACTGGACATTATACAGAAATGTTAATATCAGTAATATAGAAAGTATTAATCTTAACTTGTCTATACCCGGAGATGGGGGTTCTATAGAAGTGAGGATAGGTTCTCCGACAGGAAATTTGCTGGCATCATTAAAGGCAGAGGGAGGCCAGGGTATAGCGAGTGCGTTCATGTCCCAAACCTTAACAACAACGGTTAATAATGCTGGGCTAACAGGAAATCAGACACTGGTACTTGTTTACCGTGCTCCTGAAAAAGCACCCATCCCTCAGGAGACACTTTCCATGGCTTCATCATCGGATGTGGCAATTGTATTCGTCGGTACCGATGACAGAACAGCTAATGAAGAAGCTGACAGGCTTACTTTAGTGCTACCCGGAAACCAGTATGAGTTGATTAAAGCGGTTGCTTCAGTTAATCCAAATACGATTGTCGTTATGCAGAGCCTTGGCATGGTTGAAGTAGAACAGTTTAAAGATCTGCCAAATGTTGCAGGTATAATATGGACCGGTTTTAACGGTCAGGCCCAGGGTACTGCCATGGCCAGGATCCTCTTCGGTGATGTAAACCCTGGAGGTAAGCTGAATGCAACATGGTACAAATCAGTTAACGACCTGCCGGAAATTACAGATTATACTCTAAGGGGCGGGACCAATAAGAATGGGCGCACCTACTGGTACTTTGACAAGGATGTATCATATGAGTTTGGTTATGGTCTTTCCTATACGACTTTTGAATACAGCAATTTTGAGATAAGCCGGACAGCAATAACTCCGAACGATAAGATCACTGTCAGTGTTGATGTGAAAAACACAGGGGAAGTTGATGGAGATGAGATTGTACAGGTATATTTAAAGACTCCTGATAGTCCTGCTTCACTTCAGAGGCCGATAAAAAGGCTTAAGGGATTTCAGAGAGTTACCATACCCGCTGGTCAGACTAAAAGAGTATCAATCGACATAGATTGTGCTGATTTGTGGTTCTGGGATCCGGATAATGACAGGATAACATTCGATCAGGGCAGGTATGTCTATGAAATAGGAGCTTCTTCAAAAGATATCAAAGGAGAAGTGGAAGCTAACATGAGTGGGATATATGAACCGACTCTGAAGACTGTAGTTGCAGAATGTGGCATAGTTGTTCTGAAACCGGGGAACAGTGTACAGACAAGTGTTACGGCAGCAATGTCGGACGACAGTTTTTATGATATAACAAATGCCACAGTAGAATACAGAAGCAATAATCCGGCAGTAGCCAGTGTTGATGACATGGGTCTGGTTACTGCAAAAGGAGCTGGAGTAATATCCATTACAGCAACAGTTACAGTAGAGGGCAAAACAGTTTCCGACAGCTACCCATTGAAGGTCTTACCAGATCTTACCCTTAGCAGCTTGGAAGTGAATGGGGAAAAAATAGCAGAATTCAATCCTGATGTTCACGGTTATAGTTATCTTCTTCCCACCGGCTCATCAGAGGTGCCACAGGTATCTGCTACAGCAGCCAGTGCTGATGTAACTGTTGAGACTGAGCAGGCTGAAAGTGTACCGGGAACTGCATTGATTACTCTGACTGATAAAACCATACCGGAAACAGATGAATATGAAGTAAACTTTGGCTTTGAATCAGTCAGTGATGAATTCGAAAACAGCACTCTTGGAGAACAATGGAGCTGGATGCGGGAAGATAAAGCCAATTGGAGTCTCACAGAATCAACGGGTTATCTTGTTATTACATCACTGGAAGGAGATATCCAGGGTAGCAGCAATGATGCCAAAAACATTTTTATTCAGGATGCAAATACCGACTGGATCATCGAATCAAAAATTGAATTTTCAGGCAGACCTGTGAAAATTGGTCAGCAGGGTGGTCTTATTGCCTATCAGGATGATGATAATTATGTAAAACTTGTTTATGATAATGCCATGAAAGGTTTTATGGGCAATGATGTATTTATTGAATTATTGGTTGAAAACCATGGTTCTCAGTACTCAGCTGCCAATGTAAGAACACTCGGATTACTCAAGGATGATTACACAATAGTATTTAAACTCGAAAAGAAAGGCAGCGATTACTTTGCATATTATTCAACTGGAGGAGAAAGTTTTGAACTCCTGGGATCAACGGAAGTTATTCTCAGCGATGTCAAAGCCGGATTGATTGTCTGTGATGGAGCAGATATTGGAGGAGGTAATGATTTAATCTCACAAATGCTGGGACAAATGGGAACAGGAGAAGTACCGGAATTTAAGATTAAGTGCGATTACTTCCGTATTGAAAACACCGGTATAGGTATAGAATAATTACTTTCAGATCTTAATTATCAGCATTGGCTCCTCTGGTAAAATGGAGCCAATGCTTTAAGATTCATAATCTACCATTTAACAGAAAGTAAATATCGAGAGAAGTAGTGTTTATTATCAAATCCAAAGTAATTCTGTTCCTTTTTTGGGGATTGATTATTTCTTTTATCCCGATAAAAAGAGGGCCATTGGCTACAATAGTTATTGAACACAATAGCTCTGATTACATACCCTCTGGTTCTAAAAAAATAGCATTCTCTGAAGAAAACAGAGGTTACAGAGATATTGTATCTTATGAAGATCAGTATTTAGCTGTTGGTACAAACGGCAGAATAGATTGCATAAAAAAATCAGGGGAAATTATTTCTATCGTTAGTCCCTTTAATATTGATTTAAATAGTGTGATTTATGAAAACAAGACTGTAATTACCGTAGGGAATAATGGGACAATTCTGATTTCTTCCGACGGTCAAAAATACAGTAAAATAGAAAGCGGAACGGAAAAGAATATTAATAGTATAACATCTCTTAATGGAATTTTAATTGCTGCAGCAGACAAAGGGACAATACTTGTCTCGATAAACGGGAATATTTGGAGTAGCATACATCTACCTCTTAAAGGTGACATTGTTTCTATTTCAGCTAACATTTCATTATGTTACGGTGTTACTGACAAAAGCGAAATAATTAAATCCTCTGATGGGATCAGTTGGGATGTATTCAATTACAATGAACAATATGCCGGTTTTAACAAACCATGTTCATTTAAAGATGTGCTATTAACCGGGGACAGGATTGCTATTATCGGACAACATGAAGACAGATCTCCGGTCGCCCTGTTTTCATCACTTGGCAATGTATGGACAGAACGTTCGCTGAATTACACTGATGATTATGGAAGGATACAGATGGCAACAAACCTGCCAAATGATATTTGTTATGATATCACAGGGGATCAGTTTTTTATAGCATGTGAAAATGGTGAGATCCTCATACTTCCTTCCTGTACAAAATGTAACGAGTCATTTACCGCTGCAGGAAAAGATCTTCATGGAATTAAATGTTCTGAGAACAGATTAATAATCGTCGGTGATGATTATTATGTAAATTCCATTAACCTGAGATAGTCCTAAATTATGCAAATGAGAACGAAGATTTTGATTAGGGATAAGAAAGAATATATTATTAATTCAGAAAAATTTAACTTTATAATCAAAATACCAGAACTAATTATCTTCAGATATGTCTATCTCCTCCAGACAAAATTTCCTGAAAACCATAAACCATCAACAACCCGACAGGATTGTTGTGGATTTTGGTTCAACCGCTGTAACAGGTATCCATGCACTGATTGTAGAAAAGCTTCGTGAATATTTTGGTCTTGAAGAGAGGCCGGTAAAGATAATTGAGCCTTACCAGATGCTTGGGGAGATCGATTCAGAACTTATCAGGGAAATGGATATTGATGTAATCGGGTTATTTGGTGAAAAAGACATGTTTGGTATAAAGCAAAACAACTGGAAAGTCCATAAAACCTTCTGGGGACAGGAGGTCATGTTTCCCGGGGATTTTAATTATACGTTTAATGACAACGGAGATATTCTCATGTATCCCGAAGGTGACACATCAGTGCCACCCAGCGCGATGATGCCTAAAACGGGATATTTTTTTGATGCACTCGACCGCCAGGCACAAATCGATGATTCTAAACTGAAAATTGAAGACAACCTTGAAGAGTTTACCCCAGTCAGTGATAATGATCTTAAATACTGGAAAGATCAAACAGAATCTGTTGAAAATGAGGATAAAGGGGTTATGGCGTCGTTAGGTGGCACTGCACTGGGGGATATTGCGCTTGTTCCGGCTATCGGTCTTAAAAATCCGAAAGGTATCAGGGGAGTGGAGGAATGGTACGTATCAACACTTATCCGGGAGGATTTTATAAAAGAGATATACGGCAGGCAAACTGATATTGCAGTAGAAAATCTGAAGAAGCTATACAAGGTTATTGGTGACAGGATAGATGTTGTTTTTATCTGTGGGGCGGATTTCGGGACACAGAACTCAACTTTCTGTTCTCCTGATACATATGCCAGGGTGTGGTTGCCATACTATAGAAAGGTAAATGACTGGATACACCAGAATACTTCATGGAAGACATTCAAGCATTCGTGCGGTGCTGTTGAATCCTTGATGAGTATGTTTATAGATTCGGGGTTTGATGTAATTAATCCTGTGCAGATCAATGCCGAGGGGATGGACCCGAGAATGTTGAAGAAGAAGTACGGAGATAGAATAGTCTTCTGGGGTGGGGGTGTTGATACCCAGGGTGTTTTTGCCTTTGGAACACCGCGGCAGGTCAGGGAACAGGTGAAAACACAATGTTCTGTTCTGAATGAAAATGGAGGATTCGTATTTAATACAGTACATAATATCCAGGCTAATGTCCCATTTGAGAATGTAGTAGCAATGATCGAGACTTTAAGGGAGTTTAAAGAATGACAGGTACCGCTTTTAATTGGAAATATCTTCTTAGTATCTCTCTTGTGTCGGCTATGGGAGGATTGCTTTTCGGGTACGACTGGGTAGTGATTGGAGGAGCCAAACCTTTTTATGAACCTTTTTTTAATATTACCGGAAACACCGTTCTGCAGGGATGGGCTATGAGCTGCGCCCTGACCGGTTGCATTGCCGGTGCTGGTTTATCGGGATGGTTCAGCGACAGGTTCGGAAGAAAAAAATTATTAATCGCTGCAGCAGCACTCTTTGTTATAGCTTCGTTAGGTACGGGAGCAGCAAATTCTCTCAAAGCTTTTATTGTTTTCAGGATCACCGGCGGAATCGGTATCGGGCTTGCGTCTAACCTTTCACCTGTATATATTGCTGAAATAACTCCTGCAAATGTACGTGGCCGGTTTGTTTCAATAAATCAGCTGACTATCGTAATAGGGATCCTTGCAGCCCAGATTATTAACTGGCGAATTGCTAAGCCGGTACCTCCGGATGCTTCCGTAGCCGATATACTGATCTCGTGGAACGGACAGATGGGCTGGAGATGGATGTTTTATGCCTGTACTGTTCCGGCAGGATTGTTCTTTATACTTATGTGGTTTGTTCCTGAAAGTCCAAGATGGCTTGCAAGAAATATAACAAACCATGGGAAAGTCCACAGTATACTTGCACGGATTGGGGGGAAAGATTATGCAGATTATGAACTGTCAGCTGTCAGGGATACATTAAGGTCAATAACAAAAAAAGCTGATTTTCGTATGCTTAAAGAACCGGGGATCAGTAAATTGTTGATTATCGGTATTATTATTGCCGTGTTTCAGCAATGGTGCGGAATAAACGTTATTTTCAATTATGCTCAGGAGATTTTTGCTAATGCCGGTTACACGGTATCGGATATCCTGTTCAATATTGTGATTACAGGAAGTGTAAACCTGATCTTCACTTTCGTTGGGATGTTGACAGTTGACAGATTCGGTCGCAAAGCACTGATGCTGCTTGGAGCAGGAGGCCTGGCCGGGATATATGCTGTTATCGGGACTGTGTATCACATTCATTTACAAGGATT
The DNA here is from genome assembly GCA_964596715.1 of uncultured Rikenellaceae bacterium. Lineage (GTDB taxonomy): Bacteria > Bacteroidota > Bacteroidia > Bacteroidales > VadinHA17 > LD21. Next base: position 18,546 of record CAZQVL010000029.1, read on the forward strand.
ACCTCTTCTAATTATGGTGGTAACAGCCATTGCCTGTTATGCAATGTCACTGGCTCCGGTAACATGGGTAGTCCTTTCCGAGATTTTTCCTAACAGAATACGTGGGATTGCCATGTCTGTTGCTACTTTTGCCCTCTGGTCAGCCTGTTTTATCCTTACATATACCTTTCCTCTGCTCAATAAAATGTTAGAAGCTTCAGGGACTTTCTGGCTTTATGGGATAATTTGTGTTCTTGGTTTCTGGTTTATCCTGAAAAGATTACCTGAGACAAAAGGAAAATCATTAGAGGAAATAGAACATGAACTATTAATAAAATAAAATGAATTTAAGATTGAGGAAAATGAAAAAATTTCTGTTGCTTTTTATTATGGGTCTGACTACAGTTAGTCAATTTATTTCCGGCCAGGCAGTTACGAGGGAAATAATCCAGTTCGATGATGGCTGGAAATTCGTCCAGGGTGATCACCCTAATGCTTACAGACCAGGCTTTAATGATAAAGCCTGGCGTTTGCTCGATCTACCTCATGACTGGAGCATTGAGTGTGAAGTTGCCCAAGATGCCCCTGCAGGAGGTTCCGGAGGGTACTATCCTGCAGGTATAGCATGGTATCGTAAACACTTTTCTGTAAAGCGGAGCGATCTGACCGGAAACAATCTGATTCTGTTTGATGGTGTATATATGAACAGTGATGTATGGCTTAACGGTAAACATCTTGGCACTTATCCGTTTGGCTATAACAGTTTTTATTATGATATAGGACCATATCTCAAAAGAGGCCAAAATGTAATTGCAGTAAAAGTTGACAATTCAAAACAACCAAACAGTAGATGGTATTCAGGCTCAGGAATTTACAGGCATGTATGGCTTATCAGGACCAGCCCCATGCACATAGCACAGTGGGGAGTCTACGTTACAACTCCTGAGATAGATGAGAACATGGCAAAGGTTGCAGTTGATATAAAGATTGAAAATACTTCCCGGTCAGGCGAAAAGGCAATGCTGGTTTCGTATGTGCTTGATGAAAAGAGTGTTAGTGTTGGACAAGCTGAAACTGCGCTTCAAATAGAAGCCGGTCAGGAATTGATTATTGACCAGCAGATCACAGTACCATCCCCAAAACTATGGTCAGTTGAAACCCCTGTAATGTATTCTCTTGTGACAAGCATACTTGTTGATGGCAAGCCGGTCGATGAGATGACAACTCCTTTCGGGATCCGCAGTATCCGGTATGATGTTGATAATGGATTTTTTCTCAATGGACAGAACATTAAGATGAACGGAGTATGTCTGCATCATGATGGAGGTTGCGTGGGGGCAGCAGTCCCTGTCAGAGTATGGGAACGTCGCCTGCAGGTGCTCAAAGATATGGGGTGTAACGCTATACGGACGGCTCATAATCCGGTTGCTCCTGAGTTTCTGGATCTGTGTGATAAAATGGGTTTTCTGGTAATGGATGAGGTTTTTGATGAATGGAAAATAGGAAAAGTGAAATTCGGATATAATAACTATTTTGACGAATGGGCGGAGAAGGACGTTATTTATTTTATTCATCGCGATCGCAATCATCCGTCCGTTGTTATGTGGAGTGCCGGTAATGAAATCCGGGAGCAGCCCGCTGAGGGAGGAGAGAAAGTCCTTCAGAAAATGTTGAACCTGTTTCATACAGAGGACCCGACACGTCCTGTTACAGTTGGGTGTGACAATATTGCTGCTGATGATCATCCTGCAAGGATGGAATTTCTTAACCTGCTTGATATAGTTGGATATAACTATGTAGATCGCTGGCATGAACGCAGGGAACTTTTCTACAGCATCGATCGTCATGATCACCCGGAATGGAAAATGACAGGAACAGAAAGCGTGTCAATCGGGGGATTAAGGAGTGATTATAATTTCGGACGTGATTCAACCAGGATATTTCCAAATTATAATACCAGGATGATACGTGCTGAACAACTCTGGAAATTTGTTGCTACACGACCTTATGTGATCGGCGATTTTATGTGGACAGGTATCGATTACCTTGGTGAGTCGAGGTGGCCATCAAAGCATGCTAGCAGTGGAGTTATTGACATTTGCGGATTCCCAAAAGACGGATATTATTTTTACCAGAGTCAATGGACTAAAGAACCAATGTTACATTTATTTCCTCACTGGAACTGGGAAGGTATGGAAGGAAACGTTATACCTGTTATGGCTTATACCAACTGCGACGCCGTGGAACTTTTTGTCAATGGAAAATCATATGGAGAAAAGCGACTCGAATTCCCAAGGCAAGGCAATTCAGGAAGCTGGATGAGATATGACCTGCCACAGAAATTTGCGACTACCGCCGATCTGCATCTCTCATGGGATGTTCCCTATGAAAAGGGGGTTGTTAAAGCGGTTGGAAAGAGGAGTGGTAAGGTAGTATGTACACAGATTATCGAAACAACAGGTAAACCTGCAGCAATGCGACTGATAACCGATGCAGATCAGATTACTACTGACAACCAGGATGTGGTACATGTAAGAGTTGAAATTGTTGATCTGAAAGGTAATATTGTGCCAACAGCAGATAATATGATCAATTACAAGATTTCCGGAAGCGGCAAACTGCTTGGACTAGACAATGGTGATCCGCGCGACCATGAACTTTACAGATCGGGTAAGAGAAAGGTCTTCAACGGACTTGGACTGGCAATAGTCCAGGCAGGAAAAACACCTGGACAAATCACTCTCACAGCATCATCAGATGGACTGGAAGATGTAACAGTTGAAATTATGGTATTGAAATAGTAATTTGTTCGACGCAGTTACAAACTACGCAGAGCTTATATAACAAATTTTTAATGAAAAAAGTAATCTTCTTACTTATTATTCTGGCGGGATGTACTGCAAATAAAGAGTCTGTAAGGGAAACTTTCTCCCTTGCGGGTGAATGGAAATTCCGGATCGATTCGCTTGACCAGGGCATTGAACAAGAATGGTTTACAAAGGAATTTGATGAAACGGTAATCCTGCCCGGCTCTATGGCTGAAAACGGCAAGGGTTATGAGGTTACGGTTAATACAGAGTGGACTGGTGACATTGTTGACAAATCCTGGTTCACCGAAGATAAATATTCAAAATACCGTCAGACTGGTAATATTAAGATTCCTTTCTGGCTTAAACCTGTTAAATATTACAAAGGTCCTGCATGGTACCAGAAAGAGTTTGATCTTCCGGCAGGATGGGAGGAGAAACGAATTGTGCTTTTTCTGGAGAGATGTCATTGGGAATCAGCAGTATATGTAAACGGCAATAGAGCTGGCAGTGAAAACAGTCTTGCTGTTCCTCATGAATATGATATAACAGAGTTACTGAATAATGGGAAAAACAATATTTCAATTCGGATTGATAACCGGGTCATTATCCCTGTTGGCGTTAATTCACACAGTATAAGCGATCATACCCAGTCGAACTGGAATGGTATAACCGGAGATATCAGTCTGGAAGCAACATCGAATGTATTTATTGATGACATTAAGGTTTTTCCTGATCTTCAGAAAAAGAGTGCAAAGGTTATAGTTAGCATTAAGAATCCCCTCAATTCTGATTTCAAAGGAAGACTGATTTTACAGGCTTTCAGTTTTAATTCTGAAAAAAACCGGAAACTGGCAAGAAAGAATGTGACAATTGTTACAAAATCCGATGAACAGCAGGTTGTTCTGAATTATAAGATTCTTAAGCCGCAATTATGGAGTGAATTTACACCCTCGTTATATAAATTGACTGTAAGCCTTAAAGAATCAGGGAGTGGACTTGTTGATAAACAGTTTGTTGATTTTGGCATGCGTGAGTTTAAAACAAACGGAACCCGTTTCGAGGTAAACGGTCAAACTGTTTTTCTCAGGGGAACCACGGAGTGTTGTATCTTCCCCCTTACCGGATATCCGCCGACAGATGTTGAGGCGTGGGAGAAGGTGTTAAAGGCATGCAAAGATTATGGACTTAACCACGTTCGATTCCATTCATTTTGCCCGCCTGAAGCTGCTTTCATTGCCGCAGATAAGGTTGGCTTGTACTTTCATATTGAATGCAGCTCATGGGCAAATCAGGGTAGTTCAATAGGGAATGATGGAGCGATTGACAGATTTATTTATCAGGAAGGTGACAAAATACTGAAGGCTTACGGAAATCACCCTTCATTTTGCATGCTTGCTTATGGAAATGAGCCAGCAGGAAGAAACCAGCGTGAATTTCTGGGAGAATTGATAACATACTGGAAGATAATAGATAATCGGAGGGTTTATACGTCAGCGGCAGGTTGGCCTATTATACCTGAGAATGATTATAACCTTCCTTCCGATCCGCGTATTCAGCACTGGGGAGAGGGCTTAAAAAGTATTATTAATGCTGAGCCTCCCCAGACAATGTTTGATTACCGTGATTTTGTATCAAAATACACCGTTCCCACAGTAAGTCACGAAATAGGTCAATGGTGTGTTTACCCCGATTTTAAAGAAACAGCAAAGTATACAGGAGTACTTAAACCCACAAATTTTGAAATATTCTGGGAAACAATTGAAGAGAACCACATGGGAGACCAGGCTGAAAAGTTCCTGATGGCTTCCGGTAAACTCCAGGCATTATGCTATAAAGCTGATATTGAAGCAGCTCTGCGAACGCCTGGTTTTGCAGGATTTCAATTGCTCCAGCTGCATGATTTTCCGGGTCAGGGTACTGCACTGGTAGGAGTACTTAATCCTTTTTTTGAGACTAAAGGATATATCACACCGGATGAGTTCAGGATGTTTTGTGATGAAACAGTCCCTCTGGCAAGGATGTCTAAAATGATTTACACGAATGATGAGTCGTATGAAGCAGAGATCGAGATAGCTCATTTTGGTGCAGAGCCACTGCAAAATGTTACACTTAATTTATTAGTAACTAGGAATGATTCTCAGATAGTAAATATTATCAACAAAGAATTAGATAAAATCGATATAGGAAACTGTATTCCTGCCGGATCATTCTCAATGGATCTTTCAGAAATAAAATCAGCCCAAAAGCTAACATTTGAAATTCAAATAGAAAATTCAGCCTTTAAAAACAAATGGGATTTCTGGGTCTATCCATCAGATATTTTAATTGAACCAGGAGAGGTCTATGTAACCGAAAATCTTGACATTAAAGCAGAAAATACTCTGAAGAAAGGGGGATCGGTATTGTTTCTGCCCTACAGTAAGATAGGAAAAGCAAAGGGAGCTGAGGTTGCAATAGGTTTTTCAAGTATATTCTGGAACACTGCCTGGACCAATAACCAGGCTCCTCATACCCTGGGTATCCTGTGCAATCCTGAACATCCTCTCTTCGATAATTTTCCGACCGAATATCATAGTAACTGGCAATGGTGGGATCCGGTTACTCATTCCCAGGCAATGATACTTAACGGCTTTCCTGCTGATTTGATACCACTCATTCAACCTATTGATACCTGGTTTGAGAACAGGAGGCTGGCGCTGGCATTTGAAGCAAAGGCCGATAACGGAAAACTGATGGTTTGCAGTATAAATATGAGAGATAATCTGGATGAAAGACCGGTTACCAGACAACTGTTACATTCTATCCTTAATTACATGAATAGCGATTTTTTCGATCCTCAGATAGATATTGACCTAAAAAAGATAAAAGAACTTATAGAAAAATAAAAAAGGAAATTTTTCTTTAGTGAAATAAATGACATTTATCATGCTGGGTGACATGATATAATTTTTCACTACAGATTTCGATGATTATCACAGATTAAATTGATTTATATCAAAATTTTCAAAGTAACAGGATAAAAGAAACTCTTTAACGGTGTGGTAGGTGTTTGTCTGTTCTAATTTGTTATCCCATTCTTTTTTTATGATGCTAAAGTATCTCATTTATGTTACAATATTCACATATAAAAATATAACCTTGTATGATTTTTAACAATAAAATACTAATTATTTTATCATGAATACGTAATTATAAATGTAAATAATATTAAATCAGTTAATTGAAAATTATATATCACTTTAAAAAGTTATTTAACTTGCGAATAAGTAGAAATTGAAGAGATTTGATGTGAAACAAATCACAAAACACCCGATAAAGAGCAGTCTTAAAAGGATTTTTCATTACAGGGCTTGCCTGGTCCACCTGAAGACGATGGGAGTCGAAAGAGTGTTTTCATATACACTTGGAAGAGAGACAGGCGTCACTTCAGATCAGGTCAGGAAGGATTTCTCGGAATTCGGTATAAAGGGTAACAAACGAGGTGGCTACCATATTCATGATCTGCTTGCTACCATGGAGAATATTTTTCGCTGCGACATGGATCACAACATAGTACTTATCGGGATGGGTAATTTGGGACAGTCCCTGTCAAAATATAGCCGGTTCGTTCACAGGAATATGAATATTGTTGCGACATTTGACATCGATCCTTTCAGGCAAAAGATGCGATCTGAGATTCCAATATATTCAATGAACAGGCTTAAAGAAGTTATCGACAGGTTCAGGGTACGAGTAGCAATACTTGCAGTTCCGGAAATCTCAGCCCAGGAGGTAACAGATGAGCTTGAAACGGTGATTTATTACGTCAACAATATTTTAAAAGACAACTGAACTATAATTTCTTAGAATTATTATACGCGGGTATGAAATACTGATCAAGGGACTGGTTCAGGGAGTAGGTTTCCGTCCTTTTATCTACAAGCTTGCCGAAATGTATGGATTAAACGGGGAAGTAGATAACAGGACCAACGGCGTATTGATTAAGGTAGATGGTGACGCGGAAACAGTATTCAAATTCAGAGACCAGATAATTGAGCTATCCCCTGCAGCATCCCAGGTTAAATCGGTTGAGGTTATTGAAAAAAAGGTATCAGGTTTTAAGAATTTCAGGATTGTCCGAAGCAAGAATGACGTAAATCAGGTAACAGAAATAAGTCCGGATATAGCTGTATGTGCCGACTGTATTGACGATCTGTCTTACGATCCCAAAAGAATAGATTATCCGTTTATTAACTGCACCAACTGCGGACCAAGGTTTACAATTATCGAAGGATTGCCATATGACAGGGATAAAACCTCCATGAGGAAGTTTAAAATGTGCAGCAACTGTGCGTCGGAATACCACGATGTGATCGACAGGAGATTCCATGCCCAGCCTATAGCCTGTAACAAATGTGGCCCCATTTATACTTATACCGATTCAGAGGTAACTTTTTCGGGAATTGAAGAAATATTATCCCGGATATCTGCCAGAATTAATGAAGGCAAGAGTGTAGCCGTAAAAGGAATGGGAGGCTATTTTCTGATGTGCAACGCTTTAGATAATAATGCTGTAAGTGAACTGAGAGAAAAGAAACATCGCGATTCAAAACCTTTTGCCGTATTGTTCAGAGACATCTCCTCAGTGAGGGAATATTGTTTTACGGATGCTGCTGAGGAAAATGAGATCATGTCATGGAGACGGCCGATCCTTATACTGAAACAAAAGAAAAATCTTGCCAGCTCAGTAAACAGCGGACTTGATACGATTGGATCGATGTTACCCTATATGCCTCTTCATCATATGCTGTTCAAAAAACTTAAAACTCCTGTGGTAGTGCTTACCAGCGGCAATTTTTTTAATGAACCCATAATAACTGATGATATTACAGCCCTGAATCATCTGATGCCGGTTACAGGGTCAATCCTGAGTTATAACAGGAAGATCATAAACAGGACGGATGATTCGGTAGTAAGAATTATCGGGGGCAACATCAGCCTTATACGACGTTCAAGGGGTTATGTTCCAACCCCCGTTGATCTTGACTGTAACGTCGACGGAACAATTGCACTCGGTGCCGAACAGAAAAACAGCTTCTGTATCGGCAGAAACAAACAGGCAATAATGAGTCAATATATCGGAGACCTGAAAACCCTTTCAACCTATGAGTTCTTTAAGGAATCAATAGAACGTTTCCATCGACTATTCTTTTTTAAACCACAACTGATAGCATGTGATCTTCATCCCGATTATCTTTCAACTGCTTATGCAGAAATATTTGAGAAAGAACTTAACGTTCCTTTGGTGAAGGTACAGCATCACCATGCCCATATTGCGTCGTGTATGGCTGAAAACCGCATAAATGAAAAGGTTATAGGAATAAGTATGGATGGAACAGGTTATGGACCAGACGGTCATACATGGGGGAGTGAATTCCTGATTGCCGATCTGAAAGGATTCACCAGGTATACCCATTTCGATTATATTCCGATGCCCGGAGGGGATAAAGCAGTGGATGAACCATGGAGAATGGCACTTTCATATCTGTATAAGTATTTTGGTGACAATATCGATTATGAGGTTTTACCTGCTTTTCGATCGGTACAACCAACACAGATCAGTCTTGTCAGGGAAATGATAGATAAGGGAATAAATACTCCACTGACCTCAGGAGCCGGCCGTCTCTTTGATGCGGCATCTGCCCTTATCGGGCTTTGCCCTGTTTCAGGTTTTGATTCGGAAGCTCCAATGCGGCTAGAATCTGCTATAAATTCAACTACTGAAAGTCATTACCCTTACGAGATTGGAACAACAGTTATTTTTGCTGAGACCTTTAAAGCCGTAATTGATGATATGCGTTCACAGGATGTTTCATTTATTTCTGCCAAATTTCATAACACGGTAGCTTTAGCTATTGCTGAAGTATCTGAAAGAATGAGGAGGGAAACTTCAATAAATAAAGTTGTTCTTTCGGGTGGAGTATTTCAGAATAAATACCTTCTTGAAAAGCTGATCCGTATATTAATCGGGAAAAATTTTTATATTTATACCAATCAGCTCGTGCCGGCTAATGACGGAGGAGTATCATTGGGACAGTTAATAATTGCCTCTAAAAATATTGGATTATGTGTTTAAGTATTCCTGCAAAAGTTGTTGAGATTAACGGTAATATCGCAGAAGTTTCTGTTGGAGGTACAATATTCAAAGCCGGATTGCAACTGGTTGAAAATGTTGAAATTGGCGATTATATTCTTCTTCATACAGGATTTGCAATACAGAAAGTAAGTGAGAAGGAGGCTCTTGAGACTCTTAAGCTGTTAACTGAAATGGAAAATGCAATGAACCAGGAGACCAGCGATGAAGCATGTTGATGAATACCGGAATAAAGCTTTGATTGAGAAGCTTGCTGCCCTTATTAAAAGAGCTGCCAGCCGCAGTTATATCTTTATGGAGGTATGTGGTGGTCATACTGCTGCGATACACCGGTTTGGAATTCCCTCCTTGCTTCCTGATAATGTCAGGCTTCTTTCGGGGCCGGGTTGCCCGGTATGTGTTACCAACAACAGTTTTATTGATAAGGCTATTGCTTATTCAAAAATGGAGGATGTAATTATCACTACTTTCGGAGACCTTATCAGGATACCCGGATCATCGTCGTCACTTGAGAAAGAGAAAGCCCGCGGTGCTGATATCCGGATTGTGTTTTCGGGACTGGAGGCGCTTGAAATAGCAAAATCAGGAAGTGATAAAAAGGTCATTTTCCTTGGAATAGGGTTCGAAACAACCGCGCCGGGTACAGCAGTTACAATAAAGGAAGCAGCGGATGTTGGTATAGAAAACTTTTATGTTTTGAGTGCCCATAAGGTGATGCCTCCGGCTATGGAGACAATAATAAAAGAGGGGATTGCCCTTGACGGATTTATTTGCCCTGGTCATGTGGCAGCTATTACTGGCTCATCTGCATTCAGCTTCATAGCAGACAAATACAGGCTGGGTTGTGTAATTACAGGCTTTGAACCAGTGGATATTCTTCAGGCAATTTACATGCTTATTAACCAGGTTAATAATGACTCTCCAAGTGCTGAGATACAATACTCGCGAGCAGTGACAAGACAGGGAAATGTTATTGCACAACGACTTATATATGAAGTTTTTATACTATCAGATGAACAGTGGAGAGGGTTTGGTGTCATCCCGGCAAGTGGACTTACACTCAGGAAAGAATATGGCAGGTATGACGCGGAAAGTTCGATTCCTCTGCCTCCAAGTGTCAATGTTTATGAAGAACATGCGTTATGCATATGTGGTGAAATACTAAGAGGATTAAAAATCCCTCCAGATTGCAGGCTGTTTGCAGGGACATGTGTTCCGCAAAACCCAGTTGGAGCTTGTATGGTATCGAATGAAGGCGCATGTAATACATATTATAAATACAGACGGAATGAGTGAGCACGTCTCTATGAGTCACGGCAGCGGTGGCACCATGACCGGCAAACTAATCAGGGATATTTTCGTTAAGAGATTCGGGATGCCTGAACCTTTGACAGACTCTGCTATTTTGAATGAATCAGGATTTATGCTCGCTTTTACTACCGATTCGTATGTTGTGGATCCTATCATCTTCCCCGGAGGAAATATAGGTAAACTTGCAGTTTGCGGGACAGTTAACGATCTGGCAGTATCAGGTGCCATACCAAAGTATGTGTCTGCCTCATTTATTATTGAAGAGGGATTCCCGGTTGAAGATCTGATAATGATAGCTGACTCAATGTCGGATGAGGCAAGGAAAGCAGAGGTGAAGATTGTAGCGGGCGACACCAAGGTAGTAGAGAAAGGGAAGTGTGATAAGATATTTATAACCACTACCGGTATTGGAATTATGAGATCTGAGCTTGAGCATATCAGCTCCGCAAAAAAAGTGAAACCGGGAGATATGCTGATAATAAACGGTCCGATTGGCAATCATTCAATAGCTGTACTGGGAGCCCGCAAGATGCTCGGCTTTAATTCTCCTGTCGAATCAGATTGTGCTTCACTTAATCATCTTATCCGTAAAGTCATGGATGAATGCAGTGAAATACATTTTATGAGGGACCTGACGCGCGGCGGACTTGCTACGGTAGTTAATGAGCTGGCCCAAATAATCAGTTCAGGTATCGTTATTAATGAATCTTCAGTGCCTGTAGAAGAGCCTGTTAAAGGACTCTGCGAGATCTTTGGATTTGATCCGTTATATCTGGCAAATGAAGGAAAGGTACTTTTTGTGGCAGGGGATGAAGAATATAAAAAAGTGCTTGAGTTGATGCGTTCAACTCCTCTGGGGAAATACTCGGAGGTGATCGGTGAGGTTGTTGAGAACAACAGGAATGTTGTAGTATTAAATACTTCTATCGGAGGCCAGCGATTACTGGACATGCCTTCAGGAATGCAGCTTCCGAGGATATGCTAAATTCAAAAACATGCATGAGTTAAGAATTGTAAAGGACCTGTGGTATATAGTGTCCAGGATGGCAGAGAGGGAGAACATTTCAATAATAACACAGGTGAATACCTGCTTTGGACAAATAATCGGGATTGTTCCGGATATTTTTTAATGTTGCCTTTCATGAAACTGTGAGGGATACAATAGCACAGGGTGCAGAAGTGAACATCGAAGTATTACCCGTAAGGCTGCAACACCGACTCCACATCCTTTACACAAAACACTGATAATATGACTCTGTCTTTTTTCTTCATTAAACTCAATAGCATTAAATGGACAAAGCTGGTTACAGAACCGGCATCCCGAGCATAATTCTTCATTTACTTCTGAATATAGAGCGTCAACCTCTATCTTCTCTTTGGCTATTCTTGCCAGGATCCTTGCTGCAGCAGCTCTTGCCTGGGCAACTGAATCCGGAATATCCTTCGGGGCGACACATGTTCCGGCAATAAAAATTCCGTCTGTTGTGGTTGCGACCGGTTCAGTTGACTCTTCTTTATCATTGGGCACGACTCATAACAATGCTCCTATAAATATGTCAGTTAAAAGAGCAGCAATTGACCTGATAAAAGACGGGAAGTATGACCAGGGATTAATAAACAAAATTGAAATGTGCTACAGAGCTTATGATCCTTGTCTTTCCTGTGCAACTCATGATCTTGACGGACGACTTGCGGTTAAGATTAATATTGTAGATAACAAAGGCGAATTGCTTGATACACTGAAAAATTTCTAGAGAATTAAAATAAGAAGCACAGTGGTTAAGTGAAACAAGACATTTAACACTATGCTTGTTTCTTTATGGAGAATATACCTTTTTATTGTAATAGTAAAATTCTTATTTTAGGATGCGGTAATATCTTGTTCGGTGACGACGGATTTGGTCCTCATGTCGCTGAAGAACTCCAGAGAAATTATAATATTCCTGAAAATGTAGGTGTAATAAATGCAGGTAGCAGTGTAAGAAATATACTGTTTGATATTACTCTTAGTGAAAAAAAACCAGAAAAAATTATCATAGTTGATGCTATAGATGCTGGAAAAACTCCCGGTGAAATATTTGAACTTCCAATAGACGAAATTCCTGAAAAAAAGATTGATGATTTCTCTATGCATCAGCTTCCAACTTCAAATCTGTTAAAAGAATTAAAAGATTTTTGTAAAGTTGATGTTATAATCATTGCTTGTCAGGTTGAAAATATTCCGGAAGAGGTTACTGCTTCTATTTCAAAAAAAATAACTGATGCAATACCGGAAGTTTGCAAAAGGATAAATGAGATTATAAAAAATGGATAATGAAATAATCCCTCTCCCAGTCCTCACCCCAAGGCCCTCTGGTCTTCACGTACTCATCCCCCCTGTCTCCCATTTCACATTATCTTTAATTCCCACAGGTGTTTCTGTCACGGAAACATGACTAAAATCATGGAGAATAGTATTTTTTGTTTGAATTTTCGATTTTAAAAATATGTAAATTTGTGTCTGAATTAAAATTGCCGGAATTACAAATCATACGAGAGAATACCGAGTAAGAAACTCACCTGATGCATTGAAAATATGTATGTTTTTGTATGCATTTATTTTTATGCATAGCCGGTACAAGAGAAAAGGAATTAAATAACTATAATTAGAAATCATGGGCAAAAAATCACACAGGTCATCGAAAAAGACGAAGTTGTTATTCGGTTTTCCGGTGATTCGGGTGACGGAATGCAGCTGACGGGAATGCTCTTTTCCGACACTGCTGCCTTGTATGGAAATGATTTATCTACTTTCCCAGACTATCCTGCAGAGATAAGGGCACCACAGGGAACAGTGGGCGGTGTCTCCGGATTTACTGTACACCTGGGCTATTCTGAGATTAATACTCCAGGCGACTACGCTGATGTGCTGCTGGCAATGAATCCAGCAGTTATTAAGGCCAATGTCATGTGGATAAAGGAGGGAGGTACAATCATTTATGACAAAGACAGTTTTACGGAAAAGAATATAGAAAAAGCCGGCTACCTGCAAGATCCCATAAAAGAGGAAAAGCTAGAAGATTATAACATTATTGCAGTCCCGATTTCTTCGATGGTAAAAGAAGCCCTTAAGGATTTCGGCCTGGATCCGAAATCCGTTCTTCGAACCAAAAATATGTTTGCACTGGGTATGATATACTGGATGTTTAACATGAAGCTGGATTATACAGAAGATTATTGCGACAAAAAATTTAAGAATAAACCAGAAATAGTAAAAGTCAATAAAATTGCCCTGAGAGCCGGTTACTATTATGCCGAAACGATTGAAACTCTGGCCCCCGTAAAAATCAGTCCTTCCCCGATAGCAAAAGGGAGATACAGGAATATAAACGGAAATACCGCTACGGCCTGGGGTTTTATTGCTGCAGCAGAAAAGGCCGGACTTAAGCTGTTTATTGGTTCATACCCTATTACACCTGCAACAGGAATTCTTGAAGAGCTGGCTGCCTGGCCGTCACAACCACATCCGGTCCGGGTCTGGCACTTAAGTCGGAAACTATCGGGCTGGCGGTCATGGCCGAGCTTCCCCTTGTCGTGGTAAATGTTCAGAGAGGCGGATCATCAACTGGATTACCTGCCAAAACCGAACAGGCCGACCTTATGCAGGCACTGTTCGGAAGGAATGGTGAATGTCCGGTAGTTGTGATAGCTGCCAGCTCACCATCCGATTGTTTTGACTTTGCTTTTGAGGCATCAAGGATTGCACTTGAGCATATGACTCCCGTGATTTTGCTAACTGACGGATACCTTGGAAACGGATCAGAACCATGGTGCATACCTAAAATGGCTGATCTTCCTGAAATAAAACCGCCATTTGTAAAAAAAAGTGATGAACCATATATTCCATATAAACGCGATGACAAAAGACTGACATGGTTCTGGGCTATAGCAGGCACTCCAGGAATGGAACATCGTATCGGGGGACTTGAAAAAACCATTAAGGGAACTGTATCTTATGTCCCTGAGAACCATGAGTATATGGTCAAGATCAGGGAAGAAAAAGTTGCACGTGTGGTTGAGAAAGTCCCCGATCTTAAAGTATATGGCAAAGACTCCGCCGACCTTCTGGTTGTCGGCTGGGGAGGGGTATACGGACACCTGATAACCGCAGTCAGGGAACTTCAAAGTGAAGGATATAAGGTTAGCCTTGCAAACTTCAACTATATAAAACCTCTTCCTCAAAACGTGAGAGAAGTGTTCGGTAAATTCAGAAAAATAATTGTATGTGAGATTAACCTGGGCCAGTTTGCCAGCTACCTGAGAATGAATTTCCAGGAATTTACTTATCATCAGTTAAATAAAATCCAGGGAATTCCCTTTACCGTGAAAGAAATCAAAGATAACTGTATTAAATTACTGGAGGGTAAATAAAATGACAGATACACAATTAATTCAATATAGTCCGAAGGATTTTAAGAGCGACCAGGAGGTAAGATGGTGTCCCGGTTGTGGCGACCATGCAATCCTGAGCTCAGTGCAAAAAGCTTTGTCTGAACTTGGTATACCAAAAGAAAAATTTACGTTCGTATCTGGCATTGGATGCTCTTCCAGGTTTCCTTATTATATGAATACATATGGCTTCCATGGTATTCACGGAAGAGCTTCAGCAATTGCATCCGGAGTAAAGATTGCTAACCCTGATCTTTCTGTATGGCAGATCACCGGCGATGGTGATGCTCTGGCAATAGGAGGGAATCATTTCATTCACACGGTAAGACGTAATATAGATATTAATATTATTTTGTTTAACAATGAAATATACGCCCTTACCAAGGGACAATACTCGCCAACTTCAACGAAAGGACTCGTTACCAAAACCTCTCCTTTCGGAACCTTGGAAGAACCTTTTTCAGTGGGGGAACTGGTAATCGGAGCAAAAGGTAAATTCTTCGCGAGAACCTTCGACACCAATGTCGCTCTTTCTACCAGGATCTATATAGAGGCAGCAAAGCATAAAGGAACTTCTGTCATTGAGGTGCTTCAGAATTGCGTTATTTTTAATAACGGAATACATGATATTGTGACAGATAAAGAAGTACGGGATGACAGAACCATTATCCTGAAGCACGGGGAACCAATGATCTTTGGTAAGGATAACCGGAGCGGACTGATTCTCGACGGATTAAAACTTAAAGTGGTAAGTATCGGAGAAAACGACATTACGGAAAAAGATCTTCTTGTACATGATGCCCAAGAAAGCAATCCGGGAATTCATTACATGCTTGCCAATATGAGATATCCGGAATACCCTGTGGCACTTGGAATTATAAGGGCTGTACCCTGGCCTACCTGTGAAACGGCTGTCGAGACTCAGATAAAAGATATTCAGAAGGATTCTGAGATAAAGAATATGGATGCTCTTCTCAATTCAGGATCGGTCTGGGAGGTAGAATAAACTTCCCGGTTTCCAAGCCGCCTGAATCATAATCCAGCGATGTAAAGGGCTGCTCCCGGCCAGATTGAAACGGTTATTATTTTAAAATGAACAAATCCTTTAGTGCATCTTATTAAACTTCTGACAATTTTCTATTCTGGTATTCATTTTCAGTCACTGCAAAGAAAATTATACATCTCTGATGCGTTCGTATTCTCCGGATCAAGCTCCATGACCATTTTGAAATAGATTTTTGCTTTTTCGTAGTTAAAGTTCTTCATATAGGTTCTGCCAAGGTGGTAAAGAGCCGAAACATGCTTGTCAAATTGATTTAAAAGTTTTTCAAAATGTACTATTGCTTCATCATACTTTCCTGTTGCTTTTAAGGCAATTCCCATATAATAGTTAGACATTATGGTTTCGGGACAGTATTCAAGTAATTTCCTATATGATTCGATACTTTTTGTACTTTTTCCTAAATGATAATAGCATAAACCCAACCACAAGTAAGTCATTGGAAGGTACTTACCTGAATCAATGATTTTATTAAAAACTGCGATTGCTTTGGTAAAATAAGTTGAGCGATATAATATAACACCCATCTTGTATAAAACATAGGCACTTTTAGGTTGTAGCTTCAGTATCTTTTCGTAATAACTGATTGATTTAGCCATTTCACCCAGCATATAATAAATATCGGCTAATTCCATTAAAAGATGAATGCTGTCAGGATGTTCTTTCAGATTTTTTTCAAAAAGCTTAGCTGATTCCTTAAAATTACCCTCCAGTTCTAGATCAAATGCCTTTTCAAAGTCTTTATCTATAACATACTTCATAATGTTATTTATCAGTTAATTATCAGATATGTTAATTACGGTTTGCAAGTGGTATGTATTCCTGTTTGCTATACACACTTTTATAAGCAGGTCGTATTATACGTTTTGCGGAAAATGTTAATTCTTCAATGCGATGGGTACACCATCCTGCAATTCTTGCCATTGCAAAGAGAGGAGTAAAAAGCTCCTTTGGCATATTAATACAGGAATAAACAAACCCTGAATAATAATCAACGTTAACACTTACAACTTTTTCTGATTGTTCACCTTTGAATATTTTAAATACCCTGGGTGCAATTTTTTCAACCATCTCATAAAGCAGAAACTCATCATACATGTTTTTCTCAATAGCCAGATCCCTTGCTTTTTCTCTTAATAGTGCTACCCGGGCATCTGAAATTGTATATACTGCATGTCCCAGGCCGTATATTTTCCCAGTTTTGTCGAATGCCTGTTTATTCAATATTTTCAAAAGGTATTGTTCAACTTCAGTTTGGTCCTTCCAGTTTTTTACATTTCTTTTTACATCATTCATCATATCCAGAACTTTCAGGTTTGCACCTCCGTGTAATGGTCCTTTCAATGAGCCGATTGCAGCTGTAACGGCAGAATAAATATCGGTTTCGCTGGAACTGATTACCCTGATTGTGAATGTCGAGTTATTACCTCCACCATGCTCGGCATGAAGAACAAGCGCCAGGTCAAGAATATCAGCTTCAAGCTTGGTGAATTGAGCGCCTTCGCCTTTTGCCATATAGAGAAAATTTTCTGCAGTAGTAAGATTTGTTTTCGGATACCGGATTATTAAAGGACCCCCCTGGTAAGCATGGTTAAACGCCTGATAAGAATATGCAATGATCGATGGAAACTTTGCTATGATATTGAGTGTTTGTTTAATCATGTTAGGTAATGAGATATTAGCAGGGTCATCATCCAGAACATAAAGCCCCAGTATGGAACGTGAAAGTATATTGAGCACATCCTTGCCTTTCATAGACAGAATCATATCCTTGATAAAATGATCTGGTAGCGTTCGGAGTGAAGCCATATGAGCAGAAAATTTTTCCAGCTCCTCTCTATTCGGAAGCCTACCGGTCAGTAAAAGAAACACTGTTTCATCAAATCCATGGCGGTCATCTTTCTGAAATCCCTGCGTGATATCTTCAATATGTATTCCCCGATAAAATAACTGGCCGGGTATAGGAATAACCTTGTCATTTTCTTTTTTATACCCGACAACCTCACCAATATTGGTAAGACCGACCAGAACACCGGTCCCATCTTTATTTCTAAGACCTCGTTTAACATCATATTTTTTAAAAATTTCGTGTTCCATTTTACATGACTGCCTAATTGAATCATTTAACAGGGATAAGAATTTTTTGTCTTCCATGGCATAGATATTTAAGGTTTTATGATTCAAAGGTGGAAATGATAGCATCAGCAAATTCAGAGGTTCTGAGCAAAATTGCATTCTCCATTAACCTGTGAAAATCGTATGTTACTTTTTTACTTTGTATTGTCAGTTCAAGTCCTTCAATTATATTCTGTGCAACTTCATCCCATCCGAGATATTCAAACATTAATGCTCCTGAGAGGATTAATGATCCAGGATTTACTTTGTCCTGCCCTGCATATTTTGGGGCTGTCCCGTGAGTAGCTTCAAATATGGCATGTCCTGTTTCAAAATTGATGTTCGCCCCTGGTGCAATTCCTATTCCGCCAACAATGGCTGCGAGGGCATCGGAAATATAATCCCCGTTAAGATTCAATGTGGCAATAACCGAATATTCGGCAGGTCGTGTAAGAATTTGCTGAAGGAATGCATCAGCAATAACATCTTTAATAATCACTTTGCCTGATGATTCAGCCCGCTTTAATGCTTCATTGGCCGCTGCTTCCCCTTTATCTTTGGAGATTTTCTCATACTGATTCCGAGTGAAGACTTTATCGCCAAATTCTTTTTCAGCCAGGGCATAACCCCATTTCATGAAAGCACCTTCCGTGTACTTCATTATATTTCCTTTATGTACCAGAGTGACAGATGGCAGTTTTTTCCTGATTGCAAATATTATTGCCTGTCTGACAAGACGTTCAGTGCCTTCAACTGAAACAGGTTTAATTCCGATCGAGGAAGTTTCCGGAAACCTGATCGATTTGACTCCCATCTCTCCAATAAGAAACTTTTTAAGCTTATCAGCTTCAGGGCTTCCATTAAGGTATTCAATACCGGCATAAATATCTTCGGTGTTTTCCCTGAAGATATGCATATTTACTTTTTCGGGATTTTTGACCGGGCTCGGCACACCGTTGAAATATCTAACCGGCCTGTAACATGTATATAAATCCAACAGCTGACGCAGTGCAACATTCAGAGAACGCATGCCTCCACCCACCGGAGTTGTTAATGGCCCTTTTATACCGACCAAGTATTCCCTGAAACTTGTAAGGGTTTTTTCCGGTAACCAGTTACCTGAAGTTTTAAAAGCTTTTTCCCCGGCAAGAACCTCTTTCCATGTTATTTTCCTTTTTCCATTATAGGCTTTTTTAACTGCCGCATCAAAGACCTGCACTGAAGCTTTCCATATATCAGGTCCTGTTCCATCTCCTTCAATAAACGGGATAATCGGATTTTCAGGAATATGCAATTTGCCATTAACTGATCTGATAACTCCAGATGTCATTTTCTCCCTTTATTTTTTCTTTTATTTTAGCTGAACTGATAATTGCAATGTACGAAAAAAAATAATCCGAAAGATAGCTGAACGAAAAAAACTTAAT
The DNA here is from genome assembly GCA_964596715.1 of uncultured Rikenellaceae bacterium. Taxonomy (GTDB): domain Bacteria; phylum Bacteroidota; class Bacteroidia; order Bacteroidales; family VadinHA17; genus LD21. The sequence continues at coordinate 37,809 of CAZQVL010000029.1, forward strand.
GCAATCATCTGAAAAAGGGGCTGACATAAAATGCTACCCTCCGCCTTATACCTACTGCCTTCTAAAATAGCATTTATTTTTTCAATCTCCAGACATGGCTATGCGACTCCCGGTGTGAAAGCCAGGCTAAGGTCAAATTACGTACTGTAGGGTTTGGTTGGTATGGCATCGAACCATTACACTTATCATTAATCCAGTTTCACATAATGCAAGAAATGCATCTCTTTACTTATCAGGATCAGTACTTTGATTTCAGACTAGTTATGTAACGTTATGATTTCATGAGAAAAATGATTATCTTTACAACTGTAATAAAAGAAAATGAGTACTTGGAATCAATAACATAATTTTATTGATTTTTTTCGTTAGCCCCTGACCCTAAAGGGTGCGAAGAACCGACTTCGTCGAGCTCCGCTTTGCTCCGGTTCAAGCACTAGTTTATTTTTGTTATTGATTACCGATAGTCATATATAAGAAAATGAGTATT
>CAZQVL010000030.1:0-38062 GCA_964596715.1 uncultured Rikenellaceae bacterium
ATTAAAGTTTCGCACTTGTTTTTAATGTACATGAAAACAGTTGTTTATATCTAGATTTCATATGCTATATGTTTGTGTGTCAATATCTTAATGTTTCCATTTTTGATTAAGCTGCATTTTTCATTTCCAGCTCATTTTGAAGCAACCGGTTTATCATATCATACGCTTTCTCATCGTTAAGGATCTTTTCTAATATTTCCATCTCATCTATTCCATCGAATAACGCATCTATTATCCTTAGCAGTTCTACGAACAATCCCCATAATCTTTCATTCAGGCGAGTTTGTATAATCCCCTCCCTGAGATGATTGAATAATTCACCTTTTGTTTCATAGTGTTCAAACCGGTATTTCAAAGTCAGTAAAATATGCTGGATCATTGTAATAGTCGTGTCAGCAATCTGAGCATCAAAATCATTGGACTGACATTTTCCCAGTCCCAACAGCTGCTTGGCTTCTTTGAAGAAAACCTCCACAGTCCAGCGAATCTGGTACGTTTCAATCATTCTGATAAATGTAATCTCTGTATCGGTAGTTACAAATACCCTCCATTTACCGTTTTTCCCCTGCCGGCTAAAGAACATCTTTATAGTTACCCCATTAAAATCCACTGTTGCTTCTTTGTACTGCAGCCTCAGTTTTCTGCACCTTTTTACCTTTCCAAGTTTATTACGGATCTGGCTATGAGTAAGCCTCTGATCCAGATATTTGAACTTGGTTTTTGGTGTTTTGTACATCCCTATCAGATGCACGGTCTGTTTCTTTACTCTAAGAACCGCCTTGATAAACGCCTCACAGGTAAACCAGCTGTCCATCAGCACATAATCAACCTTAACACCCTGGGATATGGCACGCCAGAACATCTTTAATGCACTCTCTATTTTGGTGCTGTCTGTTTCTTTTGCACGGTCCCAGGAATGGGTCCCGTTTTCTCGTTTCTTCCGATACTGTTTCCTGTACTCTTTCTTCTTCAAGCCAAACGGCCTGTCAGCATTCCTTCCTCTTTCACGATGCAAGGAAAAGTCCAAAGGAATAAATGAGACCCCATCCCAGTAGCCCATGGCCAATAGCTTATACCCAAGAATACACCGGTTCAACACGTGATCCCATATTCTGGAGACCTTTTCAATATACCTGCCTGTCTTGGAAAGAGTGCTGTCATCAAAAACGAGACACCTTAATGCTCCAGGATCTTTTGTTCCATTTGAATCAACCAGCTTGATGAACTTTAAACCAAACAACCACAGAATCATCCTCCAGCAAATTCCCCGATTATTCTTCAAACGGTAAAATGCATCCTTGCGGGCCTCGATATGTTTTGCCAACACACTTCCAGTAAACGAATGTATTGTTTGCAAACCAAGAAAAGGCAAGCAGATCAGACAGGAGAATATCGACTCAAAGCTATATCCTCTTTGCTTCAATGGGTTCAGACATTTGCACAAGCTCGAAAATGAAAAACATTTCAAAGAACTGAAAATAAAATCCGGTTCAAGCCACCTTGGAGAAAAACCGTTTTTTAATTCTGAAATTTTATTAATATCTTTACTCTGCAGTATGATTGTTTGTGTATGGTAACACTTGTTAATATACTCAAAAACAGTATATTAACCTAATAATCGTGCTGCATTTTTTAACAATTTCTACTTGGTTTTCAACATTTTAAAGAACTGCGAAACTTGAGTCATATAAAAAATTAAAAACATGGACTTACCATTTATTGAACCATTTAAGATCAAGATGGTAGAAAAAATATACAAAAGCACTAAAGAAGACAGGTTAAGGTGGATAGAAGAGGTTTCATACAACCATTTCAACCTGAAGTCGGATCAGGTGATTATTGATCTCTTAACCGATTCCGGTACCGGTGCCATGAGCGATGACCAGTGGTCATCTGTAATGAAAGGTGACGAAAGTTACGCCGGATCTTCGTCATTTTTCAGAATGAAGAATGCTGTAAAGGATATAACCGGCTTCGAATACTGTCTGCCTACACATCAGGGAAGAGCTGCAGAAAATGTACTTTTTTCAGCTCTGGTAAAAGAAGGGGACGTAGTTCCCGGTAATTCACATTTTGATACAACCAAAGGACATATTGAATTCCGGAAAGCAACAGCGGTTGATTGCACAATAGATGAAGCATCAGATATTAACATCTGGCATCCCTTTAAAGGTAATATTGATACCACAAAACTTGAAAAAATACTTGAAAATAATCCTCCGGAAAGGATCTCATGTATCATTCTTACTATCACAAATAATACTGCAGGTGGTCAGCCCGTGAGTATGGAAAACCTGAGAGAAGTACGCAAACTTGCTGATAAATATGGAGTTAAGATTTTTATCGATTCAGCCCGTTTTGCCGAGAATGCTTATTTTATAAAAACCAGGGAAGAGAGGTATTCAGATAAAGATATTAAGGAGATAACCAGGGAGATGTTTTCATATGCTGATGGAATGACAATGAGTTCGAAGAAAGATGCAATAGTAAACATGGGAGGTTTTATCGGATTCAGGGATAAAGAGCTCTATAACAAAGCATCTGTCTATAATATTATGTACGAAGGATTTACGACTTATGGAGGTATGTCGGGAAGGGATATGGCAGCTCTTGCCACTGGTTTATACGAAGGAATTGAATTTCCATGGCTTGAATCGAGGATCCGTCAGGTTTCTTATCTTGGTTCAAAACTTAAAAGTCGCGGAGTTCCGGTACTTGAGCCTTTTGGCGGCCATGCAGTTTTTATTGATGCCGGACAGTTTTTTCCTCAAATCCCTCATGAAGAGTTTCCTGCCCAGACTCTTTTAATCGAACTATATACAGAAGGAGGAGTCAGAAGCTCTGAAATAGGAGCATTAATGGCTGACAGAGATCCGGTAACAAGGAAAAACAGGTTCCCGGAGAGGGAATTTGTCAGGCTTGCAATACCCCGGAGGGTATATACAAATTCCCATATGGATTATGTAGCTTCTGTTGTGTCGAATGTATATGACCGAAGAAGCACGATCACCAGGGGATTAAGAATAAAAAAGGAAGCTCCAATCATGCGACATTTTACTGTTGAACTTGAAAGATTATAACATACTTTGATTATATCCGGTAATTGTTTCCCTTTGCGGATCTAAAAGCTTATCATGAAGGATCTCACCACTGGCAAGGAAGGAAAACTGATATTACATTTCGCTGCTCCAATGCTTCTCGGAAGTGTGTTCCAGCAACTCTTCAATATTGTTGACAGCTTCGTAGTAGGTAACTTTATAGGTAAGGAAGCTCTTGCTGCTGTTGGTGCATCATTCCCTGTGATATTTGTTATGATTTCCCTGATCATTGGTATAGTTATGGGTACCACAGTAGTAATTTCCCAATATTTTGGTGCCGCTGATATTATCAAAGTCAGACGTGCTATAGATACGATGTATATATACAGTACCATTGCAGGTGCTACTGCATCAGTTGCCGGACTTATCCTGAGCGGACCGCTGCTGCGATTGCTGGGCTTACCGGAAGAACTAATGCCACAGGCAACACAGTATCTCCGGATTTATCTCTCAGGTATTGTAGTCTTTTTCGGGTATAATGGTACCAGTGCCGTATTAAGAGGTCTGGGTGATTCAAAAACTCCCCTTTACTTTCTTATTATCGCAACAGTAGCAAACATAATACTTGATCTTCTGCTTGTTGCTGTTTTCAGGCTTGGAGTGGCAGGTGCTGCATACGCAACACTCGCTGCTAACGGACTCGCTTTTGCTCTTGCAATAATCTGGCTGAATAAGACCCATAAAGTGATTAGAATAGGAATAAGCGGCCTTCATTTTGACAGGGATATTTTCAGGCAAAGCATCCGTATCGGTTTACCGACAGGCATTCAGCATACACTTGTAGCTGTCGGAGCACTTGCTCTTATGGGAATTGTCAATACCTTCGGCACAAATGTCATTGCAGGATTTTCAGTAGCTGTCCGTCTTGATGCCATTGCAACAATACCGGCAATGTCATTCTCACAGGCTTTATCAACTTTTGTGGGCCAGAATATCGGAGCTAATAAACACGAAAGGATCAGAGCAGGCCTGATTTCTACTGTCAGAATGGCAGGAATTGTAACAATTGTAACAACCTCTTTCATCATCATTTCAGGTCGCTTCCTTATGGGACTCTTCACAAACGATACGGAAGTTATCAGACTGGGAAACCAGTACCTGACAATTGTGAGTATGTTTTATTTGATTTTTACTTTAATGTTCATTTATAATGGTGTGATGAGAGGTGCCGGTGATACACTTTTGCCAATGTTCTTTTCACTGTTTTCATTATGGATCATAAGAATTCCTATGGCTTATTTTCTGTCGGGCAGGATCGGGGCTTCAGGTATCTGGTGGGCAATACCGACAAGCTGGTTCGTCGGATTGGCTCTCTCGTTCGGATATTACAAATCAGGCTACTGGAAGAACAAAACAGTTGTTAAATATGCAGATAATATATAACTTTCAGACACAGTACCATTAACCAGTTATAATCAAGATCAGGATATGATAAAATCAATGACAGGCTTCGGAAAAGCCATAGCTGAGACTCCACAGAAAAAAATAACTATTGAAATAAAATCCCTCAATTCGCGACAGCTCGATATAAATACCAGGCTTCCCTGGCTTTATAAGGAGAAAGAACCGGAGATACGAAATATCGTAAGCCAGAAACTTGACAGAGGGAAAATAGATCTTACAATTTTTTTCGATATAATTGAAGATGAAGGTATTCCGGCAATAAATAAGTCTGTCGTCAGGAATTATTACAATCAGTTAATTGAAATTGCGCAGGAGCTTAACATCAATATTGATGACCAGATCCTGACGACAATCATGAAGTTCCCTGATGCCCTGAGGCCCGAAAAGCCTGAACTACAGGAGGATGAATGGAATATTGTTAAACAGAAGATCCTCGAATCGATCAGCCTGCTTGATGCTTACAGATCCCAGGAAGGTGCTTCTATCGAAGAAGATCTCAGGAAATGTATCCATAATATCCTCTCCTCTCTCAAAACCATCAAAACTTATGAGCCTGGAAGGATAGAAAAAGTAAGAGAAAAACTCATAAGTATATTAGAGGAAAATACCGGAACTGAAAACCTCGATAAAAACAGGTTTGAGCAGGAACTTATTTTTTATCTTGAGAAATTTGACTTCAACGAAGAAAAGGTAAGGTTAGAAAACCATTGCGAATATTTTCTTGAAACAGTCGCCTCTGATCCTCCAAACGGAAAGATCCTGAATTTTATAGCACAGGAGATTGGCCGTGAGGTCAATACGATAGGATCAAAAGCAAATGACTCATCTATTCAGAAACTTGTGGTGATCATGAAGGATGAGCTCGAAAAGATTAAAGAACAGACACTTAATATCCTTTAATAATGGAGCAAACGAAGCAAATCAATGAAAGGTAAACTGGTTATAATATCAGCTCCTTCAGGAGCAGGAAAGACTACAGTAGTCAGGCATCTGCTTGAGAGCGGATTGAATATAGAATTCTCAGTCTCCGCAACAACAAGAGCCATAAGAGGTAAGGAAAAAGATGGAAAAGACTACTATTTCCTGACAGTTAAGAAATTCAAAAACAGAATAAAGAACAACCAGTTTGTTGAATGGGAAGAGGTTTACAAAGATCATTTTTACGGAACACTTAAAAGCGAAGTGGAAAGAATTTGGAAGAATGGTAACCATGTTGTTTTCGATGTGGATGTAATGGGTGGTATTAACATTAAGAATAAATTCGGAATCCGGTCGATTGCAATATTCATAATGCCTCCATCAATTGAAGAACTCGAAAGACGTCTGGTAAAAAGAGGTACAGACTGCCCGTCGAAGATTAATATGAGAATTGAGAAAGCAAGGGAGGAAATGAAGCTTGCTGACCAGTTTGATAATATTATTGTTAATGACCGGTTGGAGATGACAGTGGATGAAGTGATAAAAACTGTTGAATCATTTTTGACAAAAAAAGCAATGATTCACTGATGACTAAAATCGGCTTATATTTTGGATCTTTTAATCCGGTGCATATCGGACATATAGCCATTGCCGGTTATATGAAAGAATTTACTGATCTTGAAGAGATATGGTTCATAGTAAGCCCCCATAATCCGCTTAAAAAGAAGGAGACCCTGCTTCCTGATCATCACCGTCTTTATATGGTGGAGCTTGCCATCGAAGGTGACTATTATTTTAGAGCTTCAGATATTGAATTCCGATTACCTTTTCCCTCTTTTACTATCGACACTCTGGCCCGGCTCACTGAAAGACATCCTAATTACCAGTATGTACTCATAATGGGCGAAGACAACCTGTACACTCTGCATAAATGGAAGAACATAATGGAACTTATAAACAGGGTTCAGCTGTATGTCTATCCAAGACCGGGGGTTGTTAAAAAATCTGACGTATTTCTTGACGAGATACTTGACAAAGCAGTCATAAAGTGGGTAAATGCCCCACTAATGGATATCTCAGGTACTTTTATCAGAAATGGAATAAAGAAGGGAAAAGATATGTCTTACTTTCTTCATCCTGCTGTCTGGAAATATATTCAGGATATGCATTTCTATGAAAAGTAGATATTGTCTTTATGTCTATCAGACCTTCCTTATAATCTCCAGTCCCCTCTCCAATGCTTTCTCATTCATGGGAATCATATTGTGATACCTTTCCGGAAGCGACTTCTTCAGGCCTTTAATCACATTCTCCATTTTTATTATCGGTTTCACTTTGAGGAATCCTCCCATAACGATCATATTGAAAGTCTTCAGACTTTTCATCTTTGCAGCCTCCTCGGTTGCATCTGTACGATACACTGTTATATCCTTTCTTTCAGGATGGCGTGTTATACCATTACCATCATATATAAGTGTCCCTCCGGGTTTTATGGAACTCTCAAATTTATCGAGCGATTGCTGGTTAAGTAATATTGCAGTATCAAAATGCCTTATTATGGGAGAGCTGATCCGTTCATTGCTCAGAATTACAATTACATTTGCAGTGCCTCCACGCATCTCAGGTCCGTACGACGGCATCCAGCTTACTTCCATATCCTCCATCACCCCTGAATATGCCATTATTTTCCCCATAGAAAGAACACCTTGTCCTCCAAATCCGGCTATTATAATTTCTTCAGTCATTTTATAAAGAGTTACAAAGTTAAATTATACAGACTGTTCATCGGGTATTTTAAGATCTCCAAGGGGATAGAAAGGAAACATGTTTTCCTCCATCCATTTATTTGACTGAACAGGAGTCATTTTCCATCCCGAAGGACAATTAGAAACTATTTCAATAAAGCAGGTCCCCTTGTTAAGTTTCTGGTATTGAACGGCTTTTCTTATTGCTCTCTTTGTCTTGCGGACATTGGCTGGTTTATGGACGCTCTGTCGTGTCACATAATAAGTACCGGGAAGGATGGCCACAATATCTGCCATTTTTAAAGGATTGCCCATTATTTTGATATCCCTGCCATAGGGTGATGTTGAAGATTTCATCCCCGGGATGGTTGTTGGCGCCATCTGTCCCCCCGTCATTCCATATATTCCATTATTAATAAACAGAATAAGTATATTCTCACCCCTGTTGCAGGCATGAATTGTTTCGGCGGTACCGATTGCAGCCAGGTCGCCGTCACCCTGGTAAGTAAAGACAAACTTATCAGGCAGCAGCCGCTTGATAGCTGTGGCAACTGCCGGGGCACGGCCATGGGCGGCCTCCAGCATGTCTACATCAAGATAATTGTACATAAGTACTGAGCAACCAACCGGACATATTCCTATTGTTTCCGATTGCAATCCTTCCTCCTCTATAACTTCTGCCAGAATACGATGGGCAGTACCATGTCCGCAGCCCGGGCAGTAAGAAAGGGGAGTATCTACCATCAGATTTGTTCTTTTATAAACCAGATTCTCGGGTCTGTTTAAATCCTGTAATACATTACTCTCAGCCATCTCTTATCCTCCTATTATTTGTGATTTCAGACTATCAATAACCTCATCAGGTGCAGTTATTATACCTCCCATTCTGCCACAATGCCTTACAGTAACACGTCCTTTAACCGCAAGCATTACGTCCTCTATCATCTGACCGGTACTCATCTCGACTGATAATATACCTTTTAACTGCCCGGTGAGTTCATTAATTCTTTCATATGGGAAAGGGAAAAGTGTAATTGGTCTTAATAATCCGACTCTGATACCCTGTTGGCGTCCAAGCTGAACAGATTTCTGGCATACCCTTGCACTTGTTCCATAAGCCACAAGAAGATATTCTGCATCTCCGGTCTGAAATTCCTCGTAACGGACCTCTTTTTCTTTTATCTCATTATACTTGGCAGTAAGTTTTTTGTTAAATAACTCCTGCCCGGCTGGATCAAGATCCAGAGATGTAATGATATTCCTTTCCCTGGTTGATGGTTTGCCTGTTGTTGCCCATTCAGGAACAGTTTTGGATCGCTCCTTTTGAGGGCTTAAATAAACCTTTTCCATCATCTGGCCGATAGCTCCGTCAGATAATATCATTACGGGATTACGGTATTTGAAAGCAAGATCAAATGCCAGTCCGACAAAATCGGCCATCTCCTGTACTGAAGCGGGAGCCAGGACAATAAGATGATAATCACCATGTCCGCCACCCTTAACTGCCTGAAAATAATCTGATTGTGCGGGCTGAATTGTACCCAGGCCGGGGCCTCCCCTGACTACATTCACTATCAGACATGGCAGTTCAGCACCGGCAATGTAGGATATCCCTTCCTGTTTAAGGCTTATTCCCGGTGAAGAGGATGATGTCATGACTTTTTTCCCACATGCTGCTCCTCCATAAACCATATTTATGGCAGCAAGTTCGCTTTCTGCCTGAAGAACAACCATACCGGTGGTTTCATAAGGTTTTGATTCCATCAGATATTCAAGTATTTCACTCTGAGGTGTTATCGGATAGCCAAAGTACCCATCGACACCGGCACGTATTGCAGCTTCTGCAATAGCTTCATTACCTTTAATTAATCTCAGTTCTCTTTCCATCAGAAAATTATATTTTCTTTCTATAAACAGTTATTACGGCATCAGGACATACAATTGCGCAATCAGCGCATCCAACGCAGAGTTCGGGTTTTGCAAAATAAGCATAATTATACCCTTTACTGTTAACCTCTTTTGCCATTACAATGGCATCTACAGGACACGAAACCATACAGATCTCACATCCTTTGCATTTCTCAATATTTACTACAATACTGCCTCTTACCTTTGCCATATATATTAATTTTAATCTCTTTTAAACGGATGATCAGCTGTAAATTTTTTTAGTCTCAATTCCAGATCGTTGAATTGTTCTCTAGGCACCATTGAAACGCATGCTCTTAATCCTTCATGCCTTTCGCTTCCTGAAATATCCAGTGAAATAGTACTTATCCCGTAATTGAGAAGCTCTTCAAGTAACTCCGGACCGGACATTCCGGGATAAGAAATAGTAAAGTAAAAACCGTCAGCCAGTGGATCATCAAGATCCCGGTCATATACTATCCTGAAGCCATTGTTAAGAAACATTTCTTTCATTATAGCGGCTTTCTGCCCATATTCAATGACATCATTCCTGTACTTATAAATTCCTTCGTTTACTGCTTTCAAAAGAGCAGTAAATCCATACTGAGCTGAATGAGTGACTCCTGCCGACAGACCATATAAAGCCCCAAAGATAGCTGAATGTCCGAATTTATCAGATGAGTAATATCTTAAAAGGTCGGGGTAAGATCTGTCAAATAAATGATCTGATATTACCATTAAACCTATTCTCTGACCTGCATAGCTGAAGATCTTTGAACTTGAAACAAGCAATACATAATCATCGGTATAATGTGCAACTGTCGGTTGAAAAGGCGGAGCCCCGGGGGTTGAATAATCTTTCCTGAAATCCATGCCAAAATAAGCCAGGTCTTCAATAACAATAACATCATATTTCCGGCATAGTTCACCGATTATTGAAAGTTCTTCCTCATTCAGACAGATCCATGTAGGATTGTTTGGATTTGAATAGAGCAGAGATGAGATTTTACCGGTTTTAAAGTACGATTCCAGCTTGTCTCTCAGTTTCTTTCCTCTGAAATCATATACATCGAACGAATAGTAATCGTGTCCGAGCATTTTAACCTGCTGTCTATGAACGGGGAATCCCGGATCGATAAACAGGGTTCCTTCCTTGGTTCTGTCGTTACGATTGGCAACAAGGAAAGCAATCATCCCTCCCATCATTGATCCTACAGTAGGAATGCATCCACGGGGATCAATATTCACATTAAGAAAAAGCTTAATAAAACGGGCTGCTTCTTCCTTAAGAGGGGCTATCCCTGTAATGTTGGGGTATAACGCCGCTACACCATCTCTGAGAGCAGATATTTCTGCTTCAATGCCGATTGACGGAGCAGGAAGACCAGGGACACCCATCTCCATCCTGATAAATTTTATACCTGTCTGATCTTCAATTCTGTTAACAAGCTGGACTATTTCTCTTATCGAAGCTTTACCTGGTGAGGTCATACCAAGATTGATGGTGAGCTTTTTTATTAAATCAGAGGTTATTGGGATATTGTTCATTAAGAATTTTAAAATTAGAAAATCGTAAGTTATAAATAATAGTCCTGAATGGAACGAATACATCAAAAAGATCACTTTCCAATCCTGATCCTTGCATCAACGACGGTAATATCATCCTTACTGCCAATGAGTGGATTAAGGTCCATTTCCTTTATTTCGGTAGCAAACCTCAACAGGCTGGAGAGTCTTACGATAATGTCGGCAAACCTCGATTCATTTATTCCGGGCATTCCACGAGTACCGCGAATAATCCTATAACTCTTCAGGCTTCTTATCATCGAATCAGCTTCGCTGAATGTAAGAGGAGCAAGTCCGGAGGAGAGATCACCAAGAACCTCTACAAATATCCCGCCCAGTCCGCAAAGAATTACATGGCCGAATGTTGGTTCATATTTAGCACCAATAAAAAGCTCTGTTCCGGTAAGCATTTGCTGAACCATAACTGCCCGTACGCCCCTTATTTTCATCATCCTGCTAAACTCTGCCTCAAGATGTCTCTGCGACTTGATATTTAATGTAACCCCTCCGACATCAGATTTATGAACAGGACCGACAACTTTCAGAACAAGTGGGTATCCAATTTCCCCTGCAAGCGCGATAAGCTGGTGTTTTGTGGTTACAACAGCTTCTTTGACAAGAGGTATATCTGCAGCACCGAGAAGTTGCTGTATAACAGATGGCTCGATATATCCGGCCGGAGTATTGTTAATTATTTTCCTTATCAGAGGCACATCAATATTTTCCAGGAAAATTTTCTCTTCCGCAGGATAAGGAGTATTTGATATTTTCGTTAAAGCACCACCGAGCACCACCTCATCGGGAAAGCTGACATGTCCTCTGTTAAGAAAGTAGTCAAGCTCGGTACGCGAACTTGAAACTGAGGGTAAAATAGGATACAGAGGTTTGACGCATTCCAGTATCTTCCTGTGAAGCAGATCGTAGATCTCATTCATATCATTTAAACCGTTGTTGCCAAAGATGACACTCATACCGTCTATTAAGGGAAGTTTCTTATCAACGAATTCGATGACATTGACAAGTTGTTCATTTGTTGCAGTGGCAATAAGATCGATGGGATTAACAGCAGATGCACCCGGATTCATCATTGATAAAAGAGTGTCGTGATCCTTGCCGCTGATAACCGGAATATTCATACCTCCGGCTGATAAAGCATCAGTAAGCATCACAGCCGGTCCGCCAGCATGTGTTATTATAGCTATATTTCTGCCTTTCAAAGGTTTGTGAAAGAAAACAGAAGCAACAGTCGTTAGCTCTTCCCTGCCCGAACATCTGACTATACCGGCTTTCCGGAACAAGGCTTCCACGGCTGAATCAGAAGAAGCCATCGCTCCTGTGTGTGATGAAGCAGCTCTGATTCCGGCTTCAGTAATACCGGCTTTTATTGCTGCAATACGACAACCTTTACGAATAAGAGATGAGGCATGATGGAGCAGCTTATCAGGATCGCGTATTATTTCTACATAAATAAGCTTGATCGACGAACTTACTTCCGGATCATAAGTATCATCCCAGTATTCCAGCACGTCCTCAACACCTGTCTGAGCACTGTTCCCAACGGAATAAACACTGGCAAAATTAAGCCCCTTGGGCATGGCTGATTCAAAAATAAAAACTGCTGTTGCCCCAGAACCTGAGACAAAATCACAACCATTTACGTTCAGCCTGGGAACAGGCGTTGTAAAAACACCGCTGTATCTTTGTGTTATGACTCCTATACAGTTAGGACCAATGAGACAGGCACCTGCCTGGTTAATCACATCAACTATTTCCTCTTCAATTTTACGGCCTTCCTCTCCTGATTCACTGAAACCTGCCGAAATAATGATAAAGGCACTTACCCCCTTCTCTCTTATCAGTATTTCCACTGCCGGGAGACATTGCTTTGCCTGTACGGCAAGTATGGCAAGATCAGCCTGCGGGACGACAGCTATATCGCGATAGGATTTTATTCCCTGGACATTATCATGCCCGGGATTAACAACGTAAAGATCGCCGGTGTAGTTACTGTCAATTATATTCTTAAGGACCTGACCTCCTGGCTTTAAAAGATCTTCAGATCCTCCTACAACTACAATACTTTCCGGATTTATAAGTTTGTCATTGATCATATTTTACAATTATGGGAAAGGATTGAAAAATTTTATACTGGAACTGTTGCCGGGAGGTATATCTATAAGCCTGCAAATAGTTTCAAAAACCCCACGTTAACTGCAACGACAAATAAATACATTTCTGATATATAACAATTTACAAACACTCTAATTAACCTGTTAATATGAGCAATATAATAAAAATAAATAGTCCAAACCAGCAGAGATGTCATGATATTTCATCCTGCTTTGTAAATCAGCCAATGGCGGAAAAACATATCATTAAGCCTGAAGATGTCCTCATTTAATGATATAAATCCCTTTTCTTCAAGACTTTTCATTGCCTGACTAACTGAGCTGGCAGCTCCCAGAACATACTTGTTTAAGAAATCGCCCGCTGTCGGATTTCTTACTCCATCATTTATTGCGATTGCTCTTAATACCCTGAACTGTAGGGGAGTAATAAGATTAATATATCCTGCGTAAACAGGTTCATTCTCATTAATGATATTAAGCAGCATCTCCTTAACCTGACCGATATCAACTTTTTTGTATGAACTGTAAAGTCTGTTGCACATATACTGAACATAAAATGTATGAAGTGATGTGATCTCAAATATCAGATCAATTGCCTCAGGAGTAATCGTACGTGTACTTCCTGAAAAACGTTCATGTATAAATACTGAATATTCGGCTTCTGGTATCTTTCCTATCTCCATTATCTGAGTACTGTTATAAAAGGGTCTTTCAGGATGAGAAAAGATTCCGGTAAGAATATGCTTGCGGCTTCCTGAAAAGATAACAGTTACATTTTGAGTCTGCTGGATAAAAGACCTTAGAAGAGCTTCAATATTTTTCTCCTTATAATCAGTTATCTGCTGAAACTCATCTATAGCAAGTGCAAAATGTCTTTTCTGTGCGTTGATATAATTGAATATTATCTCCATTGAACTCACAGCTTCTTTCTCGCTGGCAATGGAAAGAGTGACAGCCGGTGTGCCTGTAAGAGAGTCGATCGTTATTTGCGGTCTTATTGAAGCGAGCTTTTTCAGAATCTTTTTCATTGCTGTCTCGCTCCGTGCAATCACTGAAAAAAGAGCCTTACCCAGAGCCTCAACAAATTCCCCTACTGAGGTAGTAGCCATTATGTCAGCATACACAGGAATGTACAGATTATCACGTATTCCATAATAGAAAGTATGATGTATTAAACCGGTCTTGCCAATGCGTCGGGGCGAAAATATTGTCAGATGCCGTCTGTTAAGTATTGCTTCAGTCATCATCTCTCTCTCCTTCTCCCTGTTGCAGAAATAATCCGGAGAAATATATCCGCTGATAATAAAAGGATTTGATCCCATATTTTATGTTTCATATAATATGTTACGCAAAATATGAAATACTTTTTATTTTACAAAATTTAAGTGAATGATTTTAAAAGTTATTTTTGCAGAATGCGTAAAGCCAGACCATTTATCCTGCTAAAATATTTTGTTATGAATAAAATAATGCTCCTTCTCTCCTTTCTGGTTTTTCTTTCAGGTTTTCCAATAACCGTACATTCTCAACACATTGATAATGAAACTTACAAATCCAATTATGACGAAAATTGCACAACTATAATGGTAGGTCGTCTGGCATCTGAAGATGGTCTGTTTCTCATTGAAGAACTTCAGAAAATTGCTCTCCAGCGGTGCAGTACAGCACGGGAGGCTATCGCTCTTATAGGACAACTTGCTGAGGAGTACGGATATGCTGATCGGGCTGAATGTATAACTGTTGCTGATCCGGTTGAGGTGTGGCACATGGAAATAGCAGGATCAGGCAAAGGAAAACCTTCTGCTATCTGGTCGTTCAGAGAGGCTAACAGGCTTGCTACAGTCAACTGGTCAAGAAGCAGAGGAATGATCGAAGCGGCAGTCAGGGAGTTCGAAATGAAAGCTCTTGAAGAGCTGCCACTGGTTGAGAAGAAAATAGTATCACTTGTAAATGAAAGAAAGAATGAGGAAGCACAAAGATATGTTACAGATTATACAAACAATTTTGCTTATGCTGCCATGAAGAGATGGGAAGAGCTTAAAGTAACATTGTGGAGAATGTTTGGCAGAGGATTTTGAGGTTCTTTAGGGTGAAGGAGCGAAGGAGTGATTTTTAGTATCTTTGTAAATTGTTTAGGCGAAAAACAGGCATGAATGTATCGGATATATTGGCAAAAGGCAGCTTTTCTAAAAAAGATATTGTCAAACTACTTGAGGCTGAGGGAGAAGACAAAATATTACTCTTTAAGAAATCAGCTGAAGTAAAAGAGAAATATATCGGCAAAAAAGTCTGGTTAAGGGGATTGATTGAATTTTCGAATATCTGTGGAAAAGATTGTCTTTATTGCGGGATCAGGAAAGGCAACAAAAACCTTAAACGTTACAATCTCTCTGATGATGAGATAATTGCTGCTGCAAAATTCGCTTATGATAACCGGTACGCATCAATAGTGCTTCAATCGGGAGAACTTGAGAGCGCTTCAGTTACAAACCGTGTTGAAAACCTTCTGTATAAAATTAAAGAAATGTCAGGGGGAAAACTTGGAATTACTCTATCGGTCGGGGAACAGGAATCCGAGGTATACAGAAGATGGTTCGAGGCAGGAGCGCACCGTTACCTTTTACGGATTGAGACAACCAACAGGATACTTTACAGCAAAATCCACCCCATCAACAAAAAACACGATTTTGATCGCAGACTGCAATGCCTTAAAAGCCTTCAGGATATTGGTTACCAGACAGGTACAGGTGTGATGATCGGATTGCCATTCCAGACATCCGAAGATCTTGCAGACGATCTTTTATTCATGAATGAGTTTGATATCGACATGTGCGGTATGGGACCATATATTGAACAGGCCGACACACCGCTTATCATTCATTCGGATAAGCTGCTTCCAATTAATGATAGATTCGATCTTGCTCTTAAAATGACTGCCATTTTAAGAATAATGATGAAAGATATCAACATCGTTGCCCCAACTGCACTCCAGGCAATTGATTCTGTCGGAAGGGAAAAGGCATTGAAAACAGGAGCAAATATACTTATGCCCAATATTACACCCGGCAAATACCGTGATAATTACAGGCTGTACGATAATAAACCCTGTACAGACGATTCGGCAGAGGATTGCCAGAGTTGCCTTGAAGCACGTGTAAGTCTGGCTGACACCGAAATTATATACGGTGAGTGGGGTGATACAAAGCACTATGAAAAAAGGCTGCAGGCGGCAGGTGGCAGATTACCTTAACATTCAATCCATACATACAATGAAAAGGAGTATTTTATTTCTCGCCCTGTTTTTAGGAGGTGCAACAATTAAAGCACAGGTTAACCTTGAGTATTATCTTCCGGATAATATCTCGTATAATGTTTCAATACCGACCCCTGAGCAATTTACCGGTCATGAGGTCGGAGAATGGCACCTTACCCACGATAAGCTTTACTTCTATATGATCGAGCTGGCAAAAGTGTCTGACAGGGCTCTCTGGGAAGAGTACGGAAGAAGCCATGAAAAAAGACCGCTGGGTCAATTGATAATCAGTTCACAGGAGAACATCAGAAACCTGGAAGAGTTGAGGCAGCAACATCTTCAGCTATGCGATCCTTCTAAATCAGAAGACGTGGATATAAGTAGCATGCCTGTGTTTATAAAGCTCGGTTATGGAGTACATGGCAATGAATCAAGTGCTCCAAATTCATCGGTTCTGACAGCTTATTACCTTGTAGCCGGCGAGGGTAAACAGATTGATGAATTACTTGATAATGCTGTAATTATGATTGATCCTTCTCTTAACCCTGATGGTATGCAACGTCACTCCACATGGGTTAATTTTGCCAGAAGCCTGAATAATAATCCTGATCCCTCATCCTGGGAATTCAGTGAAAGCTGGCCGGGAGGAAGAACCAACCACTACTGGTTTGATCTTAACCGCGATTACATAATGCTTCAGCATCCTGAGTCTGTCGGACGCGTGGCAGCTTTCCACAAATGGAAGCCGAATATTAACACCGATCATCACGAGATGGGAGCAAATGCTACTTTCTTCTTCCAGCCGGGTATCCAGAGCCGGAACAATCCACTAACTCCACCGGAAAACCAGGAACTTACAGCAGAAATTGGCAGATATCATGAGAAATATCTTAATGCTATTGGCAGTCTTTATTATACCGAAGAGACATACGATGATTTTTACGTTGGTAAAGGGTCATCCTACCCTGATATTCACGGTTCTGTGGGAATTCTTTTTGAACAGGCCGGTGTAAGAGGACATCTCAGAGAGACTCCGGGAGGATCACTTTCGTTCTCCTTTGCAATAAGAAATCAGTTTACAGTCGCACTCTCATCACTTGAAGCAGGTTTGAGAATGAGAGAAAAACTTCTTGAAAGTCAGAGAAAGTTCTACAAAGATGCCCTTATCCAGTCGGAGAAACATCCGGTGAAAGCATATATTTTTACAGAACCGACAGATAACGCAAGGGTTTCCGAGTTTATCCGGAACCTGTTACGACATCAGATAAAAATCTGTAAACTCAACAGGGATATAATTAAAGACGGGACACAGTATAAAGCAGAAAACAGTTTTATCGTTCCGCTAAGTCAACCTGAATACCTGTTCATCCGAAGTCTTTTTGAACCAGTTAAGGAATTCACCGACAGTACATTCTATGACATTTCAACATGGGTACTCCCCATGTCATTTAATATTCAATATACAGGAATCACCTCTTTAAAAGAGCTGGCGGCACTCACAGGACCTGAAATAACTGACCCTCCCATGAAACAAGGTCAGTTGCTCGCATCTGAAGATGCTTATGCTTATCTTTTCGAATGGAATGAGTATTTTGCTCCCAAAGCACTTTACCTGTTACAGAAAGCCGGCCTTACAGCCCGTGTCTCAACAAGGGAATTCACATGTGATGATGGTTCATTAAGAAAAAGCTTTTCCCCTGGGACCATCCTTGTTCCAGCCCATGGGCAATTAATGAGGAGAGATGCGATATACAGCTTAATGGATTCAGTTGCAAATGATTGCAGGATAACAGTCTTTGGTGTAAAAACAGGTCTGACTACCGAAGGTATTGATCTGGGCAGCAATGCTTTCAACATTCTGAAGAAACCCTCGGTAATTATGCTCACAGGTGAAGGAACCAGCAGCAGCGATATCGGGGAGATATGGCATTTGCTTGATACACGATTCAATATACCTGTAACAATGGTTACAGCAGCAAGGTTTGCCAACGTTGATCTCAGCAGGTACAATGTTCTAATAATTTCCGGTTCTCCCGATTTAGGCGCTTCAGGAACAGAAAATATAAGAGAATGGAACCGGAGAGGAGGAACAATAATCGCATACAAGGGTGGAAACACCTGGATATCAAGAAATAAATTTGCTGAACTGGATTATATTCCGCCTGTTGTTCCGGATATAAAAGAGGGTATCTATATCAACAAATCAGTTAATAACCAGGTACATCAGATCCCGGGATCTGTCTTTGAGACAGTGCTTGACCTCACTCATCCGCTTTGTTATGGATACACCAGAAATAACCTGCCGGTTTTCAAGAGGGGTACCTCTGTAGTCAGGATCAACAGTAATATCTATAACAATCCCGTCAGATACACGGAAAATCCTCTGCTTAGCGGTTATTGTACTGAAGAGAATATTGAAAGGATAAAAGGTGCAGCATTTGCCAGTATTCACAGAAACAGTATAATTTCTATTTACGACAACACAAATTTCAGGGCAATCTGGTACGGGACAACCAAGATCTTTTTGAATGCATTGTTTTTCGGTCAGATTCTGGGCAACTGATCTAAAACACCATCTTCTTCACCTGGATCCGGTCCAGCTTCTTTTATTCTGTCGATAATTTTAATTCCCAGAACTTTTATCATAATGTTACAATTTAAAAATATAGATCCCTCTCCCCTTGTTTTATCCGGTCAAGTTTTTCAACGGTTTTTTGCATAACTCCCTGATCAAGTTTCTTCAGATTATTGTCAATTACTTTCCACCCCTTTTCTGCCAGTTCCCCTGTTGCATAATCACATAAATACTCCGACAGGGTGAGTAATGCATTGGGCGTACAGAATCTTTTTATGAATCCTGGAACAGAAAATTCCATGAAATGCTCACCTGTTCGTCCCGCCCGGTAGCATGAAGTACAGAATGAGGGTATGTAATCATTAGTAAGCAGTTCATCAATGACTTCTGACAGAGATCTGGGATCGTTTATCCTGAATTGTTCACGGTTAAGATTTTGTTCTTCATTTCTTGATTCGGAGTATGAACCAAGCTCCAGTTTTGTACCTCCGTCTATTTGTGATACGCCGTATTGCATCACTTCCCGTCTTACATCGGGAGCTTCACGGGCAGTCAGTATAAGACCGGTATATGGAACAGCAAGCCTGAGTATTGCAACCAGTTTCTTAAAATCCTCATCACCTGTCTGATATTTACTATTAGGCTTTAGAGTGACGGCATCTTTTAACCGCGGAAAGGAAATTGTATGCGGTCCTACATTATAACAGGCTTCAAGATGGTTAGTATGTCTCAACAGCCCCAGTACCTCAAACCTCCAGTCATATAATCCGAACAGAGCCCCGATTCCTACATCGTCTATGCCTGCTTCCTGAGCCCTGTCAAGTGATGTGAGGCGCCATTCATAGTCCCGCTTCTTTCCGCCAAGGTGATACCATTTATAGGCTTCGGGATGGTATGTTTCCTGGAAAATCTGATATGTTCCTATTCCTGACTCCCCGACTTTCCTGAAACCCTCAATATCCTGAGGAGTTGCATTGATATTTACTCTCCTTATTTCGCCCCGGTCTTTTTTTACCCTGTAGACAAGTCTTACTGTATGTGCAATGTAATCAGCCGAATAATCGGGATGCTCACCATATACAAGAATCAGTCTCTTTTGTCCGTTATCCTCGAGCGCCTCAACCTCTTTTATTATTTCATCGTCCGTCAGAGTCTTACGGACTGCATCCTTATTTGATATCCTGAATCCGCAATACTGACAGTTATTTGTGCATTTGTTGCCTATATAAAGTGGTGCAAAGAGTACGATCCGGTTACCATAGACAATCTTTTTAAGTTCACGTGCACCCTGTTTTATCTCATCAACAAGATCAGTTCCGACAGCATTTACAAGCACTGCTGTCTCCTCCATTGTCAGTCGGTGCTTCCCGAGTGATTTTGCAATTACATCCCTGACTCTTTGTTTTTCGGGTTTTGTCTTATTAATAAGATTCCAGATCTCATCCGGATCAATAAATGGTCTCATCCTTTGATCGGGGATACTTAATTTTTCCGGCGAAAATCGCATGAATTAAAAGTTTTGAATATTTAACAAAGTTAGTCAATAATAAGTTTACCATAAATGATTACTATCAGTAAATAAGCTCTGAGATCGTTACCCGGCGTTTCCGGAATGCTAGTATTTATTCTCCTTCACAAAATAGGCAACCTTTTCGATGGAAGTTATCATATCATATTCTTCCAGATAAACACCTGACGGTACGTTGAGCGGAACAGTCGTATAATTCAGAATCCTCTTTATCCCGAAACGGACTGTCTCTTCAGCTATTTCCTTTGCATAGTCAACAGGTACAGTGAGAATAGCAATCTTAATGTTTAATTCATTAATTACCTTCTCCATTTCGTGGTAGGGATAACATCTGACTCCTGAAATTACTTTATTTATCTTCTGAGGATCATTATCGAATGAAGCCACAAGATTAAGTTTGGATCTTTTCCCCTTAAAATAGCCTGCGACTGCATTAATATGAAGAAGAGAAGCAAGATCGTGAGAAAAGATAAAATTTCTTTTCTCATTAAGACATCCCAGAAGTGTTCTTCTGTATTCACTGAGTCGTTCGACAGTTTTTCCCGGTAATGTATTCATATTATAAGATTTATGATTGATTTTTTTGAGGTATTCTGACTTCAAACACACTTCCTGCGTCCGGTGTGCTTTCTACAGATATTTTTCCATTATACAGTTCAACAACCTTCCTGACAATTGATAATCCGAGTCCGCTTCCGGTGATATTCTTTGTTTTTTCATTTTTTATCCTTACAAACTCGGTAAACAGGTTTTCTTTGTCGGTACTGCTGATCCTGAGGTCTGTATCAAAAAAAGCAAGTTTTGAATATATCTAATATGATCCCCTCTCCTTAAGGTATTCAGATACCTTTTGGAGAAAAACCAGTTGTATATCAGGATAGGTAAGATTATCAGTCAACTCATCCATGAATACAACCTCAGCAATTTCAGAAGTATCAGAGATAACATCAAGTCTGTAAATTTCAGCATAATAGAGTCTGCCGAATCCCGTGTTTCCCTCCTCCTCCACTGAATATGTGGCAACACTGTCGAGTGTAAACTCAACAGCACCAGTTTCTTCGGCCAGCTCCCTGCGTGCAGTATCTGCCGGATCTTCACCCGGTTCTATGTGTCCTCCTGTTATCTCTGGAGTTACACGATCATGGTGCCGGACAAATACCCATTTATTGTTATATCTAGCTGTGACGATGGCATAGATCAGTTCCGAAACAGGCTCATAATCCGAATCAAAAAAATTAACTCTGCTCATATCTTATAATACTAGTTGCGAATGTAACTAATCCAAGACCTAGTTAAATATTAATTGCGTAATTTTATTAAACAGTAAACGTATGGCTATGCTTTTGTTAATACTTTTAACTATTGAGATCCTGACATTTATCGTAATCAGGGAACACTTCTACGATAAATCGCGGACAAAATATTATTTGTTTTCAATATTTAATGCGATCCTTACGGTATGGTTGTGGATCCTTTTCTTCGAACATCTCCTGTACAGAGGAATTTATGATATGCCCGGACATACCTGGCTGATAATGAATCTTACAGGTATGATTTGTGCTGTTATTGTTCCAAGGATCCTCCTTATTATTTTTCATTTTTCAGGTAAAATTTTAAGGAGAAAAACCGGCGGTTATGTAAGATCAATGACAAATACAGGGATGGTACTGTCATTAGTTATTTTTTCCATAATCGCATATGGGACGCTTTATTGCAGATTTAATTTTAAAACTGAAGAAGTTACAATCAAGATCAAAGGATTAGACAAGAATTTGAATCCTCTTAAGATAGTCCAGATTTCGGACCTGCATCTTCCCTGTTTCTATCATCATCATGATCTGCTCATGGAATTGATGGAGAAAATAAACAGCTATAAGCCTGATCTTATTCTTAATACCGGCGATTTTGTCAACTATGGATGGCGTGAGTTCAATTCTTTTGACACGATACTCAGTAAGGCAGAAAGCAGACTGGGTAATTATGCTGTAATGGGTAATCACGACTTTGGAACATACCATCCATTTTTTACTGAAGCTGACAGGGCACATAATGTATTAATAATGAATAGTTTGATCACATCATCAGGATATAAAGTACTTAACGATGAATTTATAATTATTGATGAAGGAGATGCAAAGATTGCCCTGATCGGAGTCATAACCATGGGTCAGTTCCCCGACATTATCCATGGAGATCTTGATAAAGCCATTGAAGGACTGGATAGTGCCGATCTGAAAATACTTCTTATGCATGATCCCAACCAGTGGGATATAGACGTAAAAGGAAAGACTGATATACCGGTCACTCTTGCCGGACATACTCACGGGATGCAAATGGGCATACTCACCAAAAAGTTCAGGTGGAGCCCCTCAAAATATTTTTACAAATACTGGAACGGATTATATTATGAAGGTGATCAGTATTTGTATGTAAACCGCGGACTTGGAGTACTTGCCATCCCTTTCAGGATATGGATGCCACCTGAGATCACTGTAATTAACATTGTTCAAGAATAGACTCAGGTATTTTATAATAAATTCATAATTTTACCAATAAGAAAACGGGTAGCTTTATTTTTTTACTACCCGTTTGAGTTGACCCAACCTGATCTTTTAAACTAACCTAACTAACCTAAGATTCTAAAAGACAGTAATAAATCACTGAAAAACCATTAAAAGACTTTTAACCAGTTTGGATAACAACAACTTTAATTTTGCCTGGGAGGTCTGGCTGCCTGCCGCCTTTCAGCTTCTTTTGTCTTGAACAGCTCAAAATTCTTGTCGCCAAGAATAACTTTCAGCTCCTTGTCCCGTGCTTCCGTAATTGCAGTCATTTTAGCTCTTATACCTTCTCGGTCACTGGCAGCCATTAATTTTTGCCTCTCTTCCGATGATTGCTTTGCATACTTTAAAACAACATCATAAACCTTTTCAGTAGCCGCTTCGTCGAGTTTAAGATCTGTCTTCATCCACTCTACCTGAGTCTTAGCAGTCTCTTCAGGAGTTCTCTGCTGCCTCTGTCTCTGACCCTGCTCTTGTGAAAAAGCTGAAGACACCAACATTGAAAGGAAAATAATAAATAAAAACCTCATTCCTTTTTTCATAATAACATAATAATTTAAGTTAACTAATTTGTGTATTAGACAAACATTAAAATAGTTTTATTCCATTGAAAAAAACAATTAGTAATTTTTAACAAATGGCTGTTATTGTAATGTAATTCTGTTAGTTATGAATTTTTTCCATACAGTAAATGATCTATAAAGATTTTATTATATTGCATATGTATCCTGATGATACCTGATGAACTATGAAAAACATAATCACGCTTTCCATTATCATCTCACTGTGTTTTGGTACATCCTGTAGAAAAACCGACGAATGGCGATTATCCTGAAAATACACACTCTTCATATGTGGTTAAGGGTGGCCAGGTATATGGAGGACTTGTTGATGGCCCTGTCTACCCGTCTGTCTTTAATTCGCTTAAATATTTGTATCTCGCAAACGAAGACGAATATGCCCCCTTTCAGACTGACCTGGCTGTATATCATGATGACTTCGCTGACTACTCCACTAATGAATGTACAATGGATGGAACAGCCTGTCTGATATATTATCTCTCCTCACTGGAGTCAAAATGAAACAGAATATAGAATACAAAATATTATATACACGAAGAAGAACTCTGGGAATAAGCGTTCATCCTGATAAAGGTGTGGTTGTAAGGGTGCCATTCGGAACACCTGAAAGAATAATCCGGGAAATGATCGAAGAAAAATCGGAATGGATCAGAAAGGTACAGAATTATCATGCTTCACTGACCAGGATTGACCATGATAACAAATTTGAGGATGGTGAATCAATAATGTTCATGGGGCAGGACAACCTGTTAAGAATAGTTCCTTCTGATGATTACTATATCCGGAAGTCAGATCATATTATAGAAGTTGGTTTTGCAGGGAAACCCGATCCAAAAATAATCAGGGCTATGCTTGAGGGCTGGTATAAGGTAGTTGCCGGATCAGTATTTACAAAGCTGTTTCATGAAATTCTGCTTAAATACAGGGAATTCAATTTCTCACCATCGGGTTTCACAGTAAGAACGATGAAAAAAAGATGGGGAAGCTGTTCATTCAAAGGGAAAATAGCTATCAGTGCCGATCTGATAAGACTTGACCGTATCTTTGCTGAGTATGTGATCATCCATGAACTGTGCCACCTCAGGCACCACAATCACAGTAAGGAATATTATCAGCTCCTGACGGAAGTCTATCCTGACTGGAAAAGGGTAAGATTGGAACTGAAGATGTATATCAGGTAACTGGGTGCTGGGTGCTGGAACAAGCAACAAGCATCTATATTACATACTCCTGCTTTCTTCCCGGTATCTCAATATTAGTGAACCCCTCTTTTTCAAGAGTGGAGGCGTACTTTTTCTGAGTTTCATACTCACCATGTACAAGAAAAGTCTTTTCAATTGCCTGCTTATCCTGGCATTCAAGGAAACTGATCATTTCTTTATAATCGCCATGTCCGCTGTATGAATCGATTTTTTTCACAGCTGCCTTAACTTCATAGATATTTCCATAAATTGAGACTTCCCTGTCGCCTCTGAGTATTCTTGCTCCCAGTGTGGTTGGGGCACAATAGCCTACTGCCAGGATTGTATTTTTGTGGTTGGATATATTGTTTGCAAGATGGTGTTTAACACGACCTGCTTCCATCATACCTGATGCTGAAATGATTATACACGGTTTTTTATGATCATTAAGTTTTTTGGAATCTTCCACCCTTGTAATATAGAAAAGAGAATTAAATCCGAAAGGGTCCTGATCAGTTTCAAGAACATGCTGAAATTCTTTGTTAAACCATTCGTGGTGCATCCTGAATACTGTGGTAGCATTTACAGCAAGAGGACTGTCCACAAAAATATCGATTCTGGGAAGCTTGTCGCTATTGTAAAAATTATTAAGTGTATAGACCACTTCCTGTGTACGGCCGACGCTGAAGGCCGGGATAATGAGTTTTCCGCCTTTATTCACGCATGTCTGAACAACAATATCCAGCAGTTCATCATCAGCAGCAACCGTTTCCTTATGCAGCCTGTCGCCATATGTTGATTCAGTGAGAAGAATATCTGCCTGGGGAAACGGCTGTGGTCTGGCCAGTATGCGACTTGAGGACCGGCCGATATCACCAGTATAAGTGATACGTTTCATTTGACCATTCTCAGTAATCTGAAGATTAGCAGCTCCGCTGCCCAGCATGTGACCTGTATGTGTAAACCTAACCCTGATATTTTCATCTATCCTGAACTTCATTCCATTAGGAATCCCAATAAACAAGCTCATGCACGCTTTTGCATCTTCCTGAGTGTAAATCGGAGTAACAACAGGAAGCCCCTTTCTCGTACGCTTCTTATTGAAAGTACGGGTATCGTGCTCCTGTATATATCCTGAATCGGCAAGCATTATTGAACAGAGATCGCGAGTTGCATTGGTACAAACCACCGACCCCCTGAATCCGAGCCTGTAGACATATGGTATAAGACCAGAATGATCAATATGAGCATGTGTCAGAATAATATAATCGAGCGTTGAAGGATCAAAACCCAGATCTCTGTTCATTTCATCTGTTTCCAGACCTTTACCCTGAAACATACCGCAATCGAGAAGTATCCGTTTTCCTAAATCTGTTTCAAGAAGGAATTTACTTCCCGTCACTTCCCGTGAAGCTCCTAAGAATTTAATTACCATAGTGTTGCAAATATCTATTTTAAAGTGATCAAGTGAATTTTAAATATAATGAATTAAAGGAGAGTGTAAAGGTTGAAATGTTTAAATGTTGAAGAGTATAGGAATTAGACTATAATCTAACACCAATTATGGTAACATCGTCTACCTGGTCGCTGTCGCCTTTCCATTTTTGAAATTCATCTTCAAGAATCGTCAATTGTTCTCCCATTGATTTATGACAGATCTTAGCGAGTAGCTTTTTGAGATTGAACTTTTTATATTTTCCACCTTGAGAACCACCAAATTGATCAGAGAAACCATCAGAAAAAATATAGATTAAATCACCTTTTTTTACTTTTATTTCATGATTGGTAAATGATTCTTTCTCACCATAGTGAATACCAATAGGCATTCTGTCTCCTCTATATTCTTTTAATTCACCTCCATGGACAAGAAATAACGGATTATAGGCTCCTGCATATTCAAGAAGTCTCCGGTTCTTATGCAGTATGCAGAATGCCAGGTCCATACCATCTGTAGCCTCTCCCTCCTTGCCTGTCTGGTGCAGGGATGTTTTTGTTTTTTCCCTTAACAAGTTAAGGACCATACTAGCTTTCAGGTCTTTGTAATTTGTAATGATCTCATTCAGAGCCGATATACCCAGTGTGCTCATAAAAGCACCCGGTACGCCATGACCAGTACAGTCCGCCACAGTAAAGAATATATGTTTCTCATCTTCTCCGATCCAGTAAAAATCGCCGCTTACGATATCTCTGGGTTTGAATAAAATAAAATAATCTGGAAATACATATTTAAAAAGGTCATTTGCAGGCAACATTGCCATCTGAATTCTGCTTGCATATGCTATGCTTGATGTGATTTCTTCTTTTTGTGCTTCAATCTCAGCTGTTCGTTCTTTTACTTTGTCTTCCAATATTCTGTTCTTCTTCTGAAGTTGTCTTTCCCTGAGCTGAACTACATAGGATATTGCAAGCAAAGCTGCCAGGCCTGAGAACAGGTAGAAACCGGTTGTTCTGGTGAATGGTGCCTTAATTGTAAATTGAATTGTCTTCGGTTCTCCTATGTTGCCCCACAGATCTTTAGCCCTGACTTTAAGAGTGTAATCACCGGGTTTGGGTCTTATAAGACTGTATTCTGAATTTACCGACCAGGGGGACCAGTCAGGCATTAATTTCTCTACTATATATTGATACTGAGTAGTACTCTGCTTAAGGTAACCGGGAGCAACAATCTTGAAATTAAGCATATTTTCACCCGGATCAAGTACAATATCGGATAAACTGAATACTTTCCCCCTCTCATTAGATACACTCTTTACGAATACATCTATCTCAGGCTTAATGACAGCTGATTTATAGCGGTCGATTCTGTAAAGATGGTTTTCACCATCAATAATCCACAGATAATTTGAATCGGCACTTATTGATACAACTTCATCAAATATTTTAAGAAGCGATAACTCCATGTCTGCTACTTTATTATCGGTTGCAAGGCTGATCCAGTCATCGTCAGCCTTAAAAAGGGGAAGGTTGGAAAGCGGGAAGATATATTTAATTCTGGTTTCAGGTTCTTCAGGTTCAGGTTTGTAGATACTGAATCTTCCTGAGTTATTATCAAAAAAATAGATCCCTGATGAGGTGAACAGGAATACAGAGTCATTTACATTGTCAATCTTATATTGAAGTGGTATATCAGTGTCAATGCCAAGCACGGAATAACCACCGGTTATCCTACCCGCATCAGTGGCCACTTTTTGTATCATATTATCACATCCAAGCCACAGTGTGTCTCCATCTGTCATTAAAACCGAATAAACTGAACCTGAATATTCCTTATCGGGAGATTCAATAATCCATTTGTCATCTGGAAAACTAACCGTAAAAAATCCATCATCGGCAGCAACAAAATACTTATTATTATATGGTCTCCAGCTTATATAGTTTATATACCGGTTATCTGTTATGATTTCTGCTCTGTGATTGGTTATAGCGTACAATCCTCTGTTGGTCGCAGCCAGAAGTCCGTGTGAGGTTGTGACAAGCTGCCGGCATTTTTCATTTAGCCCTTCAACTTTCTCATAAACATACCTTACCGATTTTATCCTTCTTACAGTTTTTCTGATGTACTGATCCTTAGGTTTTGTATTAACTGTAACTGTTTGTTTATCTGCTGGCAGAACAGGTGTTTTGTCTTTTTCTACATCTGTCAGCCTCCCGAAGATTCTTGTAAAGATCCTGTTCCTGCTTTTTTCCTGATCCTGTGTTTTTTCAGACTGAGTCTCCCCAGGAGTGACAGTTATCTCCGGTTCCTTCTTTACAAGGATCTCATAATTAAGATAATCTACAACTTCAGCCAGATAAAAAACTCCTTCGCTTGTGCCTGCATAGATCTCACTATTGTTCCATGCTGATGTAGTCAGGTTACCTTTAAGTCCGGGATAAATGCTGAAATTTCCCACAGGCAGGCTAAGATCTGCACGTGTAAGACCATACTGATGAGAAAGCCACAAACCGCCATTATTATCAGCACCAAGTCCAAAAATCTCGTCATCAGGCAATCCATTCTGATAGTTGATTGTATTTCTTATTTTCCTGTTCTTTCTGTTAACAACAAGGGCACCTCCGTCGAGGGTGGAAAATACGTAGAGAGAATCAGATATTGCCAGACCTTCTGAAAGTATATTCTGGCTGAGGTATCCGTCATCATTTATTTTATAATCATAAAATTTTATACCGTCGAAAAGTGAGAGATCGCCATTACTTATTCCAAGAAGTACCAATTTATCATCGTAAGGCAGGCTGAACAGCACTTCATCATTTTTAAGAAGATAACCGGTTACTATCGGGAAAAGAGTATCGCTGTCAAGCCTGTGGAGCCCTTTGGAATAAACATTGAAAAATGTGTTTTTGGAAGTCACGAACATACCAGTGAAAGGATTATTACCCTTCATTGTGAAACGTTTTTCAAGAATATGATTTCTCAGATCATGTCTGCATATACTCTGTTCTCCATAAAAATAAACAGTCGTATCCGTAAAAATAATACGGGTTATCACACCTAACCCTTTCCAATCTTCGACCAGCGAATAATAATTGTATAAACCTTTCTCATCTTTCTCCAGGTAGCCGTAATCATTATCGCCACCAACATAAACCCTTTTATTCTCCTCCCTGTATTTCAGTACATATGGTATTGTCGGAATTTGTATACTGTTCCATTCCTGCCCGTCATACGTCAGTATTCCATGTCTGTTTGCAAAAAGCATAATCAGATCTTCATCCTGACAGATTGCCCAGCTTTGATCTTCTATTTCCCTGCTTTCCCTGTAATGTGACAGGATAGGAACTCCTATCTGGGCTAAAGAAGGAACCATGATGAAGAGACTTGCGAAAATAAATATTAATATTCTGATAACAACCATTTTATATCTACAGTATTTTTTAGAAGGTCAAAAATAGAAAGAAAAACAATATGTTGCATTAACAATCTGTTTTCTAAATAAAAACACTCAGCAGCATAGTTAAACCAAGACCTGTGATTGATATGATTGTTTCCATGACAGTCCATGATTTAAGAGTCTGTTTTTCATTCATCCCCAGATATTTGCTAACGATCCAGAATCCACTGTCATTGACATGAGAGAGTATTGTGGCTCCCGATGAAATAGCAATCACAATAAGTGCAATACCAGGCTGATTAAGATTAAAAACAGGTAATATCGGGGCCATTATTCCTGCAGCAGTAATCATTGCCACTGTGGCTGAGCCCTGGGTGATCCTCACCAGAGCTGCAAGCGACCAGGCAAGTAATATAAGAGGTATTGAAGATTCTGCAATCGATTCGGCAAGTATTTTCCCGATGCCGCTGTCAACCAGTATTTGTTTCAGAACACCACCGGCACCGGTAACAAGTATTATGATACCTGCAGGGCCCAGTGCTCTGGTGCTCAGATCAAGTATCTTCTGTCTCGGCATCTTTCTCCTGATACATAGCCCGATCGACAGTAGTGTTGCGATTATCAAAGCTGTAAAAGGATGACCGATGAAGGAAACGATTTCAGTAATTAATGATTTTGTAATCACTTCTTTTTCGACTCCTACACCGATAAAGGTACCGGCGAGGATTAACAGCAGCGGAGTTGAAATGATAAGCGCAATTACCCTGAACGAAGGAAGTTTCGTGGCCGGATCATTTGAATCAGATTCCGCCTCAAGAATTTCAGCAGGTGCCGGAATATACATTCTCTTCGCAATGAAACGTCCGAATAAAGGACCTGCCAGGGCAGCAACAGGTAATCCGACAGTCAGACCAAACAAGACCACCCACCCCATCTGTACACCTAATATTTCAGATACTGCCATCGGACCTGGTGTGGGTGGCACCATTGCATGGGTGACTGCAAGACCGGCGAGCAGAGGAATGGCATAATACAAAATCGAGACTTTCGTATCACGCGTAAGAGCATATACAAGCGGTATCAGTATTATCAGACCAACATCAAGGAAAACCGGTATCCCTATTATAAATCCTGTTAAAACAAGAGCCCATGAAGCTCTTTTCTTGCCAAATTTTTCCAGCAGATAATTAGCAAGTGATTTAGCTCCTCCCGAGCTTTCAAGCATCTGACCGAAAATCGCTCCAAGACCAACTACTGTCGCAACAAAACCGAGCGTACCTCCCATACCTTCCTGAATACTTGAAGAGATCCCTGAGAGTGGCATCCCTGCCATTATTCCGACAAAAATTGAAGTTATCAAGAGGGAAATAAAAGCACTGAGCTTGAACTTCAGTACCATTAACAACAACATCGTTACACCGGCCAGAACTATTAAAATAATATATGGTGCTGTCATGTTCAGCTGCAGTGATTATTAATTATTGATTTAACGGGCTGTGGACAAATATAATAAAAACACCAATTGCTATTAAGGGATGTTTGTATATTTACCTTCAAAACACGGATAAGATGGAACAATACTTTACTCTTATCACAGGTAGTAGTTCAGGAATAGGAAAATCGTTCGCCTTTGAGTGTGCCCAACGTGGCAGGAATTTGATATTAGTTGCATTGCCTGGTCCCGAACTGGATCATACTGTCAGTGAAATAAAATCGAGGTTTAATGTGGAGGTAAGATATCTTGCCATTGATCTGACAGGTCTTGACGCCCCCTCCAAAGTATATGAATGGTGTGTTAATCAGAACGTTAAGATTAACTTTCTTATTAACAATGCCGGTATTGCCGGATCAACCTCTTTTGAACAATCAGATCCCGAATACAGTGATGTACGTATCATGCTGAATGTAAGGGCGCTGGCTTTACTAACCCGATACTTTATCCCTCTGTTAAAACAATGCCCCGACAGTAAAATCCTTAATACAGGTAGTCTTTCAGGTTATTTCCCTGTTCCGTATAAAAGCATTTACTCTGCCACCAAGGCTTTTGTGCTGAGTTTCTCAAAAAGTCTTGCAAAAGAACTTGAAAGTTCAGGAATACAGGTCTCTGTTGTTTGCCCCAACGGAGTTGAAAGCAATCCATTGGCTGCCACCAGAATTAAGAGCCACGGATTTTTCGGCAAACTTACAACAATAGACAGCGACAAACTTGCCAGGCTTACCCTGGATAAAACAGAAAAAGGTAAAATGGTTTATGTACCACTTTTCATTAACAGGTTATTACTCGTTTTAAGTAGAATAATTCCCGTAAGATTAAGGTATAACCTGCTGGAGAAAGAATTCAGAAATGAACTGAATTATTGACACATTATGGAACGGAACAAAAGAATGGTATTTGTCACAGGAGGTACAGGTATGTTAGGCAGTCACCTGCTTTACTTTCTTGCTGAAAGAGGAAACAACATAAAGGCAATTTACCGTAAGAAATACAAACTTGATCTTGTAAAAAAGGTTTTTACCTGTTATAGTGATAAGTCAACTGATCTGTTCAATGAAATTGAATGGATCGAATCGGATGCTGCTGATATTAACCTGCTTATAAAAGCAATTGCCGGGTCCCATCATGTATATCACTGTGCGGCTACTGTTTCATTCGATAACTCAAACAGAAAAGAACTAATTAATAATAATATACTTATCGCTTCTAATATTGTTAATACCTGCATTGAATGCGGAGTAGAGAAACTATGCCATGTAAGTTCCACATCGGCCCTCGGAGCCGCTTCCGGGGATGAAATGGTTAATGAATCCAGCCCGTGGAATGATTCTGTCTATCATAATGCCTATTCAACCAGCAAGTATCTTTCGGAATCGGAAGTCTGGGATGGTATAAAAAGAGGTCTTAAAGCTGTTATAGTAAATCCGTCAGTGATTTTAGCACCCGGCGACTGGAATAATGGGAGTCCGAAATTCTTTAAAAAGATTGCTGAAGGGATGTTCTTTTATACCAATGGAGTTACAGGATATGTTGATGTACAGGATGTTGTAAAATCCATGATCACTCTGATGAACAGTCCGGTAACCGGAGAACGGTTTATTATTTCTTCAGAGAACTTATCCTTTCGTGAGTTTTTCACAATGATTGCTCAAAGTCTTAATGTCAGAAAACCATTTATTCCTGTTCCGGAGATTTTGGCTCCTCCTGTCACAGGTATTCTCAAAATTATCTCAAAAATTTCCGGAAAGGAGGGTACCATAACACCTGACATTATCCATGCGGCCTTTTCAAAAGTGTTTTTTAACAATCGTAAAATCAAAGAAGCAACCGGTATTACCTTTATTCCGATAAATGAGTCTGTTAAAAGAATTTCCCGTATATACCTGATGGAAAAATCCGGCAAGGTTTAATCAACGATTATTACGATCATATCCATCACATTGGTCATTGTTGGGCCGGTAATGATATGACCGCCGGTTTTTTTGAAGAAATGGAATGAGTCAAATTCATTCAGAAATCTTTCCGGATCAGCATTTAATGATAAAGCAAGGTGCATCGTATCTGAATCAATCACAGCTCCTGTAGCTTCGGTCGGGCCATCACTGCCGTCAGTTCCTGCGGCAAGAACCGTTATACCCTGAATATTTTGCAGCTTCATAGCGATGATAAGGGCAAGATGCTGATTCCTTCCGCCAAGTCCGTTACCCGTAACCTTTAAAGTTGTTTCACCTCCAAAGAGCAGACATACAGGTTTTTCAATCTCGTTATTATCCATGTAATAAAGAGCTGTATCTACGAGATATTGTGATATTTCTGCAACATCTCCCTGAAGCGAATCATTAATAATAAACGGTGTGAAACCAAGGTCGATCGCTTTTTTTCTTGCGGCTTCAAGGGCTGTCAGGTTAGTTCCTGCCAGAACATTGATGGTCCTGGAAAACAGAGGATCATCAGGTTTGGGTGTCTCCGGTTTGTTTCCTGCAGCTCCTTCACTAAGATAATTAATTATTCCGTCAGTAATGTCATTCATTAACTGGTAGTCTTCAAGTATTTTAAGTGCTTCGCTAAAAGTAGAAGTATCAGGAACCGTAGGTCCCGAAGCAATGATATCAAGCTGATTACCAATAACATCCGACAAAATAATATTTACAGATCTTGCAGGCCATATTGCTCTGGCAAGCTGACCACCCTTAACGTTCGACAGGTGTTTGCGGATTGTGTTGATCTCATGTATGGAGGCACCGCTCCTTATAAGCAGGTTGTTGATTAAAACGACCTCTTCCGGCAACAATCCTTCCGGAACATCCGTAAGCAAAGCAGATCCGCCTCCCGAGAACAAACCTATTACCAGGTCATTCTCTGAAGCTGATTGAGCTATTCTGATGATCTCCCGTGTCGCCTTAAAACCATTTGAATCGGGCAAAGGATGTCCCGCCTCAGTTACTCTTATTTTCTTAAGCTTGCATGCATGCCCGTATTTGACTGTTATCTGCCCGTCAGTGATCCTGTCAACCAGTATATTCTCAACATAATGAGCCATTGCAGCACTTGCTTTTCCGGCTCCAATAACATAAATATTTGCGATCTCATTAAGTGAAAAATCATTGCCGGCTATCCTGAGAACCGAATCATGTAATGACATCTGGCTGTTAACCAGTTTATCGGGAAGAACTCCTCTTATCCCTGCAATAAATATGTGTTCAGCTGATTCCCTGTTATTCATACATGTAAATATGATAATAAATTGAATTTTTCGCAAAAAGAGAACTGGGAATAATAGGAGAAGCGTTTTTCGTTTCGTGTTTAAACGTTTGTCGTTTTTTATACTTGCCTGATCCTGAACACTGAACACTGAAAAATGAATCCGTTCATTGCTTATGTTCTGCCTCCGATCGTAGCAGCAGACGGCCGGTAAGCTTGAAAACGCTCACACCACCTCCCCCAGGCTACGGTAGGCAAAGCACTCATCACTCATCACTCGGTGCGCCGTGTTTACAGACGACGGTCCAGATTAATGTCAGGATTTCAGCATTAATTCCTGTAAGTTAATGTTGCGATTAAAGCTCAGGATTGCTTCTTCCCGTTTCACGGGACTCGCAATGACAATGCAGATAAGGTAATTATGTAATTCGTGTGGCACTGTATTTACTAAAAACTATGGTCATTGCGAGGATTCCGCATAGCGGAAGACGAAGCAATCCGTAACAATGAATTACGGCTGTACCTCTGGGCGACTATGCCATTGCTCTGCTGAGCCATTATAAATTTACGTCAGGATGTCCGGCTTTTGCACTTTAACAACTAATCTATGAAAAATAATCCTGCAACAGATAAAACAAAAAATCTTATCTTTGCTATTAGATTAGTTTTCAGATGAAACGGGACACATTGCTTGATAAAATTTCGAAGATTATCTATCGGGAAGATCCAAATGCAGAAGCTTTTCTCTTTGGATCCAGAGCAAGAGGAAACAATCGGCCTGATTCCGACTGGGACATTCTTATACTTATTGATAGCATGAAGGTCACTAATGAGATCGAAGACAAATTCAGAGATGACCTGTACAACCTGGAAATTGAGTCGGGGCAAATTATCTCAACATTTATCTATTCAAAAGACTACTGGAATAAAAAATTAGTCTTTTCTCCTCTTTATAAAAATGTTAAAAAAGAAGGTATCCGCCTATGACAATTGAGAATCAGGATGATTATATAAAATACAGATTTAAAAGAGCTGAAGAAGCATTTGATGAAGCTCTGATCCTTATCAAGAACAAGAAATGGAACG
This sequence comes from uncultured Rikenellaceae bacterium, assembly GCA_964596715.1. Classification (GTDB taxonomy): domain Bacteria; phylum Bacteroidota; class Bacteroidia; order Bacteroidales; family VadinHA17; genus LD21. The sequence continues at coordinate 35,062 of CAZQVL010000030.1, forward strand.
CAGCTATAAACAGACTCTATTACTCCTGCTTCTATGCCGTAATTGCTTTACTCCTGAAGAATGGAATTGAGACTCAAACCCACGATGGAGCCAGGATTAAATTCAGTAATGAGTTTATCAAACAGGGAAAGATAGATATCAGGTACGGCAAAATATTTTCCAAGCTTTTTGATTACAGACAGAAAGGAGACTATGGTGATTTTTTCGATTTTGATGAGGAAATGGTTTTACCTCTTATTGAACAGGTTAGAGATTTTCTAACCGAAATGAAAAGATTCATATCCTGACGTTTCACGTTTATCGTTTTTTCGTTCAGCGTTTTCTATTCCGTTTTCTTCACCTTACCTTAAGCCTTGAACCTTGAATCCATCATCACACAAAAAAAGCACGGATTTCAAATCCGCGCTAGCGAAAGTTATGTAGTGATCAAAGCTATGGATTGCTTTTACCCGCTGGTTGGAGGGATTCGCAATGACAATTTTTCAAATAAATTAATATTATAGTTGTTCAACTAAATTATTCGTCTTAATTTTATAGGGACACTGGCATTGATGCAAGTCGTCCATTTAAATATTGAAACAAACTAAAGACTTTCTGTATCGAATCATAAATGATGAAACCATAAAATTAATATCCATGAAAACAGCACTATTAATCACCTTAACAATTGTCATCTGGTCATGTGGCAGGAATGATATCAGAAAAAGTAATATGATCGACCTGCTTTCATCACCAGAATCAGAAATGTTAAACCTTTCTGATCTTGCATCAAATGTTGAATATATTCCAATTCAAACATTAGATAGTTCTCTTATTCGATATGTTTACGATCTTAGAACCTCGAATGACAAAATTTTTATTTACACACCTGTTGAAATTTTGTGTTTTAATAACAAGGGGCAGTATCTCTATAAACTTGATAAACAGGGACGGGGTCCTGAAGAATATCAATATATCTCTGATTTTGATTTAAACTCCGTTAATGATCTACTTATAATTCTAATAACAAAAAAAATTGTATTTTATAAAGTGACCCCAAAAGGATTTGTTTATTCAAAGTCTTTGATTTTAAAAGATCAACCTGCATCTATTGATTTTAGTCCGGATCAAAATAATATTTTACTTTCATATGGTTCATCATATGGGAATGAACCTTTTCGATACTTGTTAATTAATCTTGATGGAGACACCCTTAAAGCCATACCAAACTATTATAAATATCCAAAGAATTCGAAAATGATGTTTGTTGCAAAATTTGAAAATTTACTTTTTAAATCCGATAATTCACTTAATTTTAAATATTGGCTGAGCGATACTGTTTTTACGCTTGATCGTTCCAATAAAATCACGCCACACCTGATTTTAGACTCACATATGAAACATATTACTACTGATGCTTTATCGAATTTCTCAGAAGAAACAATGTCTGAATATCTTCAGGTTAATTCGATTATAGAGACTTCACGATTTTTGATTTACAGATTTTTTTATGAAAAAACTTCCTGCTTCAGAGTCTTTGATAAAGGGACGAATAATATATTTGGAACAACAACAGAGCAAAATGCTCCAGCAGAATGGTTAAAAGATGATATCTCAGGGGGAATTGATTTTGAACCAAAATTTTGTTGTGATGGAATCTTATATTCATGGGTAGATGCACTTACTTTAAAAAAACATATCGCCACCAAAGAATTTAAAAATTCAGTTGTAAAAAGTCCGGAAAAGAAAAAAGCTTTGGAAGAACTAACTAACTCGCTCGATGAAACTGATAATCCTGTTCTGATTGCCGTTACTCCAAAACAATAAAGTAACTAATTGAGAAATAAAATTTTACTTTGCTAATACGGACAATGCAATGAAAAGCAGATCCATCATTTTTCTGACTATATCGATCCTATTAGTTACCTGCAGTAATGAAATCCGGCTATAACATAGAGGTGAGTTAACATCTCGACTCTCAATATTTTTGTAGATTTGTAACATGATGAAAAAAGAATCATATATAACCAGCCGTATTCTTAAAGAAATAAGGATGATCGATCCTAAAGCTCAGGTGATATTGTTTGGATCAAGAGCAAGAGATGATGCAAAGAAAGATTCTGATTGGGACCTTATGATTCTGATAGATGGTTCTGATACATCCAAAGCTGAAGATTTATTCAGAGAAAAGCTCTTTGATCTGGAAATAGAGACTGGAGAAGCAATATCCCTTTTCGTTTATAATAAAAGAGACTGGAGAACAAAACATAAAGTAACTCCTCTTTATCAGAATATCAAAAGGGAGGGTGTAATATTATGAGTAAGTCACTTAAACAAGACTTTATAGATTATCGTATTGAAGGCGCAAAGGAAACGTTAAAAGCTGCAAAGCTTTTGGCAGACAATGGGCATTGGAACTCAGTGATTAACAGACTCTACTATGTTTGCTTCTATGCTATTTCAGCTCTGCTTTACAAGAATAGCCTTAATGCCACATCCCATTCAGGATTAAAACATCTGTTTACTCAGCATTTCATAAAAACGGAATTGATTGATAAAGAGCTGGGTAAAGCATTTGTAAAAATATTTGATCTCAGACAAAAAGGTGACTACGGAGATTTTTATAATCTGGATAAAGAAAAAACCATGCCCTATTTCGAACCTGTGGAAAATCTCCTTGAGCGTATCCAGACTCTTTTAACCGAGTAACACCTCCCGTAATATGGTCTTGCAAGCTGTAATTACATAGTCTGTAATAAACAGAAAACAAATGACTATGATTATTTTGTTTGTTTCAGGAAATTAATGATACATCAACGCAATGAAAAACAACTTCATAATATTCATCATTCTTCTGCAATACCTGATTTTGTCTTCCTGCAACGAAAATAAAGACAAGAATAAATCATTGCCGGTTGTTGACATTGAAGCTAATATCAACAATATGAAGATTATAAACTTAAGCCAGTTTACAGATGATATACGGTACATCCCCCTTGAAAATGTTGAAAATCCTCCACTT
>CAZQVL010000031.1:0-36952 GCA_964596715.1 uncultured Rikenellaceae bacterium
CTGTCATTTGCACCTGAAACCTCATTGCCGTCAACAGTGTTACCCGTAAAGGATTCGGGACGAATATATGTGTACACTGAAGCTTTAAATGTGTTATCGCCGCTACGGGTTACCGCATTTATACTTGCACCGGTAAACTGAGACATTCTTACATCGTATGGTGCAAAGTTTACAGATATTTCCTCAATTGCATCCAGTGCTATAGGCTGGGCATTCCCACCCGGAAGTGGATTGCTGCTTAAGCCAAAGTTGTTATTAAAGGCTGCACCATCAACTGTAATAGTATTAAACCGTCCGTCACGTCCTCCGAACGAGGTGCCCTGAGCCTGCGGAGTGTATTTTGTAAAATCCGTAATACTCCGGCTTATGGTAGGAAGATTTGTCAGATCGCGCCCGCTGACATTAGTTTGTGTACCTGCACGCTCTGAACTCAGAATAGAGTTCCGGAGACCGGCTGTTACAATAACTTCCCTTAAAGCAGTTGTCGATTCGGATAACTGCCCATCCTGTACATAGGTTTCACCAAGTTTGAGAACTATTTCTGTATAACTATTCGTGGTATACCCGATAAAGGATACATTAACCGTATAAGGGCCTCCGACACGCATGTTCTGAATGCGGTAGTTACCGGCATTATCAGCAACGGTTGCATACTGGGTTCCTGAAGGAACATGAATGGCAACAACACTTGCTCCGGGCAGAGACTCCCCATTACTGTCAGTAATTTTACCACTCATTGAAGATGTTGTAGCTCCCTGTCCGCAAATCATAACTGTTATCAACAGAAAGACAAACACCGTGAAAATTCGCTTAAATTGACTCATCATAAAATTTAGGATTATGGATTAATAATTCGTTCACAAGTTTATTGTAATTAATTGATTACCACATTACAATAGAGTTACAATACTGTTGAAAATGAAGCAACAATTTACATTTCTTTAAATGATCATAATTGAATAGAAAAAGAATAGATATTAACAAGTTATGAATAGGTAATATTAATATCTTTTCACCTTAATGCCTCTATTATTATATCTGTAGCACCGGTATTTGATCTTACATATCTGCCTGCTGCTTCAGCCGATAATTTATATGCATTTTCATCATCTATCCACATATTAAGGATTCCTGTGAACTCACCACTGTTCTTAAAAGTTTTTGCCCCTCCAAGCTCCAATAATGCAACAGCTTCCCTGAATTTATCATGATTAGGTCCAAAAAGGACAGGAATATTCCAGCAGGCAGCTTCAAGAATATTATGTATCCCTTTACCAAAGCCTCCACCAATTGCAGCTAAATAAGCATACCGGTAGGCAGATGAAAGCATACCAATATTATCTATTATCAAAATCCTTGCATCAGATAAGTTATCATCAAATTCTGAGAACCTTGCATATTTGACTCTTAAAAGCCTTTCAATCCGTTCGATATTTGGCTTGTCAATTTCATGAGGTGCAAAAACCCATTTCATCCTGCCGGGATAGCGGTTAATGTATTCAGCTATTATCTCTTCATCCTGCTTCCAACTGCTCCCGGCCAGAAAAAGTTTCTCATTACCCCTGAATTTTTCAAGAAGGGGAATACTTTTTGCAGCAGCAGCTATCTGTACCACCCTGTCTAATCTGGTATCACCGGTAAGCGTTGTATTCGTAAATCCTGCATCCTTCAATACGTCAAATGATTGCTGATCCTGAACAAATAAATGACTGAACTTGCCAAGCATTTTTCTGAAAAACGATCCGTACCATTTAAAAAAATGCTGACCCTGACGAAATACCCCTGAAATGAGATATAAAGGAATGTTGTTCCTGTGAAGAGCTGATATATAATTATTCCAGAATTCATATTTCACAAAAACAGCAAATACGGGATTAACCTGGTTAATAAACCTTGAAGCATTAACCGGTGTGTCAGCAGGCAAATAAGCCACATAATCCGCAAGCTTGTAATCCTTCCTTATCTCATATCCAGATGGAGAAAAAAAAGTGAGTATAATTTTGTAATCAGGTTGTTCTTTTTTTATTGCTTCAATAACCGGACGACCCTGCTCAAACTCGCCCAGTGAAGCACAGTGGAACCAAATATTTTTATCGCCGGGCCTGGTCTTTTCCTTCAGAGCCGCAAGCCAGCCTTTCCTGCCCCTGATCCATAGCCGTGCTTTCAGATTAAAAGGTGACACAAGATATACCAGGAATGTAAATATCAATATCCCAAGACTATAAATCGTACTCATAAAGCAGAAATTTGAACAACCAAAGTTAATACATTAACTCGTTTTCAGAAGTGACTGATTAGTTTCTGCATTGAATATCTTATATTTTTGTACTAAATATCACGAAAGCAATGGTAAGACTAATAGCTCTGATAATTTCAATTGTCCTGCAGATCTTCGCTGCAGGAATTGCATTAAGATTCATGAAACTGACAAAATACAGACTTTCATGGATCCTGCTTTCATTATCCTTTGTTTTTATGGCAGTACGAAAAATTATTCAGCTCTTTGAATTTTTCCGTGGTACACCATCATACAACTGGCAGATGATCGATGAATGGATGGGAGTTTTTATCTCATTTATGATAATAGTAGGTGTTATTCTTATCCGTGAATTGTTTTATTCTTTGAAGCGTGCCGAGGTTGATCGACTACGGACCGAAAAAAGAGTACTGAATGCAGTTATAAACACAGAGGAGAATGAAAAGAAGAGATTTGCCAAAGATCTTCATGATGGACTTGGCCCCCTGCTTTCAGCGGTGAAGATGTCTCTGTCCGCACTTAATGAAAGAATAAAAGATCAGTCGGGAGTTGTAATTCTGAATAATACTAATCATCTTGTAAATGAAGCCATTAACACCATAAAAGATATATCTAATAATCTCAGCCCGCATGTTCTGCTAAATTTCGGCCTGGCCAGTGCACTCAGTGCATTCACAACAAAAATTAACGAGACAAAAGCAATAGAGATTGACTTTAAGTCGAATATGGAGAATCAGCGTCTTGAAAATGATAAGGAGGTAGTTATTTACCGTGCTACCTGTGAACTTATAAACAATTCAATCCAGCACTCAGGAGCCTCAAGAATCGAGATAGAATTAAACAAACACGAGAAATTTATTACCTTGCAGTTCTATGATAACGGACGGGGCTTTGATATATCCACTCTCAACAGAGAAGATACTGAAGGAATGGGATTATCAAATATTGAAACACGTGTCAAATCGATTGAAGGTGTTTTTATCCTGGAAAGCTCCCCTGGAAAGGGAACCAGTGCTCTTATCAAAGTAATTGAGTAAACCTTTAATATGTGTTCAGCAAATGGATAGAATAAGGATTATTATTGTGGATGATCATCAGCTCTTCCGTAACGGATTAAAGATACTTCTCAATGCATTTCCTGATTTTGAAGTGGCCGATGAAGCCTCTAACGGATTCGAATTCATGAATATTATCAGTAATACTAAAGCTGATATTGCACTGATGGATATCAACATGCCTGATATGGATGGCATTGAAGCAACGAAACAGGCTCTTAAACTATACCCGGAGCTTAATATTATCGCCCTCTCAATGTATGGAGAGGAGGAATACTATTACAAAATGGTTGATGCAGGAGCTAAGGGTTTTATACTTAAAGACTCGGATATATCCGAAGTACGGGAGGCAATACTTACCGTAAGTAAAGGAGGAAGCTATTTCTCACAGGAGCTTCTCTACCATGTGATACAGAAAATCAAACACAGGGAAAATGAGAGCAAATCAGCCAACCTGTCAAAAAGAGAAAAGGAGGTTCTTCTGAAAATATGCGAGGGCCTCTCAAATCAGGAAATCGCCGAGGCTCTCTTCATCAGTAAAAGAACTGTCGACAAACACAGAGCCAACCTGCTTGGAAAAACAAACTCAAAAAATACTGCAAGCCTCATCCTGTTTGCGATAAGAAATAAACTAATTGAAATTTAGTAATATATTAAAATTTAAATCATTTCTTTATGACTGAATCACATGTTCTTGGGCAAAAAGGTGAAGATCTTGCTGCCGATTATCTGACAAAGGCAGGCTATACAATCCGCCATCGAAACTGGAAATCAGGTAAAAGAGAACTGGATATTGTAGCTGAAAACAATGATTTTATTGTCTTTGTTGAAGTAAAAACAAGAAATGACAACTATCAGATGCATCCATTAAGCGCAATCACACCTGAAAAACAGAGATCCATCATATATGCAGCCGATGGTTATCTTCAAAAGTACAATATTAACAAAGAAAGCCGGTTCGATGTAATTACCGTTATTTCAGGAGGTAAAATGACCGAAATCGACCATATTGAAGATGCGTTTTACCCAACCCTCCGGTAATTATTCATTTCATTTTTCACCAATAAAGAAAATTCTAAATTTAAAATTCGTTGTTCAAATGTTCTTTCTTAAATTATTATAAATAATTCCTGCCCTATGAAAAGACAAATACTTCTGACAGTTACTCTGGCACTTGTTATTTTACCATCTGTTGCCCAGAGGAGAAATCCGATCCCTTCTTCGCAAAAGACTGAGGAAGGTTATAAATTCACCCCGGTTGCGGAACTCAAAGCCACTTCAGTGAAAAACCAGGCCAGTACGGGAACATGCTGGTGTTTTGCAACAACATCATTTATCGAATCAGAACTACTAAGGATGGGCAAAGGAGAATATGACCTTTCAGAAATGTTCGTAGTGAGATACAATTATCTCGACCGTCTTAAGGATAACTACCTGCGACAGGGAAAAGGAAACCTTGGCCCCGGAAGCCTCTCACATGATCTTATGCGGGTATTTACTAAATATGGCATTGTGCCTGATGAGGTTTATAACGGACTAAACTATGGATCTCCAACTCACAATCATAGAGAACTGCAGGTGTTCATTAATGCTGTTGCTGCCGTTCCGATACAACGGAAAAACGAGAGTGACCAGTATCATATGATAACAAATGCAATTCTTGATACTTATCTCGGAAAGGTTCCTGAGTATTTTACCTGGGAAGGAGTTACTTATACTCCGGAATCGTTCGCAGCCAGTCTGGGTATTAATCCGGATGATTATGTTCAGATCACTTCGTTTACACATTTCCCTTTTTATTCCCAGGGATTGCTGGAGATTCCTGATAACTGGGCAATGGCCAGATTTTATAATGTGCCTCTTAACGAACTGATAGAAATAATGGATTATTCTCTTACCAATGGTTATACTGTAAACTGGGATGGAGATGTAAGTGAAAGAGGATTCTCCCATGCAAACGGAGTAGCTATAAATCCTGTTATTACAAGGGAAGCCGATCAATCAACTACCGACAGGACAAGGTTTGAAAGGATGTCACCGCAGGAACTGACTGAAGGTCCGTATAGTTTTACCAGGCCATATCCGGAAGTCAGTGTAACACAGGAAATACGGCAGACCGGTTATGAAAGTTTTACAACTACCGACGACCACCTTATGCACATGACAGGTATTGTAAAAGACCAGAATGACACAAAATATTATATTACCAAGAATTCGTGGGGAACAGAAAGAAATAGTTCCGGAGGCTATCTTAACATATCAGAAAGCTACGTCCGTGCCAAAACTATTTTTATCATGGTTCATAAGAATGCCATACCTCCCGCAATTAAAAACAAGCTTGGTATATAAACATCCTAATCAACCAGTAAATTACAACCTCTGATATCGCTGTTATCGAATCTGCCTAGAACTTCGAATCCCCCATCTTCATGAAGTCTGCCCAGATCGCCGGTGGCAACGAATGAGCACGAATATATATTAGCCAGGTCAATAACATTGATCCCTCCGGTTTTTCCCGGCTGGTCATGAACAGTTAAAGGATCACGGGGATCTCTTATAAGGACCTTCATCCATGGAGGGCAATAAAATATGCCATTCGCTTTTGAATAGGCCTGGCTCAATAACTCTGTCATCCCGTATTCAGAGTGAACAGAAAGAACATTGAATTTGCTATTTAATACGTCATGCAGCTCCTCTCTTGTAAACTCCTTCCTTCTTCCCTTCATACCTCCAGTTTCCATTACAATAACCCCGTTAAGATCGGGGGAATACTTTTCTGCCATATCAAGAAGAGCATAACTTACACCTAATAACAGGATTTTCCTTTTTAATTTCTTCGCTTCATGTATGTTACTGATCAGTTCCGTTAGATTGTTTTTGTAAAAACCGCTTTTGGGGTATAGACTTTTTTTTATGAGATGATTCACCATATAAACAAGCGATGAGTTCTCTCTTTCGGTATAGGATGGCAACAAGGCTGACAGGAAATAGTCTTCCGGATCACCATAAAACAATCTGAAAGCTCTTAAAAAACTCTCTTCATAAAGACCTGCATCATGAACGTAATGCCTGCTTACAGAGAGACCTGTCGTTCCGCTGCTTTCAAAAATCAGCTCAAACGGAAGATTATCTGTAATTAATGTTTGACTTCTGAAAAACTCTGCCGGAAGAAATGGAATATCTGTTAATTTATTAATAAAAGCTCTTGATCTCACAAGAGCTTTTATAAATTCTGAATAAACAGGATTTTTATCCCTTTGATATTTATAAATTTCGAAGGCAGTTAGCTGAAAACCTGCAGGCTCTTCAATACTGAAAATTTTCCCGGTAAGCTCTTTATTCATTTAGCCGGAAAAGTTAGTGATCCGTCGGGCTGATAAACCCATTCAAAGGTACATTCGGCATAAGCCCAGCCAGAACGCATTTCTGAGAAGGTATCTATAATCCTGAATTTTGCATATTTTTCGCTGCTTGTTCTAAAAATCCATAACTGGTTTGCACCTATGGCATCTGCCTCCTCTACCCACTGGGAAACAATCGGGGAAGTCAGATTGTCAAATGCCTGTTCTGCTGATGAAGCATCAGGATATTCGCCTGCTTTATAAAATGAACTTTTGAAATTATCAGTCTGTATTTTTGTTACTATACCATTTATATCAAAGGCGACCAGTGTTATATCAGGCCCGGGCTCGTCGAGTGTAGAGACTTTTTCTGCACGGGAAAAAGAAAAACCATAAGCATAATACGGACCTGCACCATAGAGGTTGTTGTCGATGGTGTCAGTTCCCGAAAACCGGGGATTATCATTCTTCTTGCAACCACCTGCCGATACTGCAATAAAGATTAATATAATAAGGTACCTGTTCATTCTTAATCACAAAGATAATCGAATTTCATGAGTTGTAGAGACGTTGCATGCAACGTCTCTACAACTATGCTGTTTACTCTCCTCTGATTGCTTCAATACCCGGAAGCTTCTTCCCTTCCATATATTCAAGCATAGCTCCGCCTCCGGTTGAAACATAGCTTACTTTGCCGGCAAGCTGGTTTTTATTTATAGCTGCCACAGAATCTCCTCCTCCAATAAGGCTGTATGCGCCTTTTGCAGTTGCTGCAGCTATTGCTTTTGCAATTGCTGTTGTTCCCTTTGAGAATTTCTCCATTTCAAAGACTCCCATCGGTCCATTCCACAAAATGGTTTTTGAATTTTCAATGACTTCCGTGAATTGCCTTATCGTTTCCTCACCAATATCGAGCCCCATCCATCCCTCTTCGACCTCATCAACAGGAGTCACCAAGGTCTCTGCATCATTGTCAAAACTGTCACCGTTCAGGCTGTCAACCGGCAGGTAAAGTTCAACTTTCTTTTCTTTCGCCTTTTTGATAATATTAAGTGCAAGGTCAAGCTTATCCTCTTCACACAACGATTTGCCAATTCTGCCTCCCAATGCCTGAATAAAGGTATAGGTCATCCCGCCGCCGATAATAATATTATCAACCCTGTTAAGCAGATTCTCAATCAGCAGTATTTTGTCGGATACTTTTGCTCCGCCCATAATAGCCGTGAAGGGATGCCGGGAACCGTGAAGCACTTTATCCATAGCTGCTAGTTCGCTGTTTATAAGGTATCCGAACATTTTCCTGTCGTCAGGGAAGAATTCCGCAATGACTGCAGTCGTACCATGTGCCCTGTGGGCGGTTCCGAATGCATCGTTAACATATATTTCAGCGTATCCTGCAAGTTTCCTTGCGAACTCTTTCTGTTTTGCCTTCATCTCAGCCTTTGCAGCTTTCTTTTCCTCATCTGTAGCAGTTTCAGGCAACTTTGGCTTGCCTTCTTCTTCGGGATAAAAGCGTACGTTCTCGAGCAATAATATCTCCCCCGGCTGCAGTGCTGCTGCCATCTTTTCAGTTGATTCACCCAGACAGTCATCCGCAAACAGGACTTTCCGGTTAAGATGTTTTTCCAGAACAGGCAGTACAGGTTTAAGTGAAAATTTATCCATACGACCTTCCGGTCTGCCAAGGTGCGACATCAGAATAACACAACCACCGTCATCCACTATTTTATTTATAGTGGGCAAAGCTCCCCTTATACGTGTATCATCCGTAACAGCAAATGTTGTTTTGTCAAGAGGCACATTAAAATCGACTCTTACTATAACTTTCTTACCTTTAAAATTGAAGTCCTGAATCATTTTCATATAATAATCGTTTTTTGGTTATTTATTTTTTTGCCACAAATCCCGTTAATTTCCGGGAATGCAGTCATAAAGATAATCAATTAATGCTACTTTGTTAATCCCTGGTGACTTTGCGTTACATGACAAATCTTTTGTTTTCCTGAAATAAAAAGTTTGACTAATTTTGGGAGAAAAGTAATTGTAAAAATAACATTAAAAGGAAATCCTATCAATACATCCGGCAACCTGCCTGAAAAAGGAACCGGACTATGATGTTGCAAGGGCAGCGTTATAGTAACATTAAATATATTTTTTCACCTGATTATGAAGTTCTCACAGATACCGGGGCAGAGAGAGGTAATTGAAAAACTGCTGCGGTCAGTCAGACAGGGTAGAATTAGCCATGCACAGCTTTTCACAGGTCCGGCGGGTTGCGGGAGTCTGGCTATTGCCCTGGCCTTTGCCCAATATATAAGTTGCGAGAACAGAACTCCTGAAGATTCCTGCGGCACCTGTAAATCATGCGTTAAATACGATAAATTCATTCACCCCGACCAGCATTTTGTTTTTCCTGTAATAAAAGACAAGAAAAATATGGACCCTGTAAGTGATTATTATATTGAACACTGGCGGGAATTTATCGGGCATTCGCCTTATTTTACCCTGAATAAGTGGCTTGATTCTATCGAAGTCGGTAATGCCCAGGGATTGATATTTGCCTCGGAAGCATCAGAGATTATCAAAAAATTAAGTCTGAAGACTTTTGAATCGGATTTTAAGATAATGATAATATGGCTTCCCGAGAAAATGCACCAGGCTACGGCAAACAAACTTCTTAAGCTGATAGAGGAGCCACCAGATAAAACACTCTTTCTTCTTGTTTCGGACGAACCCGATAAGGTAATTCCTACTATACTTTCAAGATGCCAGCTGGTCAAAATACCATCTTTCAGTAAGCTTGAAATAGAAGAATACCTGAGAAATAATTTTGACCCCGGTTCAAAAAAAATAGGCGAGATTTCTCATGTAGCTAATGGTAACATTATCAGAGCAATTGAGCTTTGCAAAGATGAAGCTTCCTATCTGATAAATCTCGATCGCTTCAGGAGTCTTATGAGGTATGCCTGGAAGCGTGATATAATTTCCATTATTACCTGGAGCGAGGAAATGGCAGCAACCGGCAGAGAAGCGCAGAAAAACTTCGTGTCATTTGCACTGAGGCTCCTCAGGGAAAACCTGATGCTCTCACTCAATCAGGCAAAAAACAGATTAATATTTCTTGCCGGCGAAGAAGCTGAGTTTTCAACAAGGTTCCATCCTTTTATTAATCAAAATAACGTTTACCCTCTCACCAACGAATTTAATCTTGCTCATTCACATGTTGAAGCCAATGGGAATGCAAAAATAATTTTTCTTGACCTCGCACTGAAAGTCACCGGGTTGATCCGTTGATCAGGAAGATCTTTATTGAAAATAATCCATTTATTCACTATTTTTGCGGGAATTATAATGTAGAAGGATAGTAGTATGACAGATAGTGAAGATTTACAAGGACAATCGGGAGAAGAAATACAGTTGCCTGATATATCATATAAACCCGGATGTAATAAGCTCAACTCTTATAACTGGTTAAAAGATTTGTCGAATTTACCGGGAATGAACGACATTGTTGAAGTCCGCTTCAAGAACACCCGTAAGGGATTCTACAGAAATGTAAACGGACTCAGACTCGAGATTGGCGATATTGTTGCCATTGAGGCATCCCCGGGTCATGATATCGGGAGAGTGTCAATGATTGGTCCGCTTATTAAAGAGCAACTGAAAAAACTTAAGATCCAGCCTTCTCCTGAAGACATGAAGAAAGTATATCGTAAAGCTAAAGCTGTTGATATAGAGAAATGGGAAGACGCAAAGAAGCTGGAGACCTCCACAATGCTCAGGTCGCGAAAAATCGCTGAGGAGCTCAATCTTGATATGAAGATTGGAGATGTTGAATATCAGGGTGATAAGACAAAAGCAATTTTTTACTATATCGCTGATGAACGAGTAGACTTTCGTCAGCTTATTAAAGTACTTGCCGAGGAGTTCCGGGTAAGGATTGAAATGCGCCAGATAGGAGCACGCCAGGAAGCCGGAAGAATAGGAGGTATAGGATCCTGCGGAAGAGAATTATGCTGCTCTGCACATATCACAAATTTTATTTCAGTAACAACAACTCACGCCAAATACCAGGAGTTATCCCTGAATCCACAGAAACTAGCAGGACAATGCGGTAAACTTAAATGTTGCCTTAATTTTGAACTGGATTGCTATGTTGAAGCACAGAAAGCTTTCCCTCCCAAAGATGTACCGCTTGAACTCATTGATTCAACTGTATATTTTCAGAAAATGGAAGTTCATAAAGGTATCTACTGGTATGGTACCGATCCTCATTCAACTACAAATCTTATAGCTGTACCTGTTCAGAGAGTCAGAGAAATACTGGCGATGAACCAGAAAGGCATTAAAGTCGATAAGCTTCTGGCCTCGGACAAATCGTGGAATCTTAATCCCGTTTCACAGGATCTTCTTAAAAATAACAGCCTTACCCGGTTCGATAATTCTGCAGAAAACAAGAAGCGTAACCGGAATTCAAGTAAAAGAAAAAACAGAAGATTTGATAATAAAAGGAATAAATAGAACCTCCTCATGTCTGATGCTGTTGTTTTTTCTGTTCATGTCATCGTGTAACACTGACGTTGTATTTACCAGTTCAACCGACATGAAGGATAATATCTGGAAACTGACTGATGTTCCTGTTTACCGGGTGCCTGTTACAGATACTGTTACTGCTAATGACATTTTCTTTACAATCCGGACAGGTTCGGCTTACCCTTTCCGGAATATTTATCTCTTTGTAACTACAACCTCCCCTGAAGGGAAAAGCATTACTGATACTCTTCAGTATTATCTTGCTGACGAAAAAGGGAACTGGTATGGTAAAGGACTGGGAGATATCAATGAGATGATTCTTCCATACAGGTCGAATGTTTTTTTCCCGGATACCGGCACATATCAATTTAAGGTTCAGCATGGTATGCGAACAGAAAATCTTAAAAGTGTTTATGACTTAGGTTTGAGAATAGAAAAATCCGGAAGGTAAATATTGAGTTTTGGGAAAAAATAAGCTTGCAAAATGGGCTGAGATGGAAACATTCGAAAATGTTATTCAGCCCCAAACCGGTAACCTATACGTTGAAGAACACAGTATAAAGGGAAACTGGAACAAGGAGATTTTTAAAAATTATAATCCTGTAGTACTTGAACTTGGATGCGGTAAAGGAGAATATACTGTAGGTTTAGCTTCCCGATTTCCTTATAAGAACTATATCGGAATAGATATTAAAGGAGCCCGGATGTGGAGGGGCGCCAAAACTGCAATTGAAAAAAAACTTATCAATGCGGCATTCCTCAGGACAAGGATAGAGTTCATCAATTCATACTTTGCCGAAGACGAGGTCGATGAAATATGGATAACATTTCCCGATCCTCATCCCGGAAAACGTAACTCAAACAAACGACTTACCAGCCCATGGTTCCTGAATAATTATTGCAATTTCCTGAAAGATAATGGAATAATTCATCTGAAGACAGATAACCATGAATTATTTGATTACACGGAATCAGTCATTCATAACAACAAACTTGAAATAATCTTTAAAACCAGAGACCTCTATTCTCAGAATGATGTAGATGATATACTTTCAATAAAGACACATTATGAAAATATCTTTCTCGGAGGTGGGCTGAAGATAAACTTTATATCATTCAGGCTCAATAAAAAAAAATCTATTCGTGACTGCAGTACAAAAAAATAAAAACAGTAACGACTTTTTCATCAGGGTTTATGAAGTTACCAGACTTATTCCATATGGAAGAGTAACCTCATATGGGGCAATTGCCCGCTACCTTGGTACAGGAAGATCAGCCCGGATGGTAGGATGGGCACTTAATGCCTCCCATTCAAGACCTGATTTTATCCCTGCACACAGAGTTGTTAACCGGAACGGGCTTCTTACAGGCAAATATCATTTTGGTAACTCAACCACAATGGAACAGCTCCTTACAAACGAGGGTGTAGTTGTTGAGAATGACCGGATTATAAACTTCAGGGAAAAATTCTGGGATCCGCTTACTGAAATTGGGAGTACATTTGGCTTTACCGAAAAAAATAAGTAAAATTGCAGCTTGTTTAAAATTAAATTAAATAAAAATAACCTTCGGGATCACTAATAATTTTTGCAACACTCAATGATTAAAGGCCCGGTAAGATATTTATGTAACTGGCAGAACATATGATCGAAAAGAACAATAAAAGAAATATTGAACAGCGACCCACAGTTAAACAACAGGCAAAATAATCTATTAAAAACAAATTATATGACAGATAAGAAAAATATTCAGGAACGTGTTATCAGCGTACTCGACAGAGTAAGACCCTATCTTCAATCTGATGGGGGTGACGTTGATCTGATTGAAATAACTGACGATCTGACCGTTAAGGTCAAACTGAAAGGAGCCTGTCATGGCTGCCCGTTCAGTATACAAACCCTTAAAGCCGGTATTGAACAGGCTATTATTAAAGAAATCCCCGAAATAAAGGAAGTCGTATCAGCCTGACAATCGTATCACTCCAATTTTATTTAACTTAAGAATACTATACACATATTTAGTCAGTTTATAGTATTAAAAAGTCAATTATTGGTTCCGGACAAAACATCATACAGGTTGCTGATGTATCTGGTATTGATCCTGTTACTGACAGACTGTTCAGTTGAAAAGAATACGGGAACTACCAGATTCTATCATGGATTAACCTCCAGGTATAATATCTATTTTAATGGTTATGAGAGCTTTAAAGCAGGATTAATTAAAATCAATAACGGATATAATGATGATTTCGCAGAATTACTGAAAGTATTTGAGTACAGTGATCCGTCAACTGTTTCACTCTGTTCTTCCGACATGGACAGAGCAATTCAAAAAGCATCAAAGGTTATTACATTAAAATCAATAACTGCCAAACCAGAGATTAACTCAAGGGGGGAACCGTCCGAGAACGAGAAGGAACTGCTTGAAAAAAAAGAATATAATGAGTGGGTAGATGATTGTTATCTGCTGATCGGGAAAGCCCGCTTTTACAAACACGAATATGATGAAGCTTCAGCAATTTTCAATTATTGTATTGCTGAAGCAAATGATCCGCTAATAAAAACTGAAGCTTCAATATGGGTTGCAAGAGTATTTAATGAAACAGGTATATTTAATGAGTCGCTGAGAATTCTGAAAGAAACAGATATTGCTGCTTATTCCTCAAAATCGCTAAATGCGATGTACTATACAACCCTGGCCGACCTGTACATTAAGCAGAAAAGATATTCCGAAGCTATTGAACCTCTTTCATTATCAATTAAATATCTTTCCGGCAAGCGGTCGAAGTACAGACTTACCTACCTTCTTGCACAGTTGTATGAACAGAATGGCCAGTCTGATGAAGCAATCTCTCTGTACCGCGATGTAGTTAAGATGAATCTGCCCTATGATGTTGAGTTTAATGCAAGGATTAATATTGCAGGTGTTTTTGATATTAACTCTGGCAATCCAGAAGAAATAAGGAGGAAGCTTCAAAAAATGCTACGAGATTCAAAGAACAAAGATTACCATGACCAGATATATTATGCCCTCGGAAACCTGTCGATGAAAGAGGGTAATGAGAAAGAGGCACTCGAATTCTACAGAAGATCAGCTACGGCCTCCTCTCAGAACCAGAACCAGAAAGGAAGATCCTATCTTGCACTTGCAGGTTATTATTATAATAAATCCGATTACATAAATGCAGGTAAATATTATGACAGCGCTGTATTTTATCTCGACCAGAAATACCCCGATTACCAGGCGATCAGGACTAAATCGCAGAATCTTAATACCCTTGTAACGCAATTAATTATTATTCAGACCGAAGACAGTCTTCAGAGAGTAGCTACGATGAGCGAATCTGAAAGAAATACTCTTATATCCAATATAATAAACAAAATTGTAAAGGAAGAACAGGAAGGTAAAACCTCTGAATATGCTGACAGATACAATCTGGGTCAATATTATGAAAATGAAAGGCGTTTTCAGGGTAATATCACTCAGGAGGGTAAGTGGTATTTCTATAATCAGGCTGCACTGACCTTCGGACGGACAGAATTCCGGAGAAGATGGGGAGAGAGAAGGCTGGAAGATAACTGGAGGCGGTCAAATAAAGCACAGACAACTCTTCAGGCAACTGTTAGCCAGGAAGAGACCATCCGGACCGGTACCGACACATCATCAGTGGTTCAGGATTATAAAACACCGGAGTTTTACCTCCGAAACCTGCCACTGAACGATTCATTGCTTGCTATCTCCAACAGGAAAGTTGCCAGTGCTTATCTTAATGCAGGCATAGCATATTCTGAAAACCTCAACGAACAGTCAAAAGCAGTTGAATCATTTGAATCAGTGATAAACAGATATCCGGATAGTGAACTTGTTCCTGAGGTATTATATAACCTTTCTAAAGTCTACAGGGATAAAGTAAAAGACAATCAGAGATCTGAAACATACAGGCAGCGGTTGCTTGAAAGATTTCCCGAAAATGAGTTTGCAGAAATTCTATCGGATCCCGATTATTATAAAAAGAGAATGGCTGAAAGCAGACTTATTGAACAACTCTATCAGGAAGCCTATGATAAATATGTCAGCGAAGATTTTAGTGATGCAATCACCCAATGTGATCTTGCTCTCAGAAATTATGGCAAGGATGAACTTGCCCCAAAATTCTTCCTGCTAAAAGCATATTCAGTTGCCAGAATAAGTGATGAGAGGAGTTTCAAGGAACAGCTTGCCAGCCTGATTAAGCAATATCCCGGAACCGACGAATCCGTGAAAGCAGCAGAGATCATTGCGTTTATCAACCAGAAAGTACCCGAATTAAAGGTTGAAGAGGAAAAAGAAATTGCCGCTGAGCTCTTTGTAGCAGATACTTCTGCTTCTAATATCTTTGTTCTGATTATTATGGATCCGGCATTTAATTTGAACCAGGCCGCTTTTGATGTTATCAGCTACAATATTGATAACTATACTAACCAAAACTACCGTACTGAAGGATTACTGGTTGATAATAGGTATATTATGATAAAAGTCTCGGGATTTCAGGACTACAGTGAAGCGTGGGATTATTACAGGAATTCTGCAACAGCCCGGTTCCTCAGAAATGCTTCAGGAGCAAGGATCATGACCTTTCTTATTAACAATAATAATCTCAGAATGCTTGAAAAAGATAAAAATCCGGAACGATATCTTCTTTTTTTCAATGAGAATTATCTTAATGACAATCCTGTACAGTAACTTTGCATTGCAGTATCAATCCTTTTGCTTAAAATGAGAAAGATAAGAATACTCTGGACTGATGATGAAGTAGAAGTGCTTAAACCTCATATTTTTTTCCTGAAGGAAAAAGGTTATGATGTAGAGACCTGTTCAAACGGGAATGATACTATCGATCTTGTAAAACAAAACATTTATGACCTTATTTTTCTCGATGAACACATGCCCGGCCTAAGTGGTATTGAGACACTCAGACTTATCAGGGAGATCCGGACCGACATCCCGGTTATTATGATCACCAAGAGCGAGGAAGAGGGGATAATGGAAGCTGCCATCGGATCAGAAATAGCGGATTATCTTATCAAACCCGTGAAGCCTAACCAGATACTTCTGGCAATTAAAAGAACACTGGACCAGCGCAGGCTGGTTACGGAAAAAACCACAACCGGCTACAGACAGGAATTCGGCCGTATCGGGAATATGATTGATACAGCTTCAGGCTTTAACGACTGGACTGAGTTGTACAGAAAGATAGTATTCTGGGAATCCGAACTTGAAAAATCGACCGATAGCGGCATGACTGAGATTCTTGGAATGCAGGAAACAGAAGCTAACAATGCATTTGCAAAATTTGTAATGAACAATTATCTTACCTGGCTTGATCCCGATAACGAAAACAGACCCTTACTCTCTCCGTTACTCTTTTCCAAAAAAATATTTCCGGGCATCAGATCCGGCAAACCTCTCTTCTTTATCCTTATTGATAATATGAGATTTGATCAGTGGAAAACCATATCTGCACAACTATCAGGTATTTACAGAATCATTGAAGAAGATTTGTATTTCAGTATATTACCAACTGCAACACAATACAGCCGTAATTCGATATTCGCAGGTTTAATGCCATCTGCAATTGCAGAAATGATGCCCGATCTGTGGATCAATGATTATGAAGAAGAAGGAAAAAATATTTACGAAGAAGAGCTTTTTAAAAACCAGCTTGCCCGTAATGGACTGAAAATCAAGTGGACTTATAACAAGATCAGTAATAACCATGAGGGGAAAAAAGTAAATGAAAAAATCATGTCCCTGCTTGGGAATGAACTAAACATTCTCGTATATAACTTTGTTGATATGCTTTCGCATGCCCGGACCGAAATCGATCTGATACGCGATCTGGCAAATGATGAAAGTGCCTACAGAAGCCTTACTCAATCATGGTTTGTCCATTCACCCCTGTTCGAATTACTCAACATTCTTTCATCAAATTCTGTCAGAATTATTATCAGTACCGATCATGGTACAATAAGAGTCCAGAATCCTGTCAAAGTGGTTGGCGACAGGAAAACATCAACCAACTTGAGGTATAAAACTGGTAGAAACCTCGATTATAATCCGAAGGAAGTATTTGAACTGAAAAATCCGGAAAGAGCCGGATTACCAAAAACAAATATCACCTCAAGGTATATCTTCGCCTGTAATAAAGACTATCTTGTTTACCAGAATAATTTTAATTACTATGCCGGATATTACAGGGACACTTTCCAGCATGGGGGAATATCAATGCAGGAAATAATGTTGCCGGTAGTCACTCTTGAACCTGTTACCTGAATCCTCTTTCACTCTGAATGAAAATAATCATTAAGGATAAAAGATATCTTCATTCCGGGGCAAAAAAGATCCTGGATTACCTGAAGAGAAAAAAAATTGTAGCTTTTTATGGAACAATGGGCTCCGGAAAAACAACCATCATAAAAACTATCTGCAAAATACTTGGCGCAGTAGATATAGTTAGCAGCCCGACATTTACGCTTGTTAACGAATACAAAACAAGCCTTGGAGAATCTCTCTTTCATATCGATCTTCACAGGATCAAAAAAATAGATGAAGTGTTTGATTTTGGAATTGAGGAATATCTTTCCAGCGGTTCGTACTGTTTTATTGAATGGCCTGAGATGGTAGAAGGAATACTGCCACCCGATACGGTAAATGTCAGAATTATAGTTGCTAATAAAGAATATCGCATTCTGGAAATATCATAACCTTTTCTTATTTTGCTGCTCTGTTCCATTTTTTTTAACTTTGAAGAAATAACCATTCCCCTAAAATGAACGACCGAGGCAAGAGTTCAAAATTAAATTTTGGCAATACAGATTTTATGCCAAAAGAAGAACATCTGGAAACAGCAGTCAGGCATCGTAAAATTTCAATAGGTATCCCCAGCGATAAAAAAAATGATGAAAAAAGAGTAGCCCTTACACCCGAATCGGTTAATCTGCTGGTCGAAAGTGATCATGAAGTCATTGTCCAGAAAGGATCAGGAGCCGGAGCTAATTATACGGATAAGGATTACAGCGAAAACGGAGCTATAATAACCGATTCACCGGCCAGAGTCTATAACGCCGATGCTGTTATAAAGGTTGCTCCGTTTACCGAACAGGAATCCGATTACCTGAAAGGTAACCAGGTAGTTATGTCATTTCTTAATGTTTTGAAGCTCAGCGAAGAAACATTTGGCAAGCTTCTCCGGAAAAAAGTAACTGCCATTGCCTTCGAAAAAATACGCGATAAAAATGGTGTTATGCCGGTTGTTGAATCAATGAGTGAGATCAGCGGTGTAGCATCAATTCTCATTGCCTCCGATTACCTCAGTAATAATCACGGAGGGAAAGGAGTAATGCTGGGTGGAATTACCGGTGTTACTCCAACCGAGGTTATTATTATCGGAGCCAATACAGCCGGTGAATATGCAGCACGGGCTGCAATCGGGCTTGGTTCAGTGGTTAAAATATTTGACAACTCCCTGGACCGGCTGAGAAGGTTCCAGAACCTGATCGGCCAGCGTCTTCAGACTTCAGTGTTCCATCCCCAGGTACTGAAAAAAGCACTTAAGTCGGCTGATGTACTTATTGGTGCAATTGAACTGGAAGATCTCCGGCCGTGGTATTATATTACCGAAGATATGGTAAAAAGCATGAAGAAAGGAGCCGTTATAATCGATCTGAGCATCGACAGGGGAGGATGCATTGAAACATCTGAATGTCGTGCCCTTAATGATCCGGCTTACGAGAAACACGGTGTAATACACTTTTCCGCATGGAACCTCCCTTCACGTGTGGCACGCACCGCTTCGATCGCACTCAGTAATATTTTTTCACCTCTGCTTCAGAATATGGCAGAGGTTGGCGGAATAATCCGCCTCCTGAAGAATGATCATAACCTCCGTAACGGAGTTTACCTGCTTAATGGTATCCTCACTAACGAGACTCTGGGTCAGAAATTTGGCGTGATCTCGAAAGATCTTGATCTTCTGATTTCAGCTTTTTGATATCAAATAAACATCAGCGAAGCTCTGCCTCCTCTACAGGTTATTTTTGCTTTCTTGCCTATATAAAGGGCCCTGTTGTCATTAATATGTCCTCCCGGGAAATTGAAAAAGACAGGATAGTCATATTCTCTGACTATATCCGAAATTGTAGCTTCGGCACTCCTCCCCCAAAGGATTTTTGTGTTTTTCATTTTACTCATGCCACCTACAACAAGTGCAGCAAGTCCCTCAAGTTTCCCCGATAGTTTAAGAGATGTCAACATCCTGTCGAGGTGATAATAATATTCACCCACCTCCTCGATGAACAGGATACTGCCCCTGGTTTTGGGTTCGGCAGGTGTTCCGGTAAGGCTGCAAATCAGTGACAGATTACCCCCTGTGAATTCACCAGTAACATCATCTGTATTTTCAGAGGCACACTTCCATTCAACAGAATGATAACCGCCAAAAAGTAAACTGCGCAGAGACTCAAAAGACTCTCTGGTCTTTCCATGATTACCGTAATTAAGAGGCATTTCCCCGTGTACGGATACTATCCCGCAAACCTCGCTTAACCATAAATGCAATACTGTAATGTCACTGAATCCTATATACCATTTAGGCCTGACAGCGATCGCTGCAAAATCCACCCTGTCAATTATTTTCATAACTCCATAACCGCCACGAGAACAAAAAACCGCCCTTATCTCGGGATCATCAGTCATTGTCTGCAGATCACCAAGACGTTCATCATCAGTCCCGGCAAAAAGACCATAACGGTTAAGAATATATCTGCCCTGTTTTACTTCTAATCCCCAGTTCTCAAGGAATTTTACAGCTTCCCTGACCTTATCCTTATCAATAGCCCACGAGGGTGAAATAATGGCAACCTTATCACCTTGCCTCAGAAATTCCGGTTCCTTCTTTTTCAAAGACATCTAATAACATATTATACGTAAAAATAATTGCTTTAGTTGCAAATTACAACAACAACCGGGCAGATCAGCTCTAAAAAGTAAAATTATTATCTTTATGCAATTTTAAAAATTCTTATTTATTCATAATCAGGCTTATGAAGAAATTTAAAAGATATCTGGTCACCTCTGCACTTCCATACGCTAATGGCCCGATACATATTGGTCATCTTGCCGGTGTATATGTTCCGTCAGATATTTACACAAGGTACCTTAGGATGAAGGGTATGGATGTTATTTCAATTTGCGGATCCGATGAGCACGGAGTTCCAATAACACTCAAAGCGCGAAAGGAGGGTATTACACCCCAGGAAGTTGTTGACAGATATCATGAACTGAATAAGAAGTCATTTGAGGATTTTGGAATAGCATTCAGTATTTACTCACGTACTTCAAATAAGATTCACTATGAAACTGCTTCTGAGTTTTTTCTTAAGCTGAATAATAAAGGAGTGTTTACCGAGAATACTTCGGAACAATATTATGATGAAGAAGCAGGATGTTTTCTGGCCGACAGGTACATCATGGGAACATGCCCTTATTGCGGGAATGAGAATGCCTATGGCGACCAGTGTGAAAGATGTGGCACCTCACTGAGTCCTAACGACCTCAAAAATCCATGTTCAACAATTAGTGGCAGTAAACCTGTGTTGCGGGAAACCTTACACTGGTATCTTCCGCTTGATAAATATGAAGCGTGGTTGAAAAAATGGATACTTGAAGAACATAAGGAATGGAAACCGAATGTTTACGGACAATGTAAATCGTGGCTCGATCAGGGATTAAAGCCAAGAGCAGTAAGCCGTGATCTCGACTGGGGTGTCCCTGTACCGGTTAAAGGTGCAGAAGGTAAAGTACTGTATGTATGGTTTGATGCTCCTATTGGTTATGTTTCTGCCACAAGGGAACTTACATCCGACTGGGAAAAATACTGGAAGGATGAGGAGACCAGAATGGTCCATTTTATAGGTAAAGATAATATTGTTTTTCATTGTATCATTTTTCCTGTCATGTTAAAGGCTGAAGGCAGCTTTATCCTGCCTGATAATGTACCTGCTAATGAATTTCTGAACCTTGAAAATGATAAGATATCAACTTCGCGCAACTGGGCAGTATGGCTGCATGAATACCTGCAGGACTTTCCGGGAAAACAGGACGTTCTCAGGTATACCCTTTGTGTCAATGCTCCTGAATCAAAAGATAATGACTTTACGTGGAAAGACTTCCAGGCTCGTAACAACAACGAACTGGTTGCTATACTCGGTAACTTTGTTAACCGTACACTTATCCTGACAAATAATTATTTCAGCGGAAAAGTTCCGGAAAGAGGGATTACTGATGAAAACGATAACCAGGTTCTCAATGAAATATCACGTATTAAAAAAAGTGTGGAAAACAGTCTGGAAACATTCAGGTTCAGAGAGGCACTCAAAGAAGCCATGAATCTGGCAAGACTCGGTAATAAATATCTTGCAGATTCTGAACCATGGAAAGTTATTAAAACCAGTCCGGAAAGAGTAAAAACTATTATGAATATCTCCCTCGAAATTACTGCTAATCTCTCGATCATACTTGAACCCTTCCTTCCATTCTCGATGAACCGGCTCAGAGAATGGCTCAACCTTGAACTGTTAAAATGGGATGATGCAGGCAGGACTGATCTGTTAAGCTCCGGATATACCATAAAAGAACCCCGATTGCTCTTTGAAAAGATCGAGGATAAAGAGATAGAGAAACAGCTAAACAAACTTCTTGCAACAAAACAATCTAATGAATCAGCTCCTGAACAGGTTGTTGTTGCCAAAGATCCTGTCTCATTTGATCATTTTACAAAAATAGATATAAGGACTGCCACCATCCTGGAAGCCGAAAAGGTGCCAAAAACTGCCAAACTCCTTAAACTTAAGATTGATACAGGACTGGATGTCCGGATAATAGTATCAGGTATTGCTGAATACTTTGAACCTGAGGCAATTGTAGGTAAACAAATATCAATCGTGGCAAATCTTGAGCCACGCAATATAAAGGGAATAGAGTCAAAAGGTATGATACTTATGGCCGAGGATAAGGACGGGAAACTCGTAATATTATCTCCCGAAGAAAAAGTTAATAACGGAAGTATTATTAAGTAGCTATCACATTTTGGAAACCCAGGATCCGGGGAATTTTTTTGAAACGCTGTCTTTCCTTGTTACTGCAGTATTTATATCACTGTATCTCATAGCACTAACCCTGTAAAATCCATTGGAAGCCCTGATTATTTCAGGATCAAAACCTTCTGCTCTTAACATATCGCTTTGAGACACTGCGTTAGCTTCCAGCCTGAAACTGCCGGTAATAATATAATAGTTGCCTTCATCTGCTACACCTGGCAGACCAGACTCCGTATCACTTTTTTCTTCTGAACTGATAACAGGCTCCTCTGGTATTTCGGCAGTAACTGATTCAGCACTTGTCGATCCGGCAATAATATTCTCATCAACAGCCTTCCTGTTATCTTCAAACTCTGCTGTTACCAACGGATTCATCGTTGATGTTTCAACTTTTGCTTTAAAAAGATCTGTTTTTAACGTAACAGCTACCAGCACAGCCAGAACAGGAATAATAACCGCAGCTCTCCAGAGAATCTTGCTGATGGAAGCCTGTCTTACAGGATCCTTATCAATATGCCTGGCAATACGTTTTCTGACATCATACCCCTCAAGAGGCATACACTGAAATGATTCCAGACCATACGAATCGAGATGATAGTTTACATTCCTGTCAGGTTCAAACTGAACATTGCCTTCATGGTTATTAACAAAGCTTCCTATATAATCAAATACAACCTTGTCACCTTTTTCCAGCTTCCCGCATAACTCCTCGACAAACTCCTCAACCATTTTTCTTGCATCACCATACTCCGTTTTTAATGAGTCTGAGATTCTTCCGACAAGAAGTCCGTCGTTATGGTTTAGGTTCCTGTTAAAAGATATCTGCTTTACTGGAGGATAAAACATGCCTGTATTCCTGTCAATGCGTGCAGGTATATAGTTGCCTATGAATCCCCCGAAACCCGGTACAATTACACAGTCATGCCCGAATAATAATTCCCTAATAAAAGTTGTAATATCCACCTTGTATCCCGCTTATTAATACAAAAATAAACAAAATCTTTATAATCATCATTATTAATGTCCTTAAATACAAACTTACCTGCTTAGATCTTCAGTATCGTCCGGTAAGAAATGCGTTAACAATGATTTCCAAAATTTTGGTGTAATCAGATACCCTATTAGTGTAAATCTTCTTCTTTCCCTTCACTCTTTTCAGTCAAAACATTACCTTCGTAATTCTATGATAATTCTGACACAGATGAGAGAAATACAAATGGTTGACCTTAAAGCCCAGTATGAAAAAATCAAGCCGGAAATAGACACTGCCATCAAGTCGGTTCTTAATTCAACAGCTTTCATAAAAGGCCCTGAAATAAAATTATTCGAGAAAGAGTTGCAGGATTATCTTGATATAAAACACGTTATTACATGCGCCAATGGTACCGATGCACTTCAGATTGCCATCATGGGACTCGGATTAAAACCGGGTGATGAAGTTATAACGACCAACTTTACCTTTATTGCAACTGTTGAGGTTGTAGTCCTGCTTGGACTTAAGCTTGTACTTGTCGATCCCTCTCCTGACACTTTTAATATCTCCGTTGATGAGATCAGAAAAGCTATTACACCCAGGACAAAAGCAATTATCCCTGTACATCTCTTTGGCCAATGTGCCGACATGGAAGCGATTATGGAACTTGCCGGAGAACACGATCTTTATGTGATTGAAGATGCCGCACAGGCAACAGGTACCGACTACAGATTCTCAAACAGTCTTGTCAGAAAAGCCGGAACTATTGGTCATATCGGTACAACTTCATTTTTCCCTTCAAAAAACCTGGGATGTTACGGTGATGGAGGTGCAATGTTTACCTGCGATGATGACCTTGCCAGAAAACTCAGGAGTATTGCAAATCATGGTATGAAAGTAAGGTATCACTATGATGACATTGGTGTAAATTCAAGACTTGATTCCATCCAGGCTGCTATCCTGAGAGTTAAACTTAAGTACCTCGATAAGTATAATGCTTTTCGCAGAGCTGTGGCTGATTATTATGATAAAGCATTCACCGCTCATCCCGGAATTACAATTCCCTGCAGAGCAGACTATTCATCTCATATTTTTCATCAGTACACTATCAGGATTAATAATGGAAGCCGGGATGAATTAAAGAAATTCCTTGAAGAAAGAAAGATACCATCAATGATATATTACCCCGGACCGTTACATATGCAGGCCGCTTACAGGTTTCTGGGGTACAAAGAAACTGACTTCCCAGTAACAACGGAATTATGCGGGAAGGTTCTTTCCTTATCGATGCATCCCGATATGGAACAGGAGCAACTTGAATATATTACTGGTAATGTTTTGAAGTTCTTTGATCAATAAATATTATGGAAAAAGAATATTTTGCCCACGAAACAGCTGTTATAGACGACGGTTGCAAGATAGGTAAAGGTACCAGAATATGGCACTTCTCCCATATAATGACAGGGTCGGAAATAGGAGAGAATTGCAATATAGGTCAGAATGTAGTCGTGTCACCCGGAGTAACACTCGGGAAAAATGTAAAAGTACAGAACAATGTTTCCATTTATACCGGTGTAATATGTGAAGATGATGTGTTTCTTGGGCCATCGATGGTTTTTACGAATATTGTCAATCCGAGAAGTGCAGTTGTTCGTAAACATAGTTATATTTCCACTATTGTGGAGAAAGGTGCGTCAATAGGTGCAAATGCCACCATTGTATGTGGGAACAAAATCGGGAAGTATGCATTTATAGGTGCTGGTGCAGTTGTAACAAAGGAAGT
The DNA here is from genome assembly GCA_964596715.1 of uncultured Rikenellaceae bacterium. Taxonomy (GTDB): domain Bacteria; phylum Bacteroidota; class Bacteroidia; order Bacteroidales; family VadinHA17; genus LD21. Next base: position 25,078 of record CAZQVL010000031.1, read on the forward strand.
TAAGCCTTATGCCCTGGTTATAGGAAATCCCGCAAGACAAACAGGATGGATGAGTGAATTCGGACATAAGCTTCTTTTTGACGGGGAAGGGATTGCTGTCTGCCCCGAAAGTGGTGAAAAATACAAGCTTACAAACGGAAGTGTCTCGAAAATTATTGATTAGTTTTATGCCTCTCAGATAAAATGAATATGAATATAACTCCCAAAAATTTCGGTCTTATTGGTGTAGCAGGGTATATTGCTGTCAGACATCTAAAGGCAATAAAGGACACAGGTAATAATCTGCTGGCAAGTCTCGACAGATTCGACAGCGTTGGTCTGATTGACAACTACTTTCCGCAAAGCGATTTTTTTGTTGAATTTGAAAGGTTCGACAGACATTTTGACAAGCTAAAAAGAACCGGAACAAAAATCAATTATGTAAGTATCTGCTCACCAAACTATCTTCACGATTCCCATATCAGGTTTGCACTCAGACATCATGCAGATGCAATATGTGAAAAACCCATAGTGCTTAATCCCTGGAATGTTGACGCACTGCAGGAGATTGAAAATGAGACCGGAAAAAAGATTTTTACCGTTCTCCAGCTGCGCCTTCATCCTAAAATAAAGGAATTGAGGGAGAAGATTCTGAACAGCCCGAAAGATAAAATTTATGATGTTGATCTGACTTATATTACCAGCAGGGGTAACTGGTATTTTATATCATGGAAAGGTGATATCCAGAAATCAGGCGGAGTGGCAACAAATATCGGCATTCATTTTTTTGATATGCTAAGCTGGATATTCGGCCCTGAAAGAAAAAACATCGTCCACCTTTCCGAACCAAACAAGGCTGCAGGTTATCTTGAACTTGAAAATGCTCGTATAAGATGGTTCCTGAGTCTTGATTTTAATGACATCCCCGACAATCTTAAGCAAAACGGACAGAGGACTTTCAGATCTATAAGAGTTGAAGGGAAAGAAATCGAATTCAGCGAAGGTTTTGCTGATCTGCATACCCTCACTTATAAGGAAATACTTGCAGGAAGAGGCTTCGGGATCGAAGATGCGCGGCGATCAGTCGAAATCGCCTATACTATACGTAACCTGAAACCTGTCGAACCCGGAGGAGATTATCATCCTATGTTAAAAATAAAATAATCAGTTGATTTGCGAGAAATACTTCACTGACAAACTTAAACTATACTTACTGGAGTCTGAAAATGAAAAAGAAAATCCTGGTAACCGGAGGAACAGGCTATATCGGCTCTCACACTTCAGTTGAGCTGATTGAAGAAGGCTTTGATGTTGTAATAATCGACAACCTTCATAATTCGGAGGCTGAGATTGCTGACAGAATTAAAAAAATCACAGGAGTGAAACCCGAACTGGAGGTATTTGATCTTTGTGACTGCGAAAAGCTGGATGAATTCTTCAGGAAATATAATAACATTGAAGCAATAATCCACTTTGCTGCCTATAAAGCAGTTGGAGAATCTGTCAATAAACCTCTCGAATATTACCGAAATAACCTTGTTTCGCTGATAAATCTTCTGGATGCGATGAAAATATTCAGTATTCCCTATATGGTTTTCTCATCTTCATGCACTGTTTACGGTCAACCTGAGAAATTACCTGTCGCTGAAGATTCACCTATGCAACCTGCCACTTCTCCCTACGGAAATACAAAAAAGACCGGTGAAGAGATCATCAGGGATACCGTAGCTCCTACAGAGAGTATTAAAGCAATAAGCCTCAGGTATTTTAATCCCATTGGGGCGCATCCTTCCGCACTTATAGGTGAACTGCCCAGGGGAATTCCTGAAAATCTCGTCCCATATATTACCCAGACAGCCTATGGATTAAGGGATGAACTGAAGGTTTTTGGAGATGATTATGATACACCCGACGGTTCATGCATCAGAGATTATCTCCATGTTGTTGATCTGGCAAAGGCACATGTCGTTTCTGTTAAACGGCTTATCGACGGGAAAAACAAAAAAAAATATGAGATATTTAATCTTGGAACCGGGAAAGGAGTATCTGTCTTGGAAGTGATCAGATCATTTGAAAGGGCTACCGGAATCAGTCTGAAGTACAAAATAACAGGACGAAGGGCAGGAGATATCGAAAAGATATGGGCTGATCCCTCCTATGCCAACAAAGAACTCGGCTGGAAAACCTTAAGCACTCTCGATGATGCAATGAAAACAGCCTGGGAATGGGAAAAGAGTATCAGGAAAAACAAAATAGAATGAATTTTCAAAAAATAATACTTATAACAGGAGGTGCCGGATTTATAGGATCTCATGTTGTACGACGGTTTGTCAATAATTATTCCTCTTATCATATAGTTAATGCCGATAAGCTTACCTATGCCGGTAATCTCGAGAATCTTACCGATATTGAATCAAAAGATAATTACTCATTCGAAAAAATCGATATCGTCGATAAACAGACTGTTCTGAATCTTTTCAGAAAATATAGCTTTGCCGGGATAATACATCTGGCAGCTGAATCACATGTTGACAGATCTATAACCGGACCCGATGAATTTGTTTTTACAAATATTGTGGGGACTGTCAATCTTCTTAATGCTGCCCTGGATAGCTGGAAGCAATCATTTGAGGGAAAACTCTTTTATCATATTTCTACTGATGAGGTGTTCGGATCACTAGGAAAAGAAGGTAAATTCTCAGAAAAAACGCCATATGATCCAAAAAGTCCCTATTCCGCATCCAAAGCAAGCTCCGATCATATGATAAGAGCTTACGGTCATACATTCGGAATTCCAGTTATTCTCTCCAACTGCTCAAATAACTACGGGCCAAACCAGTTTCCGGAAAAGCTTATTCCACTGGCAATCAATAATATTAAAAATAACAAACCTGTACCGGTTTATGGCAGGGGAGAAAATATACGCGACTGGCTTTATGTGGAAGATCATGCCGCAGCTATAGATCTTATTTTCCACCGGGGATCTGCAGGCGAGACATATAATATCGGTGGAAATAATGAATGGAAAAATATTGACCTGATACGTCTTCTCTGTAAGATTATGGACAGAAAACTTGGACGACCAGCCGGGACCTCAGAAAAACTGATAACATTTGTCAAAGACAGACCGGGTCATGACCTGAGATATGCAATCGATTCTTCTAAATTAAAAAGGAAACTGGGATGGTCACCGATTCCGGATTTTGCCGTGGGACTTGAAAAAACCGTTGACTGGTATCTTTCAAACGGGAAATGGCTTGAAAGGGTAATCTCAGGGGATTATGAGAAATACTACGATCAGATGTACTCCGGAAGATAAGAAAATCAGCTATTTATTCTGCCCATACGTTCGATCAGTTCATCACCCATGGCTGATTTCAATTTAATATGCTCCTGAATGGCAGCTACAACACTGTTAGATTCAAACTCACCCCTTACCTGTTCAAAATCACGTTTCTTAACCTCTTCACCTCCATCAATGCCGAAACCTGTCATTGATGAAAGTGTAAATTCTTTTCTTGCATCCTCGTATAGCATCCTGTCAAGGTCAATCACACTTTTTTCCCATCGCTCAACCATCATTATCACATCATCTGCCGTGAATTTATTAACAGACTTTCCTGCCTCTTCCCCTAACCTTTCACAAGCCCAGGTCCATCCCCATTCATAATATTTACTGTGCATATGTCTGAAGGTTTCCTCTACTCCTCCAATAGTATCTATTTTGCCCGATTCTATATCATCCAGAAGAGTATCAACTCTCTGCTGCGGAGTAATCAGGCCGGCCAGATCAACCCATTCACCTGCTCCAATCTCCTGGTCGGGAAGTAACCGCCTCTGCAGTTCTTCATTACTTCTGAATTCAGTTTTTTCAAGTCTTTTAATCAGGGAATTGCCAAGGAACTTGTTTATTCCTGTCTGATAAAGCCATATCCCTCTTTCAAGCGAAGGACCTTTTATCTTCATATTGTTAAAAACATATGAATCAGATACTTCTCCTGATATTGATCTAAGCTTACGAAGAAGGTTTCTGCCTTCAAACATTTTTCTGATAGTATAGGGGCTGAGCAGGTTAAAATTAACCTGATCGATTTTTACGGGATCTTTCCTTCTGTCGCGGAGCGGCCATTTCTGCGCATCTCTTATTGTACCTACACTTCGCAGATTAATGCCCGGAACGAGAATACTTTCATCATTGCTTTCAATAAGATATGAGAATGGCAGGGATGAAGTATCCATATTCTTGTAATGCCTTCCCATCACAAGGGTAAAGGGCCCTATGCGAGCCGGCCACAGAAGATATGAATCGCTGGTGGTCTTGGATCCTCTTTCCATAATGCCCTGATGGATAGGCCCCAGCTTGTACATATGGTTACTCTGATTCGATCCGCTGCCGGCATTCATAAAAGAGAAAATCCCTGCAATAAGAAGTGTTGACTTGTGGTGAGTAACTGTGTAGGGGCCTGCAAAAATTGAGCATGCCTCTCCATGATACCCCCCGCAGTTGGCAAAGAAGAGTGAGTTTTCAGCAGAATAGTGTTTCCCCAGAACACAACCCTGTCCGATAAAACATTTATCTATGAGAGTTGAGTCGGTAACTATTGACCCGGAGCAGACAATAAAATGTTCCATGATAACACCCGGACCTATAAATACAGGATCTTCTTTACAGCTGTTTACCGATCCTTCATTCAGGCTTATGGCACCCTCAACCTGACTGTGGGGTCCAAACCTTACATTGCGGATATTGCGACAGTTACAAATACTTGATCCCTTACCTATTGTACCGGTAGGGGAATTCAGAGATGCCGAGTAATCATCAACCATCCTCTCAATAATTTTTATAGCCTTGTCACGATGACGGTAGAGAGCCATAATATATGCCTGATGAGCTGAAAGCTGATCCCATATCTTAACTGACCGACCGCCTGTCTCATTCAGTACTGCAACCTCAGTTGCGTTTCCGAATGTTGAAGAACCTTCAGTGTGGATTTTACCGCAATTTTTAATGACAACATCATCCTCAATATTATAGTTCGCAATATAATCGCCTACACTATTGATTGTTATATTCGATCCAATTGTGCAGTTATGGAGGTGAACATTTGAAAGACCACTCCGGATACTTACACCAGACTTATCACAAAAAGAATTATTGAATATCCCGAGCTTTATATCGCCCGAAAAAATAACATTTATGCATCCCGAAGGGTTAAAACCGTCCCTGACCTTTACCTTATTCCAGTTATCACAGGTGCAACCATTTCTTTTTAAGGTGTCAATTTCAGATCCGGATATATCCCGGTAATTTCCTGATGTCTTCATTAATGAATAATTAAGGCTTATTTATTCAACTGTAACTGATTTCGCCAGGTTCCTTGGCTGATCAACATCGCATCCTCTCAAAACAGCAATATGGTACGAAAGCAATTGAAGAGGTATTACTGCAAGCAATCCGGAAAATGCCGGTTTGGTCTCCGGCACCTCAAGCACATAGTCAGCCATCTTTCTTATTATCTCATCACCTTCAGTGACAATGGCAATCACGTTTCCCTTTCTTGCCTTGATTTCCTGTATGTTATTGATTATTTTTTCATAAGTATCTTCCCTGTTTGCAACAACAACAACGGGCATATTTTCATCAATCAGGGCAATCGGCCCGTGTTTCATTTCAGCTGCCGGGTATCCCTCAGCATGGATGTATGAAATTTCTTTAAGTTTCAGAGCCCCCTCAAGTGCAACAGGGAAAAGATATCCTCTCCCCAGGTAGAGGGCATTATGTGTATCCTGATATTTTTTTGCCAGTTCGAGAGCCTGATCATTTACCATGAGGCTTTTTTCGATTTTATCAGGTATTGATACCAGTTCGGCAATGAGCTCTTTATAGGCTTCAGCTGTCAGGATTCCTTTCCGGTAGCCTATCTCAAAAGCCATCATTGCCAGAACTGTAATCTGCGTTGTAAAGGCCTTTGTGGATGCCACACCTATTTCAGGACCGGCATGAGTATAAACTCCGGCATCAGTTTCCCGGGGTATACTACTCCCTACAACATTGCATATTCCAATGACCTTAGCTCCTTTTTCCTTTGCCAGTTTAACGGCAGCAAGAGTATCGGCCGTTTCTCCGCTCTGGCTTATTGCAATTACAATATCCTCTTTTTTGATTATCGGATCCCTGTAGCGAAACTCCGAGGCATATTCAACCTCAACCGGTGTTCTTGTATATTCCTCAAAAAGATATTCCCCCAGCAGACCTGCATGCCATGAAGTTCCACATGCAATAATGATTATTCGTTCTGCCTTAGCCATTGTTTCCAGAACGCTATGAAGCCCTCCAAGCCTTACGCCGGAATAATCAGGTAATACTCTTCCTCTGAAAGTATCATGAATTGCTCTGGGCTGTTCAAATATTTCTTTTAGCATGAAATGTGGGAAACCTTCTTTGTCTATTTCACCTATCTTGAGGTCCAGTTCTTTTACAACAGGTTCTATTTCTTCAACACGAAGGGTTTTAAGCATCAACTCATCCTTTCTGATCACAGCCATATCATCATCATTAAGATAGATTACTCGCTGGGTATGTTCCACAATAGGTGTTGCATCAGAAGCTATGAAATTTTCACCGTCACCTACTCCTATAACAATAGGACTTCCTTTCTTTGCAGCAAAGAGCTTATCAGCTTCCTGAGTGCATATTATTACCAGTCCGTAAGCTCCTTCAACCCTGTTCAGTGCAAGAGTAATTGCCTGTTCTGCAGTCAGATCACCTTCAAGATAAAGATGTTCAATAAGATTGACCAGCACCTCGGTATCAGTCTGGCTGTTGAATTGTATCCCCCTGTTTTGAAGATGTTGTTTCAGACGTGCATAATTCTCAATTATACCGTTATGCACAACAATAAAATTGCCTTTGTATGAAACCTGCGGATGTGCATTCAGTTCGTTAGGTTCACCATGAGTTGCCCACCTGGTATGACCCATTCCTATGGTGCCATCAAAACCCGATTTGTTAACCATCACTTCCAGATCTTTCACCCTTCCCTTACATTTATAGATCTGTGTGTCGCCATTTACTATTGCCAGTCCGGCAGAATCATACCCGCGATACTCAAGACGCTTAAGACCATTCAGTATTATTTCACGGGCAGGCCTGGTGCCAATATAACCAACAATTCCGCACATAAAGAAAAAATTTTTAGAACATTAGCTATGAAAGTTAATAAATTGGTTCACAAAAACTAGAACCTTGTATAAGTAAATTCAAATTCCACCCTATCATTGGTGTTGTTAGCTTTGAGAATAACATTTTTTGTTGCACCTGAAGGAAGAATCATATTCAATTCAGGTACTATATTATCAGAGGCATCCTCCAGGTAACTCTGCATAAATGCCGCTACATTGAACTTATAAATATTATTGATGCTGTCCAGCGCGCCTCCAAAAAACGACCTGCTGATATAATAATCAGGAACAATATATTGAAGACCATCACTTGTTTTATATGAGAGGAGAATCTGAGAAGGGACTGTTGAAGCCTTATAAATTTCATTATCAAAATGAATCGGGAAAGTAAATATGGCTTTATTAACGGCTAATCCGGAGAAAGAAGGATCCTGCTTAATGGTTTCAAGGCCGGGAAAGGAAAACGTTGTATATACTCCATTAAGAGCCTGAAGATATGAAAGCGTATCTCTGAATCCGTCGTTGATATGATTTATCATTTTAGCCGGATCGGCAACTTCAAAATCGTGTTCAAACCTGTTGTACCTGGCATTTCCGGCAACAGCATCCAGAATGAAATAGTATTGTTTCTGAACATCCAGCTCATTATGATAATATAATATGAAATAATTGCTATAATAACCCGCTGAGGATGAGGGAGCAAGCTGCAAAGTAAGAAGAAGAGGCTCGGTGCCAGAAGAAATCCTGAAATATAGTCCCTTAAAATAAGATCTGAAATCAGGAACTGAATTACTGTGAAATAGTTTTGAAGTATCACGCAGAAGATATTCCCCAAATTCAACAGGTATGTTTAGCTCAATATCGTTAATTGTGTCGGCCTGAAGTTCGGGCAGAATAATTTCCGCAACATCATATCCTGTAAGAAGTACAGGTTTGTTAGAATAATATGTGGAATCAACATGAAGAAACTCCGCAATCTCTGAAATTTTAAGGATCTGTTCCGATTGAACATCACCTCTGACTTCAAGGAAACTCAGAAACAATTTTATGGAATCAACAGTATAGGATTCGGTATCCCAGCGCCGGCCCAGCCTGATTTGAGTAACGAAATCAGCCGATGTCATCCCGAAATACGGATCATAAATACTGCCAAGATAAGATATTGATGCATTACCGGATTGTACAGTACTATCGTAGCGTGTGTAAGAAAAAACACTTATTGTATCAGTAGATCCTAATGTAACAAAATCACCCCCGGGAAGAATCTTTGATCCTATAAGGGTTGGCCCTTCCTCACAGGAACTGGTAAATAAAATAATGGCAGCAATAACTACCGTGCTAAATATTTTTGAAAGATGAAAAATAACAGAATTGAATCTGGAGACAGGTATGTTATTATGAAAGTATTTCGTCATAAAAATTGTTATAGGCATCAATATATTCGGAATCATTACGGTAAGTAAGAACAGGCTTATTTATTGTTTTAATATAATTACTCAATTCCTCATTGATCTTTTCACTTCCGATTATTATTCCGTCAGAATATTTGATTGCCAGTTTTGAAACATTTATAAAGTCAGGCTTCTTAACCAGCTTAAGGCTATCCCCGTCTATTCCGTCGTACCGGAGTTTGTCCGTGAATGTTGATCTAAACGGTGTTTTAAAATCATTATTGTAAATGGAATAAATAATTTTATGATTATGGAATAGTGGGTCATCGCTGAAAATATTCTTTAAGTAAACAGGAACCAGTGCGGACATCCAGCCATGACAATGAACAATATCCGGAGGCCAGCGAAGCTTCTTAACCGTTTCTATCACGCCACGCGCAAAAAACAGAGCTCTTTCATCATTGTCTTCAAATTCCTTGCCGGATGCATCACTAACGGTAAACTTTCTCTGGAAATAATCATCATTGTCAATAAAATATACCTGCATCCTTGCTGATTGTATCGAAGCTACTTTGATAATCAGCGGATGATCCGTATCATCAATGATCAGGTTCATACCGGAAAGACGGATCACCTCATGGAGCTGGTTTCTTCTTTCATTAATACACCCATAACGGGGCATAAAAGTACGGATTTCCTTCCCCTTTTCCTGTATGCCCTGAGGGAGATATCTTCCTATTTTAGATAATCTGGTTTCCCCTAAATATGGAGTGATCTCCTGTGAAATAAACAATACCTTCCTGCTTTCCATATACCTGCCGGGATATCCCTTCTGATTTTAAGGTGCAAAGATAACAAAAAATAATGATATTTTATAAATTATTGACTCCTCCCCCTTTGAGGATCAGACACTGTATAATGGTTTTAATAAATTAATTATATTACGTTTGTACAATAAGCAAGCCTCATCATGAAGGTAATAAGTACAGTAAAACGACTGCAAAACCGGATTAATAAACTGAAGCTCAATCCGGTTGGGCTCGTGCCAACAATGGGGGCTCTTCATAAAGGACATCTCTCGCTTGTCAGAAATGCAATCACTGAGTGTCAGCTTGTCGTGATAAGTATATATGTGAATCCCACACAGTTTAACGATCCCGGAGATTTGCATAATTACCCTAGGTCACCTGGCGAAGATTTGCGCCTTCTCAGGGAAATACTGAGGGAAAATGATCTGGTTTTCACTCCTGATGACAAAGAGCTATATCCGGAGGAAGATACACAGATCTTCGATTTCGGAAATCTCGATAAAATTATGGAAGGATTGCACAGACCAGGTCATTTCAACGGTGTGGCACAAGTTGTCAGCAGATTGTTTGAGATTATCCGTCCCGATATTGCCTACTTTGGATTGAAGGATTTTCAGCAACTGGCTGTTATTAAAAAACTGGTTAGTCAGACAGGTAATAAAGTCAGGATAACCGGGAATCCGATCATACGTGAGGAAGATGGCCTTGCAATGAGCAGCAGGAACTGGCTTCTCGAACCCGCGATCAGGAAAAACGCAGGTATAATATACAGTACCATCTCTGCTGCCTCGAAAATGATATCCGGTTATGAAATTAATCAGATTAAAGAGTTTGTCATAAAGACTATTAATCAATACCCCGGTTTCAATGTTGAATATTTCGATATTGTAGATGATACAGATCTTCTTCCTGTCAGCACCCGTGACGAAATGAAAAAGGGTAAACGGTACTTTGGATGCATCGCTGTGAAAGCAGGAAGAATAAGACTTATTGATAATATTGAAATTCCATTGTTATGATTAAAAAGGATAATTAACTTTGCACCTTAGATAAAACCAAACGGTTATTACAAAATGATTATTGAGGTACTGAAATCAAAAATCCACAGGGTATCTGTTACAGATTCAAATCTAAACTATATAGGAAGTATTACCATCGACATGGATCTGATAGATGCTGCCAATATTATTGAAAACGAAAAGGTACAGGTTTTAAACTTGAACAATGGTGAGCGATTCGAAACCTACGTTATTAAAGGAGAAAGGGGATCAGGTCAGATTTGTCTGAACGGAGCAGCCGCCCGTAAAGTGCTGGTGGGAGATATCCTGTTAATTATGTCATATGCTTCAATGGACATGGAGGAGGCCAGATCATTCAAACCAGTAATTATTTTCCCCGATACAAAAACAAATAAACTGACCTGAACTTGAGAAAAGGTATTTTACAAACTCTGAAATTTCTCTCTTTTCTTGCAGTAGGAATCATTCTTTTGTGGCTTGCTTTCCGTAATATAAACGTTAAAAGTCTTTCTGATGGTCTGAAAGAGGCCAATTATGCATGGCTTATACTCTCTCTGGTATTTTCAATTTTTGCATACATGAGCAGATCCCGACGCTGGATTTTACTTATAAAGCCACTCGGATACAGTCCGTCATTTAAAAACACCTTCTGCGCTGTGATGACAGGCTACCTGGCAAACCTTGCATTGCCAAGAATAGGGGAATTGACCCGCTGTGTGGCACTCGGGAAAAAAGAAAAGATACCTGTGGACCAATTATTCGGAACTGTCGTTCTTGAGCGAACCATTGACTTTTTTTCCCTGATGATCATCATGATAATAATGCTCTTCTTCAGTGGTGAGGCCATCACACAGTTCCTTAAAGAAAGTATTTTTATTCCGCTTCAGGAAAAAGTATTCTCACTCTTTGGATTTACCTGGGTAACATGGCTGGCACTGATTTTATTCTCGGTAATAATATTATTTCTCCTTATCAGATACCGTAAGAAACTCCGAAAGATCCGGCTGATGGCAAAAATGTTCGACCTCGCAAGAGGTATTATTAACGGTCTAAAAACAATCACCAATCTGAATAGAAAACGCGAGTTTATTTTCCATACTGTTTTTATCTGGATCAATTATACCCTTATGACCTGGGTTGTTGTATTTGCAATCGAAAGTACTTCACATATTACTCTCGGAGAAAGTGTCTTTCTCCTTGTCATTGGCGGCCTTGCAATGTCTGCACCTGTTCAGAGCGGACTGGGAGCATTTCACTATATTATCTCACGCGGACTTGCTTTTGTTGAAAAAATAAATATTGAGGATGGTCTGGTTTATGCAATCCTTGCCCATGAATCACAGTTACTGTTTGTGACAATAGTCGGTACAATTTCATTTTTTATTATATTTCGGAAACACTCTTCACCTCCTCCTTCCCCTTAATATAAAAGCCCCCCTTCAGGGGGGTTGGGGGGCAAAAACTAACAACCAGGGGGGTTGGGGGGCAAAAACTA
>CAZQVL010000032.1:0-33237 GCA_964596715.1 uncultured Rikenellaceae bacterium
AATATAAATTTAATGATTTTTGTTGAATCTACATTAAGCTTCAATAAGGACTATTCGTATATTATTTTTATTAATAAAAGGAACCGATTACGCTTCACTAACTGATTCCGCGGAGCGGAGGAGCTCGACAAAGTCAACCGACCAAATGAAGCCCAAAAGGCACGGATTACGCTTCACTTTGTTTCACTAAATCCACGCCAGCGGCCTGAGTGGTCCGCGCCAGGGGCAGGATATTTATTTCAACCAATCCAAAAGAGACTCATAAACCGATTCACCTGATCCTTCGGACAAGATTTTAAGATTTCCGTCTGCATTTTTGTACCTGTATGCTTCTTTAATAACAGCAAGATCTTTATTGATACCAATTGTATCGGCAGTACTTCCGTTTCCGTCGGTTGCACCGGCAATGAAAAGCCTTCGGGGTGCAAGTGTGCCGGCCAGATCGGGGAGATCATATTCCTTCAGAGCTCCCGGCACTGCACTAAGAGGAAATTTTGTATTATAAAACCTGTTCATCACAATTAACCTGTAAGATGAAAAAGGTTCAATAAGGATTATATTCCCAATATCTTCAATAAATGCTGCAGCATGTAACAGAACAGGAGCCATCTCTTTCCTTGCAAGGCCGCATATTACTGCTTCGTTGTTAATCGTTTTCAGTATTGCGGTCAGTCTGCTAACATCACCTGCCTGTATCCCTGTAATACTCCGCCCGATAAGCATGGATAAATACCAAAGGTTATGGGAAGCTCCGTCAAAATAAGCATCTCCTTTCAATGCTCCTGTACCTGTTTCTCCAGTACCGATAAGATCGGGTGCCAGAACTGTAATACCCTGTGAAACAAACCGTTCAATCTCACCACCTTCCGAAGCTTCAGCTGACTTGCCCGACGGATGAAGATAAATCATTGATTTTTTGCCTTGTTTTGCGGGCTTGAATAAGAGGTAAGGAATCACATAATCCCCCTCCCCTTTCACGAAATATTTTTCAATGGCGTAATTCTCTCTTTGTATACGTCCGGTAAAAACAGGCATTTCATCCTTAACAGGATCATGATAACCTGAGAGTTTTTTTGCTGAAAGGATTACTCCTGGAAGAAACATTTCAGGATTGCTCCTGAGTGTATTCAATTCATTATCAAGTCTCTCTGCAGTCTTCAGGTTAAGACTGAAGACTGTCTCCCCGCCCAGAGAAGTAGAAACCTGTCCGGTTGCTGTAACCCTAAACTCCTCAACTGTCAGAAGCTGAGTCTCCTCATCATAGGGATTGCCAGGATTGTCAAGGTGTTTCTGAAAGAATGCATACATCGCTTCCCTGTTATTTTTTGTTGATGCATGTGCCGCATCATCTTCAATCCTGGAAAAATTCTCCTCCTTATCATAAGCTTTGTAGATACGTGCAACCTCTTTTTCTGTCTCGATTGCACCCTGGATACTGAACATATCCCTGGTCGTGGTGATCATCAGAGCCGGTTTCGGAGCCCTGACAATAAGAAAATCGGGATGATCGAGACCTCGATAGATTAGATTGAATATGTTCTGCTCCGCATCCTGCGGACCGATTGTCTGAAGCAACCGTGTATAGTTGGTAAGATAATTCTCGGGAGCCGTTGCACAAATGCGGTCATCAATAGCCGCGATATATGCTGATTGTGTTCCGCCTCCCGAACGGCCGGTAATACCTATTCTGGCCGGATCGATCTCTTTTCTTGTCATAAGATAATCGACAGCCCTTACACCGTCCCATATCATATACAGAGCCTGCGAACTGCCTGTAATAAAAGCCTGTGCTCCCGGATAGGAGTGTTCTCTTGTCGGCCCTCCCACAACCGATTTGCCTGTTTTCGGATCATAATATTCCAGCCGTTCTCCCTGCCCCACCGGATCTAAAGCAAAAACTATAAATCCCTTTTTTACCAGGTTTAATATTACATGCTGATATACTGCGCTTCTGTAGCCTTCAGCAGAATGACCGCTGCAATATATAACAGCGGGAGTCTTTCTGTTTTTTCTGATACCTGCGGGAATAAAGAGTGAAGAAGTAACATAAAATCGGGGTTGTGATTCATAAATGATGTGTTCAATCCTGTAGCTTTTCTTGTCGATAGTCCTGACAATCACGGCATTAAGCGGTGTCTTATCCGGGAAAGGACCAACAATATCTGTGAGTGTCTCTCTGATCTGTTTCTGTCTTTGCTGCCAGTCAGCAAGTGTTTGTAATTCAGATATTTTGCTTGCTCTTTGCTTCAGATAATCATAAGCCTGATCTGATAGATGATGATAGAGTGAATTCGGAGCATCGCTATACTCAAGCCAGTTACTTATAACATCTGTTTCATCCTGAGAATATGCCATCCTGTTGATTAGAGGGAATGTCAATACTAAAATGACAACCACCTTTGAAACTGCTTTATAATCAGTTGATTTCATAAATAATTTCTTATATGCCATGACAATCGATTTTTTATACTAAAATTCCTCTCAATTAAATCAACAAGCAACAAAAAACAGCCCAACCAGCAACCAGTAACCATTAACTTTGGTTAAAAAGTTAGTATATAAAACTACATGATTTTTTCGACAAAATGAACTCATCCCTGTATCATAGTAACTTCACCGCCCCTTTCTTTTCCAAAAGGTAAGAGCCTGTCCCATGATAGCGTGAGCCGGGCTGTGTCAGACGTCTTTATCCCGATAAAACGGAACTTCGACGTCGGAAGGCTGAGGATTGATTAATATTGAATGGATCTATCGCACCTAATCACATAATATGCTAAATTTACAGCCGCTATCTGAAGACTCCGGAAAAGACTTTATGATTGATGGAAAAAAACAGGATTGAAGAAAACAAATGGATTTACAATACAGAAAAAATTTCTGTAGTGCTTACCGGCATTATTATATTTGTCTTTTTCACTTTTTTCTATAACCACCATCTTCACTTCGCAGAGCAGACACAACTCTTCCTGCTTACCAGTGATTTCTTTCTTGAAAAAATTGGTCTTCCGGGAGGTTTTAACGGGTATATAGGGGGCTTCCTGACCCAGTGCTTTTATCTGCCTTACATTGGAGCACTGATTATCACTTTATTACTAATTGCCATACAGCAAGTAACAAAACGAATCCTGTTATCAATTAATGATAACCAGTACCTGTTTCCCTTAACATTTTTCCCAATGTTGCTCGCAGGAATTATGCTGCTGGATGAACTTTATCCTCTGTCGGCAGTAACAGGCATACTGAGTGCATTGTTGTTCGGATGGCTGTACACGAAATTGAAAAAACGTAACCACCGTTTTACTACAGGTTTGGTGATTATTCCGGTAGCTTATCTTTTGCTTGGCGGAGTAATTTTTGCGCTTTTATTGATCATGCTGGTTTATGAGCTCATAACAAGTTTAAAAGCACAAAAAAGAACTCTACCAGAAGGGAGAAAAAACTTTAAGATACTGCATTATCTGTCGTATCTTATTCTGGCTGTATGCGTTCCGCTGCTGGTGCAGCGATTTTTTATCCTTCAGCCAGTCAAACTTGCTTTCATGAGCGAATTCTTTTATAATATCCCTGATAAAATTCCATCTCTGCTGTTGATCATTTTCATAATACCGTCAATCCTGATATTCCTTTATTATATTATCCCATCGCATCATTTAAGGAACATTTACACCCTTGTTGCACTGATGATAATAGTGCTGGCAGTTGGATATACGGGTTTCAGATTAAAAGTAAACTTTGATGCTGAGGAGACCATGACCTATGACTATCTGGCCAGAAATCAGCAGTGGGATAAAATTATTTCACACGCAGAAAGGAGTTATCCAAAGAACTACCTTTCACTGGCTATGTTCAACCTTGCGCTGGCCAAAACGGGACAACTGGGTGATAAACTGTTCAGATACGATCAGCATGGTGTCGATGGATTATTCCTCGGATTCGCTCATGAATACATAACTCCATTGATGGGAAATGAGATTTTTTATCATCTGGGATTAATAAATGCTTCGCAGCAATATGTTTTTGAAAGTATGGAGGTAATGCCAAAATCGGGCAGATCTGTCAGATCGGTCAAAAGACTTGCTGAAACTAACCTGATCAATGGACAATACCGGGTTGCTGAAAAATATCTGAAATTGCTTGAAAGGACGCTTTTTTACAGAAAATGGGCCAGGGATACAAAAAAATACCTTAACAACGAAGATCTGATAAATCAGCATCCCGATTACGGAGAAAAAAGAAAATTGCTGGTCAGTAAAGATTTCTTTTTCCATGCAGAGGATATAGAAAATATTCTTTACCTGATATTGAGGGATAATCCCCGGAATAAACTGGCCTTTGAGTACCTGATGGCTATTTACTTACTTAATAAAGACCTTCAGAAGTTTATTGATTGCCTGCCAATGATGGAAGATCTGAATTACAGTGAAATTCCGGTTTCGTACCAGGAAGCAATCATGTATTATATCTCCATGATAAACAGTGATCCGTTAACCGGAAGTCGTTTGAAAATCAGTGATTCTGTAAAATCAAGGATGCAAAGCTATGCAGATATTTATACAAAGAATCCCGATGCCCGGGATTTGCTACGTCAATATTTTGGCGGAACTTACTGGTATTATCTGCATTATAATTAATAGTGTTCCAGCTTGTAGTTTGTGATAATGGTATTTAGTTATTGGGGTGATTGCCCTGAGACTATCATGTATCGCTAAATCCGGATACATAAAAATGAGCTGCCTCAGGTTATTGGAGGCAGCTCTATGATAATTTACTTTCTCCAGATTCCGGGAATCCCGGAGAAGTAATTAAAGGTTGTAGTAACTTTCCCAGCCTTTACGCGGAAATCTGTCTGCCAGCATGGCATTTGCAAACTTGTCGTTGATGATCTCCTTGGTCCGGGTGTTAAAGATAAGTTTCATATTACGACGCATTGCAATAATGCCTAATGAGAATATCTGGGACAAAGGCGCAAATGTCTGGAATGAAGAACGGGTCTTCTCCTCTCCCATGCAGGCCAGAAGGAAGTTTTCGTAATGGTTGGACGGACTTTCGGGTACCTCGGGCAGTTTGGATTCCATTTCCTTTGCTTTCTCCGCAGGAATTATGAAGAGAGGTGCTGAATGTGTACCTCCCTTGAATGTCAGTTCCTTGCTATAGATAATCTTACCTGAGGCAGGTCTCCGTGGCTGACTGGTTTGTTGTGCCTGTCTGTCCCTGGACTCGCCGGTGTCCCTGCCCTGCCTGCCCTGACGTGTGCCACCCTGTTCGGGAGTGCCTCCGGGAGGTGGAATATTCCTGTCAACTGTGGCATTTACCGAATCGTAGCCCTCAGGAAACTGTGGAAGGTTCTCAACACCATCATACCATGTAATATCACATGCGGGCATATCCCCCCGGCTCGCAAAACGAAATCTGATAGTTGATTCCAGCGGAAAAAAGAAATCGTTACGATTCCGAATGTGTACAGGATCAATCTCGTATGGCAAGCCAAGTTCGAGGAACTCGTGTATTGTGTCGAGGATATGTGCGCCCCAATCGCCGAGGGCACCCAAACCGAAGTCATACCAGCCGCGCCAGTTACCCGGGTGATACTTCTCGTTGAAATCGTGGTAACCGGCTGTTGTTAGCCATGTATCCCAATCCTTTTCAGTCATTCCTGCAGGCAGCGGTTGTGCCTCGGGGTATTTGCAGATATCAGGGTCCCATGGATGCCATCTCCGGCTGCCGTTCATGTGTGCAGTCACAGCTGTAACATCCTTAATGATACCAGCCTCCTTCCATGCTTTGAATTGGAAATAATTCTCACCAGAATGTCCCTGGTTGCCAACCTGGGTAGCCAGCTTCGGATATTTATTAGCGGCCTGTGCCAATAATTCGGCTTCGTGGAATGTGCGGCACATCGGTTTTTCAACAAAGACACTCTTCCCGAGCTCCAATGCTGCCATACATACAGGAAAATGTGCAAAGTCGGGTATAGCTACCTGTACGGCATCGATCTCACCGGACATTTTGTCGAACATCACCCGGAAATCTCTGAACTGCTTAGCCTTGGGCACTGATTTGATAGTTTCCTGAGAGCCCCGGGAATCCAGGTCTACGTCACACACAGCAACAATATTTGCCAGGCCCGAGTTTATAAACTGTCTGGCATCACTCGCTCCCTGATTGGCAATTCCAATCAGAGCCAGGTTCACTTTTCCGTTTGCACTTCTTCTCGTATTACTCGTAATTACTCCGGGACTAACCCTCTTTGCAGCAGCACTCCCTCCGAGCATCAGACCCGAAGCAGCTAATCCTACAGTTTTTAAAAAATCCTGCCTTGATACTTTGTTTGCCATAATATTCATTATTATTCAAATGATTAAATAAATTATTAAACATCTCTGTTCTTTCACATCTCCATGATGGTGTTACCTGGTTATGTTATGATAAGTCTATTTGATATCACTCCCTTTAATGCGGGTAATCACAATTACACCGTTTGAACCTCTGATCCCGTAAACTGTAGCATTCGGACCTTTGAGCACTTCGATTGTTTTTACGGTTTGTGGCGATATATCATCAATACTGTTTACAATAACACCATCTACCACAAAAAGTGGTTCAGTGCTGACATTCAATGATGAAGATCCCATCACTTTAATGGAGGTCCCTGATACTTCAACTCCCGGAAACCTGCCCCGAATCATGTCATATATAGTCTGAAATGATTTATACTGTGAATCCTGGAAGTCTATCACCTTGCCTCCCTCTGTCTGCAAGGCTTTTTCATCAGTTCTTTTTTCTGTATTATCAGCTTCATTATCCGCAGCTTCATCCTTACCGGTATTTACTGACGGATCACCGGTAAGGATGAAATCTATTGTTGTTCTGCCGTTGATCTCTTCTTCCGAAGCACCGTTAAAAAGAGAGAAAACCAATATCTCTTTTGCATCACTCCTTACCTTCACTTTATAAAATCCCTGTTGGTCTGTTACTTCGTTGGTTTTTACCTTATCAATGAAAATAACAGCTCCAGCAACAGGTTTTTGTGCAGCATCCGTTACTTTTCCCGTAATCGTGATTCTCTTATTTGCCCTCTGGCTAAATGAAAAACCTGTAGAAAAAACAAGAAAGACTATTAATGCTATCGCCTTGAATTTCATTATATTAGTATTAATTTTTCAATAATCCATGATATCATACCTCCTCCGGCATCAGATAGGGTTTTCTGTTATCCCGTGTAAGCAGTTTGTCTGCCTGTTGGTCATTTACGAATTTTTCAGTTTCGGGATTAAAGGTCAGTTTACGACCTGTACGATAGGAGATTACTCCCAGATGCCCCAGAGATGCTGATAAATGGCCTTCCAGAATATCGTTATCGAGATCTTCCCTCCGTCTGCTTCTGACACAATCAATAAGGTTTTTCCAGCCATTACTCCTTTCTTCTTCCGGAAAATCATTTTCGGATTTTGCCGGTCCCGGTTCATTTTTTGGGCCAAAATAGGTCTTATATCCGTTCCCGCTGAAGGTCATCCATCCCTGGTCACTGTAGATGAAACAGTCACCCGAATCCGGCAGGCCTTCCGGATTGGTAGAGAGGCTTCTTACTTCATTCTGGACGATCGTTCCGTCTTCATATTCATAACTGGCAACCAGGATGTTTGGCACTTCCTGGTCATCTTCGCGACAGAACTTCCCGCCCGAGCAGTGTACTTTTACCGGATGAGTGTTCTTATTCAATGCCCACCGGACAGTATCCATCCTGTAAATACCGTTGTTACCAAACTCTGTAGTACCGGTATCCCAGAACCAGTGCCAGTTATATATATACCTGTTCTCATTGAACGGGTGATAGGGAGCAGGACCGAGGAACATATCCCAGTGAACACCTTCAGGTATCGGACTGTCAGGTACTTTTTCGATACTGACCCTGTATCTGTAGGTAATACCTTTAGCCATATAAACCTTTCCCAGATTCCCGTCATGGACGAATTTTATGCCCTCCTTCACGGCTTTACTGCTTCTGTAGCATATCCCTGACTGAACAATACGGTTATACTTCCTTGCTGCCTGAACCATTTTGCGGCCTTCTGAAACGTTGTGACTGACAGGCTTTTCGACGTACACATCCTTGCCGGCCTGGCAGGCCCAGACAGTCATCAGTGCATGCCAGTGATCGGGTGTCGCTATAGAAATAACATCAAGATCCTTGTCGTCGAGCAGTTTGCGGAAATCAACCTCTGTGGCCGGTTTAGCTCCAAATAGTTCCTCTATGGTAGCTACAACCCCTGGGAACAGACGTTCATCGACGTCGCAGATGGTTTTTATTGTAACATTGGGTATCTGTGAGTAGGTATTGATATGCACCCTGCCTCTCCCGTTTATCATACCCCTTACATTCTTCCGCTGGCCGCTTATGCCGGCAACGGCAATGTTTACCCGCTCATTAGGGCTGTTGGTCATCATGTTCTTTATATATGCCGGAGCAATAATAGCCGCACCGGCGGTACCTGCAGATTTCCTGATAAATTCGCGTCTGGGTAATGAGCTCATCTTATGATATTTTTTACTATGAAGGAATATTAGTAATGAATGGTCTTTTAAGAAGTCGAAAGTTAAAATGTCTTCGGACTTCGGACTTCAGACTTCGGACTTCGGACTTTCGTCTACTTTACAATCCCCTGCTTACTCGAGTATGTTTCTCATATATTCAATACATTTAGCAACCTCTTTGGCTGCATCTGATCCCTCAGGGATCCGGTATTCCAGTTCAATATCAACATTGATCGGCCATTTTTCCTTTTTCAGTAATAATAAAATGTCGGAGATTGGAGTTTCCCCCTGCCCGAATGGCATATTACTGTTAGGTGGGTCGCTCTTTGGTCCTGTTTTATCTTTGATGTGAATACTGCACATTTTATCGTGGAATCTTTCAATTACACCATTTGGATGAAGGCCTGTAGCTCCGAAATAATGGCCTGCATCAAGATTAAGCCTGTTTGCTGGCGAATAAGCAAGGTACTTCTCGAAGCTGAAACCAGGTTGAGCTGGTTGTGCATGTGTATGAAAAATTGCAAGACTATTATGCTTTTCAGCAAACTTGCCAAGACGCTGGCAGGATTCTTCTCCCAATTCGTCGGTAATCCCGTAAGCTCCCAAAACCCTGGTTGCTGTGTATGCATAGTCAATTTCCTCATCCGACCATGTTGAGGGAGCAAACTTGGCGATATGAATATTAATACCGGCATCATTGAATTTTTTACGCATGTCGGCATATTTCTGCATAGGCAGATTCAGGCGCCACTGACGCTGGACTTCCCTGGCATTCTCTGCTGCCTTGGCAAGCTCAGTTTTTTCTTGTTCTGAAAGGTCTGCTCCTCGCGGGCGGCCTCTCGAAACAGTAGGAATACCCAGATCTTCTTCTGCAACACTTCTCAGTTCTATCGAGTTTATGCCGGCTAAAAGCAGGTACTGGATCACATCATCTACCTTGTGTGGCATGCCCCGGTAACTGTATGTGGTGCACCCTAGCTGAACACCACCAACTTTTGAGTTGGGCTTTCTGGTCTGTGTTCCGATTGCAAAGGAATAATTTATGGGTACTACAGTTATTGCAGCTGCTGCTGCAGCAGTCCCTAAAAATCTACGTCTCGAAATTGTCTTATTTTTCATTTTCGTAATAGTAAGTGGGTTTAACAGATAATAAGTGGATTAAAAAGATGATTTGCGGTCGTATTAACTTCTAAATGCATTAAATGTATCCGTTTTTAAATAAATAAACAAAGTTTTTAACTTCTTTTAACCTTGGAGGGAAATGCTCTGATTACACTTTGCTGAATCCTGAACAGTGGCCCTTGATTTATAGCCCGGCCTTACGTTAATGCCGGACAAGCTCTTTTGGAAATAATATAACCCATCCCCCGTGAACTGCCTGACAGCAGGCAGGAATGAGTTCAGGATTCCATAAAATCTTCTAAGAGGACCTGCTTCACCATATCATAATATCACTATCTTTAATGAAAGAAATATTTGTCAAACAGAAGAGATCATTTATGAAAAATACCAGAAGAACCTTCATAAAAAATGCAGCACTGGGAACAATCGGTACCTTTGCCATTCCAACTATTGTACCATCCTTTGTACTTGGGAGCAGCGCTCCCGGTAACAGAATTAATGTTGCAATCATTGGTATCGGACGACAAACCGTCAATCCCAATATTCCTCAGTTTCTGAAGTCTGACCATGCTCAGATTGTTGCTGTTTGTGACGTTGATTCCTGGCGGCTGAATAACGGGCAAAAGCAGGTAAACGATTATTACGCTCAGCAAAAAGGATATTCCTATAAGGGATGCGATGCCTACGGTGATTTCAGGGAAGTGCTTCACCGTAAGGATGTCGATGCAGTTATGATCGCCACACCCGATCACTGGCATGTACCTATGGCTATTGAAGCTTGCCGTGCAGGCAAACACATTTCGCTGGAAAAACCTGTTTCAACCTGCATAGAGCATGGCCGTCAACTTGTGAAAGCAATTAAGAAACACGGAGTGATCACACGTAACGACAGCGAATTCAGAAGTATACCGCAGTTTGCCAGAGCTGTCGAGCTGGTACGAAACGGAAGGATCGGTAAAATAGAGCGTATCTATGTGGCTGTACCGGCTGAATTATCAGGCTCAGCATTGTCTCCTGAACCCACTATGGTTGTCCCGGATGAACTGGACTATGATATGTGGTTAGGTCCGGCCTGGGAAGTCCCCTACACTGAAAAACGAGTCCATCCTATTAAAGCCTATGGACGCCCCGGCTGGATGCGGGTCGACTCATATTGTAACGGTATGATCTCAAACTGGGGCGCTCACCTTATGGGAATAGTCCAGTGGGGTAACAATACCGAATATACAGGTCCGGTGAGTATTGAAGGTACAGGTGAATTTGATAAAGGATTATGGAATACCCTGAATATGTTTGATATCAGATACCGTTATGCAAATGGTGTTGAGGTTTTCTTCAAAATTGAACGCCCCTATGTAAGGTTTGAAGGAACCAGCGGCTGGATAGAAGTTGAATACAGCGATAAACTGACAGCGAGTTCTCAATCCATCCTCGATTCACCTTTGCAACCAGGGGAGATTTCATTCATGGATCTGCTTTCAGATAAGGAAGACTTCCTGCAAGCCGTAAAAAACGGGAAACAGACTATTGAACCACTGGAGACTGCTCACCGGACTATCTCGATGTGTCAGCTTGGACTGATCGCAATAAAAACCGGATCAACACTGACTTGGAACCCTGAAACTGAAGAGATCATCAACGACAATGCAGCTTCAGCCCAGCTCAACATCCCCATACGTGGGAAATATTTCAAATTCTGATACATCTCTCTGGCAACGGGCTACAGGTTACGGGCTTCAGGCTACGGGCTTCAGGCTACGGGCTTCAGGCTACGGGCTTCAGGCTACAGGCTACGGGCAACCCATAACAAATAACCAATAACCATTAACAAATAACCATTAACAAATAACCAATAACCAATAACAAATAACCAATGCACAACTAATAAGAATTATCACAAAATTATGGGTGAAAGACCGGAAACAAATTTTCGCTGGATCATTTTAAGCCTGCTCTTTATTGCAACAACCATTTTATATATCGACCGGTCAGCGCTTGGCATTCTGGCTCCATATTTACAGGATGAGATTGGATGGAACGAAGAGCAATACGGAATGATCAACAGTGCATTCATGATTGCCTATGCGGTATGTTTTCTGGTTATGGGTACCATAATCGACAGGATAGGTACAAAGAAAGGTTATATTATATCCATAGGAATCTGGAGCCTTGCAACTCTGGCACATACGTTTGCAAGAACATGGATTGGTTTTGCCATAGCCAGGTTTAACCTGGCTATCGGTCAGTCGGGTAATTTCCCTGCTGCAATAAAAGTAGTGGCAGAGTGGTTCCCCAAAAAAGAGAGAGCCCTGGCTGTCGGCATTTTTAACGGAGGTTCAAATATGGGAACTATCCTTTCGCCATTGATAATTCCTGCACTGGTGCTTGGTTTTAATAACTGGAAACCGGGCTTCCTCTGGACTTTCCCTATATCCATGTTATGGATCATCATCTGGCTCAGGTACTTCAGACAACCCGGAACACACTCTAAAGTATCAAAATCCGAACTTGATTATATCAATAGTGACAGCGATAATGAGAATAACACGGAAAAAGTAAGATGGAAGGATATTCTGCATCATCGTGGTGCATGGGCTATCGCTGTCGGGAAATTCATGGCCGATCCTATATGGTGGTTCTATCTTTTCTGGGGAGCAAAATATCTTAACGAGAAATATGATGTAAACCTGAAAGATATCGGCCTGCCATTTTTTACTATATATCTGGTTTCATGGGGCTTAGGGATATTTCTTGGCTGGCTTTCATCCAAATTTCTGAAAACAGGACTGAGCATTAATAAGGGGCGGAAGCTGGGTTTACTGGCCTGTGGATTATTTGCCATTCCTGTAATACTGGTACCCCATATGGATAATCTGTGGATTGTTGTCGGTTTGATTGCAGTAGCGGCAGGAGGACATTGCGGCTGGTCTGCAAATATTTTCAGCCTTATGTCGGATATTTTCCCGAAAAAAGCTACAGGAACTATTGCCGGATTCGGAGGTTTTTCCGGGGCAGTCGGAGGAGCAATTGTTGCATATGGTGTTGGCAAAATACTCCAGAATACCGGTATAGATGGCTATACCATCCCGTTTGCAGTTGCCGGTTCAGGTTACCTTATAGCACTGCTAATAATCCATTTGCTGGTACCAAAGATAAAAACCATAAATATCTGATTATTTAACATGAACAGCAGGGAAAGAATACTTACCACCTTAGATCACCGTGAGCCTGATCGTGTACCTTTTGATCTGGCAGGTACTACCTGGACAGGAATAGCCAAGGGCGCTTATCAGAAATTACGCATGTTCCTGGGAAAAGATCCTGAAGAACCTGTCTGGTCAGACGTGATTCAGCAGATAGTTATCCCGTCAGATGAAATACTGAAGATCCTGGAGGTTGACACCCGTGGATTGTTTCCCCTTACAAGCCATAACTGGGATGTTTATGATAAACTGACTGATAAAGGTGACAACTGGGAATACCATGATGAATGGAGCTTTACACATCATTTCCCAAAAACCGGAGGTCTGTGGTTTTCGCTTGTCAAACACCCGATGGAGAATATTGTGCCTGATGTAAATGAAATCAGCAGATTCAATTGGCCGGCAGCATCAGACAAGGAGAGGATAAAAGGTTTAAGGGAAAAAGCAGTCCGGTTTAAAGAGCAGGGGAAAATTGTAATGCTGAAAGGTCTCTGTACTGGTATTTTTGAAATGCATCAGCGGTTCCGCGGGATGACAAATGCTCTTGTTGACCCCTTACTATACCCGGAATTTTCAGATCTTCTGATCGGAAAGATCGCTGATCTGAAAATAGAATTCTGGACAATAGCACTGGCTGAGCTTGCAGATATTGTGGATGTGATCGCCGAAGCTGATGATTATGGCACACAGGAATCTCAATTAATAGACCCTGATCATTTCAGACTGTACTACAAACCGCATATTACAAGGATTATTGAAGCAATGAGAAAAAACGCCCCCAGTGCAAAAATAATGTTCCACTCATGTGGTAATGTACGGCCCATTATACCTGATTTTATTGAAATGGGCGTTAATATACTTAACCCGGTACATATTAATGCTGCCGGTATGGAACCTTACCAGCTTAAGAAAGATTTTGGAAAAGATATTGTATTCTGGGGTGGAGGAGTTGACACACAGAAGATCCTTGCCCGGGGTACACCCGTGGAGGTCTCGGATGATGTTGCGAAAAATATTGATGCCCTGGCACCGGGTGGAGGATTTGTCTTCGCAGCCGTGCATAATATCCAGTCGGAGGTGCCTCCTCAGAATATTATCTCCATGGTGGAGTCAATAAGGAAATTCCAGTAATTCCAACCTTTCAAAAAAAATCAGAGGCTGACTTAAAAAACCTTTTGAATTTATCACTCCTAAATCCCACAAGGGGGACTTGATGAAATGCTTATATATCAAGTCTCCCGCTTAGTGGGATTGAGGGTCCTTAGCCCTCCCTTGGGGGGGGTGGGGGGTAATTTCTTAAAGCAAGCCTCTGATATTAAAAATACATTTATAAATCTCCAATATCCCGTTAGTATCCCGGATTCTGTTCTATCACCGCGTCGATATTCAAATCGATCTGGCTAAGAGGTATAGGCCACAGAATATGATGATCCTGGATATTCAGGCCCGGATTCTTGGGATTATCATTAAGTAACCTGACTCTTTCGACGAGTTTGCCCATTCTGCGCAGAGTGATATGTCTCCATTCCTCGCCGTAAAGCTCCCGCGCCCTTTCGTCGAGTATATAGTCCAGATCAACGTCTGCAGGAGCGACCAGCGTTGCATTTGCCCTGTTCCTGATCAGGTTGATATCGGCTGCAGCCAGATCCGGATTTGATAATCCCAGATAAGCTTCAGCGCGAAGAAGGATTGTTTCCGCAAGACGCATAGCATAAACATCCTGTTGAGTATATCCTCCACCCGACCTGTCGGGCTGCTGGAAATGGTTACACGGATCAGCAAACTTCATAAAGTAAGGGAAGATATACTGACATGAGTCTCTTATCCGGTCTCTGGCACCTGACAGATACTGGTCTTCAAAAAGACTGAATTCAAGCTTCTGCTTATCATAAGCGGATTCAGGATTATCAAAATAGAAATCCCGCTTAATATTATGCATGGCATTACGGATATCATTGTCCCAGTCGCTTTCCCAAATACCGTGTGTGACATAGGTAGTGGGACGTACCCATGATACCGGACGTCCTAAAGTATCAGAATAACCTGTATATTTTCCATTTACAAATTCACCTCGGAAGGCTTTCACTCCATCGGGAGCATTTCCCCATCTGAAATATGCAGGACCCATGCCTCTTTCACCTGACCATGAGGCGCCTCCTGTAATGAGAGGCTCGAACTGGATAACCCAGATAGATTCGGTATTCTCTGCGGCATTCTGGTTCCCGAACCTGAAGAGGTCATAATAAACATCACCTGATCCGAAAACATCATTTTGTGCGCCAAAACGGGATGTCATCAGTGCATAGTTGTATCCGTTAATTACTTCTGAAGCTGCATCAACAGCTAACTGATATTTACCCTGTGTCAGGTATATTTCACTCAGTACGTGCCAGGCTGCACCCTGGGTTATTCTACCCGGATCTTCCTCCTGACCGGGTTCCGGAAGGTTTGTAGTACCATAGATGAGGTCATTCTCAATCTGCTGGTAGACTTCTGCTTTTGGTGTTCTCACAAAATCAACTTTTGCGGATTTAATTACTTCAGTTACAAGAGGCACATCACCAAAATACGAAACAAGGATACGGTAAGCAAAGGCCCTGAAAAACATTGCTTCTGCTTTATAGGCATTCTTTTGCGCATCACTCTCCCAGATTTCCGGATCTACAGCATCGGCACTTTCAATCAGCACATTAGCTCTCTGAATAAGCTCATAATTCCGAGTCCAGTATTGCAGAACATAATTCGACCCCGGGATCAGATAGTTAACATAATTACACAAGAAACGTGTACTGTTCGGATCCTCACCATGAAAAGCCACATCAGTTCCCACGCCTCGCCACATGCTTCCCTGGTCCTGGTCACCCCAGTACCAGTAATTGCGGAAAGTGTAATGCAATCCCGTTATACCCTGCTTGAATCCTGCCAGTGAGGAATATGCATTTTCAGGTGCAAGAAAATCAAGAGGCTTCTCTTTGAGTATTTCTTCTTCGTTACAGGAGGAAAACAATAAAAGCAAAACCCCTGCAAACAATAAGAATTTTTTACTAATCAGATATAAGTATTTTTTCATTGTATTATAATTATTAGGTTCCATAATTATTTATTTATCAGTATAAATCAGAAAGTGATCCTGAATCCTGCAGTTATGTTTCTCATCAGGGGTGAATTACTGGTACCGGTTTCCGGATCCCATCCTGACCACTTGGTCCACACATAGGGATTTTTGCTGGCTACATAGAACTGACAAGCCTCAACCTTCAATAAATTAAGCAATGAAGGGCTGAGATTGTATGTAAGAGAAACATCCTGTAACCTCACAAAGCTTCTGCTTTCATATATTCCACTTGCTACAGCAGGTGAATTATATACACCGGTGGCATTATCCACTCCGTTATCGGGTCTCCAGTAAGGACGAACTGCCGAGGCATTTATCCTTAACACATTATCTGAGCGGAAATCGACGTTAACTACTGAAGAATTATTCAGCAGATAATAGCCTCCACCTCCCTGTATTGAGTTAATAAAGAATGAAAGAGTGAAGTCCTTATAACTAAAAGTATTATTTATACTGAACCTGAAGTTTGGTGTCCGGTATCCGAGTATTGTCCTGTCATTAGTCGGGTCAATAACACCATCACCATCCTGGTCAACAAATCTGAACTGACCGGGGTACCAGTTGCTAAGGATTGTGCCGTTATACAGCTCTTCCTCTGTCCACATTCCTCCTGCCATCTGATAATCATATATTGCGCTGATCGGTTCTCCGACAAACCATGAGTTTCCTATATCTCTGTCGTTTTCGTCGCCATAAAGCTTGGTGATCTTATCCCTGTTCAGGGAGAACACGAAGTTTGTCTCCCATCCGAGACGGCCAGTGAGATTAATAGTAGATAATTCTATTTCATAACCTTTATTCTCGATAGCTCCTATATTTGTCCATACACTTTCGTAGCCTGTAGTGGGTGGCAGTGCCCTTTCGACAAGCACATCGGTTGTTGTAGCCTTATACATATCAAGTGAACCTGAGATTCTCCGGTTAAATAAGCCAAAGTCGATACCAACGTTGAATGATGAGGTTGCTTCCCATCCGAGGTCAGCATTTCCAAGTGAGCTCGGGTAAACGCCAACAACAGTTGCGGGACCGTAAACATATGGATTGTCAGTCATCCTCGAGAAGCTTGAATAACGTCCTATTCCCTGGTTTCCGTTTTTACCATAGGAAGTCCTTAACTTTAAGTAGAGCCATCTGACATCTCTCAGGAAAGATTCATCTGAAAGCACCCATCCAAGAGAAACTGAAGGGAATGTAGCAAATTTGTCATTTGCTCCAAAACCCGAGAAGCCGTCCCTTCGAACAGTTGATGTTAACAAATAGCGGCTCTTGTATGAATAATTAAGTCGGGCCATGTACGATAAACTGTTTTCCTCCCATGCTTCTGAGGCAACAGTAACAATTGTGCCAAGTCCCATATTGTTGTAACCAAGTACAGGATTGTCAAATCTCTGTGCATCCAGGGTTGACTCTTGTGCATTGCGGCTTTCGCGGCTATAGAGCAGGGTTGCGTTGATCTGGTGGTCCCCGAAAGTTCTTAAGTAAGTAATAATATTGTTAATAAGCCAGTTCCTCTCCTCTGAAGGATTCTTAATGGCACGGCCGTTGTTTGGTGCACCACTCGGAGTTGACACAGGATGAAAAGTATTATTGTTCCTGTTGGAATAGGTGTTTGAGTAGTTGAACTCATATGTCAGTCCTTGTACCCAGGGCACTGTTATTTTGGCATTACCCACCAGGAACAGGTTGTTTCTTATATCTTTATTATCAATATACAGATAAACAAGCGGGTATGTCATATATACTTCCCCGGTAAGGTATATATCATAATTCGGGTCGCCTATATGATTATCTGCCAGCGGGCTGCACGACCTGGCATTTCCGAGACTGGCCTCTTCACCTGAATAATCCCTGTATGAATAGGATGAAATTAAACCAATAGTAAGCCAGTCAGTAACCTGGCTCTCTAAATTAGTATGAAGGGTAATCCTGCTGAATTCATCATTCAGCTGTATTCCTTCCTCATTTGTATATGATCCGGAAATAAAGTAACTCGATCTGTTGCTCTTCCCTGAAACACTAAGGTTGTAGCTCTGGATAGGTGCTATCTGTAGTACCTCATCCACCCAGTCGGTCTCATTGCCTGCTAATAAGTTATCTCTCTCCTCCTGGGATCTGAGGGGCGCGGCCAATACGTTGAGGTTCGTAACATCAGGTCTGGCAGGTTTTCCTTCAGGACCAGTCGGGTTTGTTCCGTACCATGCATACAGATCCTGCTGATAATAATAGTCAACCAGCCTGGTGGCATATTCCGTGGCATTCATGACTCTCATAGGATTATTTGTCATATCCTGGTATCCATAATACATATTGAATGAAATAACAGGTTTCTCACTTCTACCCTTTTTAGTGGTGATAAGCATAACACCATTGGCCGATCTCGATCCGTATACTGCTGCTGCACTGGCATCTTTAAGAATATCAATGGATTCCACATCACTGATATTAATATCAGCAATGGCTCCGTTATAAATTATACCATCCAGTACAATTAGGGGCCTGTCGTTTGCCGAAAGAGAGGTTTGTCCCCTTATTGAAATGCTCGGTTCACTACCGGCGAGGCCTGAACCCTGCACATTTACACCAGCAGAAGCTCCGGATAAGGCCTGTGAAAGGTTCACATTTGCCAGTGTTGCCTTCTCTTCCATAGAAACTCTGACGACTGAACCTGTGAGGTCACTTTTTTTCTGAGTACCATACCCGGTTACAATGACCTCATCAAGAGCTGTTGTCGCAGGTGAAAGAGCCACATCTATTGTCGGCCTGCCGGAAACAGGCTGCTCCATGGTAACATAACCTATAAACGAAAAAACCAGAACTGCATCCTGATCGGGCACAGATATTGTGTATTTTCCGTTTATGTCGGTGAGGTCACCAAGTGTTGTACCTCTTACAATAACGTTTACACCCACCATTGCATCGCCTGTTGAAGCATCCGTTACAGTTCCTGTAACAATGATCTGCTGGGGTTCAACTGCCAAGAGGACATTCGAAGCGCCAAATAGCAAAATAAGGATCAGAATTCTCAGATCCTTAAATAGCCTTTTAAGGTACGGAAATGACAGTACCTTGTGATAATGATTTTCTTTCATAAGTAAATTAGTTAGTTTAGTAGATTAACGTAGAATTTTGAAATAAAATAAAATTACAAGTATGAAATAAGATTAAATGCATTGATGCATTCCAGGTAGATAAATATTTGCACAGGCAGGAAAGTTTAGGTTAGTAATCAGATTATTAGTTAGTTAATATAAAATTGAACCTGCGAAATCCAATCTTATTGATGATAAATTT
The DNA here is from genome assembly GCA_964596715.1 of uncultured Rikenellaceae bacterium. Classification (GTDB taxonomy): domain Bacteria; phylum Bacteroidota; class Bacteroidia; order Bacteroidales; family VadinHA17; genus LD21. The sequence continues at coordinate 19,264 of CAZQVL010000032.1, forward strand.
AACATTTTTTTGATAAATAAATACCAAATCAATTCTTTTTTAAAAAAAAGTTTATGGGAAACTGTTATTGGCACGGATTACGCTTCGCTAAATCCGCGCCAGCAATAGAAGCACCCAGCACCCAGGATCCAGCACCTGCATTAAAGTTCAATATTGATGCCCGTTCCGTTATCAACCAGGACGCTTTTTATATTTTCCCCGTCAGAATTGACATCAACCTTTATTTTCCCTTCAGATCTTACTACTGTTATGTCAATTTTCTTTCCTCCAAAAGCAATGATATTATTCAGCGACATCCCGTTCCATTCGGCAGGAAGCTGAGGCGTGACCGTAAATGAATTGAGTCCTGTCGGGCGAAAGCCAAAAATTCCTTCAGTAATTACGCGGCAATACAATGCAGATTCTGCTGACAGATGACGCTGGTTACCTTCGGGCCAGGCTTCCACAGCATAAGGAACATGATCACCTACAAGACGGCGGTATGAGTATTCCTTAAGATATTGCAATCCTCTATCTGCTGCACCTGCAGCAAAAGCCCCGCGAAGACCGTAAAGCGTTGACCGGTCCCAGAATGTTGTCGTTCCTGCCTGTGTCAGCAGACCCTGACTAGTCCATAAATGTGGTGAAAACAGCGCATCCAGAGTGCCACGCGCTCTGTCGAAGATGCCGACAGTAAGAGGGATACATATCCAGGAACGCAGTACATCGTTTCCGTCATAATAACGATAAGTCTCAAAGCCCTCAACTTTTGTACCAAAGTACTTATCTATATTCTTCCTCAGTTCAGTGGCCATCCTTTTGTACTGGTTTGTCAGCCTGGAAGTTTTGCCGAGATCATGGCCCAGGTATGCAGCTGATATCAATGCATCATAATAGAGTGATGAGGTGCACAGGTTCGCTTTTCCTGCCGGAAAACGGCCTTCCAGCTCATCACTGTCGGATGCTACAATCCCGTCACTGGTTAATTTGCGATTACAATATTCAAGGCACCACTCAATAAGAGGCCATATCTCCTCAGCAGCCTTTTTATCACCGAGAGCCAGTGCAAAGCGGGATGCCCCGTAAGCTATCATAGCCTGGTCACCACGGTCACCTGCCCCATTCCAGAAGCCCATCCCTTCCGCAATTATTGAGCTCGGTATGGGCTTGTACTCAGGATTCATATATTTTGCGAACCATGCCCACGAAACCATACCTGCCTCAATAGCTGTTGAATAACCGGTATAAGCAAACAACGGATTTGCATATTCGGCCTGGTCGTTTGCCCATATTGCCGCATAGTAGTTTGCACCACCCGGGCTATGAACCAGACCACCTTTAGTTTCATATATACTTTCCATTGCCCTTATCTTGGCAAAATCGAACATACGGTTTAAAACAGGATCGGGTGATGTGAACACCAGAGTACTGAACATCTGATCAACAAATTTCTGCCTCTGGGATAACTCCTTTTCAATATCCACCACAAGAGGAGGATCAGAAATCTTACGTCCGGTGAAGAGAACAGCAAATGTGAGTTTATCCCCCGGTTTTAATGAATAAATACCTGCTCCTGATGTCTTTGCTGAAATCTCATAAATATCATAAACACTTCTTTCACGGTGGCTCCGGGTATTCTTTTCAAAATCCTCCACATCAACAGTAATATTTCTGGCAGAAGTATTTTCGATAGTGCATTTCTCAATGGCCAATGGCTTATCAGTTGAAGGGAAAAACTCCCGTATAACGTTAATATTATTGTTAAATATACTTGTTGTAGTCAGAATACCCTTCAGCGAAAACCTGATTATCTGCTCATTTACCGGCCTGTTGTTTATCCTGATCATCGGAACAGCATCAGAACTAAAGGTATAGATCAAATTACCACGGGTATCATTCGGTATAGTGCGCAACATAGGGAACACAAGCTGTTTGGATGATATCAGTTCGCCGGTTTCATCAACTCCATACGTGGTGATCACTGAAATAAACCTCCCGCTCATTTCAATATTATCACTGTGGGCCTCACCGTTTTTTATGCTCCATGAAATGCTTCCGTCCGGCAGAAGAATCCAGCGGTTCTGAGCACTCAGGTTAATAATGGAGATAACCGCAATAAAAAGTATCAATGCTTTTGTTTTCATTTTAACAGTTGTTTATTTTCCCTTTAAGTTATTAACTCCCTTTCCTGTCCCTCAAAGCGGAAAGCCGGGAAAGGGGTGAATCCTCTCTATTCCCATTCATCAGTCCGGAACGATGAAGCCGGTAGTCCTTCAGTATTGAACAGATCACCGACAATGAAGTCTTTAAATGCATATCTCACTGCGACCGGTTCAGCAACTGCAGGATAAAAGAGTGTAATACCACTGCCTGTTATGAATGCTTTGGCAGGGAAAAACCGTTTATTGGCACCTGCAATCTCAAAACAGGATAGCTCTTTTCCATAAGATGTGAGACCGTTGACTGCATTGTCAAATGTTAGTTTAACCACCGCTCCTTCCACCTTCATCTCCTTAAGGACCGGCCCGGAAAAAGCAAAACCCTTTTTACCGTATGTTTTTGCCAGAGCCAGGTAGGCAAGACGGTCTCCGGCAGCTTCTTTATCTGCAGGATGAATACAATCTTTCTCTCCAACATCCATTATACATGCCATGCCGATGTTTTCAATTGCTGTTGAGGCTTTCAGTTGAGCTTCACGAAGATAAGCTGAATTAAATCCACTGGTTCCGTAATCGTAAGGAGCTATCTGGACGTAGTAAAAAGGGAAATCTCCAATGTTCCATTCGGAACGCCAGTTTTGTACCAGCCCGGGAAGAAGCTTCTCATATTTGTCAGGTTCATTCCGGTTAGCTTCACCCTGATACCATATGGCTCCCCTGATACCATACCCCACCAGAGGGTTGATCATCGCATTGAACAGCACTGTTGGTAATTGCTGTGATATCTTACCCTCCTGGTTTCTATCAGGAAGTGTTACCCAGTCAAACTCCTTGAATCCGTTCTCACTGATCCATGGTTCAATACGGGTGCCTCCCCAACTCGTGTTGATCAGTCCCACCGGAACTTTCAGAACCCTGTTTAACATTAAACCAAAATAATAGGCAGTGGCACTGAATTCGCTGACATTCTGAGGTTCGCAGGTTTTCCAGCTGCCAGTAAAATCGTCCTGTGGCACCAGACTGGATGCTCTTGTAACCGTAAACAACCTGACAGAATTATTTTCTGAGGTTGCAATTGCTTCGTTCGAACCAGTTACCGGCTGATTCATATATCCCTTCATTGGCATTTCCATGTTCGACTGTCCTGAGCAAATCCAGACTTCACCAATCATTACATTACTCAACTTCAATGCCTTACCGTCACTGATAGTGATCTCATAAGGACCTCCGGCTACCGGAGTTGAGGCAGTCAATTTCCATTTGCCTTCATTATCTGAACGGGTCGTATAACTCTTCCTGTTCCAAGATGTAACAACTCTCACATTAGTGTTTTTCGAAGCATACCCCCATATTGCTGCACTGGTTTGTTGCTGCAGCACCATATTGTCACCAAAGATTGAAGGTAATTTTACCTCACCATAGATAATGTCGGATGAGATGGCAAAATAGACCACTAATGCCATCAATGTAAAATATTGTTTTTTCATTTTTTAGAATTATTTTGTTGATCGTATAATTTGTTATGTTATTCTATTGCTATATAGGAATCATTATTAGATGAGATTTTATTGCTAAACAGGAGTCTTTATCAGAAGAAATTCCATTGCTAATTAGGAATTGTTATCAGAAGAAATTCCATTGCTAATTAGGAATTGTTATCAGAAGAGATTTCATTGCTAATTAGGAATTGTTATCAGATGAGATTTCATTGCTAATTAGGAATCATTCGCAAATGAGAATCATTATCAACTGACAATTTTAAGCCACGCCTTAGCCATAAGTTGTGCGCCGGCAAGAGAGGGATGAACACCATCACCTGTCCAGTAAATACCCGGAGCCTGTACCTGAGCTTCATCAAAAACCTTCTGAAAAGGAATAAAAATGGCTCCAAACCGGTCGGCGACCTCGCGGGCAGCTTGCTGATAACCGTAAAACTCAGGATACCATGTGGCATCAACAGCCTTTACTCCAGGTACAGCAAAAGGCTCGCAGATTATCAGATTTACATCAGGTAGAGCCTTCTTTGTTCGTTCAACCAGGGAAATATAATCGTTCCTGTAGATCTCCAGTGTCCCGTCATAATTACCGTTCAGTTTATGCCAGATATCATTTACACCTATCAGGATACTAATAATGGAAGGCTTTATATCAAGACAATCTTCATTCCATCGTTCTGCAAGCTGATATACTTTATTTCCTGAAATACCTCTGTTAAATATCTTCAGGTTAAGAGGTGCATGCCTTTCAAGGAGAGCGGCTCCGGTAAGCATTGCATACCCGGAACCGAGCACTCTAGGATTATTAAATCCTTCATCCTTCCTGTTCCTTCCGGAATCAGTGATTGAATCACCCTGGAAAAGGATCACATCATCTTTGCTTAACCGGATCTTTTTCGCTTTGGCCTCAGCCATCGAAGCTGATAATATTTCCGGAATGCTCATAGCCATGAGACTCCCAATTGCCACTTTCTTTATAAAATGGCGACGCGGATTGTTTTGATTTTCCATGTTTCTGTATTTGAAGTTTAATTTTCGGCTTATAAAAGAGCACTACTGATATTAAAGCACAATATACTAAAAGTAAATTTACAAAATAATACAGAGGGGCGTTTCTGCTGATCGTTTTTACCCTCTTTTGTTCCCCCTGAGAGGGGAAAAATATTCACTAAGTTTATTAGAGATCTGCTAAATAATACCCCTGGTTTGGCAATCAATAAAATTTTCATTATATTTTGGATTATTATAAAAATCCGATATTCAATTTGAATTAAGAATGATGAAAAAGATTGCAATAATTGGTGCAGGGAGTGTGGTTTTCTCAAAACAGTTAATGGCAGATATTCTTGGATTCCCGGAATTTAAGGAGTGTACATTCTCGTTAATGGATATTGATCCTGTAAGGTTGGGTATGATTGAGAAAGTTGCGAAGATGTTTGTTAACCAGCATGGTAATACTGCAAAAGTTGAAGTTACAATGGACATAACTACAGCTTTGAATGAAGCAAAATATGTAATTTGCCTGGTTCAGGTTGGCGGGTATCCTTCCACGCTGGTTGATTTTGAAATTCCCGCCAAATACGGTCTCAAACAAACTATTGCTGACACCATGGGTGTTGGAGGAGTCTTCAGGGCATTAAGAACCTTTCCGGTGCTCGATAATATTTGTCATAATATGGAGAAGCTGTGTCCTGATGCTGTTCTGCTCAATTATACCAATCCAATGGCCATGCTCTCCTCCTATGTTTTAAGAAAATATCCCGGGCTACAATATATCGGCCTCTGCCACAGTGTACAAACAACGACAAAACAGCTAGCGCTTTATATGAACAAACCATACAAAGAAATGAAAGTCAAAGTGGCCGGTATTAACCACCAGGCATGGTTCCTGGAACTGAGTCATAACGGTGAAGATTGCTATCCACTTTTAAATCAGTTGAAAGAACGAATATTAAATGAACCCGATTTCGTTCCTGAGCATCTCTATCATTACACAGGTAAAGATACCTGGTTCAGGGAAAACTTTAAAGAAAGTGCTGCAGATACCTTTGCTACTGATAAAGTGAGATTTGAAATGCTGAACAGGTTAGGATACTATGTCACCGAATCGAGCGAACATAATGCGGAATATTGTCCTTATTTCATAAAAGATGAAAAGCTTATTGAAAAATACAGGATCCCCATCAATGAATACATAAGACGATGCAAGCTTATACTGAGTGAGTTCGAAGACATGAAAAAGATGATAAACGAGGGAAAAGAACTTCATGTTGACACAAGCGAAGAATACGCCGGTTACATCATGCATGCAATTGAAACTGGCATTGATACCAATATAAATGGAAATGTTCTAAACACAGGGTTGATTACAAATCTTCCCGATAAATGTTGTGTTGAGGTTCCCTGTCTTGTTAACAGGAATGGAATTCAACCCACATATATTGGTGATCTGCCTCCGCAGCTTGCTGCATATAACCGGACAAACATCAATGTTCAGATGCTTGCAACAGAGGCAGGTCTGACAGGCAAAAGAGAGTATGTTTATCATGCTGTTATGTTAGATCCCCTTGCAATATCAATGCTGAATCTCGACCAGATGTGGAAGATGTGTGATGAGTTGTTTGAAGCGCATCAAGAACTGATTACAATTTAATTATTTGTAATACCTATCTCAGTCAAAACCTTATTGTAGTTCTTCTTATAAATAAAGAATGCTGCCAGTGCTGCAACTGATATAAATATCCCAATGGGGTATGATATCTCACCCGGAAGGGAGAAACCTTCGGGGGCAAAAAGCAGGTAAGTACTTGTTACCGCTGTCATAAAAACTGCAGGAATCAGTGTTATCCAGTAAAGTTTCTTTTCCTGCATGAGATAGACGGTTATAGCCCATAGTACTACCATGGCGAGTGTTTGGTTCGACCAGGCAAAGTAGCGCCAGATAATACTGAAATCGATTTGTGTAAGAAGAAATCCAATGACAAACAGAGGGATACTGACAAACAAACGGTTTTTTATCGGTCCCTGTTTATATTTCAGGAAGTCGGCAACAATAAGTCGTGCACTTCGAAAAGCTGTATCGCCCGAAGTGATCGGTGCAGCAACTACACCCAATAAAGCAAGTATACCCCCCAGCCTGCCAAGCAGTGAGTTGGAAATCTCATTCACCAGATAGGCGGCATTCCCCTCCTGTGCATTCATTACATCATTCAGCTCCCTGATACCACCATAGAAGCTCATTCCTATTGCAGCCCATATCAAAGCCACTATTCCTTCCGAGATCATCGCCCCGTAAAAAACTCTTCTTCCCAATTTTTCGTTTTTAATGCAACGAGCCATCATTGGCGACTGGGTGGAATGAAATCCTGAAATCGCACCGCAGGCAATAGTGATAAACATCATCGGGAAGACGGGAAATTTATCAGCATCTGTATGGAAATTCCGGAGATTGTCATAACTGAGTTCAGGAATCTGGTAACCTTTTACTAATAAGGCTATTATAAGGCTTATAGCCATAAAGATGAGAGCAAAACCAAAAACCGGGTAAATCCTTCCGATGATCTTATCGATCGGAAGCGTGGTAGCCAGTATATAATAAAAGAAGACTATCCAAATCCAAAAGGTCATTGATCTAAAATTAGGAGTCAGCCCTGCTAGTATTCCGGCAGGTCCCATAATAAATACAGCTCCAACCAAAACCATCAGAATAACCGTGAAACCACGCATAAACTGTTTGGCACCTTTACCAAGGTAGATTCCCACAATCTCTGTGATACTCAATCCGTTATGACGTATTGAAAGCATTCCGGAAAAATAATCGTGCACTGCACCGGCAAATACAGAACCAAGAATAATCCAGAGAAAAGCAACGGGCCCCCACATTGCGCCTGCTATGGCACCAAAGATCGGACCCAGACCGGCAATGTTCAGGAATTGTATCAGAAAAGTCCTCCACCATGGCAGAGGAACATAATCCACTCCATCATTAAGTTTGAATGCAGGTGTCTGACGATCGGGATCTGCCCCTGCAATCTTCTCAATAAACCTGGAATAAATGTTATAGCCCAGTAGCAGAACCAGAATGGAAAGAATAAACGTTATCATGTATTATAACAATTACAGAGCAATTTAAACACACTTTTATCCAAAAACAAAATAACAAAATAACCTAAAAACCTTTTTCTTGTCCTATGGAAACCTGGAGTTTCGCAAAATCTCCTGCCCCTGCCCACAGCCCTCTAGAACCTTATCCTTATTTTCACCGCTCCATCCACCTCCTTTTCAGAAACAACTATCACATATCCTCCACCACTACCTGAGGTGATTGCTCCGGGGTATTCTGGAAAGTATTTTGTTTCCATTTCAGTCATAATCCAGTCGGGAACTGTCAATGGTAAGATCTTTTTCCATGAAATAAGTGTTTCAGTTAATGCCTTCCCCAAATCCTTAATATCTTTTCCCATTATAGCCTCCCAGCATTTGCCACCAGCTTCTCCCAACTCTCGTATAAATTGTTTCTTAAGGTGCTTTATTTTTAAAGGATCGTATCCTTCGGGACGAGGTTCAAGGGGAACCAGGTGTAAAACTCCTGAAAGCCAGTCGCATATATCCTTGTCAGTTGTAGATTCGATTTTTACTGGCCAGTAATCTCCGTTATAATAAAGCCTGTTAATCCCCGGATAAAGGAGTCCTATATGATCCTGTGAACCTGATACATACTTTTTACCCGGAGGATTTTCTGCTCCGAAAAGCAACTTTGCATTTTCTTCTGCATCCCCTTCGGGATACCTGTCGCCCCATATTTTTATTCCGACTTTTCTTGAGCTTGTAGCAAGTCCGGATCTGTCATTGAAATCCATTGTCGGCACTATCTGTGCCACTACGACAGACCCGGGATATATCTCTGAAACCCATGGCTGGTCGATCCATCCACCGGCAAGACATAACCTGTATGGAAATCTCATGTCTCTTTTAGTAGCTGAACTAGAGCGATCAGGCAATCCCGGTTCAGGAACTCGTTCCAGCACAATATACTCAACTCCCAGCGTTCTGCACAATCTCTCTTTTTCAGGAGTATGTCCATCATGATTTACAATAAAGATATCAGGTTTCAGTCTCTTTATATCAGGTTCAAAATCAAGCAGCCCTGTTCCTGATGCCAGAAAAGCATCCTCAACATATTTTATGGATTTAACTATAAATAACCGTTCAGATTCTGAAAAGACAGGTCTCTTACCTTTAAGCAACAGCAAGTTTTCATCCCGTCCAATACTGACATATAAGTTCCCATATTCGGCAGCTGTTTTAAAAAATGCAATATGCCCTCCATGCAACAGATCGTAACAGCCGCTTACAAGCACTATTTTTGATTTCATTAAACTACTTGAACTATTTATTGAAATGGTTTAGACTTGTTTTTATCCTCTTTTTGTATTTGTTCTTTTATCCAGTCATAAGTTTTTTTCATTCCATTACGTAAAGGCATTGATGGTTCCCATCCAAGATATTTCTTAATCAGAGTATTATCGCTGTTGCGGCCGCGTACTCCTTTTGGTGCAGTCAGATCATACTTCCTCACAAGCTTATAACCTGCTATATTTTCCACAATATCGACAAGTTCGTTAATTGAAATCATTTCGCTGCTGCCAAGGTTTAATGGTTCTTCAATATCACTGTACATTATATCAATTGACCCCTTTATGCAATCGTCAATATAGGTAAAACTCCTTGTCTGATAACCATCTCCCCAGATTTCAATATGCTTTTGCCCTGTAATACCTGCTTCGATGACTTTCCGGCATATTGCTGCAGGGGCTTTCTCTCTGCCCCCATCATATGTACCGTATGGTCCGTAAACGTTATGATACCTTGCTACCCTAGTTATTAATCCAAAATCCTCTGAAAAATGGCGGCACATTCGTTCACTGAAAAGTTTTTCCCATCCATAACCATCTTCAGGTAGCGCCGGATAAGCATCCGATTCTTTCAGTCCGGGATTGTTCGGATCGTTCTGTTTTTCAGCGTTATAAACACATGCAGATGATGAGAAGAAAAACCTTTCAATACCACAGTCGCGTGCAGCAATAAGAAGATGAGTATTGATCAGAACGCTTATCATGCAGGCTGCTTTATTATTTTCGATAAAACCCATACCTCCCATATCGGCTGCAAGGTTGAACACTTCATTAAAGCCGTTAACCGCCTGGTAACAGTTTTCCCTCAACCGTAAATCCAGTACCAGATTGTCAGCTTCAGGGAAGATCTGGTACCACTCATTCAAAGGTTTAATATCGACTGCCCTGACCTTCTGACCGGTTCTTATCAACTCCTTAACAAGATGCCCGGCAATAAAGCCTCCTGCCCCTGTCACAACAATTCTTTTCATAATAATTCACTTTGATGTTGTATTTTTTTTTAAATCATTTCCTTTAATTATTAGAGATAATTTTCAGGAATAATCTTATCGGTCATAAACCAGTACCTTAAATTGAAATATTGACGGTTCTGAGGGACTGGTCCGGTATGCCCTGATACTGTAGGTTGGATCATCTCCCCTTAAAAAGCCCGCCTCATCACCATTATGAAGTACTTTTGGAATCCATACACCACTTTCATAAATTCCCTCCCACGCATCTTTCAGCCAGACCTCTTTCTTTGGATTTAACGGGGTGGCAGTAACAGAAAGATTGTATCCGGCTACTAAAAATTCATTTTCACCGGTTTGAATAAAAAGGCCATAACTTGGTGGTTCCTGCACCTGTTGTGACTGTGGATTGTTTGTGCTTTCTGCAGAAACAGGACGCCGAAATCCCTGCTGGTAGTTAACAGTAACTTTGACGTCTTTATTCAATCTGAATTCACGACCTGTAGTTGAATCGCCACGGTGTTTATAAATCCCTGACATTCTGCCGGTACCCTGATATTCTGTGATAACCGGAATCATTTGATCTAAAAGGTCATACTCTCTTGCCATCACATCTCCTCTGGTATCAATTCCAAACGGAGCAAAACAGATTGCATCATGTTCTGCAAATGCCCAGGTTGCTGCACCTTCATTGGTCCTTGTCTCCGGTATAAATAATGGATTATCAGGCCTGTGAAAATTGTTAGCCTGATTCTTGAAATCAGCTCCATAAATATCGGGGGCAAGAATGTCGATAGATGGTGCCGCTGCTTTCCAGATATCGAGGACTGACAGGACAGGCCCGCCACTGGGGAAATTACCCGGTTTCAGAATGTTTGGCCTTGACGGAGACATCCAGCAGTTGACATACATCGGGAGATTATGAACTCTTTTGCCTGCTTCTGCAACCGTGTTTATGTAACACGCGTAATGCCATGCCATGAAGAACATATCAGCATCATCTCCCTGACCAAACACTTCATTCCAGGTTCCATTGGTTTTTGAACCATTGTTTTCCCAGGCAGCTTTTAGTTCTGTCTCCAATGTCATCCTGTTCTTCTGCATATACTGAATCAGCTCTGAAGGTACTTGTGATGTAAAAGCTTTATTTGCCTCTTTACTGAAGTCTCTTGTCTGACGAAGAACACCAACCTCATTCTCAATCTGCATTACGATTACGGTATTTTCCGTGGCATCGACTGCTGCGATATGTTTCATTAGTTCTGTATAAGCTTTGGCATCAGCATCCCTGGTAGCAATACAGAACGGGGAAAGAGTCCGTGTACTCTGCCCTTTTACATCTTTCACCCTGACAAACCGCTTTGTATCATTCAGAACCCATATTGGTGCATAGGGCGATAAACCATTCTTCCAGGAGGCAAACCACAATAAGCCAAGTTTTAAATCGTTTTCCCGGGCAACTCTGATAAGCTCATCTACAGAGGTAAAATCAAACATACCTTTTTGTGGTTCAATGATTTCCCAGGAAACAGACACAAGCAAAGAATTAAAATTAGCTTCTTTAAAAGCTTTCATAGTCCGTTCGATATGTTCGACATATGATCCTGAAGAGTTATTCACTTCTCCAGCTAACATTAAGAAGGGTTTTCCACCCACAATAAATTGCGTTGCATCTCCCCTTTTCTCGAGATGAGGAATCTGGGAATAAACAGATTGAGTGCATACAAGACATGTCATCAAAAACATTGAAATTATCAGCCTTTTCATTACTAAGGAGTTTAATGTTGGTTAATAATAAAATTTATTAGTCTGCCCAAATCCTTCTCTGGATTTTTGTTAATGTATTCTGTATAATCCCGCACCATGTCGGTTAATTGACCGTGTGAATTCGTCTGTAAACTTCCCGAGTTTTTCACCTGTCCACAGATCTTTCACCGAATGGTTTCCTGATAAACCAAGTTGTTCAAATTTGACTGATATTTCAGTAAAATCGTGAGGTACAGGGCTGGCAGGATCTTTAAGAATTGGTTGCTGATCGGAAGTATTGAAAAGAGCCAGGTATTTATAGCCTTTTTTAGGATCATCAGCAGTCCATGCTATAAGATCATTCTCCCTGAAAAGCTGTTTCCTATTAATACTATGCTGATTAACATGCAGAACATCTTTGTTGGTGATCAATGATAGAGTAAACTCATCATTGCCTGGAAGGTCACCGCCAAACATCAATGGTGAGCCGAAAATTGCAAAGAGGGTCATTAAGGTATAATGTTCCTCTTTTGTGAATCCGCTATTACGTGGTTCTCCCCGTTCAGCCCTTATCCCAATTCTGCCTAGTGGCAGCATGTCTCCGTCAGGCCATGCTCCCGATGTAACATACGGAGCCCAGCGCTCAAATACTTCAAACTGATCTTTTAGCTGTGGCCAGTTATCCCAGAAATCACCAACGGTTCTCCACATGTTCGCATACTGTCTGATATGGTTCACCTGTTCTAACGGGGTCGGACCCGGAGATGTACTAAGTACAATTTCCCTTCCCGTACGGTCTATAGCATTTCTGATCATCTTTATCTCTTCAGAATGGTAAGGTGAGGAAAGATCATCAATCTTAAGAAAATCAACGCCCCAGGATGCATATAAGTCCATTATGGAATTATAGTATTCCTGTGCACCCTCTTTCCCGGCAACTACGGTGTACATATCCCTGAGCCATCTGCATTGACTTTCCTCTGAATAGATATCTTTTGCAGTAACATTGGTGCCAAAAACAGGAAGATTATCATTCACGGCTATAACCGGTATCCCACGCATAACATGAATTCCAAATTTAAGCCCTTTGCTGTGAACATAATCCGCCAGCGGCTTAAACCCATTCCCGTTGGCTGCTGAAGGAAAGCGGTTTACTGCAGGAGTAAACCTTCCGTATTCATCTATTGTATAAACAGGATCCTTCTGATTATACCCACCAGCCTTAGTATTTTCAACATACCAACGTATATCAACAACAATATACTCCCATCCAAATTTTTTAAGATGCTGTGCCATATAATCGGCATTTGCTTTTACTTCATCTTCAACCACAGTTGGACCATAACAATCCCAGCTGTTCCATCCCATTGGAGGTGTTTGTGCCCATTTATGAAATTCAGGACCTTCTGATTCATTCGTATTTGCTTTCTTTGTCTGGCACTGATTCAATAACAGAAGGTGCAGGGAAATAAAAACCACCAGGAACCTCCCTAAAAAAATCTTAAAAGAACGTTGTACGGTAATCTGATTGAGAATTTGTGATATTGTTTTCATAGGATCAGGCTTAATAATCTGACAAATTGTATATAAATAGAATAATCTGGTGTGTGGTTAGAATTTTAATATATTGACTTAGTGACATCGTATCATTTTTTTTTACAATGAGGCACAAAGTTACATAAAGAAATCATTATTATATTGTTTATCAGGCTATTAAAATTATTTGAGAAATATTAAGTATTATTGATATTATTTCAATCATTTTATCGCATAATAAGTTGGTTAGATTAGTAATAAAATAGTATATTATATCTATTAATTGTTCTGCTCCCTTAAGAAACTAGACTAAAAGTACTGAAATAAATTGTACTTTTATGTTAATGGTAAAAGAACTACACAAAAGGACACCACAGGAAAAGGAAAAAATCTATATTTGTTTAAGCCTTTAACGCACACCTGATAAAGGAGTGCAAATAACAATTTATCAAATAAGCATATTATGGACCGTAGAAACTTCTCTAAAAACGTATTTATTGCGGGTTTAGCTGCTTCGGCCTGGAAAGCAGATTCACAAATCATACCTGGCATGACAGAATCTTTCAAAGAAAATATAAAAAACTACCGGTAAGGGAATTTGATGTGATTGTTGCCGGAGCAGTAAAAAAAGGTTCTTCCATAAATGGTGTAATTACTCAGAGCAGAATGGGCCAGGAGCTTTTTACAGGGAAGT
>CAZQVL010000032.1:33337-36810 GCA_964596715.1 uncultured Rikenellaceae bacterium
ATAAATGGTGTAATTACTCAGAGCAGAATGGGCCAGGAGCTTTTTACAGGGAAGTGTTTCGTTGACAGCACAGCTTATGGCGATCTTTCCGCTTATGCCGGTGCAGAATTCAAAGAGCTTAACGATCATCCGGTATGTAATAGCATGGGACTAGGTAATGTAAATATTGAAAAGCTTTATGCATACCTGGTAAAAAACAATGCATTGGGTGATCTGGCTTATGGTATCCGGGATGGTAAGGAAGGTCAGATTATCAGAATGGGCAGCGAAAGCGGTTATACCATCAGGGACAGGCTACCGGAGGAATTTGTTGATGGAGTGGTAAAGCTGGGTTCAGGACTTATAACGACAACTGTGCATGATAATTACCTAATGTTCATTAAAGTAAACTATAAGATGCCTGTGAGTCCGACAAACAGAGATGAAGTCGCCAAAGCTGAATTAATAATAAGACAAAATCAATATAAGACACTGGAATTATTCAGAAAATATCTGCCGGGATGCGAAAATGCATTTATTGCCCGAACCAGTCCGTCATTGAATATACGCCGGGGACGCACAATAACATGTGATTATGATATTACACTGTCTGATGTAATTAATGCCAGACACTTCGATGATGAGATAATGGTATATGGTTTCCATGATTCCGCACCGAGATACCAGGTTAAAAACGGGGGAACTTATGGTGTCCCTTACAAAGCACTGCGAGTGAAAGGCATTGATAATCTGCTTGCTGCGGGAATGCTGATAACATCGGATTTTCAGGCCCATATGTCTACAAGGAATACCGTATGCTGTATGGGTCAGGGACAGGCGGCAGGTATTGCAGCAGCCCTTTGCTCTGCAAAAGAATGCGGTACACGGGAATTATCATATAGCGATTTAAGAAATGCCCTGGAGAAAAATAATGTGTATTTTGAGGCCTGATTCCAACAACACAAACCACAAATAATTCCTGTAATCAGCTGATTTCAAAGACTCTCTTCGTCATTCTTTTCCTGTATTCTTGAACGTGCTTCAAGAGTCAGACGTTCGCTTTCAGCAACCAGGTCTTCCATGGAAATCTGCTTTGCCCTCTTTTCCTGCGGTGGATTAAGCTTTTCCGCTTTCTCAAATTCCTGAACCGATTTATATATATCAGATGGGAGATCAATATTACATTTTGATAATATATCAAGAAACTGATAGGAGAAAAAATAATCGATCTGTATCTTCCTTTTCGCAGTATGTGAAAACTTACCGATTATACGGCAAATGTTTTCCCTCTCCTCGGGAGTCAGCTGCTCCGCAAATTCATAGTCTTCTATCTTTTTGAGTGACAGAATTATTGGTTCAAGAGTGTCAACTGTAACAATAAATACATTATAATCACCCATCCTGTAAGAAAACCGGCTGATCACATCGACCGTATTTGACGGTACCACAAGAAAAATATCACTCTTTACATTCTCCTGCTTAACATATTTGCTTACACTTTCTGTCTGAACCTTCAGGTACTTCGGAAAATTCTCAAGATCATCGCCAGCAGGGCTCTTTGCATCAAATATTATGTATTCCCCGGCAATCTTTATTGTATTGTCAGGTTTACCTTTAAACGGGACATCAGTAACATATTCAATAAGATGTAACTGACATATATTCTTAATTGCAGTTTTAACAATTTCTTCATGGTTACGCCATGTCTGCTTCAATTTTTCAAACCCTGCTTCTTTTTCTCTGATTCTTTCGTCTGAGAGTTTCTGCCGCTCCTGCTCCAGACCTATACGGACAGCATTCACTGCTGAGACATTCTTCTGATACTCCTCTGTTCTGGTCTGATCAATCTGCTCAAACCGGGCAATCTTGTTTGATAATTCTGTTTTCTCCTTATTGAGCCGTGATAATTCACTCTCAAGTGTAACTAACTTATTTTCGAGCTTTTGTGCTGATGAGCCCAGGTCAGCCAGCCTGGTTGAAGATATTTCAATGTTTTTTTCCAGCTCCTTTATTCTTGATTCCCTTTTAATTAATTCCTGATTCAGGTTATTGATGTTTTCCGACAGATTGGTATACTCATCATAAGCATCATAACTTAATTTCCTTATTTGTTTCCAGCTGAATAACCTCTGCCAGAAAGTAATAGATTTGATTCTTTCAAAAAATGATTTCAGGTTATCGTAGTTGAAATTCATAGAAGATATTTTTACCATTTATCAATTTTACCCCCTGCCCTGACACTTCTGTCAGGGCTGTCCCCCCAAGGGGGGACTAAATCATACTCATAATTAACTTACTTGTACAGATTTAGCTCCCCTTCAAGGGGGGCAAGTCTGTACCATTTTACAGCATTTTCCCTGTAAATCATATCCACGACCTTTTTCGGAAGCTTTAGTCCGGTGAATGATCCTTTGAATTTATCAGAGGTCATTTCTTCATCAGTTGTAAAATACTTCCAGTCATCTGTCCAGGTATCATGCATCCTTCTCTTGAATCCATCAGGATTGCTGCTGCCGCTATAACCTGCATCAGTACCATAAAGTAATCTATCCTGGTATTTGATACAGAAGTCTCTTACCCGTTTACGGTTAATTGCCGACTGGTACTGCAGGTGACAGATCCTTGCCGACATGTCCACCGCCATATTCGGGTATTTGTCAAGGCGCCTGGCCAGAGAATCAACATTCCACTCAAGACTGCCCAGATGGCATCCGATGAATGTAAGGTCAGGATGTTTCTCAAGCATATTATCCCGTGCATTGATCTGATCCTCATACGAAGGGTATTCGGGATGAAGGAACATATGATATTGCTGATTGCGGGCAAAGTAACTGCTATCGCTGCTGACAGTCATTTGATCCAAAGGCAGCCAGCAGTTGCGAGGCTCTCCAAGATGCCCTGTAATCGGCAGGTTCTTACTTTTGATAAACTCAATAACCGGATCGAGTCCCGGATCGTCAACCATTATAAATCTGCCTGACCTGTCCCGAACAGTCATTCCGATATTCTTCCATATCTTCACTGTAATTACGCCAGGGGCTGAGAGATCTTCATCCAGCTGTGATATTATCTTTTTACTCCATTCATCACTCCCCCAGCCTGCAGTATCAAATAAAAAGGTGGCACCGAAAAAAATTCTACCGGGATGTTTCTGTGCCGATATCAAAGCATGATTGTACTGCCTCCTGATATTCGCAGAATCTCCATGATCAACATTAAGGGTAATAAGCAGAAAATTATCTTCTGCTGCCTGTTCTTCAAATACACCGTCATCACTGTTGATATGAATATGGGAGTCGATTTTCAGCATGGAAGAAAAATCTTCTTCCGCGTAATACCTGGACTGGCAGCTCACAATAACAAAAGCTGCCAAAGTTAAAGTTAATAGCTTAATTCTCATGACAAGGATTCATTTTAAAAATAAAATTAATAAAATCTGCGATAAAACATCACTATAAGAACGATAATGGCTGTAAAATACATTAATGAGAAAC
>CAZQVL010000033.1:0-29663 GCA_964596715.1 uncultured Rikenellaceae bacterium
CCGCTCGTCCGGATCTGTGGGGGAGCGGGGAGGTAACGAACCGCTCTACCCGGACTAATTAATTTATTTTATTACTCATTTCCGATAGTCATAATTTTTTGTAAACTAATAAGAAAAAGTGATAATGACTTATTATTGAATATCCTGAAGTACTTTCTTAAAGAATAGTGGGAAAGTAATCATTGTTTTTAACATTTCTGTATATATCAATGGGAATATTTTTCGTTATGAAAAATACTTTCATTATTTGCAGGAAATTGTTTTTTCAAAATTAGAAGTATTTTGTTATATATTCAAAATTAGCTATGAGAGGTAAAATTGTAATACTGTCAATAGTCTTTTCTCTTGTAATATTCTGGTTTCCTATATATTCTCAGGAGGAAACCGGAAATTATGAATCTGATAAATCTGTTATGGATTCACTTGCGCTCAGAGGATTGCTAAAGGATGCTGAAAGACAAGAGCCCCAGATAGTATTATCGCATAATCAGGCACTTGAATTTCTTGAAAATAAGTACCAGCCACAACAATGGAAAGATCTCCATCATCCTTTTCGTCGGGCAATCGGCCAGTTAATACACAAAGCTTCCAATCCTCCTTTCGATTCAGCAAAAAACTATCTGCAAAGCTTCCCCTATGATTCCATACACATTCCATGGGATGAGTTCTATATCTGGGAACCGTTCAGACTAACGAGGCTTTTTATCACTCAACCACCACTTACAATACCGCGTGATTCGTTGATTTTGACCGACACATCAGGCATAAAGGTCTTTCAGGATTCTCTGTCGCTCAGATCACTTCCGTTAATACCTTATCCCTCATCTCTAAGGTCTTTTAAAGGATTAAAGGACACAACGATACTGGTTATTGTTGATACCCTGCGGGAAGTAACATCCTCTTACCCTGAATTTCCATTCAGGTACTACAACTTTCCTTACCAGGCTGACTCCCTGAAGGCCGCAATAAGCTCATTGCTTACTTTTGTTGAGGAACGCGATTCGAGCATTATTTACTTCACAGGTATTGGCAACGATTCTCTTTCTGTCTGGCTCAATAGCAAGACAGGCAATGTACTACGCTACTGGCTGAAGAATGATTTAGATGACTCCGTTACCGTTTGGATCGGTAATCCTTCAAGAAACACTATCGGTCTTTATCTTGAACATGGAGTCAGTTTCAGAAGACCTGTAAAGCAGGATTATTACTCTGATCCAAGTATCAACGTTCGGTCACTCGATAAAACTACATTACTTGAAATACAGAAGATTGCAGTAAAACAGCAATATTGGAAATACCGAACAGAAGCATCCTTTTCCCTTAACCAGGCTTCGCTTACAAACTGGGTGAAGGGAGGAGAAAGTAATATATCCACCTCTCTCGATATAACCGGTTATGCTGATTATGACAATAAGTATCTGAAATTGTCATCAAACAATTTTGCCAGGATAAAATACGGTTTGATAGCATCGGGAGATAAAGGGATCAGAAAAAACCTTGATCTGCTCGAGACAAACTCCAAGCTGAACCATAAAGCATTCGGGAAGTTTGATTTCAGCGGTATTTTGTTATTTAAAACCCAGATAGCCAGAGGATATAATTATCCTAATGATTCAATACCTGTTTCAAAATTTATGAATCCGGGTATATTAACCGTTGGATTTGGACTTGATTACAAACCCGATAAAAATACGTCTATCAACTTCTCTCCGTTATCATATAAAGGGACCTTTGTACCTGACACTGCAAAAATTGACCAGACTAAATATGGTATTGCAGAAAATAAAAGGTCGAAGAATGAACCGGGTGCAAGCTTTATGATATCCAATAAGTTTAATCCTTTCGAGGATATTACTGTTACTAATCGTCTGCAATTTTTTACGAACTACATTAATAATCCTGAGAATATTGATCTTGACTGGGAAATTATTGTAACTGCCAGTCTTAACTGGTTTACTGATGTGAGATTCAATACCCACTTTATTTTTGATGATGATACAAAGACTCCGGTTCTGGATGAAGACAGGAATCCAGTCCTGATGCCTGATGGAACACCGAAAAAGACATCACGCATACAATTCAAGGAACTGCTCGGCTTCTCATTCGTGTTCAGGTTTTAGGAGAAGCAAGAAACAAAATTGTATGGGTAAACAATATACAGATAAGACTGTTACTTGTCCTGGAGACTTTTCTGATAGATCCTGAATCTTTTAACTACCTGACCATCAAGTCTTTCACATTCAGATCTCATTTTTGTGTTAGATTCCAGGATCAAGTGGCTGTTGATAGTTTTCATTTTTTTCTTTACGGCCGACTCGTACATCTTTACTGCCATCAGTACGTCGATACCCTGGCCCCTGTAGTCTTTCTTTATTCCACCCAGCATTAGCATTAGTTTTTTAGATTTTTTCATCTCCTTCAGAATCTTAAAGATACCAAACGGGAAGAATTTTCCGTTAGCAGCTATAATACCGGCACTTATATCAGGCATACCTATGACAAATCCAATAAATTCTTCCTTTGATGCCACTACTTTAATTAGTTCAGGATCAAGGATAGGAAGATACCTTTTTGCAAGATCTTTTTTCTCTTTTTCATTCAGAGGAACAAAACCATATATATCCGAAAATGTTTCGTTCATAAGTTCCAGTACGGGAACGATATATGGTTTAATTTCCTTTTTTGACCGGAATTCGATAACCCTTAACTCGTCGGTTTTTACAATTCTTTCATATACTTTGCTGTAAATAAGAGGCAGCTCCTTCGGCATCTTAATGTTATAATTAACAAGGTCAACCTCTTTGATATAACCTTCCCACTCCATCATCCCTGGCAGATAGGGCGAGTTTGTAGGGGTGGTTATGAATTGCGGATAATCGAATCCCTCAATCTGGAAACCCTGCGGATCTTTGTCTGAAAAGCCGAGAGGACCTACTATCTTAATCATTCCATTCTCCTTTGCCCATTTTTCAACCACCGAAAGAAGAGCATGCACTACTTCACGATCTTCAAAACATTCCATGAAACAAAAACGGCCGTGCTTCTCCTTCTTAATGGAATTATATCTGTTATTTATTATCCCCATAATTCTTCCTACAGGTTTCTTACCACGACAGGCAAGATAGAGAATTGCATCGGCGTATTTATAGGCGCTGTTTTTATTTTTATCGTATAATCCCCACTCATCCAGATAAATAGGTGGAAGCCAGTCAGGCTCTTTGCTGTGGACTTTTGCAGGAAGATAGATAAAATCACGAAGGTCTTTTCTGGTGAGTACCTCCTTAATAATTATTTCCCCCATTTAGGTAGTTTATTTACGGATTCCAAGTAACAAAAAAAATCAAAATAAGATGCTTAACTAAGGCGACAAAATTTGTTAATTACCTGTTTTTCATATACAGGTCGAGTATTGCAAAAATGGCATAAAACATACTGGCAATCCCATTTGTTGTCCCGAATGCAAGTCCGACCCTGCTCAGATCATCATGTTTCACAATCAGGTGCTGATATATCAATAATGTAGTAAATATTACAGCTCCGGCCCAGTAAAGCAAACCTCCTTCCCCTGAAAAACCTGAAGCCATTACCAGTACGAAGGTAAAGAAATGTATGATAACTGACAAAGCAAGTGCTTTCCTTCGTCCCAGGGATGATGGAAGGGAATAAAGATGATTTCTTTTATCGAAATCATCATCCTGGAGTGCATAGATTATATCAAAGCCGCTTACCCATGTCAGGACTATGAAGGAGTATATGATTGGAGTGATTGAAAAGGCGGCTGTTACTGAAATATAGGCACCTATCGGAGCAAGGCTGAGTCCGAGACCAAGGATAAAATGACAGAGAAAAGTTATTCTTTTGGAAAGGCTGTAACCAAGGATGATCAGGAGGGTCAGAGGTGAAAGAAAGAGTGTCAGCCGGTTAATAAAACCGGTAGTAATAATGAAAAGAGCTGCATTTATAACTATAAAAATCACAACTGCTTCGGGTTTGATTCTCCCGGAAGGTATCTCTCTGTTGCTTGTTCTGGGATTAATGGCATCAAACTTCCTGTCAGTCAGCCTGTTAAAAGCCATTGCTGTATTACGTGCAAAGATCATGCACAGCAAAATAAGTATAAATAACCGGATGCTGAACTGATGCTCAGGTTCCGATACTGCCAGTGCAAAACCTATCAGTGCAAACGGCATTGCAAAGATAGTATGGCTGAACTTTACGAGCGAGACATAGTTACTAACAGATTTAATCATACCGATCATTGATCAAGAAGCTTCCTGTATAATTCATAATTCTCATCACAGAATACAACAAACACAACTTTTTCGGGAATTGCATTTTTTCTCAGGAATCTCCTCGTTTCATTTACAGCGATCATAGCAGCCTGGTCCTTCGGGAATCCGTAAATACCAGTTGAAATACCCGGAAAAGCAATTGTCTTTATTTTGTTTTCTCTTGCAAGAGAAAGAGAAGACTGATAACATGAAGCAAGCAGGGAATGTTCTTCAAAACATCCTCCTTTCCAGATTGGTCCGACAGTATGTAAAATATATTTAGCTTTAAGGCGATAGCCTCCTGTTATTTTTGACTTACCTGTTTCACAACCGTTAAGCAGCTTACATTCAGCAAGAAGTTCTGGTCCTGCGGCTTTATGTATTGCTCCGTCAACACCTCCTCCTCCCAGAAGCCGGTTATTTGCAGCATTTACTATGGCATCAACTTCAAGAGTTGTAATATCCCCTTTGATCAATTCAATCCTTCCTTCCATGATTATCTAATCTGTGCTCCAAGTTCTTTTTCGAAAGTACTGATAAGATTGTTCATCACCTTATCTATATTCTTGTCTGTAAGTGTTTTAAGGTCATCCCTGAGGATGAAGTTTACAGCATATGATTTTTTGTTTTTACCAAGATCCTCACTTTCATAAACATCAAACAAACCAACATCCTTAAGTATATTTTTCTCAGTTCTGAAAGCAATCTCCCTGATCTGTGCGAATTTAATTCCACTATCAAGTAACAGGGCAAGATCGCGTCTGACTGTTGGGAATCTGGGAAGTTCCTCGTATAAAATTGTATGGCCCTTTAAAAGCTTCAGCAGAAAATCCCATTCAATATGGCCATAGTATACATCCTGATTGATGTCAAATTTAATGAGATATGATTTTGCTATACGGCCGACTTCAGCAACCTGAATATTATTATAACTGTATGTCAGCGACTCGGCAAAGTATTTTTTAGCGCTCTCATTCATATTTAATGTCTCAGGTCTGATACCCAGCCTTGTAAGGATCATCTCGACTGCCGATTTAATATGATAGAAATCTGTTGGATTCGCAGTATAATTCCAGGCTTGTTTACCGGTGTTACCTGAAATGAAGAGATCAAACGCTGTTTTTTCCAGGTAATTATCTGTAACATCTTCAGAATTACCTGTTTTCCACTTGAAATAACAGTTGCCGAATTCAAAAAATCTGAGATCAGTACATTGTCTGTTTATATTCCAGATTATTGAAGTGAGTCCCCCGTATAATAACGATTGTCTCATTGCATTCAGATCAGAACTTAAAGGATTGGCAAGCCTTACCAGCTGCTCAGAAACAAAATCTTCGCTTTGTTCATACCATGATGCGGGATTAAGTGAATTACACATTATTTCCGTGAAACCATTTGCAACAAGAAGATCAGATATGATATTAATTATTTTTTCTTTATCAGGTTTTTCCGTATATGTCAGAGTAGAGTTTACATGATCATTAACCTCAACATTATTATATCCGTAAATCCTTAATATCTCTTCTATTACATCTGCCTCCCTGTGTACATCAACACGGCCTGGAGGTATCTCCAGAAGAAGCTTCCCGTTGCTCTCACTTCTTATCATTATGTCAAGCAATGTCAGGATCTTCTTAATAATTGCCTGATCGATATGTTTGCCGATGAGTCTGTCGATGTTACTGTAGTTTACCTCAATAATGGTATTCGGTATTTTTTTTTGGTAAATATCAACTATATCCGATGAGATATGTCCGCCTGCCAGTTCCCTGATGAGCATTGAAGCTCTTTTAAGGGCCCATAAAGTATTGTCGGGATCAGCACCTCTTTCGAACCTGAATGAAGCATCAGTTTGCAAGCCATGTCTTCTTGAGGTTTTACGAATAGATACCGGATTAAAATAAGCGCTTTCGAGAAATATATTTGTTGTTGATTCTGTTACCCCTGATTTGATACCTCCGAAGACTCCGGCTATACACATACCTTCGATAGCATTACATATCATAAGGTCTCTTGATGAAAGAGTTCTTTCCACTCCGTCAAGAGTAATAAATCTGCTTTTGTCAGGGAGATTTTTGATAATGACTTTTTTCCCTTCAATTTTATTCGCATCAAATGCATGAAGTGGCTGACCTATTTCGTACTGAACGAAATTTGTAATATCAACAATATTATTTATCGGATTAAGTCCGATGGCACGGAGTCGATTCTTTAACCAATCCGGTGATTCACCGACTGTTATACCACTGATAGTAATACCTGAGTATCTTGGGCAATCGATGGTATTTTCAACTATGACTTCACAGGGATTATCTGAATTGTCCGGTTTGAAACCGGCAACTGACGGTAAAGTAGCTTTCCGGTCATGTTCTTCATTAAGGACAAGATATGCAGCCAGATCGCGGGCAGCTCCAAAATGGGAACCACTGTCAATCCTGTTTGGTGTAAGCCCTATTTCAAATACAAAATCCTTCGCTATATTAAAATATTCGCTGGCAGGTGTACCAGGTTGAGCATTTCCATCAAGAACCATAATGCCTTCATGAGTATCACCAAGTCCCAGTTCATCTTCGGCACAGATCATTCCTTCAGATAATTCCCCTCTTATTCTGGACCTTTTTATTTCTATATTCTGATCCCCGTAATATAGCACTGTTCCTGCAGTTGCTACCGGAACTTTCTGGCCGGCAGCTGTATTCGGAGCCCCGCAGACAATATGAAGAGGTTCGGGATCACCAATATTTACAGTTGTAATAAAAAGTTTGTCAGCTCCCGGATGTTTCTTGCAGGTGAGGATTTCCCCGATGATAACACCTTTAAGACCACCCTTAACCGATTCCCATTCTTCAGTACCTTCTATTTCGAGACCAACACCTGTTAATATTTCAGCAACCTTATGTGGATCAAGATCAATTTGTAAATATTCCTTAAGCCAGTTATAAGAGATTTTCATTTCCTGTTTGTTCTGAGAACAATAAATTATTAAGAGTGCAAAAGTAAGAATTTTAAAAAAAGTATTGAGAAGTAAAGGTACTTTATTCAGAGAAAGGGTATTTGTCTATCTTTGTAAATCAAACATTTCATATATGATTTCAGGCAAAGGTGAAAAGTTAATACTCTTGACGAATGATGACGGGTTATATGCTGCCGGATTGAAAACTCTTCTTGAGGTAATGGAGGAATATGGAAAGGTTGTTCTTGTGTCAACGACTGAGAGTATGTCGGGAATGTCACAGGCCCTTACCGTTAAAACCCCTCTGCGCGTTAAACTGCTTGAAGAGAACGATAAACACAGGATATATGCCTGCAACGGTACTCCTACTGATAGTGTAAAGATTGCAGTAAGCCAGCTTCTTGAACGTCAGCCTGACTGGGTGGTTTCAGGAATAAATCATGGAGCAAATGCTTCAGTAAGTGTATTGTACTCGGGTACAATGGCGGCTGCCATTGAAGGTTGTCTGTACGGAATCAATTCAGTTGGATTTTCGCTTAACAGCTTTTCAAGAAACGCCGATTTTTCAATTTGCAAAAAGTATATACGGATTGTGATGGACAGGCTATATTCAGATCCGTTACCTGTTGGCATATGCCTTAATGTTAACATACCAGCATTGCCTGAAGATGAAATCAGGGGGATAAAAGTTTGCCGACAGGCGAAAGGAAACTGGAAGGAAGAGTTTGAAAAACGAAAAGATCCTATGGGTAAAACATATTACTGGCTTACCGGGTTTTTTAATAATCATGAACCTGAAGCAACCGATACCGACGAATGGGCACTGGCAAATAAATATGTGTCTGTTGTACCTGTTGCTATCGATTTGACAGCTCACGAATACCTTGATAAACTTAAAGAACAATTCAGTAAATGACAGGATCTGAGAAATATGATAAACTGATTACCGGCATTGTAACAGGCTTACTGTTACCATTTATGACGGGTTTGATAATATATCTTTTTTTTCATGGAAACAGAAGTCTCACTTCATATATTAACAGGATTACCGATGCAGATATCATAACGCACGCAGTAACACTGTGTGTTGTGCCCAATCTGATTCTTTTCCTTGTATTTAACCGTCTTGATATGCTTCGCGCAGCGCGCGGAGTGTTGGGTATAACTATCGCCTGGGCTGTAGTTGTATTCGCCGTAAAATTCTTAAGATGAGGTATTTTATTATTGCAGGTGAACAGTCAGGCGACCTTCACGGTTCGAATCTTGTCAGAGGACTTCTTAAAGCCGATCGTGATGCACAGATTTACTGCTGGGGTGGCGACCTGATGAAAGCCGCAGGGGCAACTCTTTTAATGCACTATAGTAAGACCGCTTTCATGGGCTTCATGGTTATCCTGAAAAATATGAAAGCAATAAGAAGGAATTTATTTCTCTGTAAAAAGCAAATAAAAGAAAGTAATCCCGACGTATTAATTCTGATCGATTACCCCGGATTTAATCTCAGGATTGCAGAGTTTGCAAAGAAAAACGGATTCAGGGTCTTCTATTATATATCTCCCAAATTCTGGGCATGGAAGGAAAAGAGAGTCGAAAAGATAAAAAAGTATGTCGACAGGATGTACATCATCTTCCCTTTTGAAGTAGAATTTTACAGGAGACATAATATTCCGGTCGAATTCTATGGTAATCCGCTTGTTGATGAAATTGAAAAAAAAATACCATCTCCCGGAAATAATATGATGGATTTTGCAACCTCCGGCATTGGAGATAAACCTGTAATAGCAATCCTTGCAGGCAGCCGGAAACATGAAGTTGAGCATATACTTCCCGGGATGCTAAATGTTGTTCGTCATTTTCCGGAATATCAATTTGTTATTGCAGGTGTAAAAAATCTTGCGGATGAATTGTATCTTAAAATTATCGGGGATAAACCTGTAAAACTCATCAAGGAAAAAACCTATGAGATATTAAGTATAGCACAGGCAGCACTGGTTGCATCGGGAACAGCTACGCTTGAAGCGGCACTGGCAGGCATTCCCCAGGTGGTCTGTTACAAAGGTGATTTCTTTTCAGCCCTTATTGCATGGACACTTATCAAAGTGAAGTATGTGTCGCTGGTAAACCTGATAATGGATCGAGAAGTTGTAAAAGAATTGCTGCAGTATTCGATTAATGAAAAAAATCTTCTGTATGAGCTGAAGGCTGTATTACCAGGTGGTTCAAAAAGAGAACAAATACTGTCGGATTATAAAGCCCTGAGGGAGAAACTGGGCCCTGCAGGAGCATCTTACAGGATTGCTGCTGAAATGGTCGGTAGGCTTGGAGTGGAGATAAAAGGGTTGGGTATATGAGACGGATTGTTGGGGTGTTTTTGTTTATGACCTGTATGACACTCTCATACGGCCAGGTGAGAATACGTCTCTTTACCAGCCAGGCTCCTGAGTCGGTGGTTTTTACAGTTATCGAAGGTGATTCTGTTATACTAAAAGGCAGAGGTTATGGTCATGGAGTGGGACTATGCCAGGAAGGTACAATGGTGATGGCAGAAAAGGGATTCACTTTCAGACAGATCATTGATTTTTATTATCGGGGGGTCATTATTTCGGATATAAAATATGCCAGAAAATCAGAAAACGGATTTTAAGTTGACATTTAATTTATTTTCCAATTGAGTATTTTTGTTGGATATTTATTATGCTTACTATTTTAAGAAAAGAGATAAACGGATTTTTCAGCAGCCTTACGGGGTACGTAGTAATAATTGTTTTCCTGCTTATTAACAGCCTCTTTATGTGGGTGTTCCCGGGTGAATGGAACATTCTCGACAGCGGTTATGCGGGACTGGGTACACTGTTCTATATGTCGCCATGGGTATTTCTTTTCCTGGTGCCCGCCGTTACCATGAAAATGATCGCTGAAGAAAAACGCCTCGGAACAATAGAACTTATTTATTCAAAACCTTTAACAGAAAGGGGAATTATTTATGGTAAATACCTGGCAGCCGTTATACTTGTTCTGCTGGCGATTATTCCGGGTCTGATCTATTATTTTTCAGTTTATAACCTCGGCGAGATTCCCGGAAACCTTGACAAAGGCGGTACATGGGGGGCTTTTACCGGTTTGTTTTTTCTGGCGGCAGTATATGCTTCTGCAGGTTTATTTGCATCATCACTTACAGATAATCAGGTTATTGCATTTATAATTGCTGTGTTTTTATGCTTTTTCCTTTTTATGGGATTTGACTCATTTGCTTATCTGCCGGGTCTGAAAAGCCTCGATGAGTTTGTAATCAGACTGGGAATTAATGAACACTATAAATCAATGAGCAGAGGAGTTCTTGATATAAGGGATATTGTATATTTTGTCGCTGTGGCTATGATATTCAATGAAGCTACAAGGCTTGTACTGTTGTCGAGGAAATGGAAAAAAAGAAGCTGAATCGTGAATGACGGAACAGATATAAAGAGTATCAGAAACAGAATATGGCTGCAATTCATAATAATAGTAGCCGGCATTATCCTTACCGGATATATTATATCCTTTGCCAGAGTAAGAATAGACCTTACTGAAGACAGAAGGTACTCGCTTTCTGATCCGACACGCACAATCCTTGACGGAATAGAGAATGATATCTATGTTCAGGTTTTTCTTGACGGGGAAATGCCTATCCCGTTAAAACGGCTTAAACGATCGGTAAGTGAGATGCTTGATGAATTCAGGATTGCCTCCGGACGAAAAATTGACTATGAGTTCATCAATCCTGCCGGTAGCAAAGATGCTCAGCAGAGAGAATTGCAGTACCAGACTCTTTATAATAAGGGATTGAATCCGGTCAATATTCGTGCAGGTGATGGGGAAGGTGGTTCGAGCCAGAAGATAGTTTTTCCCGGAATGATCGTGAACTATAACGGTATTGAGGTACCTGTGAATTTCTTGAAGAATAACAGTTCCCTGTCGTATGAACAGAATATCCTTCATTCCATTGAATCACTTGAATATGAGATGATTCAGACAATTGCCACACTCAGTTCCGACACTGTTTATAAAATCGCTTTTATTGAAGGGCATGATGAGATTCCCGAAGTTGAGGTTGCGGATATAACCATTAGCCTGGCAAAATTTTTTACGATCGACAGGGGTGTTTTGGGTGGCAAACCAGGAATCCTTAACGATTATGCAGCTGTAATCATTGCAGGACCAGAGAAAGAGTTCACCGAAAGCGACAAGTTCGTAATTGATCAGTATATTATGAACGGAGGCAAAGTGGTGTGGCTCGTTGAGGAGGTCGAAGTGAATTCCGACAGCCTTATTTATGGTGAGACAGCTGCCCTTTACAGACCGCTTAACATTGAGGATCAGCTTTTCAGGTACGGCGCAAGAGTTAATCCGGTTTTAATACAGGACCTCGAGTGCATAATAATAAGACTTACTTTAATGGTTGGTGGCACACGTCAGCAGGTTGTACCTGCCCCATGGTTATATTATCCTCTTCTTACTCCGGCATCAGATCATCCCATTACAAGGAATCTGAACAAAGTGAAAGGTGAATTCACAAACTATATCGACACGGTTGGCCTCGACAGCAGGATAAATAAACACATACTTCTGGCAACATCAGCTTATACCCGGACGCTTACACCCCCGTTAATGATCAGCCTCAAAGAAGCAGAACAAATCCCCGACGAGAATAATTTTACCAGATCCGGATTGCCAGTTGCGATATTGCTTGAAGGTGTTTTCCCTTCAGCGTTCCGCAACAGAATGACTGACCATTTTTTATCAGATAAAAGCTTCAGTGTGAAGACCGGAAGTGTTGAAACCAAAATGATTGTTATAGCCGACGGGGATATAATACGGAATGAAGTCCGGAGAATGGGTGCTTCGGAAACACCGCTTACACTTGGGCAGGATAAATATACCGGTGAAATGTTCGGTAACAGGGATTTTCTTATTAATTGCATGAATTACCTGGTTGATGATAACGGGATAATGGAATTAAGATCGAGGGAAATGAAGCTGAGGCTGCTTGACAGTACAAGGATAAAGAAAGAGAGGATAAAATGGCAACTTCTTAACGTGGCAGGTCCTGTATTGATTGTCGTACTTGCCGGGATACTATATGGGCTCATAAGAAGAAAAATATACACAAAATATTGATAATGAAAGCTATTATCAAATATCTTATTTTTTTTTCTATTCTGATTATCCTTGCAATTATCTTCCTTTTTAAGGGGCGTACTCCCTTTGGAAAAAGTAATAGCTCTTTTGCTATTCCGGAAGGTAAAGAGATAACGGAAATTGAATTTTCTGAGGGGGAGAGAAGACTTAATCTTATGAAAAAAGATGAAGAATGGCTGGTTAACGGGAATAATGAAACCCGGAAAAGCAGTATCCTTTTCATTGAGAAGATCCTCAGGGAGATGAAGATCAAGTCACCTGTTTCCATGGAGCTGTTTAATACCGAGATCATTCAAAAAGGAATTAAACCTGTAAAGGTTAAGGTATACGGGAACAGAAAACTGCTGCAATCCTTTTTAGTATATAAAACAGGGTCAAACACATACGGAAACATTATGAAGATCAGGGAAAGGTCAAAGCCTTTCATTGTTCATATTCCGGGATATGAAACAGAAATTGGGTCAGCATTTATTCTCAATGAAAAGTTCTGGCAGCCTTATATTGTTTTCAATCTTCTTCCTTCAGAAATTGGCACTGTAACACTGGAAAATCTGAGAGATACTACATCTTCTTTTTCAATAAGAAACACCGGAAATAACTTTATTCTTTCTGATCTTAGCGGAAATCTATACGGATGGGACACTGCACGTGTTGTCCGTTATCTTTCGTATTTTGTGCGTATCCCGTTCGAAAAATGGGCATTTGAAATACCTTCAATGAATGAGGGAATTGGTGAAAGTGATGAACCCATTTACAGGATCAATGTAACTGATATCAATGGAAATAAAACAGTACTTACTATCCGGGAACTTGTTATTAAAGAAAACGGGGAATTACGCAAAGACACCGACAGGGTAGGAGGACAGACTGAAAAGAGTGAAGAGATGTTTATTATGAGGTATTTTGATGTTGATCCGATACTGAAAAAGAAGTCGTATTTCTTTCCTGAATAATATTTTATTTTGAGGATAATAGTTTTTTTTTGTAATATTGATAATTAAGAAAATAACCAGAATATTGCTTTAATTCACTTATTCATAGTTGTTTACGTATTTTATTTAATTTATAAATAACCCTAACAATAAATAAATATGAAACCCACATGTATTTGAATAATCAAACACAATATTAAAACAAGCTACATGTGGGTTCCATCATACCATTAAAATAAATTACTAATGATGAAATTTGTTGTATCCAGCACCGAACTTCTTAGTCATTTGCAAGCCATTAGCAGAGTTATAAGTTCAAAGAATACGCTTCCGATTCTTGATAATTTTCTTTTTAACCTGTCAGGGAACGAACTGGAAATTACTGCATCTGATCTGGAGTCAACACTGATAACAAGGATGAAGCTTGAAAATGCAGATGGTGAAGGTATTATTGCTCTTCCTGCAAGAATATTACTCGACACACTTAAGGAGTTTTCTGTTCAGCCTCTTGCTTTTGACATTAATCTGGATACACTGGCAGTGGTTATCAGTTCAGAGAATGGTAAGTTCAACGTCGTTGGACAGAATGGCATTGATTTTCCTGCGTTGCCTTCAATAAAAAAAGAAAAGAAATTCTCCTTCACAATCAATGCAGATGTTATGCTGTCCGGTATAAATAAAACCCTGTTTGCCACTGCTGATGATGAACTGCGTCCAGTTATGGGTGGTATCTTCATGGAAACTTCAACTGATAATATTACATTTGTTGCTTCTGATGCTCATAAGCTTGTTAGATACCAGCGTGCTGATGCAAAAGCTGATGATAATGCATCATTCATATTACCCAAGAAGCCTGCATCACTTCTGAGGAATATATTACCTAAAGAGGAGGGATCCGTTTCGGTTGAGTTCGATGATAAGAACGCATTCTTTAATCTGAACGATTATAAAGTGGTATGTCGTCTGGTCGAAGGTAATTATCCGAATTATAATTCAGTAATTCCCAAGAATAATCCCCGTAAGATCACCGTCGACAGGGTGGAGTTTTACAATACTCTCAAGAGAGTATCAGTTTTCTCAAACCAGGCGAGCAACCTGGTCAAACTACAGCTTAAAGGTAACCAGATGGTCGTTTCAGCACAGGATATCGATTTCTCAATATCGGCCTATGAAAGGATCAAGTGTCAGTACGAAGGAGACGAAATTGAAATTGGATTCAAATCGATCTTCCTTCTCGAGATCCTTGCCAATATTAGTTCTCAGGATGTAGTCATCGAACTGGCCGACCCGACAAGGGCAGGATTATTTCTTCCTGCAGAATCAGAAAATGAGTCTGAAGATCTGTTAATGCTTCTCATGCCAATGATGATAAACGCCTGATAATTGGAACTTAACCTGAGACGTCCCATAGCTTTTATCGATCTCGAAACAACCGGTATAAACGTTTCGACCGATCGTATTGTTGAACTATCCATCCTGAAGATCAGTCCGAATGGTAAAGAAGAGTGGATGACTTCACTGATCAATCCCGAATTACCTATTCCACCAAAATCAACAGCTATACATGGTATTACTGATAAGGATGTTGCTAATGCTCCCACCTTCAAAGAAATAGCAAAGAAACTTGCAGCATTTATCGAAGGCTGCGATCTTGCCGGTTACAATGCCATTAAGTTCGATATACCACTGCTTGCAGAGGAGTTTCTGAGGATCAATCTTGACTTTAACTTCAGAAAGCGGAAATATATTGATGTCCAGGTTATTTTCCATAAGAAAGAGCAACGGACATTATCGGCAGCATATCAGTTCTATTGTAGTAAGGATCTTGAACATGCCCACAGCTCAAAGGTCGATACCGGGGCAACTTATGAAATTCTTAAAGCACAGCTAGATAGATATGATGATCTTGACAATGAGGTGGATAAGCTTGCAGAATTTAGCTCCTTTAATAAGCTGGTTGATTTTGCAGGCCGGATAATTTATGATGAGAAAGGAGTTGAGATCTTCAATTTCGGAAAACATAAAGGTAAGTCAGTCGAAGCTGTTTTTGTTGAGGATCCATCATATTATTCGTGGATGATGAACGGAGACTTTCCTTTATACACCAAGAAAGTCCTGACTGAAATCAAGCTACGGTCTTTCGGGGAAAGCCGCACATAATATGAAAATAATCTGTATAGGGCTTAATTACAGGCAGCATGCAATAGAGATGGGACGTCCCTTCCCTGAGAAGCCCATTATTTTTCTTAAGCCCGATTCATCCCTTCTTAAGAACAATAAACCATTTTTCCTGCCGGATTTTTCTTCGGAGATCCATTATGAAGTTGAGGTGGTAATAAAAATATGTAGACTGGGGAAGGGAATATCCGCGCAATTTGCGAACCGTTACTATGATGAAGTGACAGTTGGTATTGATATTACGGCCCGCGATCTTCAGAGCAGTTTGTCAGAAGAAGGACTCTCATGGGAAATCTCCAAAGGTTTTGATGGAGCAGCTCCGGTCGGGAAATTTATCCCCGTTACTGAAATAAATGACATGCGTAATCTCGACTTCAGGCTTGAGATCAATGATAAAATTGTTCAGCAGAGTAACACCGCGGATATGATTTTCGGAATTGATGAAATAGTGGCTTACGTTTCGAGATTCTTTACACTTAAAACAGGCGATCTTATCTTCACCGGTACTCCATCGGGTGTGGGACCTTTGTCAAGAAACGATAACCTTGTTGCCTACCTGGGAAATAAACCGCTGCTTGATTTTATGATCAAGTAGATTCTTATTATTACACAAAGTTCATTTCGAATAAATTAAATAAATATTCTAAAAATTTGTAGTAATAATTTTTAGAATAATTTCATAACTTACCTGATTATTTCATAATTGTAACCTTAAATACCATTTGCCTTTAGCCTTGTACTCAGCCTTCAATTAAACCAGTAAGATATCTTAACCACCAGCCCTCGGTTCTTTATACTGTAATCAGCCGGGAATGAATTTTCGGTATATACAATAAACAGGTCGGACACCGGTGCAAAACGCCACTGGAAACGCAGGTTAATATTCAGGTTATCAATCTGATTATTGTATTGAATAAAACTGGTAAAGAAGAGCTTATCGGTAAAGGTAAAATCCAGCCTTGGACCGATGAGCAGCAGCTCAGCACTGTTATAGGGTGAAGGTAATGATATATTATTATAGGTGGAGGACAGAGCAAGGCTTCCATAGGGCTGGATCCGGTAGTTCAGTTCACCGTGAACTGACCACCTTGTCCCGTTATAATAACCTCCATACCTGCTGGTCAACGAAACATTGAATAGTTTGCGTGGATCGGAGGTAATTGATGCTCCTGCCTCGTTCCAATGGAAATCTTCATTTGCATCAAGTTGTATTCCACCAGTATTGGTAGGATCGTATGGAGCCTTGAGTTTGATATAGGTCTCTCTGACATCAACCGAAGTAATAAACTTATTAATCCACTCGATCCTGTATGAAAGCTGTGTTTCCCTGTCGGTCAGAGCTAATGAAGGATTAAAAAATATATCCATTTTCAGACCCGGCCCATGATTGATAATGGTATTTGACTTCGGAAAGAATTTATATTGGAATGCCGGATTTATTTCGTAATAACCTTTTCTTCTGACATATCCTGTCTCAGCGATATATCCGGCACCTACCAGCGATTGATTAAGAGTGACAGTAAGATATTGAGATGAATATGTGAGATTAGCTGCCATTGCTGCATCCTTAATTGTCATACCGTTTTGAAAGCTCTGATGAAAAAAAGCCTTTCCTGTCCAGCGATTGTCGGGACTGGCGAGGTTATATTCCAGACCGGCAACACGATTGAACCTGTTTCCGGAGAAAGAAGTGTCACTCTTTACATCCATAACCTGTTTGTTGATAAAGAAAGCTGATATATTTGACCGGCTGAAAACCTGACGCTGTAAAGCTGCAACCAGATAATTAGCTGCCCGTATATCATCTTTTTCACCAGTCTGGATATCCATCAGATTGATTCTCCAGTTATTTCCCAGGTTTCCGCTGAGGCGCGCGCCAGCTCTGACAGGATTGTTGAGGCCAATACGTCTCGAGAAAAAAGGTCTGACGGTCCCAGTACCCAGACTGGCAAAAAGGTCACTGTTTTCAAGAAAAAACTGTCTCTTTTCAGGAAAGAAAAGTTCAAAACGGTCAAGATCTGTCTGCTGCCTGTCAACTTCAACCTGTGAGTAATCGGGATTTACTGTAAGATCAAGGTTCATGGATGTTGACAGTATCATCTTGGCGTCAAAGCCTGCATTCCCATTCCATTTTGTATCTTCACCTGCTTCATTATCACTGGTAACTTTGCCGGTAACATAAGGAATCAGAGAGAAGCGCAGCCCGGCCTTACCCATAGGTTTATCCCATACCAGTGTTCCCGTGTAGGGGAGTGAACAATGAGGAAATTGTCGTGGCATGGGCGCCCAGGCGGATTTTTCGTTGTTTTTCAGATCGAGGCGACCAAAATTGATTCCCCACTCCTTATCACCTTCAAAGTAACGTATACTGCGGAAAGGTATACTAAGCTCTATTACCCAGCGGTCATCATAGCTCTTAACAACTGATCTCCACTTGATATCCCAGCTGTATAGTACTTTCGTGCCATCATACTGAAGGCCTTCAGTCTGAGCACCTGCTGCTGAAATGCCGAATGCAAATCCATTGGTTTGATCATTGTAGGTGTCGAGAAAGAGCATGAAGTTATCGTTCTTCGTAAAACTGTAGTCCCTGCGCAACGATTCGACAGGTCTCTTACCGGGTGTGGGATCATAACATATTACGCCAACATACAGATTTAATTCATCATAGGTGAGCATGGCTACAGTCTGCGCAATGGCATAACCTGTGTCGGTGGGAGTAACCCGCTGGAATTTTACGGTACGCTCGGCTGTCATCCAGGGCTCTTCATCAAGAATACCATCAATATTTATGCCTTTATCTGTTTGAGAGATATGTATCCGATATTTGTCCCTGTTTATTGCTTTGCTCTGACAATAAAGAGAGGTAGTGCCAAATGTTAAAACAGAAAAAAGTAATAAGATCTGTCGTTGCATAATAAAAAATAATTTTGCCCAAGATAGGAAATTGAATTATAAATTTATTATTCTATTTTTATGGATTATGAAAATTTATTGAAAGAGACATATGATCAGTGCTGTTTTTATTGAATATTAATATAGGTGATTGTTCAAATGCATTTTCTTTACCTCTTAATCCTCCATGTGGGACTTTTAATTACTGTCCTTTTAAAGCCCCCCTTGGGGGGATGGGGGGTATTACTTTTGGCTACCTTTTATGCACATTTATCAGGATTCAAAACGCTGGAGCGTTACATTGTTATTAATATGAAGAGATTAAGTAAAAGCTTGTCAATCAATGAGTTGCACGGAGTAACACTGAGTAGTTCACGGAGTGCAAAACAGTGGTCCTCCGTCTTAATACTTTGTAATCCGTGGTTAAAAGAATCCCTAAACTAATAGTTTAAGCTAAAACTAAGTAAGGTAAATATATACAAGTATGAATATAAATATATCTGCAAATTCATCAGAACTTGGGGAGAAAGCAGCAAAATTTATTGCTGCAAAACTAAACGAAGTCATTAATGCGAATGGTGAAGCACGTCTGGTGGTTGCAACTGGCAGCTCGCAGTTTGAGACTTTCCGGGCATTGATCAGGGAGAATGTTCCCTGGCCAAAGGTGGAGGTGTTTCATCTGGATGAGTATATAGGCCTTCCGGTAACTCATCCGGCCAGCTTCAGAAAATATCTTCTGGAACGATTCATTGGTCATATATCAGTTAGAAAATTTCACCAGGTTGATGTAGAAGAGGATATTACATTAAGGATTAAAGAGTTAACAGAAGAGATCAGAAAGAAACCGGTTGATGTCGGACTAATAGGGATTGGTGAAAACGGGCATATCGCATTTAACGATCCGCCTGCAGATTTTGACACACGGGAAGCTTATATTGTAGTTAAACTCAATGACCGCTGCAAGCTCCAGCAAATAAACGAAGGATGGTTCAAAAGTATCGATGATGTTCCCAAAGAGGCTGTTTCAATGACAGTCTGGCAGATAATGCAATGCAGGACCATTATCTCCTGTGTTCCTCATAAGGTTAAAGCTGATGCAGTTTATAAGACACTTACCTGCAGGCTTGATAATATGGTTCCGGCAACAATGCTGAAACAACATACCGATGTGAATCTCTTTCTGGATCATAATTCCGTTTCGAAACTGATAACATTTTGATGCAACATTTAGCGAATGACAGATTCAAGTTGATGACCAAAACTGAAACCATAAGAATTAAGGGAATCCATTTTGAAACTAATGATCCTGTTGAAGTTGAGATCACGGACGGTATTATTTCAAGTATCTCAAACACTGATGATAATGGCACTAAAAACAGTAATCTTTATATTGCACCAGGACTTATTGATAATCAGGTAAACGGATATAAAGGAGTTGATTTCTCAGATGAGAACTTCTCACCTGAACAAATGATAAAAGCCGCAGAGGCAATATGGAAAGATGGCGTCACTTCATTTGTCCCGACTCTGATCACAAACAGCCATGATAATCTGATAAGAAATTTCAAATTGCTTGCTGAATCACTTGAGTTTCCAATGTTACGGCTTTCTGTTCCCGGTTTTCATCTGGAAGGACCATATATTTCATCAGAAGAGGGATTCTATGGTTGTCATCCCGTAATGCATATAAGGAATCCATCATGGAACGAGTTTGCTGAATATCAGACAGCTGCAAACGGAAATATAATACAGATTACAATCAGTCCCGAGATTGAGGGAGCAATCGAGTTTATTAAGCTATGTACTCAGAATGGCATTGTAGTCTCACTTGGCCATACTAATGCATCAGCAGAGATAATCAATCTTGCAGTTAGGAATGGAGCAAGGTTATCAACACACCTCGGCAACGGATGTGCCAATATGATACATCGTCATAACAATCCTTTATGGCCTCAGCTGGCAAACGATCTGTTGACGCCGTCTGTTATTGCCGACGGACATCATTTGCTGCCCGAAGAAATACAGGTGTTTTATAAAGTTAAGGGGCCTGATAATATGATACTTACGTCTGATGTAAATCATCTTATCGGAATGACTCCGGGTAAATATATCTTCCTGGGAAGCGAGGTGGTTTATACTGATGACGGTCTTGTGAAGAATCCTAAGCTTAATTGTCTGGCCGGGGCATCATTGCCTCTGCGTACAGGAGTGGAGACCATGATGAATTACACAGGTTGTTCACTTGGTGAAGCCATAAAGATGGTATCAGGGAATGTAGCGCATATTTATGATCTGAAGGACAGAGGAATACTTGCTCCCGGAAAACGTGCAGATATTATTTTGTTCGAATTAAATGATAATCAGCTAATTATAAAAAAGACCTTTCTCTCGGGAGAACTGGTTTATGCAACAGGATAACGAACAAACGAACGAAATATGAATCCTATCGACTATATCGTTTTAATTGGATATTTCATATTCATAACAGCGTTTGGAATCTGGATTTCGCGAAAGATCCGGACCAGCGACGGATATTTCCGCGGAGAAAGAAAATTCAAATGGTATATAATGATTGGACAGGCATTTGGTGTAGGCACACATGCCGAGATGCCTGTAGCCCAGACAGGAGCAACTTTCAGCCATGGTTTTGCAACAATATGGTATCAGTGGAAGAATATGCTGATAACGCCTTTTTACTGGCTCATTGCTCCTTTTTACCGGCGCAGTGAACGTACAACACTGGGTGAGATTATTGAAGACAGGTATGGTAGTACTATGGGACTTGTATATACAGTTTTTGCCATAACATTCTTTGTCTTCAGTATGGGAGTGATGCTGCAGGGAGCGGCGAAAGTAATCTCGGTGGCATCGGGAAGTGTTTTTTCTCCAAACTTGATTGTGCTGGTAATGACTGTCGCTTTCATTCTTTATAGTTTCATCGGAGGATTAATTGCCGCTGCATATACTGATTTTATCCAGTCGTTTTTTATAATTACCTTATCGATATTGCTTATTCCTTTAGGATTACATGAGGTTGGCGGCTTTCATTCGATGAAGGAGTTGCTTCCGGAACATTTCTTCGATCTCATTAACAGAGAAAGCGGAATCGATTCGTTTACCATAGCTATGCTGGCAGTTAACGGTATTGTGGGAATAACAGCTCAACCTCATATGATCTCCATGTGTGCGACAGGCAACACTGAAAGGGCAGGCCGGATAGGACAAACTTTCGGATCGATGGTGAAGAGACTTATTACTATCGGATGGGCCCTGACAGGCATTGTGGTTGCTGCACTTGTATTAAGACAGGGAGTAAGCCTTCCTGATCCCGAAATGGCATTTGGTTATGCTTGTCATATCCTTCTTGTACCGGGCCTGATCGGACTTATGCTATCGGCAATATTGGCTGCGAATATGTCATCCTGTTCAAATTTTATGGTGAATACCGGAGCACTCTTTACTCAAAACCTGTATAAAAAGTACATAAAACCTGATGCAACTGATAAAAGTCTCTTATGGATGGGACGTTATTCGGGCTTGGGATTATCAATTATGGCAGTCCTTTTTGCCCTTAGTATTAAAAATGTTCTTCACGCGTTTCTCTTTGTTGAAACACTTGCAGCTTTCATGGGCATAATTTTT
This sequence comes from uncultured Rikenellaceae bacterium, assembly GCA_964596715.1. GTDB lineage: Bacteria > Bacteroidota > Bacteroidia > Bacteroidales > VadinHA17 > LD21. Next base: position 22,050 of record CAZQVL010000033.1, read on the forward strand.
CTCGGAGGGGTAATATGGAAACGGGCTAACCGATATGGCGCTTCAGTTGCAGTAATAGTTTCTTTTACAACATATTACATTGCCAATTTTATTTCAACCGGTGAAATTCTGCTGGTCTATAAATGGAAACCCGGCCCGTTTGGCCTGGCTATGCTGACCGGTTTTTTCTTTTTCTGGCTGATCAGTATCCTGACGAGACCTGAGGATAAAGTGAGACTTGAAGTATTTTTCGACAATATGAGAAGGAAATCCGATGCAAAACAACCTGATAAGGATGGGAACAAACCTCTTGCATCGGAAACAGGCGATGACCTGTTACTGCTTGATCTTCCTGGCTGGGGCAGGAAAGAGCGCTGGAAACATTTCTTCAGACGTTATCGCGAAGACATTGTCGGTTTCATCCTGAGCTGGCTTATGGTGGGTCTGCTTATACTGCTCGCATGGGGTATTTTGCAGATTTAAGTTCTGTGTTTCGTGTTTATTGTTTATTTTTGTATCTTTATAAGTTAATTAATATTCGAAAAGATGGGAAGATTTGGCCTTACAGAAATCATACTGATATTACTCGTTGTTGTTCTCTTGTTTGGGGGTCGTAAGATTCCTGAACTGATGAAAGGGATAGGGCAGGGTTTAAAAGATTTTAAAAAGGCATCAAAAGTTGAGGAGGACCCTGAGAAAACTCAGTCAGTATCAAATGAGGAATCAAAAAAAGAATAATCCTGTTTTATCCTGCTGACTTTTGTTACCAGTTCATAAATCTATCAGTAGAAAGGTACCCGGGTGCCTTTCTGTATTTTGTTGCCTGTTCATAACTATATGCAATCTCCAGTAAAAGTTGTTCGCTCCATGCTCTGCCGAAGAATGTGATTCCGACCGGCAGTTCATTAACAAATCCCATTGGCACTGTTATTGCCGGGTAGCCGGCGATAGCTGCAGGAGAAGAACTCCCGCCAACGAAATGATCACCGAGAATAAGATCTGTTTTCCATGCAGGTGATCCTGTAGGGGCGATCAAGGCATCAAGCCTGTTCTCCTTCATTATTTTATCAATCCCTTCATCCCTTGTCGCTTTAAGCATCTTAGCAAGAGCCTTTTTATAATCAGCAGATTCAAGATCTCCTTTTTGTTCGGCCATTTCAAGCAGTTTCTGATTAAAATATCTTAACTCAATTGAATCTGTTTTATTGAATTCGATTAACTCTTTCAGGCTTTTAACCAGTATATTTTCCGGAAGCCCTGCAAAATATTTATTAAGGCCATCTTTGAACTCATATAACAGAACCTCAAAAGAGGCATCATTATATCCGGCTCCCATGGTTTCCGTTATTTCTATCACTTCAGCTCCCTGTAATATCATTTGTGCAACAGCCTTTTTCATCAGGGTATCAACCCTGTCATCAAATCCCGTTGCCCTCTTATATAATCCGATACGTTTTTCTTTCAGACCATCATGTTTCAGGGATTTGGTATAATCGGTCAGGTATTTACCTTCTGATGTCAGGGTTTTTGAATCAGTTGAATCAATGCCAGTTAATACACCCAAACAAATGGCAACATCCTCCACAGTTCGTCCCATAGGTCCGGGAGTATCCTGGGTAAAGGAGATAGGAATGATTCCTGACCGGCTGATCAGACCCACTGTTGGTTTCAATCCTACAATACCATTGTTATTTGAAGGACATACGATTGATCCGTTGGTTTCCGTTCCGATGGCTATCATACACAGGTTAGCTGAAACGGCTACTGCTGATCCTGAGCTTGATCCGCATGGATTGCGATCCAGAACATAAGGATTTTTCGTTTGTCCGCCGATACCACTCCATCCGCTTGATGAAGTGGTGGCCCGAAAGTTGGCCCATTCGCTCAGGTTTGCTTTTGCAATAATAACAGCTCCTGCGTCCCTCAGTTGTTTTGCCACATGGCTGTCATTCAAGGGGCATGAGTTTCTCAAAGCTGTAGCACCGGCAGTAGTTGGCATTTTGTCGTGAGTATCGATGTTATCTTTCAAAACCACAGGGATACCGAACATCGGTCCGCTGATTTTACCTGTTGCCATTTCCCTGTCAAGTTCTTCTGCTATCTGCAGGGCATCAGGATTTATCTCAATTATTGAATTAAGACAGGGGCCATTCTTATCAATTTCGATTATCCGGTCAAGATATGCCATAACAACATCTGAAACAGAATATTTGTTTTCACTGTACCCCTGTTGTAACTGAGCTATTGTTATCTCTTCCAGCCAACTGTGGTCTGAAATCTCCTGGCCGGCTTCCCTGACAGGTGTTTTACATGTATTTAGGATTAACAGTAGATAAAACAGGATTACCGGGGATTTAAGCAGCTGTGTTTTCATAACAGGTGGATTTTGTATTTATATTATTTTGATCAGGTAAATTTAATAAATTGACCGGAAATGTTGAAGGAAGAGTCAACGAGGTGATATTTATAATCTTAGTTATATTCAATTCGTCAAATTTGCTATTTTTGTTAAGATACTGATAGTTTTAATCAGGTCAAAAAGTATATTAATATAATACCAAATAGTAATAACCATTTAATTGTTTTTCAGGAAGATGAAAAACATATACGGGCAGATTCTCAATAAACGTTCCGGTGGTTCTTCCCTTGTTCTTGCGACAGTCATAAGGACACAGGGATCAACACCACAAAAGCCGGGCAGTTCAGCGTTATTCGGAAAGACAGGACTAATTTCAGGAACTGTCGGAGGCGGAATTCTTGAAGGGAAGGTGCAGAAAATTGCACTTCAAGCCATTAAATCACAGGAGTCGGGTATTTATGATTTCTTTCTTGATAAAGACATCACGAAGAAAGAAGAAGCTATCTGTGGAGGTCAGATAAGTATTCTGATTGATGCCAGACCTCCAAACCATATTAAAGTTTTTAATCAGATGAAGGAGTCTTTGGCAAACAGGACTCCGGGAGTTTTGATTACACAGGTTGATACCGGAACAAATAAGCAGGTTCTTATCAGACGTTACTGGCTGACAGAATATGACAAAGCATCAATTCCTGCACAATTAATGCAGAAAATTGAACCGGAGGTTCATAGCCTTCTGGCAAAACAGACTCCTGAAGCATACAGAGAACTTGAGTTTAAAATACCGGAGCAGCAATCCTCTGTTCTCTGCTTTCTTGAACCGGTATTCCCTCCCTGTCAGCTTATAATTGCTGGCGCAGGACATATAGGAAAAGCGTTGGCACATCTTGGCCAACTGCTTGATTTTGAAGTTACAGTAGTTGACGACAGACCCGATTTTGCAAACAGTAAAAATATTCCCGATGCTGATTATTTAGTTGTTGACGAGATAGGCAAGACAATGCAAAGACTTAAGATATCGTCGGATACTTACATTGTGATTGTGACCCGTGGTCATAAAGACGATGCGGAAGCGCTTAAACCATGTATAAACTCCGGAGCTGCTTATGTAGGTATGATTGGCAGTAAAAATAAAATAGCAAGGATAAAAGCAGAATTTATCGAAAAGAGGTGGGCCACTGAGGATCAGTGGAATGAGGTTTATGCTCCTGTTGGACTGGAAATAAAGTCAAAATCTGTAGAGGAGATTGCTATCAGCATCGCAGCTCAGCTAATACTGGTACGAAGAAGTAACAGCGTGCCTGATGGACGCTGATAATAATTAAAAAAACTGAAAATGGAGGAGATCTGGGCTTTGATACTGGCAGCGGGTGAATCCAAAAGGATGAAAGTCCCGAAGATGTTATTACCTATTGAAGGTAAAGCAATGATAGAGAGGGTTATAGAAAATGTGACAGCCTCCGGGATCAAAAAGATAATAGTGGTACTTGGTTCCGCGAAGGATCAGATCCTTGGGATTATCAAACATTTACCCGTTGAGTTTTGTTATAATGAAAAATACAGGAATGGTATGCTTTCGTCAGTCAGATGTGGTTTCAGAAACCTGCCTGAAGAATACAAAGCCGTTATTGTTTTCCAGGGTGATCAGCCCATGATAGAGCCGTGGGTTGTTACCAGGTTAATATCAGCCTACCGGCAAACAAAAAAGAAGATTGTCATACCTGTCTACAAAAAAAAGCGTGGTCATCCGTTGCTGATCGATCGCAAATACAGCGATGAGATTTACAAGCTTGATGACAGGTTAGGTTTACGTTCGCTGGCAACCAAATTTCAGCGTGATGTTCTCGAGGTTGTTGTGAATACTCCTGATATTCTTAAAGATATTGACACAAAAGAAGATTATCTTAATGAGTTAAATCAAATACGATAAACATGGAAGAGACAATTCGTTTTAAGCTTAATGGTGAAAGTACGGAACTGGTAACTGATCCGAATCAGATCTTTTTATGGGTGCTGCGGAATCATATAGGACTTACTGGTACAAAGTACGGCTGTGGTACAGGATTCTGCGGTGCCTGTACTGTTCTGATTGATGAGGAACCCGTAAGGTCGTGTATGTTACCGGTGAGCGAGGTAGCCGGTAAAAAAGTAGTTACTATTGAAGGATTGGCTGATAATGATAAGCTTCATCCTTTACAGCAGGCTTTTGTTGATCATGATGCACTTCAATGTGGTTACTGTACCCCTGGAATGATTATGACTGCCGCCGGTCTCCTGATGAAGAATCCGGAACCGTCACGGCAGGAAATAATTGAAGGACTTGAATATAATCTCTGCAGGTGCGGTGCCCATATACGTATAATTGATGCTGTTCAATCAGCCGCCAAAGTAATGAAAGGAGGGAAGTAATCATGAAAAAAGCAGAACTAAAGGTTAAGGAGTCACCTCAATCCACAGAGCATTCAGGAATGAAAAGAAGAAGTTTTGTCAAGCTTCTCGGCGGAGGTATATTTATCTTTTTCCAGCCATGGAGCACTTTCGACCTGTTTTCATTGCCGGCTGAACAACGCAGAACTCTGACTAAAGATTATAACGCATTTCTGCAGATAGCTGAAGATGGAACAGTCTCCTGCTTTACAGGTAAGATTGAGATGGGACAGGGGATCAACAGATCACTGGCACAAATGATGGCGGATGAATTAAACGTTTCTTTGGAAAAAGTAAAAATGATCATGGGCGATACCGAACTTTGTCCGTATGATGCCGGCACATGGGGATCTCTGACAACACGTAGTTTTGGTCCCAGCATGAGAGCTGCAGCAGCTGAAGCAAGGGGAGTATTGCTTGATCTGGCTTCATCTCAACTGGGAGTGCCTGTAACGCAACTCGAAGTAAAAGATGGTACAATTACGGATATTAAGAATTCTCAAAACAAGTTAACCTATGCCCAGCTGACCAAGGGTAAGAAGATCGAGAAATATCTTGATGTAAAACCTCCGGTTGAAGAATATACTGAATTCACTTACGTAGGGAAACCCTATATGCGGAGTGATTCAGTACTGAAAGTTATCGGACAGGCTAAATATGCCGGAGATATTAAGTTACCCGGTATGCTTCATGCAAGGATTTTGCGTCCGCCTTCACATGGAGCCAAACTTGTTACAGCTGATGTTTCCGGAGCAGAAAAGATTGACGGAGTAAAGGTGGTACGCGATGGTGATTTTATTGCAGTTGTTAGTGAGAACCGCGATAAGGCGGATGAGGCGATTGTTAAAATAAGGGCTGATTATTCCTTCGATGAAATGAAGGTGAATGACAAAACAATATTCGATTGGATGTTGAAGGCCGATTCAGTGGCTAATGTAGTCAGAACTACCGGAGATCTTGAGGAAGGGCGGAAGATGTCTGAAACAATATTCGAATCAGAATATCATGATGTATATCTGGCTCATGCTCCAATTGAAACACATACTGCCCTGGCAAACTTCGAAGGGGAGAAACTTACGGTATGGGCTGCAACACAAACACCTTTTGGCTTGCAGGACGGTCTTGTGAGTGAACTTGGTTTAACACGTGAAAATGTTAGAGTCATAACTCCCTTTGTAGGCGGAGGATTTGGTGGTAAAGGTGCATATCAGCAGGGTATTGAGGCAGCAAGGCTTGCAAAAATGACAGGTAAACCGGTAATGCTCGCATGGACACGCGATGAAGAGTTTTTCTATGATACTTTTCATACAGCCGCAGTCGTAAAGGTCAATTCAGGAATTGACAATGCAGGGATGATAAAATTCTGGGATTATAATGTATATTATGCCGGCACAAGGGGAGCTGACACTATTTATGATGTGCCTAATGTCAGAACAACCAGTTACAGCCGCGGCAAAAATGCACCACCTGTTCATCCGTTCAATACAGGACCCTGGCGTGCTCCAAACAACAATACAAATACTTTCGCCAGGGAGTCGCAAATAAATATTATGGCATCGAAAGCAGGGATTGATCCTCTTGAATTCCGTCTGAAAAACCTGACGGATGAGAAGATGATTGATTGTCTGAAAGCAGTAGCTGATAAATTCGGATATGTGCCTGGTAAAACTCCAAGCGGTAGAGGTATTGGCCTGGCTTGCGGAACTGATGCCGGCACCTGGGTTGCACATATGGCTGAAGTGAAAGTCGATAAGAATACCGGACATGTTAAGGTGATTCGGATTGCCTGTGCACAGGATATGGGATTATGCGTTAATCCACAGGGGGCATTGTTGCAGATGGAAGGCTGCATTACCATGGGTCTTGGATATACCTTTGCTGAAGAGGTGAAATTTGAGGGGGGTAACATTTTAAGTAAGGGTTTTGATACTTACGAAATTCCCCGTTTTTCATGGGTGCCTAAAATCGATTGTGTAATTCTCGATCGCAAGGATAAAGCACCTCAGGGTGGCGGAGAACCACCAATCATAGCAGTTGGAGCCGCTGTTGCTAATGCAATTTATGATGCTACCGGAGCCAGGTTGTATCGGATGCCACTGAGTCCGGCAAATGTATTGGATGCACTGAAGAAGGTGTAAGGATTACGGGCTACTGACGACTGGTGACTAGTGACGGTTACAGCTTATCACTGACCTTTGTTTATAACGGCTGATAATTCTCTACTTGATAGTATGTCTGTTATAAATCATCATCAGATCTGAAAGAGCCGGCTGGGTAGCCAGAGCAGCATCAGTTTCGCATGAGTCATCTGCAGCAGCCTTTATTTCCTCTTCCCCCTCATGTAAATCTTCACCAGGGACAGTCTCAAGAGTATCTGATGCTTTGGTAAGTGTACCCTCAACAACAATCTCACTTCCAAGCAATTCAGTAGGAAATTTGGGCATCTCTTCGCCTGCACTGACAAACAATCTGATATCCGGATTCTCGCCTACAATAAACATCTTCTTGCCGCTTTGCAAGCAAACATGGACTACTTTGCCTTCGACACTGATGTTTTTGCCAATATAACTTTCCGGATTTTCAACAAGTGTAGCAAACACAACCTTTGTTACTTCTGATGATTCTTCAGCTTTGCTGGAGGCCTCTTTCTTACCTGTATTACCACATGATGTTAATAAAAGGGTGATGATAACCAATGAGAGAATGTTTCTGATCATAATAAAAGTATTTAATTTGGATCAGGGATATTAAAATTCAGCAGCAATTATAATGAATTTTTATTATTACAATACAATTGCTGATAAATATCAGGATCATTGGCTATGGGTCCACAAGTCCTTAAGTCTTCA
>CAZQVL010000033.1:29763-35575 GCA_964596715.1 uncultured Rikenellaceae bacterium
AGTCTTCAATCCTCAGTCTTCAATCCTCAGTCTTTGGTACTTCGGCTTTAACATACTGATTACCGAATACCGATTAACCACTACTCATCGCTCACTACACACCTTATAGTCTTTAGCCTTTTCTGCTTTGCGGAATCTCCTCCCGATTCTCGGGATTTCCTCACTCTTCCGCAATCGCGGAACTTCGTCGTTTCACTCCTCGCGTTCGTCAAGCTACGCTCCGATCTCCTTTAGCCTTTTGACTTTAGCCTTTCTCCTTTCAAAAAAGGTACTTCTTCAACAATTCGATACCTTTCTTGATCTCTTCCCGTCCGCTTGATTCTATCCCGTACCATCCACGGTAACCCGCGTCTTTAGCCATCATGATCATTTTTGCAGTAAGTTCTTCGGTAGGCTGGTTCCTGTATGACATTCCGCCTGAATAAGGAAGCATCTTAGCCAGGTAATCAACATTGTCAAAATCCTTTGAGGGTTGCCGCCAGTCGGGATAACTGCCAAAGTAAAGGCAGTTTACTTTTTTCATAAGTGACACCATCCAGTCCGCATCATTCGATACACCGCCATGGTTTTCTATGAGTACACTTATTTGTGCCGGTACTGCGTATTCCATCATCATCTGGTAGGTTTCAACGGAATACTTCAGAGCTTCTTCCTTGTCAACATCTTTCGGACCCCTGCAGTTTGTACGTATGGCGTGGCATCCGAGATAATGAGCTGCATCAATCCATTTACGGTGGTTAATCTCAAACTGGCGACGTTCTTCCTTTGTGGGAGAACATCCGTCACCTTCATCATCAACCATGATAAGAACCATTGTAACATTGTTGTCTTCGGCATTCCTCTTAAGGCGCCTGAGATAACCCTCTGTCGGAACTTCGAATAAAGTATTTACAAATTCGATACCGTTAAGACCGAAATCTTTTCTGGCTACAGATGGAAAATCGAGTGTTTTCCACTTTCCGGACCTTATTTCGTTAACAAGTGCCCATTGGGCCAGAGAAATATCGTCTTTGACCATTCTGGGTGTAGGTTCAGGTAATGATGATTTGAGCATTGAAGGGGCAACAATACCTGCAGCTCCGATCATCGCCGATTTTTCGAGGAAATTCCTGCGTGTTATGTTATTCATAATGTTTGTTTTATGAGATTTATTTGTATTTTATCAGAACTATTACTCTTTTATAGTTTAGACCTAAGCGTTTATCGTTTCGTGTAACCTGGCACCCAGCACTCACTATGTCCACCGTAGCTTTAGCGGAGGTGGAGCACCAAGCACCCAGCACCCATTTCTTCTAAAGTTCCCAGCCCTGCCGATATTCCCTTGTCAGGAATTGATTTGCTTCAGGAGCATTGGTAATTTTCATATTTACAGAGTCATATTCTACTTTTTTCCTTGCCCGTAATGCCACTGCTCCCAGCAGTATTGTTTCAGTCACCGGTCCTGCATATAAAAAGCTTCCGGGTGCTTGGGTATTGTTCTTAAAAGCATCAATCCATACATCATTACCTCTTCGTACTGTTTCTGCAGGTTTTACTGTACTGAGTCCGGCCATCCTGCTTTCCGGTATCAGAACCGGATTTTCACCCCTGAAACCTGCCAGTATTTTACCTTTATCACCCACAAACATCATTCCCTCACGTGAGAATGTTTTTCCTTCTGCGGTAAGCTCATCTGGTACAGGAGGTCTTATACCACCATCGTACCAGATAAGTTCAAATGGAGGTAACTCACCCTGGGCTGAAAATTTGAAACGGATGATACAGGATAACGGAAAAGCCACATCATTTGTGACACCGGTAGAAACACTGTTCCGTATTGTACATGTTGTGGTTCCGTAAGCTTCGGCGCTTATTGCTGGTGTGTTTATTCCAAATGTAAGGAATAGAGGGAACAAGCTATAATGACCCATATCGGCAATGCTTCCTCCTCCAAAGTCGTACCACCCACGAAAGACAGCATGAGTATAGTTTGGATGATACGGACGATGAGGAACGGGTCCAAGCCACAAATCCCAGTTAAAATCCTTCGGAACAGGAGGGGTATCTGTCGGATTGGATTGCCATTGCGGCCAGACTGGTCTGTTAGACCAGTTATGGATCTCTTTCAAAGTACCGATAACACCATTGCTGATCCATTTTTTTACAACGTCATAACCACTTCTCTGGCTCCAGGCGAGAAGGTGTGTACTCAGTCCAGTCTTGCGCGCTGTCTCAGCCGTTAATCTGAATTCATGTATACGGTTTGCAATAGGTTTATGTGTTACCACGTGCTTACCCTTTTTCATAGATGCAATTGCAACAGTTGCATGAAGATGGTCGGGAGTCATGATCTTTATGGCATTAATGTCCTTTTCTTTTTCCAGCAATTCGCGGAAATCTTCATAGGATGCACAACCTGAATAGGTTCCTGAAGGTTTTGATTTTCCATAGTATTTCTGAACGAACTCCTGTCCTATATCCCTTCCTCCGGGGATACCTTTTAAACCTTCACCCCATGATTTATCTCCCAGGGCGTTACGAATACTGTCACGGATATCATTAAACGACCAGTCAACATAATCGGTAGTAAATTTGTTGGGATCACAGACCGCAACGATCTGAATTTCAGGATCTGTAATTAAGTTTGTCATTTCTCTCATACCCTGAGTTCCACATCCGATATAACCAAGTGTGATCTTATCGGCCGGAGCGACATAACCTTGTCCTCCCAGAACATGCCTGGGCACCACAGTAAATGCCAGGGACGCAGCTGCAGCTGATCCAAGGAATTTACGACGATTAATTTTTTTTGGATTTGCCATTTTGCTTTGATTAGTTTATGTTTAAAGAAATCAGTTAATAGTAGTATAGAGAATGTAATATGGTATTGATGAACACTATCAAATTTACGAAAATGACTGGATTTTAATATGAATGTATTAAGGGTTATTGCAAAAAGTAAAACTGGATACTCTGATAATTAATACTCTTGTAACCATAAACACCCGAATACATTTTACTTGATATTATCCATCACCCAATTGGCATTCTTAACAACCATTGGATTGGAATCATTCAACAGCTCCTTCATAGCGGGAATTACCTTATCTGCCGGCATGCGGCTTAATCCGACAGCTGCTTCGTTATAGGTTAGCCAGGAAGGATCGCGAAGTGCTTGTACAAGTAACGGAAGGGATTCCGGCAGCTCACGGTTTCCAAGGATATAGACGATTCGCCATCGTACCTCTTCAGGAGTGCCGGATTGTTTATACAAATCAACCAGTTCTCCGGGTATCAGATGTTTGATTGACAGCAGACTATCCATTGCCAGGTTGGCAGTCATCCAGTCACCCGTTTGGAGACCCTTCAGATACCAGCCTGTAGATTCCCCGGGCCGCAACTGAACCGTACGCAATAAGGACTGTTGCTTAAGGTATCCATCATTAGAGTGATAAATCTCGCTGTATGCCCGATAGGCTAAAGCAGTATCACTTGTTACCAGAATATCGGCGATATTCGACCGGAACCACTGATCGGATTCTTCATTGAAAATTTCCCAGAGTTCAGTAGTTGCATAGGAAAGATCATGTCCTTTCAATCCATTTGTTACTGAGTTACGGAGTGTAAAATCTTCGCTGGGGTCCATCAGCATTTTTAAGGCAGTTTCAATATACAATGGGGAATGTATGTCGTTCAAAGTCATGGCTGCTATCCTGCGTGGCCACTGCTCAAGACTTTTGTCCTCAAGCATATCAACTAAGGCAGGAATGGCAGGTTCTCCAATCTCAATGAATTGCTTTGCATAAACATTCCAATCATGCCGTGATTTTTTAAATAAGATAATCAGGGAATCAATCTTCTGTTGTTGGTTTTGTGCCAATCCATCCGTTGAGGGGCATGCCAGTGAAAGGATCAGCAGTAAGGTTAGAAAAGATCTCATGGTTATTCCGGATTATTGGTGAAATGACTGGTGAAATATTGGTAAAGGTTTTCATTGGCAGCCTTATGAAGTTCTTCAATTGATTTGAGACCGAAAACAAAGGCTATGGTAACCGGGTCGGCACGAAAATCAGTGTGTCCTTCGTAGAATCCATACCGGTTGATGTAGAACAGCACCATCTCCCCGGTATGAAGATGGATTAATTTCTCCTTCATTACTTCAAATTGTTCCGGTGTCAGGTGTTTGTACAGTCCTTTAAGAAATTCCAATTCTTCATCATCCAGCTCTCTGCGGATTTCGATGTGTCCGGTTCCCAGGATTTCATCATTAAAAATCGATTCCTGCCAGCCCCTGCTTCCGGTAACCTGGACCGCTATTTCGTATCCGTTATAAACAAGACCGGTGAAATCCGTTCTTTCTTTAGCCGGTTTACTCTCATTAGCCCTGGTGTGAGTGTTGGTACTATTCCACAGGTGAAAAAGAGGCCTTGCCAAATCAGGATGTGTCAGTCCCATTTTTTTAACCGTTTGATTATCTTGACAGACAACCGATAAGATGGTCTCATTTGCAGCCATAAAACCGGCTCCGGATGAACGGCCCGGTCTGCCATCAACCGTAATCTGTGATACCGAACGGCCGGTGATGATCTTAGTACTGGCAAGTTCCCGGTCCGAGTGAATTCCCCGCTTTGCAAAGGTTGGAAAATCAGTTTCATCTGCAAGCAGCTGGTTTCCTTTTCCCAATAAACCCTTTTTGTAGTCAAAGGTATCACCATTTTCCACTGTGGCGTCGAACCATGCATATAGGCTATCATGTAGCTTTGTAAGCACAAACGCCCTCCCTCTCCTGTCTTTAACAGGCGAAGGTAAATCCGGTTTTTCGGAAGAAAATTCGGGATAAAACAAAAGTTGCTCAGGATCAATGCTCTGGTAGTTAATAGTATATCGGTCATGAGTGCATCCCAGAACTGTAAAAAATATCGGGATAATAAAAGCTCTTATACAGTTCATATTGCCAATATTATTAATCCATACAAGATAAAAAAAACTTGGAAATAATGGGCATTTATTAATGTGTCTTAAAGCAGGAAAGATCATGGAAAAATTATGATAGATTTATTCTCAGTCAGCATTTTGCCAAACATTTCAGCGAAGTTGAGAATAGTCAGTAAATTGATACCTTACTGTATTAGTTAAAATTTGTGAAAAACCTTATCTTATTTAACTTCTTAATTTCATATATAAAAAGTAATGTATAAATTTGATTAGTTACAAATTATTATCAACAATTAAACCCGAGGACTTATGAAAAGAAATGTTACACTTCAGTTTTTGACACTGGCAGTTCTTATGGCGTTTTTAATACTTGAGCAGAACAGTTTTGCACAGGGATCAAAAGCCAATTTTTCAGGAACATGGGCTTTCAATGAATCAAAGAGTAGTCTTGGTGAGGGTGGTGGTGGCGGCTTCAGAAGGGGTGCTTCACAAATGACTGTTACACAGGAAGGGATGAATCTTACTATTGCGAGAGTAAGAACAAACCGGGATGGTGAACAAACAACGACCACTGACAAGTACACCATGGATGGTAAGGAAATTGTTAGTGAATCTTCCTCTGGCAGAGGCGGTCCGACTAAAACAAGCGTAAGCTGGTCGGCAGATGGAAAAACAATCAACTTCGCAGTTACAAGAACCTTCGAACGTGAAGGCCAGACCATGGAAATGAAATCATCTGAAGCATGGACACTGACCGATGCCAGAACTCTTTCCATTGTATCGACATTTAACACACCCAACGGTGAGATGAAGACAACACTGGTTTACGATAAAAAGTAATCAGGAAAAGGTTGAAATTTTATTTAACCGCAAAAAGCACAAAACAATTAACTAGTAT
>CAZQVL010000034.1:0-5319 GCA_964596715.1 uncultured Rikenellaceae bacterium
ATAAACAAATATTTTCTTAGCAGAAAACGGGTATATGTTTTGTTTTCAATCAATATATTGATTATTGCTACAGGACTTTCTTTGAATGCCCAGTCACCCGGGGAGAAGGGAGTGAGGCTGGTAAGACTGGATGACAAGCAAAAGGTTGAGGTCTATATAAACGGTACTCTGTTCACATCATATCAGTATCCCCAAAACCTCGAAAAACCATTTCTCTATCCGGTCTACGCACCCAACGGCTCGGTAATAACCAGAGGATTTCCCATTGATCCAAGGAAAGGGGAACGGGTTGATCATCCTCACCAAATAGGTTTATGGTTTAATCATGGTAATATCAACGGGCTCGATTTCTGGAATAACTCATCAGCTATTCCGGCAGCCAGAAAGGATTCATACGGACATATTGTACTTCAGAAAATTGTTAAGGCCGAAAGCGGAAAAAAAGGAGTGCTGGAAGTCATAGCTAACTGGGACGATAACAAAGGAAACACGGTTCTGACTGAAAACACAACATATGTTTTTAGTGGCAATAAGAACAGCCGCACCATCGATCATATTACAACCCTTACTGCAGTTAACGGTCCGGTTACTATTACCGATAACAAAGAGGGTCTTTTTGCAATAAGGGTTGACCGTGCTTTTGAAATGCCTTCCAAAGACAATGTTATTTATACTGATGAGAAGGGCATCCCGACAACAGTCAAGGCAATCAGTAATGAAGGAGTCACGGGAATGTATACATCAAGCCAGGGACTTAAAGGTAATGTCGTATGGGGAACCAGGAACGACTGGGTTGTTTTGTCGGGGACAAAAGATAATGTTCCGATTACCTTTGGGATCTTTGATCATCCGGAGAATCCCGGTTATCCGGCTTACGCTCATGCACGTGGCTATGGATTATTCTCAATAAATAATCTGGGCCAGAATGCCTATGATTCCAAACAGGAGAAGAAGGTTTATAACCTGGCTAAAGGAGAGTCGATGAAGATTATGCACAGGTTTTATGTTCAGTCAGGTGCTGAGCTGACCTCAAAAAAAGCAAACAAGATATTTAAATCGTTTTCAAAAGCATATTAACTCCCTGTCCCCCATGAAGGAGGGCTGTTTCTAATATGTGAGTTGAGGATATAATAAAAAAGAAAAACTATGAAGAAGATTTTTAAAATAATTAATGCATCAGTAATAATGATAATCCTGTTTATATTTTCAGTCTCAATCAGGATTTTTGGTGCACCTCAGGACAAACAACAATATTATGAGATAAGAATTTATCGTATAACACCAGATCAGGAAGCACGTGTTGATAATTTTCTTAAGAATGCCTATTTGCCGGCTCTCCATCGTGCCGGTATTCCCAGGGTAGGTGTGTTTAAGCCGGTTGAAAAAGACACTGCTTATGGGAAACTGGTTTATTTATTTATTCCGTTTGAATCGATGGATCAGTATCTGGCTCTTACCGGTAAACTGGAAAAGGATAAAGTATACAACGAAACAGGGAAGGATTTTCTGGATGCTCCGTATAATGATCCTCCATATAAAAGACATGAGAGTATTCTCCTGAAAGCTTTTGCCTTCATGCCGCAGTTCAAAGCTCCGGATTATACCAATCCTCATTCTGAAAGGATCTATGAACTACGCAGTTACGAAAGTGCAACTGAAACCAAGGCTATCAAAAAGATCCATATGTTCAATGAGGGTGGAGAAATAAAATTATTTGAAAGTCTTAATTTCAATGCAGTCTTTTACGGGGAAGTGCTTATGGGAAGTCATAAACCAAATCTGATGTACATGATCACTTTCAAAGATATGGCTACACATGATGAAAGGTGGCAGGCTTTCAGAACTTCTCCGGGATGGAAACAGCTATCAGGTTTGGAAGAATACAGTAACACCGTGTCAAAAGCTAATCCGTACCTTTTACACCCGGCATCTTATTCCGACTTCTAAATCTTTGTGGCTCTCTGTGCCTTCCCTGCCTGCCGGAGCGGCAGCGCAGGCAGAGAATTCACAACTTATCACGATTTATCGGAAGAGTTACCCAGAGGAGTCATTCATGTACAACTGCTTCTATAGCCCGAAGGTCGTCAAAAAATCCGGGATATGATTTTGCTATGCAATCAGATCTTTGAATAATAACCTTATCTGAAGCTCCCATTGCTGCAACTGCCAGGGCCATGGCAATGCGGTGATCATCGTGTGAATGAACTCTGGCTCCGGTTACAGTGCCTCCATTGATAAACATCAGATCATCTTTCGTTTCTATACTGATATTCATCTTTCCGAACTCTTCTTTGAGAGCAACAGATCTGTCACTCTCTTTATAGCTTAAACGGGAAACACCTTTAATTACACTTCTGCCATCACAATATGAAGCCAGAGCAACAAGAGGAGGGAACAGGTCGGGCGATTCGGTTGCGTCAAATTCAAATGCCTTTAAAAAGGACTTTGAAATATCAATCCTGTCTGAAGTTACTGTCATATTTGTTCCGGCCAGTTCGAGGGCTGAAATAACGGCTTTATCGCTCTGACTGCTCCGGTTTCGAAGTCCTTGGATACTTACATTACCATTAATTGCACCTGCGACAAGTAAAAAAGCCCCTCCGCTCCAGTCGCCCTCAACCTCATAACTCTGAGCCTGATACTTTTGATTTCCAGGTATTTGAAAAAGATCATAATTATTGTTCTGAACAAACACTCCAAAATCATTCAGTACCTCAATAGTCAGATCTATGTATGGTTTGCTTTTTAGGTTATTGACTTTTATCACCGAGTCATTTTCTGTAAGAGGTAATGTCATAAGTAATCCTGTCAACAGCTGTGAGCTGACTGATCCGTCAATCTCAATATTGCCTCCTTTAAGAGGTCCCCGGATAGTCAATGGAAGCAATCCGCCGGAGCTATGACATTTAACGCCAAGCTGATGCAATGCATCCACTATCATCGACATGGGTCTTTTTATGATTGAGCCTTTGCCGGAAATGGTTATCTCTTTATCAAACAAAGCGGCTATTGGTGAAAACATCCTGCACGAGAGTCCCGATTCACCACAGTTCAGCTTTGTGTCTTTCAGTCCGGCAGATCCGGTGATTTTTAATTCATTGACCTCAATAATTATTTCTGCACCCAGGGCGGTTGCAATACTCATGGCAGCCAGTGAATCATCGCAAAATGAGGGGTTCATTATTACGCTCTCTCCTGAGGCAAGCAGGGCAGCAGCAATTGCCCTTTGAGTCATGCTTTTGGATGAAGGAGCTTTAATTTCACCTTTTACGAAGGATGGTTCGAGGATTCTATCCATAGGTATTCAAATAGCTTGTTTGTCTGCCTGCCGGGTTTGTATTCCATTATTCATGATCCTCATCTGGTGATTAATCGATTCCTGGTGAATGGCTTTAAAGACTGAGTCGATCATTTCAGCACTTAATCCTTTAGCCTGCCCCTTATTCATAACTCTCTTTACTATCTCGTCCCAGCGGTGGGCTTGGAGAATAGTAATATTGTTTTCTTTTTTGTACTGGCCAATTGTTTCGGCAATTTTCATTCGTTTTTCCAGAAGATCAAGCAAGTGTTCATCGAAGATGTCAATCTGTTGTCTCAGTTCTCCAAGTACATCAAGCAGTTTAGGATCAGATGCAACAGGATTACGAAGGATAAGCCTGCTAAGGAGCTCTTTAAGCTCATCAGGAGTTATCTGCTGGGCTGCATCACTCAGGGCATTATCCGGATCAATATGCGATTCGAGCATCAATCCGTCAAAATTAAGATCCATTGCTTTCTGGGAAATCTCATGAAGAAACTCCCGTGATCCTGCAATATGGCTCGGGTCGCAGATAATAGGCAGATCGGGTATCCTTCTTCTGAGCTCAATCGGTAACTGCCAGTTGGGCTGATTACGGTAGGTTGTTTTTTCAAATGTGGAAAAACCTCTGTGAATTGCACCCAGCCGGGTTATTCCTGCCCGTGCAATACGTTCGATGGCTCCGATCCACAACTCAATGTCAGGATTAACAGGGTTCTTGACCATCACCATCACATCAACACCGTTCAGTGCATCGGATATCTCCTGTACTGTGAATGGATTAACCGATGTCCTGGCACCGATCCATAACATATCGATACCATATTTTAAAGCTTCATATACATGCTTCTGGTTTGCCACTTCAGTACATACGAGCAGACCTGTTTCCTGTTTAACATTTCTAAGCCATTTCAGACCATCAATACCCACTCCTTCGAAAGAATCAGGTCTTGTCCGTGGTTTCCATATTCCTGCGCGAAATATACTAACTTTTTTAACCTGAACCAGTTGTCTGGCAGTCTCTATAACCTGCTCCTCAGTCTCTGCACTACATGGACCGGAGATAAGGAAGGGCCGGCCCTTATAGCCCTTCCAGTCTTTAATAAGCGAAATATCAAGTTTCAGTTCCATAGAGCAAAATAATTAATTCAGTATTTTTTGGATCTTATTTGCTTCATTCATAAGAGCTTTAAGACCCTCAATGTTTTTCTCAGAGATCATTTTTTTGAATAAACTCATTTTCTCAATATATGTATCCATAACTTCTATAATAAACCTTGAATTCTCAAGAAATATTGGAGCCCAGGTTTCTCCGTTACTTTTTGCCAGACGCACAGTACTTTCAAAACCACCTCCGGCAAGAGTCAGAATATTCATTTCTTCCTGTTCTTTCTCAAGAACGCTCAGCGCAAGTGAGAATGATGTAATATGTGAAATATGAGATACATACGCTACATGTACATCATGATCGGATGAATTCATATTCACTATACGCATGTTCAGGATACCAAGCATTCTTACCACAAGTTCTAGAGCATCGGGATCACTCAGTTCAGGATCACAAATGATAGCAGGTTTATAGTCAAAAAGTCTGCCAATCGCAGCAAGAGGACCCGAATATTCCGTTCCGGCCATAGGATGAACTGCCACATAACGACCACGCCCCGGATGATGCTCTGATATTTTTGCAATACTTGCTTTTGTAGAACCCATATCAGTGACAACCTTCGAGGTACTTTTTATAGTGTCGAGGATACCGGGCAACATCTGGCAATTTGTATCAACCGGAGTGCAGAGTATAATCAGGTCGCTTCTGTCGACAGCATTCCCGAGTGTGTCCGTCTCATCAACGATACCACAAAGACGGGCAATATTCTGATGCTGAAGATTTATGTCAACTCCGATTATATTATCGGCAAATCCTCGTTTCCTGAGATCAATCATCAGGGATCCTCCTATGAGTCCTATCCCTACTACAGCTATTGTCATTGTTGGTTATTGGTTATTTGTTATTGGTTATT
>CAZQVL010000034.1:5419-35499 GCA_964596715.1 uncultured Rikenellaceae bacterium
ATCCCTACTACAGCTATTGTCATTGTTGGTTATTGGTTATTTGTTATTGGTTATTGGTATTTGGCTTATGTAGTTTTTTATTCTCTTCTTTGCTTCGAGCAACAGGGTTTCATTTGCACATAAAGATATGCGGATATAGCGATCACCTTTGCTGCCGAAAATGAATCCGGGTGTAATGAAAACGTGAGCATTGCCCAATATCTCCTCCACGTAAATTTCGCAGTTAATGATTTCCTCAGGAATACGTCCCCATACGAAGAGTCCAACCTGCTTCCTGTCATATTTACAATTGAGGATATCCAAAATGTCTTCCACAATTCTGCGGCGTTCGGCATAGACGGAATTTATCTGGTCATACCATTCAGGAGAATTATTAAGGGCCTCAACAGCAGCAAGTTGAACAGGCAGAAACATGCCGGAGTCCATATTACTTTTCACTTTCAATATGTTTTTAATATATTCTTTGTGTCCTGCTACCATTCCAATCCGCCATCCAGCCATATTATGCGATTTGCTCATTGAGTTTAACTCAAGAGCTACCTCTTTGGCTCCGTTTACGGATAAGAGACTGTGATAATCTTTATTTAATATAAAGCTGTATGGATTATCGTTACATAATAGTATTGAGCGGTTATTGGCGAAAGATACCAGTTTTTCAAAAAGAGATGCAGAGCCTCTTGTTCCTGTTGGCATATGGGGATAGTTTATCCACATAAGCTTCACTCTGCTCAGGTCGCTGTTCTCAAGAGCTTCAAGATCGGGCAACCAGCCGTTTTGCTCATCCAGTTCATAATATCTTACAGTTCCGCTGACCAGGTTTGTAATGGAGGAGTATGTAGGGTATCCCGGATTCGGAACCAGAACCTCATCTCCAGGATTGATAAATGCCATACTGATATGCATGATCCCTTCCTTGCTTCCGATAAGTGGAAGTATTTCATTATCAGGATTGAGTTCTACATTGAAGTATTTTTTATACCAGCTGGCAAATGCCACTCTGAGGGAGTGAATGCCGATGTAGCTCTGGTAACCATGAGAACCAGGTTTTTTTGCCTCTTCAATAAGACGTTTTATAGTATTCTCTGAAGGAGCCTGATCAGGGCTGCCTATGCCAAGATTGATAATATCAGAACCTGCTTTGCGCATCTGTTCGATCTGCTTAAGCTTCTGCGAGAAATAATATTCCTGCACACTTAATGTGCGTTCTGCCGGTTTAACTTTCATATAATTTATCTCCTTTCCTGTAAACTCCCAGTACTTCAAGATTACTTGTGTGTTTTTCAAGTGCTTGCTCAATCATGTCAACACTGGTGTTTTTATTTACTTCCAGATCCAGATAAAACATATATTCCCACTCTCCATTCAGACGGGGAACAGACTGGATTTTAGACAGGTTTATGTCCATTTCCGCAAGTATCACCAGCACTGCAGCCAGTGATCCGGGTTTATGCCCGGTAGCGAAACATATTGAGATTTTGTTTCCGTTCCTGTCGCCGTTTTCTTCATTTCCAATTATCAGAAAACGGGTATAATTCTTTTTATAAGTCTCTATCCCTGAGGCCAGTATTTCCAGGCCATAGATCTCTGCCGCATTTGTGGAGGCTATGGCGGCTATTTTCTTATGCCTGTGTTCGCTTATCAACCGTGCACTTCCGGCTGTATCATCAGTCTCAACAAGGGTAATTGATGGATATTTGTTCAGAAAATTCATGCATTGTGCCAGTGCAATCGGATGTGATCGTATTTGCCTTATATCATTTATTGTCTGGCCGGGAAAAGCCATCAGGTTCTGTTTTATTCTGAGGTTTATTTCTCCAACTACTTTCATTCCTGACTCCCGTATAAGGGTGTAGTTATAGAGGATACTTCCTGAGCGTGCATTTTCAATTGCCATAATGGCAAAGTCGGCCAAACCATCTTTGACTGCACTTATTGTAAGATCAAAGGTGGAACAGGGAACAATACCAATTATCTTATGTTTAAAGTAATGCCTGGCTGCAACCTCGTGGAAACATCCTTTCTCTCCCTGTATTGCTACTTTCTTCATAAAACTGTTATTTAAAAAAAAGGCCCCTTTCCAGGGACCCTTGTTATCATATAAATCTTCTTATTTGTATACAAAAATCCCCTTATCTTTTTTTAAAATAAAAATAGAAGTAGTAAAAGGAGAAAAAATATTTGTATACAATATTCATTTTATTGTTCTATTGGCTTACAAAAGTAATTTATTTTTTATAAAAACAAATAAAAAAATATGAATTTTTGAATTTTATCAAAATATTTTAATCCGCCTTCGCGTAAAGCTTCGGCGGACGCGAAGGAAAGGTATAATTGGCTTCGCCGAGCTCGTAAACTCGGTTCCTCGGTGCTTGCACCGTTTTTAGAGTCCAGAGCTTGCTCTGGGGTTCATACCAATTGATTTTGCTCCCCCGCTAATCCTCAGTGCAACTTTATGTCTACTCTGTGGTCCTCTGTGTAACTATTTTGAAGAACTTACACAGAGTTGCACTGAGAATTCACAGAGTTGCACAGAGGTCTTAATTGAATGATTTATCCTTCGCTAAGTTAACCCGGTTTATGTCTGTTTGACAGGACTTTTTCGATTTTGGTGAGGCTGGTTCCTTTGGCTTTTAATAAGATCAGCAGGTGATACAACAGGTCAGCTGCTTCGTTTTCAAATAATTCAGTGTTTTCATCCTTTGCTTCTATCAACAATTCAACAGCTTCTTCACCAACTTTCTGAGCCATTTTATTTATACCTTTCCTGTACAGTTTATTTGTATAAGACTTCTGAATATCGTCATCAATCCTCTGATTAATGATACTTTCCAGTTCATATATAAAACCTTTGGCACTA
Organism: uncultured Rikenellaceae bacterium; assembly: GCA_964596715.1. GTDB lineage: Bacteria > Bacteroidota > Bacteroidia > Bacteroidales > VadinHA17 > LD21. Next base: position 8,277 of record CAZQVL010000034.1, read on the forward strand.
TCATTGTTAAAGCATGAAACTGAACCTGTATGACATACAGGGCCTGCAGGTCGCACTTTGATCAGGATAGTATCATTATCGCAATCGGGCCGGATCTCTTCGACATATAAAAAATTGCCTGATGTCTCACCTTTAGTCCAGAGGCGTTTCTTACTTCTGCTGAAGAATGTTACTTTTCCTTCCTCCTGCGTCTTTTTCAAAGCCTCTTCATTCATAAATCCGACCATTAGAACCTGTAATGTGTTATTATCCTGAATTACAACAGGAATAAGACCGTTTCCTTTTCTGAAATCAACTTTTAACATCTTACATTAATATGATTATCTGATAAATATTTCTTAAGATCGGGGATGGCGATTTCTCCGAAGTGAAATATGCTGGCAGCCAGTGCTGCACTGCATGAGGTATTTATGAAGACCTCCCTGAAATGTTCCATCGATCCTGCACCGCCTGATGCAATCACCGGGATATTTAAATTTGTGCTTACTTGCCGGGTTATTTCAATAGAAAAGCCCGATCTGGTACCATCTGTATTCATGGAGGTAAGAAGTATTTCACCCGCACCAAGGTTTTCAGCCTGGGCTGCCCATTCACCAGTATGTAGCAGTGTAGGGGTTCTGCCTCCATCTACATAGACAATCCATTCATTATTAATAAGTTGAGTATCAATGGCTACTACCACACACTGACTGCCGAACTGGCCTGCTATATCTGAAATCAATACAGGATTTCTTACTGCCGAGGAGTTGATGGTTACCTTATCGGCTCCTGCATTAATCAGCGTTGTAACATCTTCGATGGTATTTATTCCGCCTCCGACAGTGAAAGGGATATTTATTTCAGCCGCTACTTTTTCGACCAGATCTGCAAGTGTTTTACGGTTTTCAATTGTGGCAGTAATATCAAGAAAAACGAGCTCGTCGGCACGCTGTTCAACGTATTTCTTTGCGAGTTCCACCGCATCCCCTGCATCCCTGATATCAACAAAATTGACTCCTTTGACAGTCCGGCCGTCTTTAATGTCAAGACATGGTATTATCCGTTTTTTTAACATTGTATACTCAACTCATTTAAAGTAATTCTTCCTTCATAAACAGCCTTACCTATGATAGCACCCTCGCATCCAATTTCCCTCAACTCTTCAACATCCTTTACCGAGGAGATACCACCGCTGGCAATCAGGTTGAGTCCTTCTATCTGAATAATCTCCTTATATGTATCGATAGAAGGACCCTGAAGCATTCCATCTTTTTCTATATCGGTACATATCGTGTACGATACACCTTTAGCCCGGTAGTGGTTCAGAAAACTGATAATGTCGTTTTGCGAGCTTTCCATCCACCCTTCAGTAGTTATTTTACCTTTCTTGAAATCAGCTCCAAGGATAATCTTCTCAGGACCCCATTTTACGAGCCACTCAATGAACAATTGAGGATTTGTAACAGCTATGCTGCCACATGTAACCTGCAAAGCCCCACATTCAAAAGCTATCCTGAGATCATCATCGGATCTTATGCCACCTCCAAAATCAACCTTCAATGATGTTTTTCCGGTGATCATTTCCAGAACCTTGTAATTAATTATCTTTTTGTTTTTGGCACCATCAAGATCAACCAGATGGAGATAAACTATGCCATTATCTTCAACCTTTCTTGCCAGCTCAAGAGGATCCGCACTATAGATTTTTTTTGTGGAATAATCACCCTGTGTTAACCTTACACATTTACCTTCAATAATATCGATGGCGACAATTATTCTCATAGCTCCAGAAAATTCTTAAGAATTTTTACGCCGGTATCTGCCGATTTTTCGGGGTGAAACTGGGTGGCATGAAAGTTATCTTTTTGAAAAGCTGCGCTGAAAGGCATGATATAATTGCATATTGCAGATGTGCAGGAGGTTATTTCCGCATAATAACTGTGCACAAAATATACATCTTCTTCTGCCATTATTCCATTAAAAAGAGCTCCATTAAGCCCTGTGAGATTATTCCAGCCCATATGCGGAACTTTGTCAAAGGGAGGGAATTTTCTGACAACTGAGTCAAAGATTCCAAGACACTGTGTATTCCCTTCATCAGAAAACCTGCACATCAGCTGTAATCCCAGACATATTCCCAGAACTGGCTGATTTAAGGAACAGATTGTCTGATCTAATCCTCTCTTTTTAAGATAGTTCATTGCTGTACTGGCCTCACCGACACCAGGGATAATGACTTTCCGGGCCTTTAATATTTCATCAGTGTCATCGGTTATTGTATTTTCACAACCAAGCCTGGTCAGTGCAACCTGAACTGATTTAATATTGCCCGCGTTATATTTCAGGATAGCTATCATAACTTACCTTTAGTGGATGGCAGATTAAAGTTATCTGTACGCTTCACCGCCATTCTGATTGCTTTGGCAAATGCTTTATAAACTGCTTCAATCTTATGGTGTTCGTTTTTCCCCTCAGCTTTAATATTAAGGTTACATTTTGAGCTGTCGCTAAACGATTTAAAAAAATGATAGAACATTTCGGTGGGCATTTCACCGATTCTTTCACGGGTGAATTCCACATTCCATACCAGCCATGGTCTGCCACCGAAATCAACAGCCACCCGGGCAAGAGAATCATCCATAGGTAAAAGATAGCCATACCTTTCGATACCTTTTTTCCCTCCAAGGGCTTTAAGAATGGCTTCTCCGATACAAATAGCCACATCTTCAACAGTATGGTGTTCATCAACCTTCAGATCACCATCAACTTTTACTGCCAGATCTATTTCTCCATGCCGTGCTATCTGGTCCAGCATGTGGTCGAAGAAACCAATACCTGTGCTGATACTGCTTTTTCCGGAACCATCAAGATTAAGGTCGACTGAAATAGTGGTTTCGGTTGTACTCCTGTTCACCTGTGAGGTTCTGGGCAACTTTGTAAGATATTTATAGACTTCATTCCAGTCGGTTGTACTCAGACAGGCATCGGGATACTTCTCATCACTTATTAAAATAGCCTTACATCCCAGGTTTTTAGCCAGTTGAATATCAGTCAGCCTGTCGCCTATGACATATGAAGAAGCGAGGTCAACACCTCCTGCAAGGTATTGAGTCAGCATGGCAGTCGCCGGTTTGCGTGTCGGAGCATTATCGGATGGAAGGGATTTATCTATAAAGATTTTTGTAAAATTGATTCCTTCACCTTTCAGTATCTGCAGCATTTTATTGTGCACCGGCCAAAATGTATCTTCAGGGAATGAGCTGGTTCCAAGACCGTCCTGGTTTGTTATCATAACCAGCTCATAATCAGTCTCAATAGCAATTTTTGATAAACCTGAGATGACTCCTGGCAGGAACTCAAGCTTTTCGAAGCTGTCAACCTGCTCATCAGGAGGTTCAGTTATTATAGTACCATCCCTGTCGATAAACAATACCTTCTTCATATACTGATCCTTTTAAGTTCCCTGATAAGTTTATTATTTTCTGTTCTTGTCCCTACTGTTATCCTGAGACAGTTTTTAATGATCTTACTCCGGTTTCTGATGATTATTTTATTGTTAATCAGTGTATTGTAGATTAGGTCAGCATCCCTTACCTTTACAAGCAGGAAGTTGGAATCTGAAGGAAAAACTGTCTCAATTATACTTAATTTTTTAAGATTTTCTGAAAGTCTTTTCCTCTCGACCAGAATTATTTTAACCTGTTCCCTGTATGAATTAATTGCGGCTAATCTTTTAAGAGCTGTTTTCTGGTTAATAGTGCTGATGTTGTAAGGCTGCTTCATTTTGTAGAAATAGTGAATTATTTCAGGATTTGAAAAAGCCATTCCCACTCTTACAGCAGCCAGTCCCAGCGACTTGCTGAAGGTTTGCATGACAATTAAATTAGAATATTGTTCAATTATATTCGAAAAAGAAGGCATGCCGCTGAAATCAATATAAGCTTCATCTATTAAGATTATTCCTTTGAAATTCCTGATAATAAACTCCACATCCCTGGGGTTCATGCAGTTCGCGGTCGGATTGTTGGGAGAGCAAATAAAGATCACTTTCAGTTTATCATCCTTCATCACCGCCTTAACCTTCTTTAAATTAATCTGAAAGCTTTTGTTTAAAGGTACTTTAATGATCCCGACATCATTTACTGCAGCAGATACTTCATACATACCATAGGAGGGTGAAAAAGTAAGAGCTTTATCAATACCCGGATTGCAGAATATTCGCAGGCAGAGGTCAATCACCTCATCGCTGCCATTGCCGAGAAAGATATTATCTACCGGTATACCTTTTAATTTGCTGACAGAAGCTTTAAGCTCTTTATGATAAGGATCGGGATACCTGTTCAGATCGCCGAAAGGATTCTCATTTGCATCCATGAAGATCCCTTCTTTTCCTGAAAATTCATCCCTGGCGCATGAGTATGGGACCAAGGACCTGACATTATCCCTGACCAGTTTGTTTATATCAATCATTTTCCAGACTTTTTAATCGTATACTGACTGCGTTCTTATGTCCGTCAAGCATTTCAGCTTCAGCCATTAGCTCAACAGCAGGTCCGATATTTTTTATACCATCTGAAGTTACTTCCTGAAATGTTATTTTTTTTACAAAGCTTTCTGTTGAAATCCCGCTAAAGCTCCTGGCAAATCCATTTGTGGGGAGTGTATGGTTTGTTCCCGTGGCATAATCACCGGTGCTCTCGCAACTGTATTTTCCCAGGAATACGGATCCGGCATTTATCACTTTACCTGCAAGGGCATAAGGATCAGCAGTAGTAATGATAAGGTGTTCAGGAGCGTACTGGTTGCTGAAATCGATGCATTCATCAATTGACCCGAGTTGAATTAACATACTGTTTGATAAGGCCTTAATAGTAGTCTTTTTTCTTGACAGGTCCTGAACCTGTCTTTCTATTGCATCCCTAACCATCCCAATAATCATCTCGTTATCAGTTAATAAAACAACCTGGCTGTCAGTTCCGTGTTCGGCCTGGGACAGCAGATCGGCTGAAACGAATTCGGCGTTAGCTGTCTTATCGGCAATTACCATCAGTTCGCTTGGACCTGCAGGCATATCAATTGCAATGCCATCCTGCTGAACCAGTTCCTTCGCCCTGGTGACATACTGATTGCCCGGGCCAAATATCTTGAAGACTTCAGGAACACTCTCAGTACCATAGGCCATGGCAGCAATAGCCTGTGCTCCCCCGATCTTAAAAATATCAGTTACCCCGGCAATACTGGCTGTATATAAAATGACAGGATTGATCTGACCGTTTTTATCAGGGGGTGTACACATTACAATTTTCTTACATCCAGCTATGTTTGCAGGTATAGCAAGCATAAGAACGGTGGAAAAGAGCGGTGCAGTACCTCCAGGGATATATATTCCCACTTTATCGATGGCAACATTCTTTCGCCAGCATTTAATCCCTTCGGATATGTCTATTACCTGTTCCTGAAAAAGTTGTGAGGAATGGAATTTTTCGATATTCTGTTTTGCAGTATTGATCGCATCTTTAAGAGATCCTTTAATATATCTTTCTGCTGATGATATCTCTTCGGGAGTTACTTTAAGCGAACCGATGGAAACGCCATCAAATTTCAGGGTATAATCCCGAACTGCATGATCTCCATTTAGCCTGACGTTTTTAACAATATCCCTGACCTCTTTTTCCTGGTCGGCTCTTTTCATTGCAGGTCGGTTGCACAGTGAATTCCAGATAAATTTTTGCGGAAATAGTATTGTTTTCATTATAAGATCATTTTTTCGATTGGAATTACAAGTATCCCTTCTGCCCCTGCCTTTTTCAACTGGTGTATTCTGTCCCAGAACTCATCTTCCTTTACAACTGAGTGGAGGCTGCACCAGCCTTTTTCAGCAAGGGGAAGGACAGTAGGGCTTTTCATTCCGGGGAGGATTTTACAAATCTTTGGTATTGCCTGTTCCGGAGCATTAAGCAGTATGTATTTGTTTTCCCTGGCATTTTTAACTGCCCTGATCCTGAACATTAACCTCTCAAGTATAGTTATTTTTTCGTTGCTCAGGTTTTTACTGGCAATTAAGACAGCCTGACTTTTCAGTATTGTTTCCACCTCTTGTAATCCGTTGGTCAGCAAGGTGCTGCCAGAACTTACGATATCACAGACAGCATCGGCCAGACCAATACCCGGGGCAATTTCAACACTTCCACTGATTTCCTCAATTTCGGCAACGATATTTTTCCCGGCGAAAAAATCAGACAGCAGTTTCGGATAACTTGTGGCTACTTTCTTATGCATAAAATATTGCGGACCGGCATAGGTCTCTTCCTTTGGTATTGCCAGGCTCAGGCGGCAGTGTGCAAAGCCGAGCTGTTCAAGAATTACAACATCCTTGTTCTTTTCAAGGACCATATTCTCTCCAAGAATCCCGACATCGGCTACTTGTTGTTCAACATACTGCGGAATATCATCATCTCTCAGGAAGAGAACCTCAACAGGAAAATTCCTCGCTCTTGTTTTGAGGACACTGGTACCATTTGAGATTTTTATTCCACACTCCTCCAGTAATTTATTAGAGTTCTCACTCAGTCTTCCACTCTTTTGGATTGCAATTTTCAGTTCACTCATTTTGATTTTTCAAATGTGTCAGAAGAAACCAGCCGGTAACGAAAAAACCCGTCTGATCTCCTCAGACGGGTTTATGATATTTTCAAATTACCACATACCATTTTCATCTCGCCTGAGAGCAAGTATGATAATGATGATGGAACTTATTTATATACATTGTTATCAATATTGATACAAAAGTAGTAAAAAATTAATAAAATACTGCAATACAAGAGCTAAAATAATAATTTCTTAAAATTGTTAAACTCTTTCAGCAACAAGATCTCCAACTTCGGTCGTTGAATAACCCATTCGTCCGGCACCCATATCTTTTAGTTTGCTGGCTGTTACGTCCATGATTGCATTTTCGATTGCATGAGCAGCTTCTTCCTCTCCCAGATGATCAAGCATCATAGCGCCGCACGAAATAGAAGCAAGCGGATTAATTACGTTTTTCCCGGTATATTTTGGTGCAGAACCACCAATAGGTTCGAACATCGAAACACCTTCAGGATTTATGTTTCCGCCGGCTGCAATACCCATTCCTCCCTGAGTAATAGCTCCGAGATCGGTTATTATATCACCAAACATATTGCCTGTAACAATAACATCGAACCATTCAGGATTCTTGATCATCCACATACAGGTTGCGTCTACATGATAGTACTCCCGGATAATATCAGGATAATCATCTTTGCCAATTTCATGGAATGCCCTCTCCCAGAGATCATATACAAAGGTCAATACATTGATCTTTCCACAAAGGGCCAGAGTATTTTTCTTTTTTCTTTTCCTTGTGTATTCAAAGGCATACCGCAGACAACGTTCAACCTGGGTACGTGTATATACCATATTCTGAACTGCAACTTCATGTGGAGTGTCTTTCAGAGTAATACCGCCAATACCTGTATATATACCGCCTGTATTTTCCCTGACTACCACATAATCAATATGTTCCGGTCCTTTATCTTTAAGAGGGGTCTCCACACCCGGGTACAGTTTAATAGGACGCAGATTAATATACTGATCCAGCTCAAAACGTAATCTCAGGAGAATTCCTTTTTCAAGAATACCTGGTTTAACATCCGGATGTCCGATTGCGCCCAGGAATATGGAATCAAATTTTTTTAACTGCTCTGGCACAGAATCCGGGAGGACTACGCCTGTTTTCAGATAACGGTCTCCTCCAAAATCGAACTCTTCATAATTAAGTTTAAATCCAAATTTTGAAGCAGCGGCACTGAGGACTTTTTTACCTTCCCTTACAACTTCCGGCCCTGTACCATCGCCAGGTATAACAGCGATATCGTATGATCTGTTCATGAAATTTTTACTGATTACAATTATTTATCTGGAGTATAATATGTGTTAATCGGAGTTAAGTTTAAATAACAATATTTTTCTTTTCTTTCTCATTCAGACCTTCAATAATATTAAGCATCCTCTCTGTAGCTTTAATGGCTGACTCTGTCTGATCGGCATCTAATCCTTTGGTTTTAAATTCTTTGCCATTGTAATCCCATGTTATCACTGTTTCAACAAGAGCGTCAGTCTTTCCACCTGGCGGGATAGAGACCTGGTAATCGGTAAGCAACGGATAATCCTTTCCAAGCTTGTCATATATTATCCTTTGGGCTTTCATAAAAGCGTCATACTGACCATCGCCTGAAGAGGTTTCCTCGTAAAGTTTACCGTCAATTTCAATCTGAACACTGGCAAAGGGTTTCAGTCCGAATGAAAGAGAAAGGGAATAGTTTTTAATGAAAATTTTATAGTCAGTTCTGTCGTTTCCAAGAACATCAGCTATTATGAAAGGCAGATCTTCGGTAGTTACATTTTCTTTTTTATCACCAAGTTCAATGACTCTCTGTGTTACCTTGGTGAGTGAATCAGGATTCAGAAAGAGTCCGAATTCCTCCAGGTTTTTTCTTATTGTTGCTTTGCCTGATTGTTTTCCAAGGGCATATTTCCTTTTTCGTCCAAAACGTTCAGGCAGGAGATTATTGTAGTAAAGGTTTGCCTTACTGTCGCCATCAGCATGAACGCCTGATGTCTGGGTGAAAACATTCTCTCCTATGATAGGTTTATTTACAGGTATCCTTATTCCACTGAAAGTCTCAACAATTTTACTAACCTTGGTTATCTCATATTCATTTACACTGGTTTCGGCTCCCATCTGGTCGCGCAAAACTCCGATAACACTTGAAAGGGGAGCATTTCCTGCTCTTTCTCCAAGTCCATTTACTGTAGTATGGATTCCTTTAATACCGGCTCTGATAGATGAAAATACATTGGCAACTGCCAGGTCATAATCGTTATGTGCATGAAAATCAAAATGCAGTTCCGGGTACCTGTCGATCACCTTTTTACAGAAAGCATAAGTCTGTTCCGGATTAAGGATACCCAGCGTGTCCGGAAGCATAAACCTGATTATCTTCTCGTCTTTAAGAGAGTCGAGCATAAAAAATACATAATCCTCTGAATGGATCATACCATTAGACCAGTCTTCGAGATATATATTGACCTGCATATCGAGTTCAGAAGCTTTGCCGATTATTCCCTTTATGTCCTTTACGTGCTGTTCGGGTGTTTTGCGCAGCTGTTTCTCAAGGTGGCGTAACGATCCCTTGCATAGCAGGTTGACTACTTTGCACCCTGCATCGTTGATCCAGTTAAGCGACAGGTCTCCGTCAACAAATCCAAGCACTTCAATCTTCCGGTGCAGATCATTCTCCTTTGCCCATTCAGTAATCTTTCTTATAGCCTCAAATTCTCCAGTAGATACTCGTGCGGAAGCTACTTCAATACGATCGACTTTCACATCATTAAGAAGAATTTTGGCGAGGTGGAGTTTTTCGAGAGGTGTATAGGAAACACTCTGTGTTTGTTCTCCGTCCCTTAGTGTTGTATCTATTATTTCAATTTTCATTTGAGTGCGTTTATTCTGTTCTCATAATCTTTAATAAGATTTTGAATACCCAGAAGGTAATCTATATCATCAAGACCTTTAATAAGACACTCCTTTTTATAAGGATTGATTTCAAACCGGGCATGTTCACCTGAAGGGAGAATTGCAAATAATTGTTCATGAAGATCTATCCTCACCCTTGTATCAGGTTTATTATGAACTAGATGAAGGAGGTTTTTCAGGAGTTTATCAGATATCACAACAGGCAGCAGCCCGTTATTAAGAGCATTATTTTTAAAGATGTCAGCGAAAAAACTGGAAACAACCGCTCTGAAACCATAATCATAAACAGCCCATATAGCATGTTCCCGGCTTGATCCGCATCCGAAATTTTTCCCTGTAACAAGAATTTCTCCACGGTAATCAGGATTATTCAGGCTGAACTCCATATTTCTGTCCCCGGATTTATCAAATCTCCAGTCGCGGAACAGATTATCTCCGAAACCTTCTCTCGATGTAGCGCTAAGGAATCTTGCAGGAATTATCTGGTCGGTGTCCACGTTCTCAAAAGGCAATGGGACACATGTTGACTCAAGAACATCAAATTTGACTTTTGGCATTTTAGACAAGTTTATAAGGTTTTTATCTTAATAAATCTCTTGGATCGGTTATTCTGCCTGTCACAGCAGCTGCAGCGGCAGTCAGCGGACTGGCAAGAAGAGTTCTGGCTCCCGGTCCCTGTCTTCCCTCAAAGTTCCTGTTTGAAGTCGATACAGCATATTTCCCTGCCGGTATCTTATCCTCATTCATTGCCAGGCAGGAAGAGCATCCTGGTTGCCTGAGCTCAAAACCCGCCTCATTGAGAATTGCAGCTAATCCTTCTTCAATTGCTTGTTGTTCAACCCTTTTAGATCCAGGTACAATTAATACTGTTACGTTTGAAGCTCTTCTCCTTCCTTTCACAAGCCGGGCAAATTCTCTCAGATCCTCAATCCTTCCATTTGTACAACTCCCCACGAACACATAATCAACAGGATGCCCCAGTACCTTCATACCCGGCTTGAAGCCCATGTAATCCAGCGATTTAAGATAGGATCCGGTTGATTCACTATTTATTTCTTCTGCCAGGGGGATTGTATCATCAATAGTCATTCCCATACCCGGATGTGTTCCGTAAGTGATCATTGGTTTAACAAAACTGGCATCAAATTTAAATTTTTTGTCAAATTTTGCATCCGGATCACTTGAAATGTTTTGCCACTTTTTAAAAGAATTGTTGATGTTGGGATTACCTGTAATTAAAGGTATCTTGTTCAGATATTCGAAAGTTGTCTCATCAGGTGCGATTAAACCGCCACGTGCACCCATTTCTATACTCATATTACATATTGTCATCCTTGCTTCCATACTCATCTCTCTGATGGCTGATCCCGTGTATTCAATAAAGTAACCTGTTGCACCACTATTTGAAATACGGGAAATGATATACATGATAATATCTTTGGAAGTCACCCCTTTCTGCAGAGACCCGTTTACTGTTATTTGCATTTTCCCGGGTTTTGTCTGAAGGATGCATTGTGTTGCCAGAACCATCTCAACCTCACTTGTTCCGATACCAAAGGCTATTGTACCAAAAGCTCCATGTGTTGAAGTGTGGCTGTCGCCACACACGATAGTCATTCCTGGACGTGTATAACCAAGCTCAGGTCCGACAACATGGACAATACCATTATCAGGGTGGTTAAGTCCAAAAAAAACAATACCATACTGATTACAGTTTTCAGCAAGCTGCTCAACCTGCTTTTTTGAGAGTTCATCTTTTATTGGCAGGTCCTGGTCCTTTGTTGGGATATTATGATCTGCAGTAGCGATTGTTTGTTGTGGTCTGAAGACAGGTATACCCCTTTCTCTCAGACCGTTAAAAGCCTGAGGACTGGTAACCTCATGAATGAAATGCTGATCGATATAAAGCACATCAGGGCCACCCTCAATTGAATGAACAACGTGATCATCCCATATCTTGTCGAAAAGTGTTTTAGCTTCCATGAAATAATTATGTCCCTCCGTGTATTTCTGTGTTAATCTCTATGTAATTTGTTTTTGTTGCAAAGAGTTTTTCACCCCCCAACCCCTCCCGCTTCGCGGGACAGGCTCTAAAGGGGGGCTTAATAATAACCTGCAGATTACTTCCCCCCATGAGATATGAGAGGTTATCTTATTTTTGCTATAGCATCGATGAATGCTTCCACCGATGCAGTAATTATATCTGTATTTGCTGAGAATCCGTAATAAATTTTACCCTCATGTTCAACCTGGATATGGACTTTCCCGATATCGTCACTTCCTTTTGTGATTGCCTGAATGAGGAATTCCTCCAGATGAACTGTCTTTTTAATCAGATGTTTGACTGCCGTGAAAGATGCATCAATAGGTCCGTTTCCCTGTGCAGTTGAGGTATGAATTTCTCCGTTGATTCTTATACCGACAGTAGCGACAGGAATAGCAGATTTTCCACATGTAACCTGCAGTAGCTCCAGTTTGAGTGATTTTTCTCCCTTGAATACTTCACCTGACAATATTCTGATGTCTTCATCATTGATCTCTTTCTTTTTATCAGCCAGAAGGAGGAAGCGATGATAAATATCGTCCAGTTCCTCTTTGCCGAATTTTAAACCGAGTAATTCAAGACGATGGTTTAGTGCCGCTCTTCCACTGCGAGCTGTCAGGATTATTGAAGATTCTCTGATTCCGACTTCATGTGGATCGATAATTTCGTAGTTTTCCCTGCGTTTCAGAACGCCATCCTGATGGATACCTGAGGAATGGGCAAAAGCATTTCTGCCTACAATAGCTTTATTTGCCTGAACAGGCATACTCATCAGGGTTGAAACGAGCCTGCTTGTACTGAATATCAACTTTGAATTAATATCGGTTCTCAGGTTAAGGTCGTGATGGCTTTTAATGATCATTGCCACTTCTTCGAGAGAGGTGTTACCTGCTCTTTCACCTATACCGTTCATTGTTACTTCTACCTGTCTGGCACCATTTATTACTCCCATTAAAGTATTTGCTGTAGCCATCCCCAGATCATTGTGGCAGTGGGTCGATACAACAGCTTTATCAATATTCGGGACGTTCTCCTTGAGGTATTTTATTTTAGCGCCATATTCTTCCGGAAGACAATATCCGGTCGTATCAGGTATATTTACCACAGTTGCGCCAGCAGTGATAACTGCTTCTATAACCTTAGCCAGGTATTCATTTTCGCATCTTCCCGCATCTTCAGCGTAGAACTCGACATCGTCAACAAATTTCCTTGCATATTTAACGGCATCAACTGCTCTTTTGACTATCTCTTCAGGAGTTGTTTTAATCTTATATTTTATATGAAAAGAAGATACACCTATTCCCGTATGTATTCTTTTCTTTTTTGCGTACTGAAGAGCATCCGCAGCCACTTCGATATCTTTTTTAACTGCTCTTGTGAGGGCACAGATGACCGGATTAGAAATTGCTTTGGAAATTTCCACAACAGAATTGAAATCGCCCGGACTTGAAACGGGGAATCCGGCTTCAATAACGTCGACACCGAGAACTTCAAGAGCCTGGGCTACCTGAATTTTTTCAATTGTGTTCAGCTGGCATCCCGGGACTTGTTCTCCATCCCTGAGGGTGGTATCGAAAATAATTATCTTATTGCTCATATTAGTTGTTTTTTACAGTTAACTGTTTTTTGGACGTAATTTTCTGACTGCAGCACCTGCTCTCCATAACTCGGAATTTCCAAGTTCATTGAGCTCGGCATCGAGCAGTTCTTTATAATTAGCTGCACCTGTAGATTCGAGAACTCTCACACACTCTTCACCTGATTTAACTCTCCTGTATAGCTCCTTGAAGACAGGTAAAGTTGCTGCTTTGAATTTTGGGCGCCAGTCGAGCGCTCCACGCTGGGCTGTGGCACTGCAGTTTGCATACATCCAGTCCATACCTTTCTCATCGACCAGTCGGATCAGGCTCTGTGTCAGTTCCTCGACGGTTTCGTTAAATGCTTCGGAAGGTGAGTGCCCATTCTCTCGCAGAATATGGTACTGGGCGTCCATAATACCTGCAAGAGCTCCCATTAATACTCCGCGTTCACCCGTCAGATCGCTATAGACTTCCTTTTCAAAAGTAGTCGGGAAAAGATATCCCGAACCAATGGCAATGCCCAGTGCAAGTGTACGTTCTTCAGCCCTGCCGGTGTAATCCTGAAATACAGAGTAGCTTGAATTGATTCCTGCACCTGCAAGAAAATTTCGTCTAACACTGATACCTGAGCCTTTTGGTGCACAGAGTATTACATCAATATCTTCTGGTGGTATAACACCTGTGTGTTCTTTATAGGTAATTGAGAATCCATGAGAAAAATACAATGCGTCTCCTTTTTTGAGGCATGACTTTATTTCGGGCCAGAGAATACGCTGAGCTGCATCTGAAACCAGATACTGAATGATAGTGCCCCTGCTTGCTGCTTCTTTAACCGGAAATAATGTTTCTCCCGGTATAAAACCGTCTGCAACAGCTTTATCCCAGTCAGTTTTAAATTCAGGAGCCTGACCAACAATGATATTGATGCCATTATCTTTCATGTTCATAGCCTGTGCCGGCCCCTGTACTCCATATCCAATAACTGCAATAAGTTCATTTTTTAAAACTTCGCGGGCTTTAGATAAAGTAAATTCATCTCTTGTTACAATATTCTCTGTTACGCCGCCAAAATCGATTTGTGCCATGGTTTATGATTTTATTATGATTAGTTCAAATTTCTTTTTTTACTTCCCCAACCCCATAAGAACTTAGGTATAAGGTTAATTAACGGCTTCAACATTTTCCTGTTTATAACGATAAGCTTCATCCATTTCCTTAAGATAGGAAGTCAGCTCTTTAACCTGGCGGGTTATAGCGATCCGCCCCGATCTTACAAACTGCAGCACGCCGTGTGGCTCAAGCTCAGCAAGTAGATTGGTTATCTCAGACTTGTGACCTGTTTTCTCAATTACAATATACTCAGGCGACACTTCAAGTATACGGGCGTGGTGGGTCCTCACAATGTGATCAATTAAGTTTCCCGACATTAGTCCCTTGGTTGTTACTTTGTAGAGGGCAATCTCCTGATATATTATTTCGTCAGAGGTGTGGACAAAAACTTTCAGTACATCAATAAGTTTTTCCATCTGATGGGCAACTTTCCTGACCATCTCGGGAGTTGTTTTCACTACCAAAGTAAGCATCTGAACGCCTTTGACGGCAGATTCAGATGCTGTTATGCTATCAATATTGATCTGTCTCCGGGTCAGAATTATTGTAATCTGGTTGAGAATCCCTATATGGTCCTCAGTAAAAAGCGATATTGTATATTCCTGTTTCATAGTTGTTTTGTTTAATCTCTGTGTTTCTCTGTGCCTTCTCTGTGGTCCTCTGTGTAACATCTTAAGAACTTACACAGAGCTGCACAGAGAAAAAAGAGAGGTGCATAGCACAGAGTTATTGGTTTATCATCATTATATTTTTTAATAAATTAATCTTATTTCAGAGACTGATGCACCTGGCTCAACCATCGGAAGAACATTGGCTTCCTTGCTTATTAAAATATCGAGCAGGTACGGACCGTCAGCTGCAATCATCTCTGCCAGTGAATTCTTAAGATCAGCTCTTTCTGAGACTCTCCTGGCCGGGATATCATATGCTTCAGCTATTTTCAAAAAATTTGGATTCACCAGTGAGGTTGAAGCATATCTTTTCCCAAAGAACATATCCTGCCATTGTCTGACCATTCCCAGAAAACTATTGTTAAGTATTATTATCTTAACAGGTATCTGGTATTGGAAGATCGTTCCCAGTTCCTGGATTGTCATCTGAAAACCCCCGTCACCAAGAAATGCCACGACCTGTTTTTCGGGCTTTCCTATTTTGGCACCGACAGAGGCAGGTAAACCGAATCCCATTGTTCCCATACCACCTGAAGTAACAAGACTGTTGGGTTGGGTAAACTTATAGTACCGGGCTGCAGCCATCTGATTTTGTCCAACGTCAGTTACTATTATTGCATCACCGTTTGTCAGATCAGAAATTCCCTTAACAACTTCTCCCATTCTTATTTCACCTGACTGAGGTTGTGTTTCGGATTTGATAACTTTTTCATATTCGGTTTTGTCATATATGCGAAACTCTCGTATCCACTTTTCAAATGAATTTTCTTTAACCAGAGGAATGAGATATCTGAGGACTTCTTTTGCATCATTATGTATTTCAAGATCGACCTGCACATTCTTATTTATCTCTGCTTCATCAATTTCGATATGAATGATTCTGGCATTTTTGGCATATTTCTTAAGATTACCTGTTACGCGGTCATCGAAACGCATCCCAATGGCAATTATCAGGTCAGCCTCATTGGTAAGGATGTTTGAACCGTAGTTCCCGTGCATTCCAAGCATTCCTGCATATAATCTATGTCCGTTTGGAAAAGCTGAAAGCCCGAGAAGTGTCATTGCAACAGGAATTCCGGTTTTTTCAGCAAATTCTCTCAGCTCATTTTCAGCTCGCGAGAGGAGGACTCCGTGCCCGGCAAGTATCAAAGGTTTTTCAGCGTGATTGATCATTATAGCAGCTGACTCTATTTCCTTGGTATGTAAAGGAATGTTGGGATTATAGCTTCTCAGATATTCACATTTTTTATACTTGAAATCAAGTTTTTCAATCTGTGCATCTTTGGCAATGTCGATAAGGACAGGACCCGGACGACCTGTTTTAGCTATATAAAAAGCTCTGGCTATTGTATCCGGAATATCCTGTGGTGTTTTAATCTGAGAGTTCCATTTGGTTATCGGCATTGATACACCCAGTATATCTGTTTCCTGAAAAGCATCTGTTCCGATAAGTCCCGATACTACCTGAGCGGTAATAAATACTACCGGTATAGAATCGAGAAAAGCATTCGCTATACCTGTTACAAGGTTTGTAGCTCCCGGACCAGAGGTAGCGAAACATACTCCGGCTTTACCTGTAACCATTGCATAAGCCTGAGCTGCATGCGCAGCCCCTTGTTCATGACGTGTAAGGATATGTCGTAACCTGGTTTCATAATCGAGCAACTTGTCATATACAGGCATTATTGCTCCACCTGGATACCCGAATATTGTATCGACTCCTTCCTCTATCAGACATCTCAAAATGGCTTCGGCACCCGAAATATGTTCATTACCATTGAGCTGTACTGGTTTAGCATTGATAGTTTTCTCTTTTTTCATGGCTGTTATTAAATCTATACACTTTTGTCTTTTATTCCCGCTTTGCGGGATTTCTTCTCCCGATTCTCGGGATTTGGCTTCGCCGAACTCCACTTCGTTCCGGTTCGTCATTCTATTTCTCAAACTCCGTTCCTCAACTTTTGTCTTTTATCTTTTATCTTGTTACCAGGGAGCTATACGCTGTTCGTGCTGTTTATTACACCCGGCACCATCAAATAAGCCTTACTGCTCCACGATCAGCTGAGCTTACTGTAGCAGCATAAGCCTTTAATGAAGCAGGTATATCGCGGTTCCGTTTTCCAGGCTTATAAGCTTTATCTCCTTTCTTCAGCTCTTCCGTGTGTCTTGTAACAAGTACATTATCAGATAATAATACATTAATTTTACGATTTGGCACATCTATTTCAATCTGGTCGCCTGTTTTAAGAAGTGCGATTTCACCTCCACCTGCAGCTTCCGGCGAAACATGTCCTATCGACAAACCCGATGTTCCTCCTGAAAACCGGCCATCAGTAATCAAAGCACAATGTTTATCAAGACCTTTTGATTTAAGGTATGATGTAGGATAAAGCATCTCCTGCATACCGGGACCTCCTTTGGGTCCTTCATACCTTATCACAACAGCATTACCTCCAGATATTTTCCCATTAAGAATGCCATCAACAGCCTCCTCCTGCGATTCGAATATTACAGCCGGACCTTTAAATGAAAAGAGGTTCGGGTCGATACCTGCAGTTTTTACTATACATCCGTTTTTTGCAATGTTACCGTAGAGTACAGCAAGACCACCATCTTTATTGTAAGAAAACTTTACACTTCTTATACATCCGTTTTCCCTGTCAGTGTCAAGTTCTTTATAATAATTGTCCTGTGATGCCATCTCAAGACTTTTTTTCATCCCTGGAGCACTGCTGAAAAATTCATATGCAAGAGGATTGGCTTTACCTCCCATAATATCCCATTCTGCTATTGCTTCACTTATGGCAGGATAATCAATCCGTCTAGCTGAACTGTCTATCAGGTTATTACGTTCCAGTTCACCCATAATTGCCAATACGCCTCCGGCGCGGTTTACATCCTGAACATGATATGCTGAACTTGGTGAAACTTTACAAATGTTGGGGATTTTACGTGAAAGTTCATCTATGTCTTTCATTGTGAAATCCACACCGGCTTCATGTGCAATTGCAAGCAGATGTAAAACCGTGTTGGTCGATCCTCCCATAGCAATATCGAGTGACATTGCATTCATAAAAGCACTTTTGGTGGCAATTGAGCGAGGCAGGACATTGGTATCACCATCATAATAAAACCGATTGGTAAGATCGACTATTAAACCTGCAGCTTTTTCAAATAACCTTAACCGGTTCTTATGCGTTGCCACTATTGTTCCATTACCTGGAAGAGCAAGTCCCAGTGCTTCATTCAGGCAATTCATCGAGTTTGCAGTAAACATACCGGAACATGAACCACAGGTAGGACATGCGGCCTTTTCAATCTCTTCCAGTTGTCTGTCACTTACTGAGCTATCGGCGGCCGATACCATTGCATCTATCAGATCGAGATGCCTGTTATCGAGATTCCCGGCTTCCATCGGACCACCTGAAACAAACAGAGCCGGAATATTAAGCCTCATCGCCGCCATCATCATACCGGGAGTAATCTTGTCACAATTACTTATACAGATCATGGCATCAGCCAGATGGGCATTACACATGTACTCAACGCTATCGGCTATAAGTTCTCTGGAGGGCAAAGAATAAAGCATACCGGTATGACCCATGGCAATACCATCGTCTATAGCGATAGTATTGAATTCAGCTGCAAAAAGCCCACGCTTCTCAATCTCCTTCTTTACAAACTGTCCGATATTATGAAGATGTACATGCCCCGGAACAAACTGGGAGAATGAATTTACAATGGCTATAACAGGCTTGCCGAAATGTTCATCTCTCATTCCGTTAGCCCGCCACAGGCTTCTGGCACCTGCCATATTTCTGCCAGTTATCGTTTTTATACTCCTGAGCTGATTCTTCATAACTTCAAAAACCATATTACAAAAGAAGCTTTCCGGTTATCCGGAAAGCTTCTGTATATTATAGTACTACATATTACTCCCGGATCATCTTCTCTTGATAATAATAAGGATTAGGGCAATAATATGTAATAAAGATTTATTCACTTTTTTGTTATAGATTGAGGACAAAAGTATTTATTTTTTTAAAATATCAAATAAAAAATTGGATTTTTATTTGTTTTTATTTCATTCTCTTATTGCAAGTCTTATCAGCTCATTTGTTTTAGTGTTGAAAATCAATATATTCCCTGATCTGGTTTCTGCTTTTTTACCATTGCGTAACAGGATTACTTTTTTATCTGGCCAGGGATTAATCAGTTTACAGACTGAGCCACTTTGTGACAATATTTCCAATGACCGGACATTTCCGTTAGCGAATGATGAAGAAACAAGAAAATTTCCGCGGCACAGTAGTTTAAAACCTGCATCCCAGTCGTCAGGCCAGGCCGGAAACAAGCGGATAACCGGATCTTCTCCGGGTGCAGGCGGAGAACTCTGAACAAGAGCATTGTGAAGAGCATCGACCACTCTCCCGGGATTCTGAATTCCTGTTGTCTGGTATCCTTCCCGTAAGGTCATCCGGTTGGGCATTGTTTCAATTTCTGCAGTACGGATCTGATTCGGAATAGGTACCTTGCTGCCTCTTCTCTATCCATCATTGATGATATTTCTTAAATAGTATTATGTCCGCCACGAACCGATTCATTGTCATTAACATAATAAATATGGTATTTACCATCATTTTCCTTTTTAACGTTAGGAAAGTTGCGATAGAACTCAGCCACGCTTTTTATCATCGGATAGCCGGTTGTTCTGAGCCAGTTAATATCCTTCGTGAACTCATATCTCTGCCAGTACTGGTAGGCTATTTTAGCACCTCTCGAAAAGATATGTGTCACATGTCCGAATGCACCTGTCCCTTTATCAGTAAAGTGCCATTTGCCCTCTTTCCATCCGGCATCCTGTTTCCAGTTCCATCGGCTCAGGAACGGTGGTTTGGTTGAGGCAAATTCATCGAATTTCTCCGACCTTGAGCTCCATCCTGTTAGAGGGGAATAAGCCATTATACATGCAACTCTGGTTTGCACCCCAGTACATGTTACCCCATTTACGTGCATCACCGCAGGTTGTCCAGATCATCCCGTTAAACTTCGGTGGGAGTGAGCCCTGCGGTGAAAACATCATCTCCCCATGTAACAAATTCAATATCAACAAATCCTGCTCCACTGCAATAGTCGGTATTCCGCTCGAAAAAATTGTTTGATGCGGAGCTGTTACCGAAAATATCAACCCTGTTGACCTGGAATTTAAGCGATGAGGGTGTTGTCCAGACAAGAGTGCCCATTGTGCCATTACCGACGGGCATGCCTTCTTCGCTGCGGGTAACAGGAGTGGTGTAAAGCAGATCTGCTTCAGAGATCAGTGTTTTAATATCAATACCGGGCTGAGAAAATGAAGAAAAGCAGGATAAGGACAAAGAGAAAATGTTAATGATGAAACGCTTTCCAATAGCCAACTTATTCATAAAAAACATAATATTAAATCAATATTCTTCTATAATTTTATCAATCAGAATTTTGAAATCAGGTAACAACTCCTTGATTGTTATTTCAAAGTAAATCTGGTCATATAACCACCACCGGTATCAAGGTTAATTTCAACTATATCATTATTGTTTGCGGTTCCATTTATGATAATGGCTGATGTCGGATTTTCAGGATCGTCATTTAAAACGTAAGTGCTATAGTTACCTGTATCAAGAAATGACAACGGGACCCTGATGATTCTTGGCTGAAGGCCATTGATTGCCGACAGGAACCATGTAGTACCTTTTCGTTGCGCATAAACTGCTAATTCACCAATTTCTGAAGGAGGGAGAACAATAGTTACATCCCACACCGAAGGAATGCTTTTTATCATTTCCACGCAGGGATTTTCCAGTATATGGGCTGGCGTTGCAGCATAGGTGATGACCGGTGCAGCATAAATTGCTGCTGTTGCAACCTGGTGAACCCATGTTGTATTCCTGCGGCGATCGCCAAAATGTACTACTGAATAATCGCCCGGCCCTGCAAGCATCCTGGTAAAGGGAATAGTTACTTCATGTGATGCCCTGTCCATCAGTTTGCTCGATTCCATCCCTCTTACTCCCTCATAAATCATAATATTTGGCCAGGTGCGTGCCAGCCCTGTTGGTTTATTGGCACCATGTAGAATAAGGGATAACTTCAAAGCAGCTGTCTCATTAAATATTGATTCGTAAAGATCGATGACCTCTTTGGCTTCGTGGTCGAAGAAATCGATTTTAATTCCTGCAACGCCAAGTTTATAAAGATACTGGAAAAATTCCTGTCTCTGTTGCGGATCCTTCAGATCCTTTGAGTGTTTCCAGACAATTATTCCTACTCCTATTTTCTTTGAATACTCCACCAGGTTTCGTACAGAGTCTTCCGGCCAGCGACTCCAGAAACCTTCAAGGATATTGTATTCGAAACCAAGTTCCGAGGCCATTCTGGAGAATTCTTTCATATTAGTCAGTGTTCTGTCACCCCCTCCGTCAAGATACCTCCATACTGCACGTCCGGGTCGGATCCAGTCTGTTAATATTCCATCGGGGAATAATGTTTTATCCGGCGACGGGCACAGATTATGAAGAACATCGCTGTTTACAAGGGTATTAAGGTCTTTTCCTACCATTATCACTCTCCATGGTGTTGTGATCGTTCCTTTTACTTCAGCAATTTTTGAGAGTCTTTCAACATCCTCCTCAGTATATCTGAGGACATACGGATATGAGGCAGGATGGCTGTGGCCTAATCTGAGAATAAAACCGTTTTCCCCGTCACTTTGCAGTGCCATTCCTGCATATCCGACAAGATTGGCTTCTGTAATCGATGCATAACCTGTACTTCCGGGAAGTTTAACAGTCACAGGAGGAGCAGCCCACTGACCTTTAGGAATTGTGTCAATCATTTTCATCGCATGAACACCCTCATAGTGCATATGGAGATCATGATACCATACAAGGCTTTGAGCAGGAAGTCTGAATGCTGTAGATTCATCAGGTTTTCTGGTTGCGTTTGCATCGCCCGGTACGACAAATCTGAAACCGATAGCATCGTTGAAGACTCTTATCTCGAGGGTATAATCAGTTTTAGCCTTTTTATTTTTAAGAGGAATAATAATACTATTACAATTATTAACTGCCGTTGAATGAAATCCAAGCCACGGATATTCTTCATTGATCGTGGATCTCCTGGGCTTTCTGGCCGTTATGCCGTTTGTAATATCATAATCATCAACTGACATATGGAGAGGAGATTTTTCAATAACGGGGTTGCCAGCAGAAATCACCGATATAAACAACTGTTCGTTATCTATTGTTACCAGGCATTGTAGGGTGCCATCAGGACTGGCAAAACTTATCTTATCCGGTGTTGAACATCCTACCAAAGTCAGGATAATTAATCCGGAGAAAAGTGTAATTGTGAGGTTCAAGGTTAGTTTTTTCATTGCTTATTGCTAAATTTATGATTGTAAACCACATATTTAGTTTATAACTGAAGTAAGAACATTTGAACAGCTGTTCTTAATTCGATTGTTCTTCATTCTTTATTCATTTTATAATTCATTTAATAGAAATTACGTCATCTATTTTCCCTTTTACATCCACTTTAATAACTGTTGCTATCGGATCGGGAGCAGCGGCGGGCAATTTTATTGTAAGCACTCTGTTTTTTGATACGGATGCTTTATTTTTTGTTATGGATGCTTTAAGTTTTGTTCCGTCGGCAAGAAGCTGAGCTGATATCAATTTATTATTGATTCCGGGGATAGTGAGGTTACCATCAGAAGGCCATTCAAAAACAGAGAAGTAGAGGGAGGTTCCTTTCGGTGTCTTTTTCCTTGTGCATCTTCCCCACGGGAAAAGTCCCCACGGACTTGCTTTGGTTCCATAAACTGCTTCCCCGTTTACTTCCATCCACTGACCCATTTTTGCAAGAATGTCAACACTTTCAGGCGGAAACTCACCTTCAGCAGTAGGACCGACATTAAGAAGAAAATTGCCGCCTTTTGATGCAATATCCAGCAGATTTCTGATAAGTGTTCTGGGTGATTTGTAGTTATCATCGTAGTATTTATATCCCCATGTGCTGTTCATTGTCATACAGGTCTCCCAGTCGGTGCCATCGAGGTCGGCCAGGTTGGGGATTCTTTGTTCTGGTGTTTTGTGATCGCCCGGGAAATCAGGGCGTTTCAACCGGTCGTTTGTGATGATTGCCGGTTGAAGCGAAAGGAGTGCCTGAAGTTTTTCACAAAGTACGCAAAGATCCATTATAGTCAATAATCATAAGGACACCAGAGTGTAGCTTTTACCCTTTTCGGTTATGAAATCTATTAAATGGCCCTTTTTAACCGGCACATCCTGAAGTGGTACTTTACTATTGTTGATAACCTCAGGTACTGGATCGGTTATATAAAAAATGTTTGAATTTGCACCTTCTGAAGGTTTCCATGAAGTTTCAACAATCTGTATGGGTATTTCGGTGTGAATGCGGCATAGTCCGCCAAGAGATGAATAGATCTTCGCAGATGTTAAAGAGTTCATTTCCCATTTCATATCAACTGTAAATCCACCTTTTGCCTTTAATCCTTTTACTTCTCCTGATGGCCATTCCGAAGGAAGGGCAGGAAGAAGGCTTATGCAGCCATCGTGACTTTGAAGAAGCATTTCAGTTATTCCGGCTGTCCCGCCGAAATTGCCATCGATCTGGAACGGGGGATGGGCATCGAACAGGTTTGGATATGTTCCTCCACCTTTATATGAAGGATTTTTTGGTCCGATGTAGGTGAGTCCGGATTTCAGTATCTTAAATGCATGATCACCATCTTCGAGCCGTGCCCACCAGTTGATTTTCCATGCCATCGACCAGCCTGTGCTTATATCTCCACGGTGTTTAAGTGTTTGTTTAGAGGCAGATGCCAGATCAGGTGTACGTAACGGACTGATTTGATTACCAGGGTATAAACCGAACAGGTGTGATATATGGCGATGAGTATCTTCCGGATCGTCGAGGTCGATAAACCATTCCTGGAGCTGGCCATATTGGCCTATATGGTACGGATAAAGCCGTTTAAGTGCATTTTGCAGTTCAGCCCTGAATTCAGGTTCAGTATTCAAAATCTCAAGAGTGCGTATACAGTTGAAGAAAAGATCGCGGGTGATAGCCATATCCATAGTGGTGGCCATGCTAACCTCATATATTTTGCCGTTAATCTTAAAAACATTTTCAGGAGAGGTTGATGGATTTGTAACAAGGTATCCGTCAGGACCTTCCACCAACCAGCCCAGAAGAAACTTCGCAGCACCTTTCATTAGTGGCCATGCCTTCTCACGAAGGTATTCTTCATCACCGGAATATTCAAAGTGGCGGAAGAGATGCTGGCAGAACCATGCTCCTGCCATAGGCCAGCACGACCAGCGGGGAGAACCTCGTGTATCCCAGGTCCCTCCACCAGGAGGACTCGTCTTTGCCCAGATATCGGAGTTATGAAACACGCACCACCCGTCAAGTCCGAAATTGGTTTTTGCAGTTTTTGATCCATTTACTGCAAGGCTCCCGATAAAATAGAGAAGAGGCAGATGGCACTCGGAGAGATTAGTATTTTCAGCCGGCCAGTAGTTCATTTCTGTGTTAATATTGGTAGTATAGTTGCTACCCCAGGGAGGCTGAACATGATCGTTCCATATTCCCTGCAGGTTGGCAGGCATGGCCTGATCGCGCGAGCTTGAGATAAGAAGATAGCGTCCAAACTGATAATACAGGGACTGAAGCTGGTTGTCCTTCTTACCTGCATTAAAGCGAAGCATACGTTCATCGGTCGGTAAGGTTAAAGCATCATCGTTGATACCAAGGTCTAAGATTACCCTGTCGAACAGGTACCGGTAATCGTTAATATGATTAGTTCTGAGTTTCCGGTATGTTTTTTCGGATGCAGAGTTGATGATGGAGACAGCCTCGACTGAAGGATCTTTCCCCTGCAGGCCCGGCGACTTGTTAAAACCGTTATAACTTGTTGATCCGGCTACAAATAGTGTGACTGTGCCGGCACCAGTTACTATAAGTTTATCATCTGAAGCACTGACTTCACCTCCGGATGCTTTTATTTTCAGCCGGATTTCAAAATCAGTACCCTCCCCGTTTGCGTCATTATAACCAACCTGTACAGGTTCGTTGGCCCTATGGGCAACATGATAGGGAGCTTTGCCTTTTAGGATCAAAGTGCCGGGTGAAGAAGATTCCACAGAATACCTGAGTTTGCTTTTAAGGGAAACATCAAACGACAGGGCGCTCTCTTTATCTGCTGAAATCTGAATTACCAGACATTTGTCTGGATGGCTCACAAACGCTTCTCGCAGGTACCTGACGCCTGAGATCTCATATTGAACCAAAGAGAGAGCTTTCTGAATATTCAGATCCCTGTAATAATTTGAAGGTACGGTATCCTTGAGATACATCCTGATAATCAGATCCCCCATTGGAAGGTACCGTGCAGAATATGGTCCGTGTATCTTCTTCCACTCTTCTCCTGCCCGTAGATAGTCACCCTGAAAAACTGCCTCCCTTGCCTTTTTAAGTATCTCAGGACCATCGGGATTATTGCCATCGACGGGAAAGCCTGACCAGAGAGTCAGATCGTTCAGCTGGAATTTTTCTGTTACCACACCTCCGAAGACCATCGCTCCTGTTTTGCCGTTACCTAGTGGAAGAGCTTCCTCCCAGATGGTTGCCGGTTTGTCGTACCAGAGTTTAAGATTCGGATCGTCAGGGACAGAGGATTGGTTATTAACTGAACAGGCTGAGAAGATTAGAGACAGAAGAAGAATTATCAGACGTATCGGATTCATTTGAATATGGTTTAGCGTAATTGACTTATTTATTGCCCTCAGCCCCTCGCCCTGGGCCTATTTAAACTGTTTCACATATTCCAGAAAAGCTCTGGCACTCTTGTCGAGGTTTTCAACTGAACCACCTCCTTTCAGGACTTCACACATCTCATAAGCAATATAACCCTGGTATCCTATTTCCTTAAGGGTATTGATAAAGCTCCTGTAATCGAGAAATCCTTCACCCATTGGTACTGCTCTCATCTGCGATTCCTGTCTGATGTAATTGGTATGATTTGAATCATATTTATATCTGGGGAGCTCTTCATAATCAGCGGTCGTTGTGTGAACAATATATGGTTGCATTGTACGTATTCCCTGCCTGATCTCTTCGGTCGAGAGTCCCTCAAGGGTCGGTGACCAGCAGTCGAAGGCAGCTTTTACGTTAGGAAGGTTAACTTCATCGAGAAGCCATTTCATTGCATCATGGTGTATTGCAATATCATGATGGTTCTGGACAGCAAGCGTAACGTCATATTTTGCTGCTAATGTGCCGGCCATCCGGAGACCTTCGACAACCATTGCATATTGTTTATCATAAGGAACATCCGGACGTTCGTAACCAGTATAAATGCGCACCATACCTGTTCCCAGGTCGTGAGCCAGGCGAGCCAGTTCCCCAACATATATAGCCTGTATTTCCACATTCGGTACTCCTGCTTTATCAACTCCTGCGGTGAAGTCGGTGTAACCGGCGAGGCAGACAAGTTCAAGACCGAGCTCTTTTATCCTTGCGCGAAGTTTTTGACGGGCTGTATCGTCATAATCAAGAAGAGAGACATGAGGCCGTTTGGCCGCTAACATCACTCCGTCGAACCCCAGTTCCTTTGCTTTGACAAGAAATTCATCTATAGTCAGTACCACCTGGCCGCGCCATACACCCATATAGCTTACTGAATGCAGGCAGGTTTTTACTTTAAAATCTTTCGGATTGCCGGTTGGTGTTCTTTGTCCGTAAGATATGACAGTTGTTACGAACAGGATAAAAAATAAGATTAGTAGCTTTTTCATGGTCAATGGATTTTATTTCTTAGTGAATATATATTAAAGGAAGACAAAGTGCAAATTATTTTTAACTATGGATTCATATTTCCAGAGCAAATTGACAGACTAAGACATCGCAGTAAAGTATCCTGATTAATTATTTAACTATCATAAGATTAACAGGCTAAAAGAACTTATATTTGAAAAGAAAGTCAAATATTATTAATTTAGGTGGCTTTGTATAATATTACGACTTAAATAAATGCACTTGTAATGCCATGATCGACAAATCGATATACATTTGAATTTTAAGTCCTTTGCCACATGGTGTGTAAAATGGTTGAAATTTTAATGAAACTGGCAATAAATCATTCGCATATTTATACACAGCCATTTAGGTCTATGAAAAGAATAGTTTTTTTTCTGCCTTTTGTGCTGATCTCATTTCT
>CAZQVL010000035.1:0-15462 GCA_964596715.1 uncultured Rikenellaceae bacterium
GTTTATTTAGCAAATATATATAATTACGTTTAATTATGCAACTAAGTACTAGTTATCATTATTGTCAACAGCACAACTCGCAGATCATAAAAAAACTATTGAAAAAACATCATAAATATAAATGAACAATTGTTCATTTAAAAATATTTTAAACTAATTTTGGTAAAAAGTAAAAAATGAGAATTTCAGTACTGGCAGAAAATCATTCGGGACCCTATACACCAGCAGAGCACGGATTGTCATATCTTATTGAATATGATGACAAAAGACTCCTTTTTGATACGGGCCAAAGTGATTTGTTTTTGAAGAATGCAGAAATTATGAATGTCAGTATGGATAATATTGATATGATAATTTTAAGCCATGGTCATTTTGATCATGGGAATGGACTTAATTATCTTTCCGTCAGCAGCCTGGTTTGTCATCCCGGATGTTTTGTCAAACGATACCACAGATCAGACCATAAATATATAGGATTAAAAAATTCCAGGGATGAATTATCCCGGATGTTTAATTTAATTACTTCTGCAGATCCATTCAAAATTACTGAAAAGATAATTTTCATGGGGGAGATTCCAAGGCTTACAGATTTTGAATCTCGCGCAACATCTTTTGTTTTTGAAAACGGCACTCCTGATTTTGTTATGGATGATAGCGGGCTTGTTTTGATGTTGCCTGAAGGACTATTTGTTATAACAGGGTGTGGTCATTCAGGTATAGTCAATATGCTTAAGCATGCGATGGAAATTACCGGAATCAGTAAACTTTTTGGAATAATGGGAGGATTTCATCTGAAAGAAATTGATCTTCAAACAAAGGAGACTATCAAATACTTAAAAGAGAGCAGAATAAAACATGTTTTACCGTCACATTGTACTGATCTTCCTGCATTGACAGCTTTCTATGAGAGTTTCGGGTTCAAACAGGTCAAAACAGGAGATATTCTGACTTTTTAACAAAAATGTGAAAAAATAGTTTATTTAAATGAACATATGTTCATTTTATTTTGTATCTTTGTTATATAATACTTTGAAATTTGTTTTGAACTATCAGGACAGAGGACAATTAATGAAACAGATAAAATAAATGTTTAACCTTAAAATTTTTTATTATGCCACGAGGAGATCGTACAGGACCGGCGGGACTAGGTCCCGGAACCGGAAGAGCATTTGGGTATTGTTATGGATATGATTCACCTGGTTATACAAAAGGACCAGGCGGAGGAATGGGCAGAGGATATGGCTTTGGCCGTGGAATGGGTATGGGCAGAGGTATGGGTTTCGGCAGGGGCCGTAACTTTGGACCTGCATATCCCGGATTATATCAGAGCGGAGATCCATGGAGGCCACCAATGAGTAAGGATGACGAGATTAAGATGCTCAAATCAGAAGCTGATGAGCTGAAACGTTCTCAGAAAGAGATTGAGAAACGGCTCGGTGAACTAGGAAAAGAAGAATAAACTTCTTCAGGATCTGTTTGGCTTATTGATGCCCGGGATATTGTGTTGTAATTTCAGCGGACTGAGGAACAGGGTATTATTACAATTTTAGTTTGATACCCCCGAAAAGAGTTATCCCGGGCATTTTGTAATATATATTATTCTCATATTCCTGATCCAGGATATTTTCAGCACTGATGAATAGCTCGGCAAATTTCAGAGCCTGATAAGATATTTTGGAGTTAAGTAAAGTATAATTCTCAAACGATTCACTGCTTACCGACGGATCGGTGTCGAGATGATTTACATGCTGTATACTTGTCATAAACCTTAGTTTTTTCCAGCGGTAATCGCAGCTTGCAAACAGGTTATGCTTAGGAGTGGCATAAACCGGACTTTTCATATGGATAAAGGAATAAGTCAGGTTTAAATTAAGGTTATCCAGGGGATTTGCACTCGCTCCAAATTCAACTCCCTGGTTATTTATTTCACCCGCATTTTCCAATCCAACCATAGGAACAGTAACTATCATATTATCACCCTTAACAATAAAACCTGTTAATTCTATTTTGAGTTTTTGATTCAGGAATGATTGATACAAGCCTGTTTCATAATTTATTATAGTCTCAGGATTGAGGTTCACGTTGTGATTCCAGATATAGAGTTCTCTGATGGTAGGGCTGCGGAATCCTTTGGCTATTGAAGATTTCCATGTAAAATGAGGTCCGAATCTCCATGCAAAACCACCGGCAGGTATCCACTCTGTTCCGTAAACCTCATGCTTCTGCAGACGCAAACCTGCATTTAAGGTCAATCTGTCGAAAATTGTCTGCTGTACAAACCCGTAAACACCGGCATCATACAGGGTTGTATCTTTAAACAGGACCCCCTGACCATTCATCGCCAGCTCATTTTCGGCTCTGCCTCCGTATGTTAGATAATCTGCACCGACAGTTATGCTGTTCCCTTTGAAAAGTCTTATTGTTTCATAAATATTTAAACCGTAATTGGCATCTGTTGAATGGAATCCGTCGGATATTTTATGCTCACCAAAATTGTAAAACAGTTTTGCTGTACCTGAAAACTTGCCATAATTATTGTCAATAGTCAGAGCCCAGTAGCCTCTGGTAATATCAAGCGAGCTTCCGGGAACTGCATTAAGCGTATCGGGACCGGGATCAGTGGTCTTAAATCGTGCCAGGCTAATATCAGTATTTACCAGAAGGTTATTGTTTATTTCATATGAGAATTTGAGGTATCCGTTCGTTATGCTAAAGTCTGAACTGGGACGGTGCCCGTCAGTCTGGTCATGATTAATGGACGCAAAAAGACTAAGTTTGTTTTTCCTGTAACCACCCGATGCCATGTATTTCTGTGTGTTATATGAACCATACATCAAATGGGCATTCCCGCTGAATCCTTCTCTTGTCTGTTTCTTGGTTATTATGTTAATTACTCCCCCCATGGCATTCGAACCATAAAGTATTGAAGCAGGACCACGGATTACTTCCACGCGCTCAACATCCGACGCAATATATGAGTCGGGGAGGGGATGGCCAAAAATCCCCATAAATTGCGGATGGCCGTCAATAAGCATCAATACCCCGGTGGTCGGGCTTCCGCCGATACCTCTTATTGAAATTTGCCCTGCTGCATTGGTCGCCACACCAAATCCCATTACTCCTCTCTCGGTCACAAAAAGACCCGGTACCCGTCCGTTTAAAACAGGTAGCAGAGATGATTCATTGCTTTCTGTTATCTGAAGATTATTAACTACCGAAACAGCCATCGGGATGTTTCTTTTGTTTACTTTAACAGCAGTTCCGGTGATTACAACCTCATCGAGATTAATTGTATCCTGAAGTATTGAACGTATAGCCTCCTGCGCAAATGCATGAAGATTTAAAACTATGACGGTAATTATCGCCGTAAAGATCTTTCTCATTTTGACGTGTGTATTTAGTATTACGAATTACATAAAAAGTATTACCTGTTAAATAAAAAAATTATTCGGTTTTGCTCATTATAAGCTTGCCATGCTTAATGCCCTTGATGCTTATCAGTTTGTCGGATAATTCAGTCAGAGTATTTGCCTTGCCTTTTACTCCAATGATTTCAAGACAAACATTATGATTCAGATGGAAATGTTGTGACGACAGGATGGATTCGAAATAGTCATGCTGGATTTCATTTGATTTTACAGCAATCTCTTTCTTATGATGATCATAGATCATTACAATAGCCCCGGCAACAATATTATTGCAATGCCATTTTTTTTCAACAATATTTTTTTCGATCAGATGTCGTAAAGCCTGTGATCGACTGGCAAAACTATTATCCTGAATAAAATAGTCAAGGTCATCAAGCAATTCTTTTTCAAGACTGATGCTGAAACGGGTAACAGCCATCGTATTACGATTTTATTCAAAAGTAATACATTTTTTACAAAAAGCTTTTAACAAAATAAAGTTATTCTTTATTATTCTTTATTTAGCTTCAATTTTAGATACAAGCAATTCCGTGATTTTTTCAAATGCTTTTACAACCTGATCATCTGACTGGCTAAAGACGCTTTTACCCTGTTCTGCAGCTTCACCGACCTCCATAACAAAAGGTATCTGTCCCAGAAGCCAGGTGTCAAATTCGTGAGCCAGTTTATGTCCGCCACCCTTACCAAAAAGATAGTACCTTTCTTCGGGATGCGGCGCTGGAGTAAACCACGACATGTTTTCAATTATACCAAGGACAGGTACATGCAGATCGGGATTAGTAAACATTGATGTAGCTTTACGGGCATCATTAAGCGATATTTCCTGTGGAGTAGTGACCATGATTGCTCCGGTAAGGTTAAGTTTTTGAATAGTAGTTAACTGTATATCGCCTGTTCCGGGTGGAAAGTCAACAATCATATAATCTTTATCGCCCCACTGGGTATTTTCAAAAAGCTGTGTAATGGCTTTTCCTGCCATAGGTCCCCGCCATATCAGTGATTGACTGCGATCGATAAAGAAACCTATTGAGATTATACTTACCCCGAATTTCACAATGGGGGAAATCATCTCTTTGTCTCCAAATGCACTTACTTCAGGTCTGGCATCTTCAATCCCGAACATTCTTGGGATTGACGGTCCGTAAATATCTGCATCCACCAGCGCTGTTTTATAACCGTTTCGTGCCAGGGCGATAGTGAGATTGGCAGCAACTGTTGATTTTCCGACACCCCCTTTTCCGGATGCAATTACTATGATGTTTTTGATCCCTTCCATGGGAATTTTTTCAAATAACTGACTCATAATTAATTATGGTTTAAGATTTTATTCAGGATTTTAATAATTTTTTTGCTTATACTGAGATTGGCATTATATTCTGTTATGCTCTTCCCCTCAACCATCGCTTTTACCATTTGGGTGTCAAAAGGTAATTTGCCGGCAACAGTTATCCCGTTTGTTTTGCACCACTGTTCGATTTGTCTGGTGATCACAGAATTAAGATCAGACTTATTTATAATGACACATGCCTTTAAGTTGAATTTTTGAACAATTCCCAACGTTCTTTGCATATCGTGAATACCTGAAATAGTTGGTTCAGTGACGATTACAACCTTGTCTGCCCCGGTAATGGTAGAAATGACCGGGCAGCCTATACCTGGGGGGCCGTCGAGTATTATTGTGTTCAGGTTATTTTCTTTAGCTACCTGCTTAGCCTTATCCCGGACCATACTGACAAGTTTCCCGGAATTTTCTTCACCGGGGGCAAGCCGTCCATAAACCATTTTACCGTTGCGAAAGCTTCCTGAGTACATTCGGCTTTTGTCATTTGGTACCATATTAATGGCATTTTCGGGACAGATACGGGAGCAAAGGAAGCATCCCTCGCATGATATTTCCGAGATAACAACTTTGTTATCTTTCAGGGAAATTGCATCAAAACGGCAATAATCGATACATTTACGGCAATTGGTGCAGAGGCTGTAGTCAATCATGGCTTTGTGTCCGGCAATATATACCTCTTCTTCCTTATTTTCAGGATTAAAAATTAAATAGAGGTTTGCAGCGTCCACATCACAGTCAGCAAGCACCACTTCATTGTTCATAGTGGCAAATGCGGCACTTATACTCGATTTTCCTGTACCGCCTTTACCGCTTATTATTGCTATCTCCATGCTGTAAAATAATATTATCAACTAATGCCATAAGCTGTCTGGCAAATAAATGATCCGTTTCGGATACAATCTTTCCTCTTGAGTATAGTCCGGCGATCTTTCTGCTGTATGGGATTTCCAGTAATAAGGGGATCATTTCCTGTTCAAGGTATTCTTTGACATTATTATTACCCAGCCCAGCCCGGTTAATAATTACTCCGAAGGATTTCTCAATTACTTTGAGTGTTTCAACACTTTGCCTGAGGTCACTGAGTCCGAATGGTGTAGGTTCTGTAACCAGCAATACGTAATCGGCAGATGATACTGTCTGAATAAAGGGACATGAGGTACCGGGTGGTGAATCCATTATTACAATATCGGCTATGTTGTCGATCTGTTTTACGGCAGCTTTAATAACCGGGACGGGCGACATAACACCAATATTTATACGTGCTTCGATAAGGGAAGGGATTTCATTAGTCAGAAATCTGGTTACCTGACCTAATAAAACCGGTTTTTCGGTAATTGCCCCGAACTCGCAGGCAACACTGCATGCACCGCAGCCATGACATAGATCTTCGATAACTTTGATGATTCTCATGGGAGGCAGTATGAATATTGCATTGTAGTTACAATATTCGTGGCATTTACTGCAGAAAGTGCAGGTTTCGGTATTAATTACAGGAACCAGTTGAGTAACTTCATATTTATCAATGAGTTTTGTTTTGAAGAATGCAATGGCATTTGGTGCTTCAGCATCGCAATCGACAAGCATTGCCCTGTGATTATTCTGCAGCAGGGTATGAAATATGTTTGTCGCAACAAATGTTTTACCTGTACCGCCCTTCCCGCTGGCTAACGCAATTTTAATCATAACTGAGACGGGTTAGCTCATCTGTAAGGGCAGGCTTAACAGACTCCTGAAGAAATTCATTATTCCATGTATTCAGATTGGTATGGGTAATATAATATTTCTGGGGTATGGGATGGGTGCCAAAAATTACCTTCATCCCATACTTTTCTGTAATAAACTTTTCAAAATACTCCATATAGGGACAGGGCGGATAACCAACTAAAAAACCTGTAGCAAAATGTATATGAGTGACTCCGTTTTTCAACATCTCTTCCGGAGAATATTCAATATTTCCTCCGGGGCAGCCGCCACAGGTGGTGAAAGCTGCAACTTCAATTTCTTTATTTTTATACATTGAAAAGGCTCCTTCTCGATTGGCAGCCGATCTGAAGCATTTTCCCCCTGCACAGGTTTTGTATCTGTCACAAATAATAATACCGATTTTAATCTTCTTCATAGGTTCATTTCTTAATGGGAAGGAGCTTCCCCTGGTATATTTTTTTATTTTATTCTCATTTCACCCGCAATAATTTCGGCTGCTTTTATCAGCGGGTATCCGGCCGGGGAAGCAGTCAGACATGGATGTGTTCCAATCTGGGATGTTAATAATGAATTGACTGACATCCGGTTCTGGATAGCCAGGCCAATAACATTTGTCAATTCCCCTGCACTCAGTCCACCGATAACTTCACCGCCGATGATTACTCCTGAATGGTGGGCTGCTATGAGTTTGACAAGTTGTTTATGTGCATCAGGCAGGTTTCCGGGATGACGATCAACGCCTTCAAAGGTAGCGGTTATGGTATCAATTCCTTCTTCTTTGGCCCTGGCTTCGGTTACTCCTGCAGTACCGAAGCCGGTGTCACCTATAGCAGTGGAATATATTGCTATGGTACCGCTGAAGGTTTTCACAACATTCAGGTTAAAGAGGTTCATCCCAGCGATCCTCGCTTCGGCACATGCTGTTGAGGCAAGCATGGTTGGGACTCTGGCGCGGGTTACAAAGTCACGTTTCTGGGCACAATCACCCACGGCAAAAATATCTTTGACATGTGTACGCATATATTCATCAACCGCGATAAAATTACTCTCGTCAACATAAATGCCGGATTTACGCGCCAACTCGACATTTGGTTTGTACCCTATAGTAAGTATGACTGCATCTGTTTCAAAAGACTCCCCGTTTTCAAGCTCCACACTTTCAACTTTTTTGTCTCCATGTATTTCTTTTATACCATTCCCTGTTATAATTTTTACTCCTCTTTTAGCAAGTATATCCTCTATCTTTTTTAATAGTTCAACATCGAAGGCAAGCAATAGAATGTCCGGAAGTTTTTCTACCAGTACGACTTCATGACCGCTCTTTACAAGTTCGTCCGAAAATTCAACACCAATGAATCCGGCGCCGATTACCACAATTCTCTTAAGCGAAGCAAGTCTGCTCTTCATCTCGTCGAGATAGATTTTATCTTTAGGGATAACAAAGACATTCTCCTTATCTCCTCCGACCAGCCATTTGGGTTTTACGGGTGTTGATCCCGTTGCAATAACAAGTTTCTCATATTGAATTGTTTCTCCGCTGGCAAGATCAACACTTTTATTTTCAGTGTTTATGCTTATTACCTCGTCAACGAGCGATTCTATACCGACTTTTTCCATCATTGCGTCAACCGGCATGATATTGTGGTTTATGCTTTCAAGTGTCCCGAAAATATATGGTATTCCGCAAGGAACCATAACCTCTTTTTGTTTCTTTACCAGTATAAAACTCTTCCTGGGCCATGAAGATTTGCCTGAAAGAGCAGCAACCATCCCTGCAGCACTTCCTCCGATAATTAAAACATCTGTAGTTCTCATATTGTTAAAAATTTATAATTAAGTATTTAAAGGTTGTATTATGTATTTCATTTTATTACAGTTCACGGAATTTGACTTTAATACTTTTTTCAGCGGCATTTCAATACCTGTGGATTCTCCGGAATTCCTAAGTTTTCTCCATTTAATCCCTTATATTTTTTGTCAGGGTCGTAAATTATTCCCAGTTTATCAAGTAAAGGTTCAACCGTTACCTGGTGTGTTTGCAGACCAATATCCCAGGGATCATATCCTAATAAAAGTCCGGCAAGTTCCTCATAGGTGAGTACCGGGATTCCATATCCATTTTCACCATAAGTTTTGCCTTCTATTTCCGCAATTACATATTGCCAGCGGTCGAGGAAGAATGTGCATCCGGGGCAGTTGGCAATTATCAGGTCGGGTTTAAAAGGAAGCATTGAATCGAATTTTATCTTCGAATTTGTAACTGAATAACTTCTGTTTGATTTCAGCAGGTACTGCCTGAATCCGAATCCGCAACAATGCCGGCGTTCAGGGTAATCAATCTGTTGTCCTCCCCATTCATCAATTAATCCTGCAAGTACATACGGATATTCAGCACCTCCTATACCTTTCTGCGGGAAGATCTTGGCATAATGGCATCCGATATGATCAACAACTTTCAGCGGTTCTGAAGTAAGATGATTTATAAGTTTGTATTTTGTCTTTGCCGCGATTTCATTTCGAAACCTGTAAATAACATCGCTTGCATGAACCAGATTTTTCGGGATCTCAAAGGTTTTTCCCGTGGCACGTTTTAACGCTTCCCGTGTCTTTCGTTCTGTTTCCGGGAAATGTTTCCATGTTTCCAGCATTTCAACATATATGCCAAATGAGGTGACACACGAAACAACAAAATTTTCATATCCCGCTTCATTCATAAGAGCAAACTGCCGTGCCACGACTGTCATAATTGTTTCGAGGGGTAAGATACCGGAATGGTAAGCAATACCTGTACATGTAGTCTGCCGTGCATCATCAAAAATATCTTTACCAAGCTCATTCCGCAGAATATTGATATACAAGTTTTCTGCAGCAGGGAAAAAGTTTTGCCTTATGCAGCTGCGTACAAAAAAATAATGGTCATCAGCAATCTCTTTCTGGTATGCCGCCCATATCTCATTTTTCCTTGTTTTCACGTAAAAAGTTATTTAGTTAATTAGCATATATAGGGAGGTAATTATTCATTATACAGGTAATTAAAATAATCATCTTTCTCTTTGCTGAACCCGATTTTAAGTTCTTTGGCTTTCGCGGATGAATATTTTTCTATTTTCTCAAACCGTTGGGTGCCACCTGTCTCATCAAAGATCTTTTTAAGATCATCAAGTGATTCCCGCAATGTATTGCGAAGGGTACCGGACTGTTCTTTCTTGTAGCTGGTACCAAGCCGTTTCATCATTGAATCTCTGTTTGACCTTAGCCATTTCCAAACCGGTCCCTGTTCGGGATAGAGATCATTATCCACTTCATCAATATATACGCAATAGCCATATTTCAGAATATGATCTCCTACTGTCCGTTTAATGGCCAATTGTTTTCTACCCTGCTCACTTTCAATGAACAAGCCTGTTTCAATGGATAAAGCCCTTAATGCCTGGATAATATAACAGGGAACATTCCCGCGGGGACACCTTGTTTTACATGACAGACATTCACCACACCTCCATATTGTATCGCTTTTTAACAGTTTTTCAAGACCCTCTTCATCTTTTTCCTGGACTATGTTCATAACAATGCGAGGATCATAATCACTTACAGCCGCTGCAGGGCATATGGCCGTACACACACCACAATTAATGCAGGCTTTTAAACCTTCCCTGTAGCGCACGTCTTTCTCAAGTTCTTTGTACAAGTTTTTCATTGGTATAGGTTATTATAACGATGAAGCCGATAACTTTTTGATATTATATAATTTACGCGATATAAGCTTGCGTCTTAAGCTGTTTATTTTATCGATAAACAGTATTCCTTCCAGGTGGTCATACTCGTGCTGGAAAATGCAGGCATTGATACCCTCGAGTTCCTCCTCAATTGTATTTAAAGATATATCCTGGTAATTTACCAGAATTTTAGTGTTACGTTTAACTTCTTCAAAAATACCGGGTATGCTCAGGCATCCTTCTTTAAATACGTCAATTTCATCGCTTTTATCAAGTATAACCGGATTGATAAAAGCCTTTTTATACGGTATTATCGATTTATTGCTTTCAGAATAGGGCGATGTATCAATCGCAAAGACTCTTTTCAGAACATCAATCTGTGGCCCGGCAAGACCGACACCCTCGGCATTCTGAAGCGTATCAAACAGCATTTCAGTAAACTTTAATATGTTATCATCTTCTGTAACTTCAGATGAATGTTTCCTGAGAACCGGTGAGCCATATAAAATAATCGGTGCTACCATTTCTAAATATTAAGATGATATTCCCTCAGATAGTATTTGTGGCCCTTATATTTTGCAGATTTAATAAGTCGTTGTTTAATAAGTGAATTAACTACCTGAAAATCAGCGTTATCGTTTTTTAATAATTTGATCAGCGAATCCTCCCTTAAGGGGTGAACTGCAGTTATATTAAGTATATCTTCATAAATATTGCCTGTAAAACCTGTCCCGGTACCTTCAAAACCGGTCAGGAATTCGGTTTTAATATCCTTATTGTTAAAGATTTGCCAGGCCTGATTCAGCTTTTCTGAATCAGGTGGTTTAACTGATTTTTCCGTCGGGGGTCTTATCGGAATTGCCAGATAGGCTTTACCAGGATTTACATTTTGTAATAACTCCGACAGCTTTGAAAAATTTTCAACAGAATCATTTATTCCTTCGACGATCATGCTTTCCGTACGCAAAATACCCTTATAAACACTGGCAAAAAGAATAATATTTTCAATGGTTTTTTCAAAATTCAGCTCAGCAGCGGGGCGGTTGATTAATTGCCATGTAGTATTATCACCGGCATCCATTTTCAATGATACCCAGTCTGCCAGATGAAGATCTTCTTTGACTGATTCATGAATCAGTAATGAAGCATTAGTAATAACAGCTACCGGAATCCCAAGTTTTTTTAAAAGCTTAATAGTCCTTCCCAGATTTATGTCCAGAGTAGGTTCTCCGTTTGAAACAATGGTCAGGTAATCAGGATAATTATCTTTGCTGAGCCGTTGAATATGCTGTCTGACCTTCCTGTAAATTACGTCTGGCTGAAAGAATGTTTCTCTTTTGATGCTTTTTTTTATTGTCTGTCCCACCTGACAATAAATGCAACTATAAGAACAGGCCTTTGGAGAAATTATATTGTTTATTCCAAGACTCTTACCCAATCTTCTCGACGATACCGGACCAAAACTTATCATTCTTTTAATAAAAGTAATTCTTTCAACACAAACAGTCTAAAAGGTATTATTATAAACAATCAGACTGTCTTTTTTAACTTTAAGAAATTCAGCAACAACATCGCACTTTACGAGTAAAAGAAAAAAAATACGCTTATCATTCAGATGCAGCAATCCTTCCAGGTTGCCCTGGCCTTTGGAAATAATAATATCGGCTTTACCGAAGTATTCCTTAAACTCTTTACCCGATTTTTCAGGAATAGTTGAAGGTGCATCGTAACCGCTGGAGATCACCCTGGCAACTTCTTTCATTCCTGTGTATTCAGCATCCTCCATTGTGACATCATTTATTACCGGAGCCCCTCTGACAACATAAGTGAGATCAGGGTGGTTAATTGTCTGTACAAAGAGTTTATCAAAGACAATTTCACCTGCGTTATCACCCAGATATAATACTGAATGAGCATTCCCGACAGCTTCCTTTAATTGTCCGGAATGATCGATAGCAAACTCACTTTCAATAGCTTTATTGATGGTAGCCTGCAAGTTGAAATTCTGCTTCGCGGCAAAATCTATTATATTTCCTGCGATTGCAAGTCTCAGGGCAATACTGAATGGGTCATTTGAGTCATCAACAATCTTCTGCAGTTCAGGAACCATTTTGAGGGCCTCATTATTGTTCTCCCTCTTTACATCACTGTATGGATCGGGATTATCAGTGTAACTTCTTAGAATGTTATGAAGCTCTCTTGAGAAGAGAGGAGCTGAAAAATTATCCTGGCTATTTTGATACAAATTAATCATATCATTTATGAACGAAATCTTTGCTTTATTGTCAATATTCTCTTTTTCAAGCAATTTTTCAAATGCCCTGACAAAACAAAAAAAGCAGCGGTGATCCGAGATCATTTGACCTGACAATTAATGGTCGCAATAATTTGCACCTGCTTCCAGAGTATTGCTAAGGAGGTCACTGGCTAATTCCTTTGGACTTTTCAAGGGTGCTCCAACGAAAACATTGATGTTGTGGTGGTTAAAAATACCTATAGCCCGCTGTCCCATACCTCCGACAATAACATCCGTCACGCCTTTTTCAGCCAGCCAGCCTGGAAGTAATCCCGGTTCGTGCGGAGGTGGTGTAACCAGTACTTCACCAGTAATTAAATTGTTATTTATATCAATAATTGCAAATTGCCGGCAATGGCCAAAATGCGAACATAATATCCCGTTTTCCAGAGGGACAGCAATACGCTTTTTCATAATATTTTTATTATTTATTGTTATCTGTTGGTCCGCTTTGCAGGCGCTTACCTTTACCTTTTCCTCCACCTGATTTGTGGCGCTTGCCCTGGCCTTTTCCAAGTTTGTCAAGATCCTTTTCATCAAGTTTTTCCTTGCAGCGTCCAAGTCCACGACCTGATTTTGGCCCTTTTCCTTCAGGACCTGTTCCATTTAAACGTGGCATAGCTTAAATTTTTATTGGTTTAACATATTTATTATCTCCCGGATGGTCTTTTCAGGTTCTTTAAGTACAATCATCTGTATTTTTAGACTGTCAAGGAGCGATTTGATCTTAATCCCGAACTCTCCCGAAATTATCTTCTGTGCATTTCGCGATGCAATTAGTTGTACTGACGCAGGTCCGGCTCCTGCCTGAACATCCTTATTCGGATTTGGGATGAATTCCATTCCCTTTGTTTCCGTATCATATATTATAAAGTATGAACAACGTCCGAATCGCTGATCCAATTTATTATCCAAACTGTTTCCGGTACTTGTAATTGCTACTTTCATCTTTTTTTTCTTTAGTTGTTTTTTTATTTTGAGGCATTATTTTTTTTAACATATTGTGTCCGCAAACAGGACAAATTTCACTCTTGCAGGGAACTCCGAATTTATGTGGCTGCTCGTAATCACATTTGGGACAGATACATATATCCCGACATCTGGATACAGATTCTTCAGG
Organism: uncultured Rikenellaceae bacterium; assembly: GCA_964596715.1. GTDB lineage: Bacteria > Bacteroidota > Bacteroidia > Bacteroidales > VadinHA17 > LD21. The sequence goes on from CAZQVL010000035.1 coordinate 13,607, forward strand.
TTCATAAAATAGTTCCTGACAATTTGAAATAGTGCCGCTTCCGCATAACGGACATTTTTTAATCTCTTCCTGCTTATCCGGATTATTGAAATAGCATCGGCACGACTTACATGAAAACCATTCGCTGTCAAAATAGATCTTACCACCTTCAATGATTATCTGTTTCCCCTGTACAAGTGCTTCTGCTATTTTTTGTCTGGCCTTTGCGTATATGCGGGTCAGGGTAGGCCTTGATACGTCCATAATTATTGATGCCTGGAGATGGTTCAGTAATTCATAGTCACATAGCCTTAATGCCTCATACTCTTCAAAATGGAGAAAAACAGCTTCGGTTTTTCCATTACTGTTTTTTGCACCATAAGGCTTAAATCCTGATATCAAAGGGGGATTGCTTATTTTTCTGAGTCTTGTAGGACGAGGCGACATATAATATGATCAATTGCTCATTACAAAGATAATGAACAATAGTTCATAATTCCAAATAATTGAATAAAATAATTGGAATAATATATGATTGATGAATTTATATTAGACAGCCTCTTCTCCAATCATTCACCTCACCGGCCCCAGGTACCTGTCCAGCCAGGCAAGTGTCTCCTTTATGTACTCGGTCCTGGGCGGGATGTGATCGGTCTCGTAGAAGATGATGTGCTTTTTCTCATCTGGCGTCCCAAGAAGGTCGAACATGGGTCGCGACGAGGTTTCGGGAGGAAAGATGACGTCGTACTTGCCATTCAGCATAAGGGTTGGTGTGCGCACTCGACTCACATAGTTTATGTTGCTGGCCTCCGGGCGTCCTGCGTCTAGCAGACCCCCGGCCACAAGGACGTTTGCCACAAGTCGATCTTCCACCGCCGGGATAATGGAGCCCATGTACGCTCCCCAGCACATTCCGTAAAAGGCGATGTTCTGGTCGTCGATTTCCGGGCGGGTCTGGAGGTAGTCGATGCTCCGCCGAAGGTCTTTCACCTCCTGGGTCATAAGCTCGGTATAGGCGTAGGTGTATGTGTTCTCAAGAACCTGTAAGAGGGCTATGTACTCCGGTCCTCCTCGTTCAAAGGTTCCTTTGTAAACGGGAAAGAGAACCGCCCGGCCGTTTCTCACCAGGAAGGAGAGGAACATGGTGAACTCGTAGTAGCTCTCCAGCCCCTCGCTGGAAGGCATCCAGGTGGAGGCATCGCCGGGGAAGTATATCACTGTCTGATAGGGTTGTTGGGTGCTGGTCGGGAGCGGGAGGAAGAGATGGGCCAGTACCCGCTCCTTTCCATATGCGGCGTCGAAGGAAACTAGTTCGTGTATCCACCCTCCGGGGCTTTCTTCATGGAACTCGACCGTGGAATTAAGCTCCCTTTGATCATAGGCGAACTGCTCCCTGTAGAACTGGAAGGTCGCGTTGGAGACCGGCGGCTGGGAGCGGTAATCCGCCTCGAAGAAGGCTGTTCGGAATCCGAAGGCCGTCTCGTACCCCTTCTTCTCCAGTTTCCAGCGGAAGATCCCGATAGGTACCCGGATGCTATCCAGCGGAGTGATCCCAAGGAAGGACCACTCGGTATCCGGGTGTACATACTCTTTCATGTAGACGCTGGCCCCGGGAGGCTCAGTAAGGATATCAATGCGCCTGGAACACTGGCTGATGAGAGCCACAAGGGTGGAGTCCTCCCCCAGGATCGCTTCGGCCTGCTCTGCCAGGCGATATGGCGCCACAAGGTTCCGCCATGCGTCATTCTCCCCGATCAGCTGCTCTATTTCGGGAAGTGCCACCTCCCTGGCCCAGCGGATGATAAAAATGTCGTGACTGTAACCGGGGATGATACCTGCCATAATATGAGTTTTATGATAAAGATATGAAACAGGCA
>CAZQVL010000035.1:15562-34829 GCA_964596715.1 uncultured Rikenellaceae bacterium
CCGGGGATGATACCTGCCATAATATGAGTTTTATGATAAAGATATGAAACAGGCAGATACGAGTCAAAAAAAATATCAGTTCGCTGCTACGCAGCTCAAAATCTTATATAAACGTCGTGATTCTACAAACAGTTCGCCGCTATGCGGCTTAAATCCTTATTAAACGTCATAATACTATAAACAGACTATCGCTATATACTGCTCAAATACGTTTTCCAGAGGCCTCATTGAAGCTATTAAAAATGTCCTTTGTGAAACTTTCAGAATTATGCGGCCACAAACATGTGGACCGATCTTATTTGAGTCCCGTTAGGGACGACCTGTTTTTAGCAAAAAAGCAATATATGAAACCTGAGCTCCATCGGAGCGGCCTGTTAATCCTGCAAAAGATCCCCGTTAGTTTGATTGTATTACAGTTCGAACCAATCCCGGAAATCATCCATGGATTTCTGCGGGGAACTTTTGTGATAGAACTCATTGGTATGGGTATCGTAAGCATATTTTTTCCCCCATTCATTGGCATTTTCAGCCACCAGGGTAATGGCGTATGTTATATAAACAAGCTCTTCGTTCGTCATGGTAGGGTGAAGGGAAAGCCTTATCCAGCCCGGTTTTAGCGAGAGATCACCTGCTTCGATCATTTCAGTGATTTCCTTAGACAAACTGAAATCAACATTCAGGAGAAAGTGGCCGTATGTACCGGCACATGAACAACCCCCTCTGACCTGTATTCCGAACCTGTCGTTCAGTAATCTGGTAACAAGGTTATGATGAACATTATCGATATAAAACGAAAAAACACCAAGCCGGTCCCTTACATTTTCAGCAAGGATATGAAGTCCCTTAATATCTGATAATTTATCGAATGTTAAATCAATAAGCTCTTTCTCGCGCTGGCGGATCATCTTTGTATCCATCTTTTCCTTCAGGGTTACTGCAAGAGCAGCTTTTATTCCCTGGAGAAAGCCCGGAGTTCCCCCGTCTTCTTTTACCTCAATATCGCTAATATAGCTGTATTCTCCCCATCTGTTTGTCCATTTAACAGTTCCGCCTCCGGGAGTGTCGGGAGTATAGTTTTTGTAAAGCTCTTTATTGAATATCAGCACTCCGGCGCTTCCAGGACCACCAAGGAATTTGTGAGGTGAAAAAAATATAGCATCAAGCTGTTCAGCTTTATCTTCAGGATGCATGTTAATATCAACATACGGGGCCGATGCGGCATAGTCAACAAAGCAATACCCATTGTATTCATGCATTATTCTTGCAAGTTCATAAAAAGGTGGTATATACCCTGTAACATTGGAGCACGCAGAAAATGAACCAATCAGTAGAGGTCGGTTTTTATATTTTACAATCTCCTTTCTTAATGAACCGGGATCAACTGTCAGATCAGCTGATGGTTCAAGTACAACGACATCGGCAAGTGTTTCAAACCAGGAGGTGTGGTTTGAATGATGTTCGGTATGAGTCAGAAAAACCACAGGTCGGTTTTCATTTGGTATATCTCTGCAGCTGCTGTACTCTCCGTGAGTAAAAACGCAATAGTTTATTGCCTGCTCAGGTACTTTCAGCCCCAGTATCCTCTGAAGTTTTGCGATTGCTGAAGTCATTCCTGTTCCGGTAAAAATAAGAATGTCATCATAATTGGCATTAACATGCTGTTTGACGATCTTTTGGGCAAGGTGGTACAACTGGGTCATGGAATTACCTGTGGTGGTCGATTCAGAGTGAGTATTGCCGACCAGAGGGCCAATCTCTGAGGATATTCTTTTTTCTATCGGTTTATAGAGCCGGCCACTGGCAATCCAGTCGGCATAGATAAGCTTTTTCGTTCCAGACGGGATTTCTATTGTAGCATCAATACCGACAATGTTTTTTCTGAACCGGTTAAAATATTTCTCAAGCTCGCTCATAACTTACATACACAATAGAATGCACTCTGGTTTACAATCCAATATGATTAATTAGTCTAAGTTGCTGGTTACAAGTTGTATATTACAGGTTAATGTGTTGTAAATCAAATCAATAACTGAACTTTAATATATTTCACCTTTTACTATTAATTAATAAATAAAATTACAATTAATTGAAATATAACAACTTGTAACCTGCAACCTGCAACCTGAAACTTGAAATCCCCAACCTCTCACCACTCATCACTTATTACTCAGCTAGCATATTATAAACTTCCCTCGGTGTAACTCCAAGTTCATTCGCAATAGTCCTAAGAGAAGTCTCTCCGTTGGCCTCAATTCCTTTCTCTTCAAGTATCCGGATAAGGGCTGAAAGCCCCCTTCCGGTATTATCAGACATAATTTTAACAGTATATCTGCCATAACCTGCCTGATTTTCTCCTCCTGATCTCTGAGGTTCTTTATCATATTCTGATCTAAGCATATTATAAATTGAAACAGGAGTAGTATGATTTTCCCTGGCTATGGTTTCAAGGCTTATACTGGTATCGGATACTTCTATATTATTCTCGTTAAGTGTTTTAAGAAGCTGTTCGGGAGAAACATCTCCAAAATCTGACGATAATTTTAGCAGAGTGTAGTCTTCCATGTGGATTACTGGTGGCGTTTCAAATTTAGTTTCCCAGCTCTCTTTCACTTTATCTCCGAAGATCATAACCGGGCCGAAAGGAGTCCAGGAGCGAAGTGTTCCTGCAAAGATGATACCTGATATTGATATTGATGCTACCAGCTCCCATTTCCTGTTAAGCCCAGCCATGACTTTGCTCTTAAAATATGTAAGAAAGGCTTTCCAGTTAACGAAAAACAGATGGATGATTACAAGGATGAAGAAAAGATATGAGAAAATAGTATGGAGGGCTTGCCACTCTGCCTTAGTAAACAGCATAAGCTTCCAGCTGCCCCAGTTGGCAATACGTCCGGGAGGCGCTATGTAAAGAATAAAACCTGACCATGACATTATGATTGTGGAAATCACAAGAGAGAAACTGGTGAAGCTTCTGAGTTGGAATTTTTGTTTTTCTTTCTTCATATTAATAAGAATATGAGACATAAAAATGAGGAGTAAAAATATCAAATATTTTTTTATAAATGGCAGGTATAAGCGAATGACACCTGCAACTTGAGCCCCGAGCACCAAGTACCAAATACCGAGCACTAAGCCCCGAGCACCGTGGTTTATTTAATTTTATAATGAAATTCCAGGATTTTTCTGAACCAGGTTGCCGGTAAGATATATTTAAGAAATAATGCAAGTTTTTGATCGAATGATGCAATAATATACCTTTGGCGGGGATTCCTGCATTCAATAATTTTCATAATCTTCCTGGCGAGTATTTCCGGGGATGAGCCATTGGATTCATCTTTTTCGATTACTGCAAGAGACCTGGTGAACTGATCCACATAAGGATCATCTGCAACTGGAGGAGCAAGATATTTCCGTCTGTTCCGGGTATTATTTGTGTGAAAATCACCGGGATTTATTACTATCACTTTGATATTGAAATTATTAACTTCCATTCGGAGTGCATCGCTGAAGCCTTCGATGGCGAATTTACTGGCGGAATAATAGGCCTGAAAAGGTAATCCCATCAATCCGCCAATTGAACCAAGGTTGATGATTGTACCACCACCCTGTTTACGCATTACCGGAAGGATTGATCTTGTGAGATGGACCATCCCCATAAAGTTTGTATCCATCTGCAGCTCTATAATCTCAATGGGTGTTGTCTCTATTGGTCCTCCTGAATGCATTCCGGCATTGTTAATCAGGACATCAATTCTTCCTTCTTTCTCCAGAACATCCGAAACTGCCTTTTTTATCGAAGAGAGATCAGTCAGATCCATTCTCAGGTAATGGACCAGGTCGCCTTGGTCTGACTCACTTCTGACAGTACCGTACACAATATAGCCTTTATCAGACAGAAACCTTGCTGTCTGTTGTCCAAAACCTGATGATACTCCAGTAATGAGAATTACTTTATTCATTTTAGTCTTTTTATCTTTCATCATAAGTATTATCTCCGCCAATCCCCGGATTTTGCCCCCCAACCCCTCGAGGTTTGCCCCCCATCCCCCTGAAGGTTGACAGACCCCCCTACTCTCCTGAAGCGGGGCCAATTCTTAATCACTTAGGAGAATCTTCTGTTGTCTGTATATTAATCCCCCTTTATAGGGGGGCAGGGGGGGGGTGAATCTCACCTGTAATTATTACATCAATTAACTACAATTAGTTCAGAATACCAAGTTCTTTTGCTACCAAGGTTATTTTTTTAATTGAGATATCGACCTGCTCTTTTGTATGAGTCGCCATAAGCGAGTATCTGATAAGGCAATCCTTTTTTGGTACTGCAGGTGAAACCACAGGATTCACAAATATACCTTCAGCAAGAAGCATCTGGGTCATTTTCAATGCCTTAATATTATCACGGATAAATAAAGGAATAATGGGTGTTTCCGATTTGCCTGTATCAAATCCCATTTCTTTAAAATTCTTAAGGGCATAATTTGTAATATCCCACAGATGTTGAATTCTTTCAGGTTCCGACTCCATTATATCCAGAGCAGCTAATACAGAAGCAGCTGAAGCAGGCGTTATACTGGCACTGAAAATCAAAGAACGTGAATTATGTTTTATAAAATTAATAATCTCTTTATCAGAAGCAATAAATCCCCCGAGTGAAGCCAGTGACTTGGAGAAGGTTCCCATAATCAGATCAACTTTTTCAGTAAGTCCAAAATAAGACGATGTGCCTGAACCATTTTTCCCCAATACTCCTATCGAATGAGCGTCATCAACCATAATTGTCGCATTGTATTTTTCTGCCAGATCTACCAGTTCAGGCAACTTAACAATATCACCTTCCATTGAGAAGATTCCATCTACGACTATCAGCTTAATACTATCCGGATTACAGCGCTTAAGTTTATTTTCAAGTGAATGCATATCATTGTGTGCGTATTTAAGAATCCTTGAAAAGGTAAGCCGGCTACCTTCAATTATTGAAGCATGATCAAGCTCATCCAGTAGCAGGTAATCTCTCCGGCCGGTCAGGACAGAGACAACACCGAGATTAACCTGGAATCCGGTGCTGAAGCAAAGAGCTTCATCCTTTCCGACTAGCCCGGCCAGTCGCTCCTCAAGCTCTATATGAATATCAAGTGTTCCGTTAAGGAATCTTGAACCTGCACAGCCCGTGCCATATTTATCGATGGCTTTCTTTGCGGCCTCTTTTATTTTCGGATGGTTGGTCAGGCCAAGATAGCTGTTCGACCCAAACATCAGAACCTTTTGTCCCTTTATAGTGACGACAGTATCCTGATCTGATTCAATTTCCCGGAAATAAGGATAAATGCCTGCTTCCATTGCCCGTTGAGGAGCATCGTATTTTGAGAGCTTCTCTTGTAATATTCTCACGGTTATGATGATTTTAAATCGCTAATCGGATCAAATATATTGAAAAATATAATTTGTAATAATAAATCAATAGATTTGGGATTTTGATCTTTTAACCTTCTATGAACTTGTTTTATCCATGAACTTGTTTTATAAGTATTCGATTATTTTGATTTTCGTTTTCGCAGTTATTGTATTAATACTTCTTTTTTTTATTTCTGCTCCATACGGCAAGTTTCTGAGAAAGGGCTGGGGACCAACAATAAGTACGAAATGGGCATGGATGTTAATGGAACTTCCTTCGCCCTTACTGATGACTTTTTTTTTCTTAATATCTCAACAGAAGCATTATCCCCAGATAATATTTATCTTTATGTGGTTACTCCATTATATACACAGAGCTTTTATTTATCCCTTCACCCAGTCGGGCAGAAGCAAGCCCTACCCGATTGTACTGGTGCTAATGGCTCTCTTCTTCAACTGCCTTAACGGATTTGTGAACGGGTATGGTGCCTTTCACTATTATTCATACAACTCGTCATGGCTGCTTTCATGGCAATTCATCGGCGGAATTGTTTTATTCCTGGCCGGATTTTCAATCAATAAGAGTGCTGACGAAAAGCTTCGTCTTCTGCGAACTGACAATCCCGGGGAATATAGCATTCCTCATGGCTCATTGTTCAGATATATCTCATCCCCTCATTATTTTGGAGAGATAGTTGAATGGACCGGATGGGCAGTTATGACCTGGTCACTTCCCGGACTTGCATTTTCTATATTCACTTTCGCCAACCTTTTTCCAAGGGCTATAAGTTCCCACAGGTGGTACAAAACACAATTCCCGGATTATCCGTCGGACAGAAAGGCGATTATTCCTTTCATTATCTGAAGTGACTAAATTGAGGAGTACCTAAAGTGAGCTAAAGTTAATATTCTTAATAACTCTGATTATTATAGGCACTTTAGACATCTCTGACTTTCAGGTCGAAAGTAAAAGAATAGTCACAAATCATTCTGTTTTATTTGGAAAGTCCTAATATGAAATATATTTTTGCAGCGCAAATCAATTTTAAATTTCAAATGGACGACGGCCCTGCGAGATATTGTTTAAAATACTGATATAGGAGGGGATAAACCGTCATTGCGGTTGCTTCCTTCTGTGTCAGAAACAGGAAGGAGGCGACTATGACTTCACTTACAACATTTTACTTAAGCGGCTTAATAGGTAACGAAGCTTTTGGCATGGATGGAGATGCTATTGGTGTAATCAAGGATCTCCTGATAAAATCGTTACCGACTGAACAGGATGATTCATCGCGTCAGCTTGTAAACGGTATCAAATTAAAAACAGGCAAGGAAATCCGATGCTATTCATTTAGTACTTTCAGGGTAGTAAAAGCCAGGGAGAAATTAAATGTAACATGCACAGGTCTTCTGGGACTGTCAGTTAATGAAATAAATAATGGCTTATTCCTGGTTGAAAATGTTCTTGACAAGCAAATAGTTGATCTGAATGGCCGTAAGCTTGTAAGAGTTAATGATGTCAGGCTTGTAACAGTGTCGCAGGGAACATTTGCCATTGCAGTTGATATTGGCATTGAGGGACTATTACGCCGGATAGGTATTTCAAGGCCGATAAAACAATTCCTTTCCCTGTTTAAGATCAGTATCCCGGCAAAGTTTATTCTGTGGGAAGATGTACAGGCAATTGATTACTCGAACCTGAATATCAAATTATCAAAAAGTTATGCCAAACTTCAGACTCTTCACCCTTCCGACCTGGCGGATATCCTAGAAGATATGGGTAAAAAATCAAGTATGTCTGTTTTCTCTGCCCTTGATGAAGAAAAAGCCGCTGATGTTCTTGAGGAGCTTGAAACACACGCACAGATACATATTGTTGAAAGCCTTCCTGTAACCAAGGTTGCAGATGTATTTGAAAAAATGCCTGCTGATGAAGTGGCAGACATTCTCGATGAACTTGAAGACGAGAAAGCAGAAATACTCCTCAATGAAATGGACAACGAATCATCTCAGGAGGTGAGGGAATTGCTTGAATATTCCGATAATTCTGTGGGAAGTCTTATGACCACGGATTTTTTATCCTTTAAACCCGAAATAACAGTTGATGAGATAATAAAGGAGCTTCGAGAAAAAAGACCCGAACCTGACGAACTATATAACATGTTCGTTACCGAATCGAATGATGAACTTATAGGTACATTCAATCTCCGTGACCTTGTCCTTGCACAACCAGGGGTAACAGTAAATCAGATAATGAAGACAGAACCGGTTTTTCTTTTTGATGATCAGAAACTCGATGATATAGCCGAAATAATATCAAAATATAATCTACTGGCCGTTCCTGTTGTTGACAGTAGCAACCAGCTACATGGAATGGTGGTCGTGGATGATGTTGTTGAGGACCTTATTAACAAAAGAAGAACGAGGAAGAGATAAGAGACCGACGTATGTTGAATACCAAAGATAAAAGAAGACATTTTTTCAAGCGTTTGGCACTTTTTCTGGCCATTCTGGGTCCTGGGATCATTACGGGCAGCGTTGATAACGATGCAGGAGGGATCACTACTTACTCTGTAGCAGGGGCAATTTACGGCTACGGTCTGATATGGACACTTATTCCCAGTTTTATCGTTTTACTTATCATTCAGGAGATGAATGCCAGAATGGGTATCGTAACCGGGAAAGGTCTTTCCGATCTTATTCGTGAAAATGCAGGTGTTAAAATCACATTTTTCATTTTTGTCGGATTACTCCTGTCAAATATTGGCAATACAACAACTGAATTTGCAGGAGTGGCTGGTAGCATGGAAATATTTGGTGTAACCAAGTATGTTTCCGTTCCTGTAGTTGCATTCCTGGTATGGATACTGGTTGTAAAGGGAACTTATCAGGTTGCTGAGCGTATTTTTTTGATCTTCAGTGCCTCATTACTGACATATGTTGTGTCGGCACTTATGAGCAAACCAGAGTGGGGTGAGATAGGATCCGCAATTATACGGCCCCGGGTTGAGATGAATACCCAGAGCCTGGCAATGGTTATTGCACTGGTGGGAACCACCATAGCTCCATGGATGCAGTTTTACATGCAGGCCTCTGTTATTGAAAAGGGTTTGAAGATGAAGAATTATAAGTTTACACTTGTAGATATTGTTATTGGTTGCTTTGTGACTATTGTTGTAGCTTTTTTCATTATGGTGGCATGCGGTGCGACACTGTTTCCGAACGGAGTACAGATCAATGAAGCCAGAGACGCCGCTCTGGCATTAAAACCATTGGCCGGCAGGCTGGCTTCTCAGGTTTTTGCCTTCGGCCTGTTCATAGCTTCCGTTTTTTCTGCAACAATACTACCACTCGCAACATCATTCTATGTTTGCGAAGCTTTTGGCTTTGAAGCTGGTATTGATAAAAAATGGGAAGACGCAAAAGAATTTTATACTCTGTATACAGGGATCCTGCTTGTGTCAGCAATAATAATCTTAATCCCCAAAGCCCCGCTTATTGCTATTTCAATATGGTCGCAGGTGCTTAACGGAATTCTTCTGCCTGTCGTCCTCATAAGTATGATGCTGCTTGTAAATAATAAAAGAATTATGGGTGCTTATGTTAACAGGCCGGTCCAGAACTTTATCGGATGGAGTGCAGTTTGTATACTTATTGCACTCTCAGCCGCACTTTTAATTATGCCTGCTTTCAACCGGTAATAGTAGTCACGATCCTCTCTGATAAGGCCATATTCCGTTGGCCATTTCTTCTATCAATATTTTTGCAGGGTCGATAACCACATGTTTAATCAGCCTGCGTTTCCAGGTGTAAGTAATTTGTATTAATCCGTCATCTGTTTGTATTACAGCGGGATAGGAATATTCATTTCCTGGCTGGTCATTTTCAAGAATACAACAGGCTTTCCAGTTAATACCATCTTTAGAAACAGCAACATTCAGAACATTACGTCCCGAGGGAAGATGGTTATATACTATGACCTGAAGTCCCTCCTTCAAGGTTACAGCATCGATCCCTGAGTTAGGATTTGGCAAACCTGATGATATTAGTTTACTCCATGTACGACCATTGTCTTCTGACCATGCAGTCAATATTCTTTTTCCTTTGCTGCGGCAGACCATCTGCAATTTTCCACTTGAGTGTAATAAAATTGAAGGTTGAATAGCCTGTATCTCTTTTTCGTTGAGAGGAGGAGTTCTTTCCCAGGTCAGGCCATTGTCGGAAGTGAATTCCATATGAACTCTCCATCCATCATTCTCTGTGCTTGAAGGACAGATCAATTCACCGTTTTTAAGAAGTACTGGTTTATTCTTAACAGGACCGATTATATCCTCAGGCAAACGGCAAGGTCTCGACCATGTTTTCCCATCATTGGATGAAGTTATCATTTCACCCCACCATGTAGAGGGACTTGGGCCAACTTTATAGAAAAGCAGGACCTCTTTACCTGTACTATAGAGAACCGGATTCCAGCATGGATAGCGCTTGCTTTTATGCTGAATACCATTAACCACCTCAACAGGGATTGTCCATTTCCCGTTTTTATAATGACTGATCCAGATGCCCACATCCGGATTGTTTTCAGCAGTGCCTCCAAACCAGGCTGCAAGAAGACCATTCCGTGTTTCAATGATAGTGGAAGCATGGCAACTGGGGAAGACAACATCCTCCGGCTGATAGATAAATTCGGATTTCACAATGCATTGTTCCCCTGAATGTTGACTGTGTGCAGTTAAAGAAATGATCATCAGATAAAAAATAGAAAGGAAAAGAGTCTTTTTCATGTTTTTGAGTTTAGTATTTACTACAAATTGGTACCTTTTGCCCCCCTGGCCCTCATTTGCCTCGCCATTCTGGCTTCCCCTGGTCTTTTTTGGCCCCCCTGGCCCCCCTAAAGGGGGGTAATCCTGATTTTTACTAACTCCGCTTTGCCGGATTGAGGAGTATTTAGCCCCCCCTTTGGGGAGTATACTTCCTGACTATTTTAGTCAAAACAAATCCTGTAAGAAATATAGTAAGAGTACCAATAACAATGGTAAGGTTACTATGAAAGGGGCTTCTGAATGTGACCATTTTCCCTTCATTAAAATATAACGGCGACAAACTCATCCAGATGATAACCAGGACTCCCATAATTACACCAATAGCGGCATCAATCCTCCTTACTTTCCTGGAAATATAACCCAACAGGAAGAGTCCCAGCATTCCTCCGCTAAAGATAGAAGCAAGTGACCACCAGGCATCCAGCACGCTCTCGACCCCAACCAGCAACAAGGCAATTACAATACCTGCAGTTCCTATTAAGAACGAGGATATATAAAGAATTCTCATTGAAGACTTTTCGTCAGTTTTCGGGTTGAAATAGCGCTTATAATAATCAGAAAGAATAATTGTTGCGCTGCTATTAAGACTGGTCGAAACGGTACTCATTCCTGCAGCAAATATTGCTGCAATAAGCAGGCCGGTTATTCCGGTAGGAAGACCTGTTACTATAAAATATGGGAATATTTTATCGCCCGCTCCTTCAACTTGAAGATAATCAGGCAGTAAACCGGATTGTGCGCTATAGTAAGAAAAAAGAGCAGTGCCTATATAAAAGAAAACAAGGGATACCGGAATATAAAGGAGCGAACCAAAAAGTGCTGAAATTCTTGCTTCTTTGTCTGAACTGGTTGTCATGTAACGCTGTACATAGCTCTGATCAATACCATAGTTCTGAAGATTAATAAACAGACCATATATAAGGACAACCCAGAAGGTAGATTCTTTAATGCCAGGGCTGAAGCTCCCGAGGCTGAACTTATTGTTTGCTGAGGCTATCTCAAAAAGTTGTCCCGGACCATCAGGCATCGAAAAGGTAAGAAGTAAAGCACTTGACAAAGCTCCGGTGATCAGGATAATTGCTAGAATGGTATCAGTCCATATTACAGCCTTAATACCTCCAAGCATCGAATATAACATAACTGCCAGACCCGTTACAATGATTATTGTTTTTATGTTCCACCCAAAAAGAGCATTTACAGGAAGTGCCAGTAACAGAAGGATGGCTCCGGTGCGCATAAGCTGAGTAAGAATATAACAGAGGGATGCATACATCCTGGCCCATACTCCGAAACGTTGTTCAAGATAATAATAGGCCGACACATTTCCTATTCCTCTGTACAGAGGAATAAAGAATTTTATCGCTGCGTAGGAAGCAAATGGTATCGAAAGGCTGAATACAAATGCATTCCAGTCAGTCATATAAGCTTTCCCGGGCAAAGCCAGAAAGCTTATGCTGCTCACAAATGTTGCAAAAATAGACATACCAACAGCCCAGGAGGGCATTTTTCTTCCGCCTGTAGTAAACTGGTCTGATGTTCTGTTCTTAAAGAAAAAACTGGCACCAAACAAAACAATACCGAAAATCAGTACAAAAAAAATAATTGCATCCAGTAATGGGAGCTTCATGAAATGATGTAATTATTAAGCAAATGAAATCTTTGATGACCGGATAAATTTACAATATAAATATTAGATTTGTGAATAGTTTTTTCCTGGCAGATTTTAATCTCTGTGATATGAATACAATAATCCGGTACAGAAGAGTTTTTATTACTATTATTCTTTTTATCCTTTCAACTGCTTTGATTTTTAGCCAGAAAGAGGGTGAAGATGAGTTTTTGGGCAAGGCCGATCTTTACAAAGCAAAAAAGAGTGCTTTGGAATACCTGAGTGATAATCTGATAGTTAAGAAGTTCGGGAATATTGCAGATTCGATCTGGCATTATGCTGAGCTTGGAATGCAGGAGTTTAAATCCTCTGCTATTCTGATTAAAACTCTTGAAGAGGAGGGTTTTGATGTTGAGAAAGGAGTTGCAGGTATGCCAACCTGTTTTGTTGCCACATGGGGCAGCGGAAAACCTGTTATCGGTATACTTGGTGAATTTGACGCTTTGCCTATGCTGTCACAAAAAGCACTTACTCCGGTACAGGACCCGGTTATACCGGGAGCTCCGGGCCACGGATGCGGTCATAATATGATGGGACCAGCCGGTATAGCGGCGGCAATAGCTGTAAAGAAAAGTATGGAAATACATAATTTGCAGGGGACAATTAAGTTTTTCGGATCACCTGCTGAAGAGACTATTATAAGCCGGCCCTACATGGTAAGAGAGGGAGTCTTCAATGATGTTGATGCTGTGATAGATAATCATACCTCTTCAAACTTTTCGACCGGTTATGGTGTGAGTGGTAATGCTGTTATATCGGTAGTTTTTTCATTCAAAGGCAAAACAGCTCACTCAGCGGGTTCGCCGTGGAGCGGTAGAAGTGCCCTTGACGCTGTTGAATTAATGAATATAGCTGCCAATTTTCTCCGCGAACATCTTTTTTATACATATCGGTTACATTACGTTATTACTGAAGGGGGCGAGGCACCAAACGTAGTACCAGACAAAGCATCAGTATGGTATTATATCAGGAATACTGACGAAAGGCTTGAAGAGATGTACAACCGGGTCGTCGACTGTGCCAGAGGTGCAGCATTGGCATCCGGTACCATACTTGATTCGGTTAGAGTCATTACTGCCGTTCATCAGAAACATTCTAACAAAGGGATGGCTGAGACAATCAGAAAGAACATTGAACTTATAGGATTACCTGAATGGATAGAGACTGAACATTCTTTTGCAAAATCACTTCAGAAAGAACTTGGAGTAAAAGAGACCGGCTATCCGATGAAAATAAGTCCATGGCGACATCCTTCCGGGGTGCAGGTTGGAGGAGGATCAACAGATGTCGGTGAGGTTACACTGGTAGTACCCACGGCAACTCTTAATTTTCCCGGGGGAGTTCCAGGAGCAATCGGACATCACTGGTCATCAGTTGCTTCATTTTATGGTAGTGCAGCATGGAAAGGTCTCAATGCTGGTGCGAAAGTGATGGCAGCAACAGCCCTGGACCTGTTAACCAAACAAAAATTACTGAATGAAATAAAGGCCGAGTTTGCAGAATATTCCAAAGAGCACCCTTATAAGTCTTTCCTTCCGGAAGGAGCAAAACCACCACTAGATCTGAACAGGGAACTTATGGACAAATACCGGAAGGCCATGATGCAGGCAGGTCTTGAAGATTAGAATTTCGAACCTTATTTGTATCTTGATTTTCTTATTTAATTTGAAAATTTGAAAATATAATCAGAGGACATTGATGCAAAAAGGATATTTTGGATCTGATTATTATAATACTCCCGTGAAGAAGAAATTAAGTCTTTGGGATAAGTTTCTTCTGGATAACCGGTTATACTTCACGATCGAATATGCTTATACTGTATTGAGAACCAGAAAAGAAGCTATCCGGGGCGTATACGATACAAAAGCCTGGGCCGATTCATCTTTTTATATTTTAAGACTTATTGAAAAGACCGGAGGTAAATTTCATATATCCGGTATGGAAAACATCTCAAAGTCCGATAAGCCTGTCCTTTTTATCGGTAACCACATGAGCACTCTTGAGACTATGGTTTTGCCCTGTATAATTGCTCCTCACAGGGAGGTAACATTTGTTGTAAAGGAGAGCCTTGTTAAACATTTTCTTTTTGGTGATATAATGAGATCGAGGGATCCTATAGTGGTTGGGAGGAATGATCCACGGAAAGATCTTGAAGCTGTAATGATTGGAGGATCAAAACTCTTATCAAAAGGTGTCTCAATAATAATCTTCCCGCAAAGTACAAGAAGTCTTGTTTTTAAACCGGAAGAGTTCAATTCTCTCGGTGTTAAGCTGGCAAAAAAGACTGGTGTTGAAATCGTTCCTTTTGCACTTAAAACTGATTTCTGGAGTAACGGCAAAATAATAAAGGAACTTGGGCCATTAGACCGTAATAAACCAATTTACATCAAATTCGGTGAACCATTCAGTGCTACAGGAAGCGGAAAGGATGACAACCAGAGAATCATTGAGTTTATTCAGAGTTCCCTCAGGGAATGGATCCAGGTCTGACCGTCACGATTTTATTTATTAAAGTTACTTTGAACCCGTGGTAAAAATATTTTTAAGTGTTAACTCTACGTTTAAAAGATTTCTTTGTAGATTTGAAGGAACGAACAGAGACCGGGAATAAAAATGTATATGATTTGTGTTCTTCCCTTTTATGAACTAAACCTGAAAATACAGATAACACAATTCCAAAACAACTACTAAAAGATTTATTATGGGAACATTAGACTGGATCATATTAGGACTATTTTGTATTGGCCTTGTAGGTATAATTATCTGGGTGCTCAAAAAAAGAGAAGATACTACTACTGATTATTTTCTTGCCGGCCGTGATGCGACATGGCTGGCGATTGGTGCATCGATATTTGCATCCAACATCGGATCGGAACATCTTGTTGGGTTAGCCGGAGCAGGAGCGTCAAGCGGCATGGCAATGGCTCACTGGGAGATGCACGGGTGGATCATCCTTATTCTTGGATGGTTCTTTGTGCCTTTTTATGCCAGGAGTGGAGTCTTTACAATGCCAGAGTTTCTGGAGAAAAGATATAACAGAGGCTCAAGATCGTTCCTGTCAATAATTTCACTTGTTAGTTATGTGCTCACAAAAGTAGCAGTTACTGTTTACGCCGGAGGTATTGTCTTCAAGGAGGTTTTCGGAATTGAATCAATATTCGGCATTGATTTTTTCTGGATAAGTGCTGTAGGACTGGTATTACTGACAGGTATCTATACCACTCTGGGTGGAATGAGAGCAGTGTTATTTACATCTGTTTTACAAACGCCTGTGCTGCTGATAGGATCACTTGCCATTGTCGTTATAGGTCTTATGAAGCTGGGAGGCTGGTCAGAAATGATGGAGATTTGCAGGGCAGTACCGGTCAATGAAGCAGGGGATACTATGACAAATCTTATGAGGGCACCAAGTGATCCGGAATTCCCATGGACCGGTGTCATTCTTGGCTCGGCAATCATTGGTTTCTGGTACTGGTGTACCGACCAGTTTATTGTACAGAGGGTACTTTCCGGCCGAAATCAGTCTGAGTCCAGGAGGGGAGCTATACTTGGAGCAACTTTTAAACTCTCACCCGTATTTATTTTCCTTATTCCGGGTATGATTGCTTACGCACTTAACCAGAAGGGCCTCCTGACACTAACTGATTCAGATGCCGCTTTCCCGGTAATGGTAAAAGAATTACTACCACTTGGTTTTACAGGTCTTGTTGTAGGAGGTATCCTCGCAGCCCTGATGAGCTCACTTGCTTCACTGTATAACTCTTCGGCAACCCTGTTTACTGTTGACTTTTACAAGAAATTCAAACCTCAGGCACCGGAAAAAGAGCTCGTAAGAGTTGGAAGGATAGCAACAATGGTTGTTGTAGTGCTGGGAATACTCTGGATTCCGGTCATGAAGGGAATAGGCAAAGTTCTCTATGCCTATCTTCAGGATGTACAATCAATGCTTGCCCCCGGTATCGCAGCCGTATTCCTTCTTGGAGTAGCTTCAAAAAGGATTACTCCAAAAGCAGGATTCTACGGGCTCGTCTCCGGTTTTATCCTTGGTATGACACGTCTTGGATTTGTGGTCTTAGGAGGAAATCTTAATCACGAAAATCTGCTGTATAAAGTATTTCTTGTCCCAAACTGGCTTCATTATGAGATAGTTATTTTCTTTATTGTTATAGTGCTTATGATAGTGACAAGTATGTTTACTACAAAACCCGATCCTGTAGCGATAAGGGGATTATACTTTGGCTCGGCAACGGCTGAAGAAAAAGCAGTCACACGAGCCAGCTGGAACAACTGGGATCTGCTTTTCTCTGGTATCGTTATAGTGGTAATAATAGCATTTTATATTTACTTCTGGTAAAGTTTATTAACCTGAAAATCTCTGTCCAAGAACATGTACGAAATAAGTTATAAAGAGGCATGGTTCGTTACAGGTAGTCAGCATCTTTACGGACCGGAAACTCTTAAACAGGTAGCTGCTGACTCAAAAGTAATTTCGGAAGCACTTGATAACTCTCCGATAATTCCTGTAAGGATTATTTTCAAACCTGTACTTACTACTCCTGAATCTGTTTTTGAGCTCTGCTCCGAAGCAAACAATAACAAAAACTGCATAGGGCTCATTACATGGATGCATACATTTTCTCCTGCAAAAATGTGGATAAAAGGACTATCCGCGCTTAATAAGCCGTTTCTGCATTTTCACACACAGCTGAACAGGGATATTCCATGGGATACCATCGATATGGATTTTATGAATCTTAACCAGTCAGCTCATGGCGACCGGGAATTCGGATTCATCGGATCGCGTATGAGGTTAAACAGGAAAGTTGTTGTGGGTCACTGGCAGGAGGATGAAGCGATTGGTAAAATCGCTGTATGGATCAGAGCTGCAGTAGCTTACGACGACGCATGCCATATGAAGATTGCCAGGTTTGGTGATAACATGCGTGATGTGGCAGTTACCGAAGGAAATAAAGTAAGCGCTCAGTTAAAGATGGGTTATTCTGTCTATGGATATGGTATCGGAGATCTGGTTTCTTCAGTCAATTCGATTCCGGAAAATGAGGTAGATGTTTTAATTGAAGAATATAATTCCAGATACCATCTGACCAGCGATGTCCTTACTTCAACCACACTGAGAGAGGCAGCACAAATTGAACTTGGGATGGAAAAATTCCTTACAGATGGTAATTTTAAGGCATTTACCACCACCTTTGAAGATCTTCACGGGCTTAAACAGTTACCAGGTCTTGCTGTGCAGCGGTTAATGGAGAAAGGTTACGGTTTTGGTGCTGAGGGTGACTGGAAGACGGCTGCTCTTGTAAGATCAATGAAAATAATGGCAACCAGACTTCCTGGTGGTACATCATTTATGGAAGATTACACTTATCATATGGATCCTGCAGGGATGAGAGTCCTTGGAGCTCATATGCTTGAAGTCTGCCCTTCCATAGCTGCAGACAAACCTTGTCTTGAGGTACATCCTCTTTCTATTGGTGGAAAAGGTGATCCTGCCCGGCTTGTATTCAAATCAGCTACCGGAAAAGCAATCAATGCTTCGCTTATTGACCTTGGAAACCGGTTTAGAATGATAGTCAACAAGGTGGAGGTGGTGGAATGTCCTTATATGCCGAAACTGCCCGTAGCAAGTGTGTTATGGAACCCTCTTCCGGATCTAAGGATGGCTGCTGAAGCATGGATCCATGCGGGAGGAGCTCATCATACAGTCTTCAGCACTGCTGTTAATGCAGAATATGTTGAAGATTTTTCCTCTATGATGGGAATTGAATACCTTCTGATAGACGAGAAATGTGATATCACTTCTTTCAAAAAAGAGATCAGATGGAATGAGGTTTATTATCATCTGGCACAGGGTATAGTGTAGTAAGTCTAAACCAGAATAATGAAACTCTATTCAGAGCATAGGCGGCATCTTGTTGCAGTTGACTGTATTGTGTTTGGTTACAATATTCTTGAGAAGGAGATCAAGCTTCTTCTGATTAAAAGAAGTTTTGAACCAGCAAGGGGTAAATGGTCACTTGCAGGCGGATTCGTGGAAGAAAATGAAAGTCTTGATGAAGCAGCATACAGGATATTGAGAAAGCTTACAGGTCTGAGAAATGTTTATATGGAGCAATCCTATTCTTATGGGGATGTAACTAGGGATCCGGGTGCAAGGGTAATATCCACGGCATACAGTGCACTTATCAAGATACGTGATATTGATAAGGAACTTAAAGAGTTGAACGGAGCTCACTGGCAATCAATATCAAGATTGCCAAAGCTTATATTTGACCACGCAGAAATGGTTGCCAGGGCACTTGATGATTTGCAAATGCAGATCAAGGTTAAGCCTGTAGGTTTTGAACTTTTACCGGAAAAATTCACTCTTGTACAGCTTCAGGATCTGTATGAAGCTATTTATCAACGAAGGATAGACAAAAGGAATTTCCGTAAGAAGATCTTATCGATGAACATTCTCGAAAAGCTTGATGAGAAAGAAAAAGAGACCTCAAAGAAGGGTGCCTATTATTATAAATTTATCAGGGAGAAATACGATGGCTTCAAACAAAAGGGTTTCTATTTCAACCTTGATGTTAATTGAGTAATAGTGCTTAAAGTGACTAAAGTTTGGAGTAGTAAAAGTTAACAGGATTATGTTGGAGCAATTGAAACAAAAAGTTTATCAGGCGAACATCAACCTTGTCAGGCATGGACTGGTAATACATACATGGGGTAATGTAAGTGGAAGAGATACTGACAGCGGACTGATTGTAATCAAACCATCGGGAGTAAGTTATAAATCAATGAAACCGGATGATATTGTGATTCTCGATTCCAAGGGTAACATAGTTGAAGGAGACAGGAAACCATCAACAGATGCCCCAACACATCTGCTGCTTTATAAAGCATTCAGTTCAATAGGTGGTATTGTACATACTCATTCAACTTATGCCACAGCATGGGCTCAGGCAGGAAAGGATATACCACCGCTTGGAACAACACATGCTGATCACTATTATGGCGAGGTGCCATGTACCCGTAAACTTACAGAAGCGGAGATCAGAAATGATTATGAGATCAATACGGGAAAAGTGATTGTGGAGAGGTTCGACAAAATTGATCCTCTTGCAGTACCATCAGTCCTGGTCAACTGCCATGGGCCTTTCTGCTGGGGTTTAGATGCTGAGGAGGCAGTTTACAACGCAGTAGCCCTTGAAGAGATTGCACGAATGGCTTTCTATACAGTGTTGCTTGGTAACAGTAGCTCTATTGATAGATTCCTGCTGGATAAACACTTTAAAAGAAAGCATGGGGAAGAGGCATATTATGGTCAATAAGAATGCAATTAAGTTATATATAAAATTAACATATATATAAAATTAAC
>CAZQVL010000036.1:0-34483 GCA_964596715.1 uncultured Rikenellaceae bacterium
GCAGAATTAATAAGGAATATCATAAAATTTATTTTTTACATTTACCGGTCTTAAAAAGTAAATCAATTTAAATATGGAAGTTAATATAAAGACATTGCGCGAATCAACTGCTCTCAGATGGTTTGTTCTGGTTTTACTTAGTGCACTGATGTTTTCCACTTACTGGTTCCAGGATTTCTTTTCCGGACTAAAAGGACTGATGGAATCGGAATTAGGTTTTACAAGCGAGGAATTCGGAAGGCTTATTGGTCTAACAACTATTGCCAATATGTTTGGTATGATAATAGTTGGTGGGATAATACTTGATAAGTGGGGGATACGATTAGCCGGACTTGTTTTCGGAGGGCTGGCTGCTGTAGGTGGAGCCATTGCTGCTATGGCTGCTGCAGGAATATTTGGGCAGGAGCATAGTACTATGCTGACCATGATGATAATTGGAAGAATAATGTTCGGCTCAGGTCTTGAAATAACTTGTGTTGTGGCTACAAAAGCGATTGTTAAATGGTTTAAAGGTTACGAATTGGCTCTGGCAATGGCCATTAGCATAGGTTTCGGTCGACTAGGTTCTGCTTTGGGTATTGCTGTTTCACCAGATATAGCTAATGGACATGTTTCGCCAGCTGTTACTTTTGCTGCTACTTTGATAGGACTGGCCTTGATCCTGTTCCTGATCTATACTTTCTTTGATATAAAGCTTGATAGAAGTAGAGCCGGATTGGTAGTGGAGAGTACCGAAGAAGAGGAATTCAAGTTTTCTGACCTTGTTAAATTAGCTACTAATCCGTCTTTTATTTACATTGCTTTACTTTGTGTCTCATTTTATGCCGCTGTTTTCCCATTCATCCAGTATGCTCCTGATATGCTGGTAAATAAGTTTGGTTTCAGTTATATCCTTCCGGATAGTCCTGACAGTAATATAATTCTCTTTGGGAGCAAGGCGATTGGCAATTCCAGCGTATTTATTGCATTATTTGTTTTCGGTTTAGCGTTCTCTCTTATACCTTCAAATATCAGATCCCGGGCAAATAAAAACATTTCTATGTTATTAATATTTACATCTTTTCTGGTGTTCGTATTCTTACTGAAGGATACGTTTAAACTATGGTTTTCCAATGGACCAAAAACCTCATCTCTTATTCCATTGGGAACAATTCTGTTTACTCCTATTTTTGGTAATTTCGTTGATAAAAAAGGGTATGGTGCTTCAATAATGATTCTGGGATCGTTTCTATTGATATTTGCTCATATCGCTTTGTCACTTTTTAATGTTAAAATTCTTGCGTATATGGGTCTGTTAAGTCTTGGGATAGCATTTTCGCTGGTTCCGGCCGCCATGTGGCCGTCTGTTGCAAAAATTGTTCCTGAAAATCGTCTTGGAACTGCTTATTCTTCTATGTTTACCGTTCAGAACTGGGGGCTCGGTCTCTTTTTCTGGGGTATTGGTGCTGTTCTGGATCTTGCAAACAGAAAGGACCTGACAGCGATCAGAGCTGGCGAAATGAATTATGACTACACAATTCCAATTTTTATTCTTGTATTATGTGGTGCAATATCTATTTTTCTTGCATATAAATTAAAGCAGGCAGATAAAAAACAGGGCTACGGATTGGAACTCCCGTCAGGTCAGAAACCCTGATCAACTTTTTAAGCCTAATACATAATAGAATCAAACTAATCTGAAATATAAATACACAAATCATATACCTCAAACCTCATATCTCATACCAGCTTTTTATGCCATTTTGATAAGTATCGTTTTGATAGTATCGGTGACATCCTCTTCTTCATCGACACATCTCTCCAGGATTTCGAGTATCTTGTTCTTTTTCAGAAGTTCCACTGGATCCTTCTCATTTTCAAATAGTTCGGCTAAAGCAATGTAATACGACTCGTCTGTCATATGTTCAATATTTTTTACTTTGTCACAGGCTTTCGTAATTTCCTTTTTGTTTGCTGCTGCGTCGTTCAGACAATGTATGCATGTTTCAATCTCTTTTGCCGCCGAATAAATCATCACACCCATCTCTTTGAAAACAGGCAGAAGGTTTACTGGCTTATAAAGAACTATTCTGCGGCTTACTCCATCAATTGAATCCAAAACATCATCAATATTGGCAAAAAGTTCATGAATATCTTCCCTGTCGAATGGTGTAATAAATGATTTATTCAGTTGCACGTAAGCTTTGTCAGTAATTTCATCACCGATATGCTCAAGATCCTTGATCACTTTGTGCAATCTTTCGTGTTCGGCAGGATTGCTGGTCGACAACAATTCTTTGAGTCGGTCAGCGGCTTTGACAAGGTTTTTTGCATCTTCCTCAAAGAGAGGGTAGAAAGAATGATCTTTCGGTACAAAAAATTTAAGTAGTTTATCAATATTCATGATCCTGTTTTTTCAAATCAGCTTAAATCAATCCATTTAAAGAAATAAAACATTAATGAGCCTATAATTGCAGAGACCGGTATTGTAAGTATCCAAGCCCAGAATATTTTTCGCGTAACACCCCATTTCACCGCCGATACACCTTTGCGTGCACCAACACCTATTATGGCGCCGGTTATTGTATGTGTTGTGCTTACCGGAATACCGAAATGTGTTGCACCGAAAAGTGTAATTGCACCGGCGGTTTCTGCACAGAAACCTTCAAAAGGTTTTAATTTGGTTATCCTTTGGCCCATTGTTTTAACAATCCGCCAGCCTCCGAAAAGAGTACCAAGAGCAATGGCAGAATGACATGACAAAACTATCCATAAATCAATTTTGTCATTTTTAGTAGCAAATCCTGTTACTATAAGTGCAACCCAGATAATTCCCATTGATTTTTGGGCATCGTTACCTCCATGTCCAAGACTAAAAGCTGCTGCCGAGAGTAACTGGAACCGTCTGAAATGTTTATCCACACCTGAAGGTGAATGATTTCTGGCTAAATAAAGTACAACCGCAGAAATAATAAAAGAGATTACCATACCCAGTAAGGGCGCAATCACTATAAAGATTACAATCTTAAAGACGCCTCCGACAACAACCGATCCGGGACCCGAACTGGCAATTGCAGCACCAACAAGACCTCCGACAAGAGTGTGAGACGAACTGGAAGGCAATCCCCACCACCAGGTAAGTAAATTCCATGTTATTGCAGCAATGAGAGCAGCAGCTATAACTGTAAGATTAATAACATCCGGTTCTACCACTCCTTTCCCGATAGTTGTTGCCACACTGAGCGGAAAAACCAGAAACGCTATAAAATTGAATGTAGCTGCAAATCCGACTGCCGATAAAGGAGATAAGACTTTTGTTGACACAACAGTAGCTATGGAATTAGCCGAATCGTGAAATCCGTTAATAAAATCAAATATCAGAACTAGCGCAATAATAACATGAAGGAAGGTCATTTTGTTAATTGAAGTGTCGTTTGATGGATTTCACAGGAAAAACGGAAAAAATATACAAGTTATTCAACCTCAGATGTTTTATATAACTCTTGTTCTGATTTTGGTGCACCAAAAATAATAATATGCGAATAAAATACAAAATGATTCGATATTAAGTTTTTCAATATTTGGTGATCCTGCAAAGATGAAAGATTATTACTGATGTTTTCATATATTTATTATTTTTTATATCGGCAAAATGTATTATTTTTAATAATTATTCACTAATTTATTTTAAACATCTGATATGAGCGACATTAGAAAACTTGAACCTGAACCTCTCTGGAGTTATTTCCACGAAATAACGCAAATCCCCCATCCATCAAAGAAGGAAAAGAAGCTTGTTGAGTATATGGTAGAATTTGGCAGGAAAAACAACCTTGAAACAACAGTTGATAATACTGGTAATGTGATTATGCGAAAGCCGGCTACAAAAGATATGGAGAATCGTAAAGGTGTAATAATCCAGACTCATCTTGATATGGTTCCCCAGAAAAACAGCGATAAACAACATGATTTCGAGAAAGATCCCATTGAAACCATTACAGATGGTGATTGGGTAAAGGCAAATGGAACAACTCTCGGTTCAGATAATGGCATAGGAGTCGCAGCTGCAATGACAGTTTTGGCTTCAAAGAATATTGTTCATGGTCCTGTTGAAGCTCTCTTTACAATTGACGAAGAAACAGGTATGACAGGAGCTTTTGGTCTTCAAAAGGGACTACTTGGAGGAGATATTCTTATGAATCTTGATTCGGAAGATGAGGGAGAATTATATGTAGGTTGTGCCGGAGGTATTGACGTAAGTATTAAGAAGGAATATGCCGAAGAGAAATCATCAAATGGGATGACAGCATTTAAAATTGTTGCTAAAGGTCTTAAAGGAGGTCATTCGGGTGTTGATATTGCTCTTGGGAGAGCAAATTCAAACAAGATAATGGTAAGATTCCTGATGCAGGCTGAATCTGATTTTGGCATCAGGCTCGCTGAAGTTGCCGGCGGAGATCTCCGGAATGCTATTCCCCGTGAGTCTTATTCAATCGTTCTGGTACCAGGGATAAAAGTATCGGAATTCGAGAAGTTTGTTAAGGAATATGAAAAGATATATAAAACAGAATTCTCTGATACAGAACCAGATTTATCCTTTACTGCTGAGAAAGTGGACATCCCTGCCGGAATCATGAATCAGGGTGATCAGTACCGAATTATCAGGGCTTTATTTGCCTGTCCCAATGGTGTTCAGCGTATGAGCCAGACAATGAAAGGGCTTGTTGAAACCTCCAATAACCTGGCAATTGTGAAATGCACGGGTGGAAAATTTGAAGCCCATAACCTTACACGCAGTTCGGTAGATTCAGCAAAAGCGGCTACTGCATGGAAAATTACCGCAGTATTTCATCTTATTAACGCAGAAGTTACACTTTCTGGTAGTTATCCTGGATGGAAGCCAAATATGAATTCTCCGATACTCAAAACAATGAGTGATGTGTACAAAAAAATGTACAATAAGACTCCTGAGATTAAAGCAATACATGCAGGACTGGAATGCGGAATCATAGGAGGTGTCTATCCGAATCTTGATATGATCTCATTCGGACCAACAATCAGGTTTCCTCATTCACCTGATGAAAAGGTACATATACCATCTGTTAAGAAGTTTTTTGACTTTCTGTGTGAGACACTGAAACAGGTACCGGTAAAATAAGACTGATGACTGATGACTAATGACTGATGACTGAGGGCTATTCCACCTTTATCTCCACCAGAACATCGTCCTTCATTACATTTGAGTTGGACTTTGCAGAGACTTTTAGAACTTGTCCGTTTACAGGTGACTGCAACTCATTCTGCATTTTCATTGCTTCGAGGATAACCAGTGGTTCACCCCTGAGTACATTGGATCCTTCCCGCACAAGAACATCAATTATTTTTCCCGGCATAGGGGCCTTAACCATCTCTTTTTCAACCTTGCCTTTTTTCGAACCCAGGACCTTCATCCTCTGAAGAGAAAAAGGTGTCTCAATAGTAAATGTGTAACCTATATCATTAAAAAGTATTTCATATTTATTTTGCCGCGAACGTACAATTTCAACGGGGTATTTCCGGTTTTTCCATAATATGTAAGTACCGAATTTTTCATCATTCTTTAATCTTACTTCATAGTTCCTTTTGCCAATCCTGATCGTTTGTTTAAGAGGCAGGGAAAAACAGAATCTTCTGTTTTCAGATGAAAGAGCATATAACTTCTTAATACTTATTTTCTCGTTTGTCATTGACGGCCGGGGAATTTAAAATTGATTGATTCTTTTATTCAGTAACCATGGGCTCATTTCTTTTCCGTTCTCGAAATCGACATTTATACTGTTATCCTCCAGGTTCTCTTCGATAAAGAGTTTTGTAGCCAGCCATGCGGCAAGCATCTCTTCATATTCACTGTTGTAGAAAAACTGGTCAAGGTCTTTTTCGATGAAGGTAGTAGTAAAATCGCCATTCAGGAATTTAGGATGCCGCATGAGCATCCGGAAAAACGGAAGTGTTGTTTTTGTACCTTTTATCCATACTTTATCCAGAGCCATTTTGCAGTTTTTGACAGCATCTTTGCGGCTGTTACCTGAAATAATCAGTTTAGCGATCATTGAATCAAAATTTGCTGCAATAACTGAACCTGCTTTAATACCTGTATCGATCCGGATATTAGGACCGGAAGGCAGACTGAGGCTTTCAATTTTACCCGGATCAGGGGCAAAACCTGATTGAACATCTTCGGCATTTATCCTGCATTCGATAGCCCACCCGTTAAGCTTTATATCCTCCTGCCTGAACTTAATAGCCTCTCCGTTGGCAATACGAATCTGTTGTTCAATCAGATCAATTCCCGTTATGATCTCCGTAACCGGATGTTCAACCTGAATCCTCGTATTCATCTCCATGAAATAGAAATTTTTGTCGGAATCAAGCAGAAATTCAACTGTTCCTGCTGACTCATAGTTAACTGCTTTTGCCATCTGAACTGCAGTCCGGCCCATTTCATCCCTTAGTTCTTCATTTAAGGCACATGACGGAGCTTCCTCGAGGAGTTTCTGATGTTTCCTCTGTATGGAACACTCCCTTTCTCCAAGATGGATAATATTACCCCTGGAGTCTCCAAGTATTTGAAATTCAATATGTTTAGGATTCTCAATATATTTTTCAATGAATACAGAAGGATCGTTAAATGCTTTTTCTGCCTCTTTGCTGGCGATGATGAATAATTTTTCCATCTCTTCAGCTTTCCTTACAATTCTCATTCCTCTTCCGCCACCGCCGGAAGCAGCTTTAATAATAACAGGGTAGCCTATTTTACCTGCAATAGTAACTGCTTCCTCCTCGTTCCCTATGTTTCCTTCGCTGCCCATTGCCATTGGAATATTTCCTGAAAGAGCTATCCTGCGGGCGATTGTCTTATTACCCATTTTATATAATGCATCGGGGGACGGGCCAATGAAGATTATTTTGTTATCAGTACATTTCTGGGCAAAATAAGCATTTTCAGCAAGGAATCCGTATCCGGGATGAACAGCATTACATTCTGTCTCAAGTGCAATCCCGATAAGTTTTTCAATGTCGAGAAACACCGGAATTTCTGATTCAGCTTCGGTATTATCATAGATTTTATCAGCAGATGAAAGATACATTGCATCAGGTTCAACAGAAGTTCTTACCGCAACTGTTTCGATCTTCATCCTGCTTGCGGTCTTCATTATCCTTATGGCTATCTCACCACGGTTTGCGATCAGTATACGATTGATTTTCATATTTTTATTGCTCTATCGGTGTGAGACGGCCATATAGGCCGTCTTTACACTTTTATCTTATCTACTTATTTCTCTTCTCTCTATCCCTGCGCCCTGTGCCCTGTGCCTTGCCATTGTAGAGACGGATCTCAGATCCGTCTCTACAATGGCATATTACCATGTTTCCTCGCAGGTACCTTTACCCATTTATTGCTGAGAGCTGCAAAGGCTGATATTATTTTTTTTCTTGTAACCGCAGGATCAATAACTTCATCGATATAACCACTTTCATCTGCAACAAAGGGATTTGCAAGCTTATCACGGTATTTTTTAACTAGTTCTTTCTTTAGTTCAGCGGGATTTTTTGATTTGGCCAACTCTCTCCTGTAAAGTACGGCTACTGCACCATCAGGTCCCATAACTGCTATTTCGGCTGTAGGCCATGCATAATTAAAATCTCCGCCCAGGTTTTTACTATTCATTACAATAAATGCACCTCCGTACGCTTTCCTGAGAATAACGGTAATTTTCGGGACAGTAGCCTCACTGTATGCAAAAAGCATTTTAGCTCCATGCCTTATTATTCCTCCATGCTCCTGGTCGACACCCGGAAGAAAGCCCGGTACATCTTCGAGTGTAAGTATCGGGATATTAAAAGCATCGCAGAATCTTATAAACCTGGCTCCTTTTGTTGATGAATCAATATCTAGTACTCCTGCAAGGACCTTGGGCTGATTTGCCACTACACCGATAGTTTTGCCTTTCAATCGGGCAAAACCTATTACCAGGCTGGGAGCAAACAGTTCTGATATTTCAAAAAAACTGTTTTTATCAACTATCTGGTGTATTACATCCTTCACATCGTAACCCTTGTTCGGATCATCAGGAACAATGTCCCTTAGCTTTTTATTTATGTCAGGCACAGAACCGTCATCAGCAACAACCGGTGGGTTTTCAACATTATTTGAAGGCAGATAGGAAAGGAACTTTTTAAGCGCAAGGATGGTATTTTCCTCATCATCATAAATCATATGAGCAACGCCGCTTTTAAGTGCATGTACTTCTGCACCACCAAGCTGTTCAAATGTAACATCTTCGTTCAATACTTCTTTAACAACATTTGGCCCGGTCACGAACATATAGCTGGTATGGTTTGTCATAAAGACAAAATCTGTAAGAGCAGGAGAATAAACAGCTCCTCCGGCAGCAGGTCCCATTATGACCGAGATCTGCGGAATTATTCCTGACGAATGAATAATGTTATGAAATATTGCTGCATAACCGCTGAGACTGGCGACACCTTCCTGTATACGGGCGCCTCCTGAATCAATAAGTCCGATAATAGGGGATCCCATCTTGAGAGCCATCTCCTGGATCTTAGCAATTTTCTTTGCATGGACAATACCCAGGGAACCACCCATAATCGTAAAATCCTGTGCATAAGAAAATACCAGACGCCCGTTAACCTTGCCATGACCAACTATTACTCCATCGCCATATGATTTTTCAACTCTTCCAAATTCGACCGGCTGGTCTGCAGGTGTTACAAAAGCATCTATTACCTCAAAAGTACCCGGATCAAAAAGAAGACTTACTCTTTCCCATGCAGTAAGCTTGCCTTTGGAATGTTGTTTTACAGCCTGTTTTGGACTATATTGTTTTTTCAGTTCCTCCTGTCTGTTGAGGAAAGCTTTGTAAGATTTACCCGATAAATCCATACCCAAATTCTAATTATTTAAATATCAGGATAAAATGGCCCTTTGCAACAGTTTTTGCGAGCATATCCTGTTATTTTAACGGGTTCAAAAATAGTCAATATCCGGGTAATTCCAAACAAAGTTTCGACCGTAAATTATTTGATCGATATAAACGATTGAAATTAATTTAATTAAAGTATTTTATTTTTCGACCGCAGTATTTATTTTTGTTGAAAATACGAGATTAATGCATTAGCTTTAGGTTTCTGAATTCTAGTGTTTTATCAGCATTAATTCAGGGGAGATATAAATAACTATTTTAAATAAATAATGTCAAAAGTCACGAAAAACTATATCATATTAAATTTATTCATATATTCGCATCAATTATAGATATTTAAAACCTCTTTAACCTAAAATTAATCATCTATGAAAAAAATTCTAAGTTTTTTTGCACTGTTACTGATAACAGGGTCACTTGTTATGGCACAGACAGTGCAGATTAAGGGTACCGTGACCAGCGCTGAGGATGGTCTTGGAATACCCGGTGTAACAGTCAGTGTGAAAGGCACTACAGTTGGTGTAATAACTGATTCTAACGGCCAATTCACACTGAATGTCCCCCAGGGTTCTAAAACCCTTGTATTTTCTTACGTAGGTATGAAAACGATGGAGGTTGATATTACAGGCAGGACAGTAGTAGATGTTATAATGGAATCTGATGTTCTTGCCGTGGGGGAAGTTATTGTTACAGGCTACGCTACAAGGAGTAAAAATGAACTTACCGGTTCCACGGTTCAGATCTCCGGAGATGTCCTGAGAAATGTGCCTGTAGTCACTATGACCCAGGCTTTGCAGGGGAAGGTTGCTGGTGTCACAATCTCAGCCTCCTCCGGTACTCCAGGATCAATACAGGATATTCGTATAAGGGGCGTCGGCTCGATAACCGGAAGCAACGATCCTCTTATCATTATTGATGGAGCACCAGTTGTAAACAATAACTTTACCGGGTCTACCGCAATGAGTTCCCTTAGTGCTCTGGCTGCAATTAACAGTAATGATATAGAAAGCATTACTGTTTTGAAAGATGCTTCAGCGACAGCTGCATATGGTTCAAGGGGTTCTAATGGTGTTATTGTCATCGCAACCAAAAAGGGCAAACAAGGTAAGACCAACTTTGACTTTACTGCATCCACCGGTTTTCAGAATAATGCAGTTAAAGGACGCACACCTCTTACCGGGGTACAAAGGCGTGAGCTATTGCTGGAGGCTATCTATAACACATACGGAGAAGCCAATGGTTTTACCGAGGATGAAGCATATGACTTTATGGTTGACAACAACCTTGATTATGGCGACCTCTCGGGTTGGGATGGAACTGAAGGCAACTGGGGAGACGCGATAACAAACAAAAATGCTCCGGTTACCAATATCAGTCTGTCAGCTACCGGCGGAGATAATATTTCAAGCTTTTATGCTTCACTGGGATTTAATAAAACTGAAGCAACTGTTATTGTCAGCGATCTTAAAAGGCTGACCGGAACTCTTAACTATACCAGGAAACTTGCGAATACGATCAAGTTTTCGGTAAATATGAATGCGTCAAATACATTTCAGAATGCTTACCTCGAACAATCTTCCTATTTCGCAAATCCCAATCTTACCAAGTACTTTATGAGCCCATGGTTAAATCCTTATAACGAGGATGGCACACACAACATTGATCTGGCTACATCATTGTTCAACCCGCTTTATTTAGGAGAGCATGACATAAATACAAATGATTTAACACGTGCTCTTACAAGTTCATATGTGGAATGGGAGATTATTAAAAATCTCAAATTCAGGACTTTTATAAGCCTGGACTATAACATTGCAAATTTCAAATCTTACAGGAACAGGGTACACGGTGATTCAAAAGATGAGAATGGTAGTTCTTCAGCATCTACTGGTAGAAACTTTAACACAGTAACCCAGAACTCATTGGACTATAATATTACCTTCAGTGGCCACAATGTTGCACTGAAAGCTCTCGTGGAATATCAGAAGAATAAATATCATTTCCTCTCTGGTTATGGTGAGAACTTTCCGACAGACGGACTGACAAATATTGCAAGTGCAGGGGCAAACTTTGATGCCAGTTCATCTTATACTGACTGGAGTAACCTCTCCTACCTTGGAATGTTGAATTACAATTTTAAAAATAGGTATATCGCTGACTTTACCTTCAGAAGAGAGGGTTCGTCTCGTTTTGCACCTGATTTGAAATTTGGTAATTTCTGGTCAACAGGAGTTGCCTGGAACATAAATGAGGAATCATTCCTCAAGATTATACAGTTTATAAGTAACTTAAGACTGAGAGCCTCCTACGGTCTCAGTGGAAGTACTGGCATCGGTATTAATGAATACCAAGCATTGTTAGGTTATGATGCAGATTATGCAAATCAGGGGGCTATTTATCCGGCACAGTTAGGTAATAACGACCTCACTTGGGAAAAGAACCATACTCTTGATGTTGGTACAGACTTCGGAATCTATGATGAAAGAATAACAGGTTCATTTGCTTATTTTTACAAGAAAACCTTTGATCTTTTACAAAGTGTGCCTATTACAAGAACTTCAGGGTATTCAGACATAGTTCAGAATATTGGGACTGTTGTTAACCAGGGCTGGGAAGTTGTCCTGGATGTCGCAATTATCAGGAAAACAGATTTAAATTGGAGTGTTTCAGCCAACCTGGCAACAGTACAGAATGAAGTTACAGCACTCGCACAAGATGCCGCAGGTGAAAACATCGATATTACCTCCAATCAGAGAAAGGTAGCGGTTGGCCAGCCAATTTATGCATGGTACACCAGAAAATATGCAGGTGTTGATCCTGCTACCGGCGTACCCCAATGGTATCTTAACAGTATAGATGGAGAAGTTACCACTAACTATTATGACTCGGACCTGACACTCGACTTCCAGGGTGAAAGCGCTCTTCCGACATTTTCCGGTGGATTTGCAACACACGCCGATTTTAAAGGAATATTCTTTGACGCTAACTTCTTTTATGCAGGCGGACATAAGGTCTTTGAAGACTGGTCATTCTATACACACCATTCCGGCATATATACTTTACTATATTACAACGGAGTTGAAGAAATGATGGATAGATGGCAGGAACCTGGTGACGAAACTGATGTACCAAAGGTATTATATAGCGGTACTGCAAACAATGCATCAAGACCATCATCAAGGTTCCTGTATGAAGGAGATTATATCAGGTTAAAAGATATAGTTATTGGTTATTCATTGCCGGTTTCTCTGGAAAGAAAGATTGGTTTTACTGATATCAGGATCTTTGCCCAGGGAACTAATCTATTGACCTGGGTGAAAGATGACCGGCTTAAGTACGACCCGGAAGTCAGAGCTGATGGTTATACAAGACTTACCACACCACCAGTTAAATCAATCATATTTGGTTTAAACTTAAAATTCTAAAGATATGAGAAATACTATAATAATATTCGCAATTGCATTAACAGGTGTCTTATTCTCATGCACTGAAGATGCATTGGAACCCACATTAGCGCAGTCTAAAGCTTTTGAAACCAGTATTAAGACCACAGAAGACCTTCAAGGTCTCTTGAATGGGGCTTATAACAGACTGACCTCTTCCAGCTACTACGGACGTGATTTTATTATTTACGGTGAAGTAAGATCAGACAATACCTTCTCAAATGGTAATTCAGGCAGGTTTGTTACTATAGCTGCTATGGATATTGGTAATAATGAAGCCTATACAACCAATACCTGGTCACAGATGTATGCTGTAATTGCCTCTGCAAACATTATTATCGGAGCAGAAAACATTACAGGCGATCAGGATGAAATAGATCATATCAAAGGACAGGCATATGCTATACGCGCACTGGCACATTTTGACCTCTTGAAACTATTTGGTCAGCAACACGTTATAGGTGGTGATCCAACATTGGGAGTTCCATTCGTTACTGAATATATACCCAATATCGCAGATTTCAGTACTAACAACCTTCTACCTGCCCGAAATACAGTTTCAGAAGTAAAAGGTTTTGTTTATGACGACCTTACCACAGCATTCTCCCTGATGTCAGAATCGTTGAATGATGCTTCTGCACAGTCCTTAACAACCTTCGCCGTGAATGCCATACAGGCAAGGATCGCAGTATATTTCGGAGACTGGGCAACGGCTAAAACCGCTTGTGAGGCTGTGATAAATTCGGGCAATTATGATATAATTCCTGCTACTTCCTTTGCTACTATATGGAATACCGACAGCCCTGTGAATTCTGTCTTTGAGCTGGCATTCAGCGGCACGGATAATGCAAACATAAACGGATTGCAATATATATACAGGGGCAGATCTTATGGAGATATTGAGGTTCTTGATACTCTTGCTAATTTGTTTGAGGCAAACGATGTCAGGGGATTTGTTGATGGAATGTTCGGCTTTGAAGGTGCCAAGCTGCGAAACATGGGAAAGTATCCTTCGATCGATTATTCTGATGATGTATTTATCATAAGATACGAAGAGGTTATTCTTAATTATGCCGAAGCATTGTATGAACTTAGTGATGCCAATGCTCTTACATATCTGAACATGATACCGGCAGAAAGAAATGCTACTCCCTATACCGGAATCAGTAAAGACAGTATTCTTCTTGAAAGAAGAAAAGAACTTTGTTTCGAGGGTTTCAGGTTTGATGACCTTGCACGCACCGGAAGTGACATTCCGCTTGTAAGCCCCTTCCAGCAGACTCATGGCGGACCAACATATGGCAGTTATAAATATGCATTCCCTATCCCGCGGGTTGAACTTAATGCTAACTCAAACATGGTTCAGAATTTTGGATACAGCACAACTAAGTGATTCTATGACCTTATAAAGAAAAGGCTGCTCGTTAGAGTCAGCCTTTTTTTATTCCGGTTTATATAGTCCCGTAGCTCTGTTTCCAGTGCATTTTACACAAGTTTGTTTATGATCTTTTGCATATCCCCATACTGCTCCTCCATACTCTCAACAAGCTTAAGCTGTGCTTTTGCTCTCTGCAGGTTGTGATGCTCGTGGTGTATCTTGAAATAATTATCACCATCGATATAATCGGTCAGAAACCTGAGAGCAATAGTATAGGTAATCAATCTTGGGGCAAATGCAAGATACTCTTTTTCAACATCATTCAGAGTATTACTCGTTTCGGAAAGATAGCCTTTCGAATATGCTTCAAACAATTTAATATCCATCTTCACCTTCGAAAGCTCCTTCTCATCTTCTGCAGCTATATTTGCAGCAGTCCTGATGGCATCACCAAAATCATAATGCACGTAACCGGGCATCACAGTATCAAGGTCAATTACACAGAGGGCCTTGTCATTTTCATCAAGCAGAATATTATTAAACTTGGTGTCATTATGCGTTATCCTCAGTGGTATTTTGCCCTCCCTGCCAAGCCTTAGAATGATCTTCATCTCCCCGGCCCTCTGAAGAACAAAATCTGTTTCTGCAGCCGCTTTTTCAGCTCTCTTTACCGGGTTATCCTTTATTGTTGTGTTAAATGTTTCCAGACGTTTTTCAATATCATGAAAAAATGGGATTGTCTCATGTAACGGATCTCCCGGCAGATCTGCAAGCATTGCCTGGAAGCGACCGATAGCCTTACCTCCCTCATATGCTTTATCCGGATTGTCAACAATATTATATGAGCGGTGGTTGGATATGAATATGTACATCCTCCAGTAATGGCCATCCTTGTCAACAATCCAGCTTTTGCCTTCCCGGGAAGGTATAAGTGTAAGACATTCTCTTTTTACATCTGAACCGGGTATTGCCCTCAGTTTTTTGTTTAAATGACAGGTAACCCTTCCGATATTCTCCTGAAGCTCAGGTATCTTTTTGAATATCTTATTATTAAGACGCTGGAGTATATAATCATCTTTATCCGGTTCGGCTGTTTTAATACGGAATGTATCATGGATATGTCCATTACCGAAAGGCCCGCCTGTAAGAAAAGTACCTTCTGTAACAAAATACTCAAATATCTCTTTGAGATTATCTTTCATTTTATTTCCCTGCCTTGTATCCTATAAATGCATAATACATAATGATAAGGTAAGAGGGCACGCAAATCCAGTAGGCTGTTTGTGTTGAAAAGATAACTGCCAGTTTTCCGTACCCGAGAGGTAACAAAGCACCACCGGCAATAGCCATTATCAGCATTGCAGATCCGGTTTTGGTAAATCTTCCCAGTCCTGTAATTGCCAGAGGCCACATTGCAGGCCATACAAGGGCGTTTGCAAGCCCGAGTAATGCAACAAATAGTACGGTAATTGGTAATACAAGTTCGAGTGGTTTTAAAGTAACAAGATCAATAAAAGGCATCCTGAAAACAAGGTGTGCCGGAGTGAGAATAGCTCCAAGAGAGAAAATGACACCAAAAATAGTACATATCTTCAGTGCATTACCCTGACTTATATATTTTGGAATAAAGATTATCCCCATAAGGTAACCGAAGATCATTGCGAGCAGCGTCAGGGAGGTGTAATATTTTGCTGAATCCATGGCAATATTCAGTGACTGACCATATCTTATGATGGTGTCGCCTGCAATAACTTCAACTCCGACATAAAAAAAGAGGGCTACAACACCGAGAAGCAGATGAGGAAACTGCCAGATGCTGGTTTTATTAAGGTTTGCTACTCCTATTGCTTCATCTTCGGCATCAGTATCAACCTCAGGCAGATGGGCAAACCTCAGTAAAAGACCCAGAAGAACAAGGACCACAGCCATAACAATATAAGGCATAATAACCCTCTGAGCCATTTCATCAAGAATCACGGCACGGCTAATAGCATCAACAGCACTGGCCAGCCTTTCATCAAGGATATGTGAATCTTTGAGAATAATGCTTGCAAGAATAATAGGAGCTATCGCACCTGCAAATTTATTTGCTATTCCCATTATGCTTATTCTCTTTGCGGCACTTTCGCGCGGACCTATTATCGTTATATACGGATTTGAAGCAGTCTGGAGCAGTGCCAGCCCCGTACCTTCAATAAATAATCCTGTAAGAAACAGAGCGTAATTTCTTGCCATCGCTGCCGGAATGAAAATCAGGGATCCGACTGCCATAACCCATAATCCTAACGACATTCCGTTTTTAAATCCAGTTATTTTAAGCACTGCCGACGAGGGCAGGGCCATAACAAAGTATGAGATGTAAAAAGCAAATGTTACAAAATAGGCCTGAAAATCGTTTAGTCCACAGGCAGTCCTGAGAAAAGGGATAAGAATCCCATTAAGCCATGTAACAAAACCGAAAATAAAAAAGAACAAACCAATAATGGTAATAGAAAAAACGTAGTCTTTTCTGCTGATGCCGTTTGAAGAAGTGCTGCTGGTCATAACCTTAAATTTTTGCTATTTGTTTAATTGTGAAGGACTCAAATCTAATCTTTTTCTCTATTGCAAACAAAAAAAAGATAAATTTGTTTTTTTAGTTCAAAAGTTATAGAACTAAAATGGTTTTTTTGATTAAATTTGTTAATAACTAAAAAAACCTGCAGGGATCATGTCAGTCAAGGAGAAAAGGATAAGGGAGACAATTGAAGAAAGCGGAAAGGTGTATGAAAAATTTGGTCTGACACCAATGCAGGGAAGGATTGTGGCATATTTTACAATGAGTGATCCTCCTGAAAAGACTTTTGATGAACTGGTAAAATATTTTAATGCCAGCAAAAGCTCTGTCAGCAATTCGCTTAATTATCTTCTGCAGAACAAAATTATCGACTACAAAACAATTGCCTCGGACCGCAAAAGGTATTTCTTTATAACTGATGCATTTTTTAAAATCTACTTCAAAAAGATCCTTGAAAACGTTAAGGAGCTTAAGGAACATGCTTACAGAACAGTTTCCATGCGTACTCCTGAATACCCTGTTGTGAACGAGAAAATCCTGAAATGGATCGAAAATGCAAATGTTTTTCAGGAGTCTCTGGAAAACATATTGTCGTCATTTAAAGATGAAAGGATTTAGCCCTCCTGGTTACTCTTTGATTTTACACCCAGGTAGCCTCCGTGGTGCCGTTTTGCATATTCTTCAGTTGTGAAACCTATTTTCTCAATCATTACTGCTACCAGTGCGTCGCCTATTACTGTAAAAACTGTAGTGGAGGTTGTTGGGGTCAGACCAAGGGGACAAACTTCGGCGGGAGCACCTGTAAATATTACACAATCTGCTTTCCGTGCAAGAGGGCTTTCCGGATTCCCTGTAATCACTATCACCGGTACTGGTGGATATAAATTGTTTTTCAGATCCATTAATTCAAATATCTCTCTTGTCTTTCCCGAATTTGAAATTGCAAGAAGAACATCATTCTCCTGCAGGATTCCGAGGTCACCATGCTGTGCTTCGCTAGGGTGAAGAAAAATAGCCGGAGTACCGGTTGAACTGAATGTAGTGGCAATATTATGAGCTATCTGACCTGCTTTGCCCATACCGCTTGTAATTAGCTTTCCTTTCATTTCATGGACATGCCTGTGAATGATTGTAACAGCTTTTTCAAAATTATCATTTACCGGGATATTCTTTATTGATGAAGCTTCATATTCGAATATCTTCTTTATCTTTTCCTTCATATTTACCATTTGGAAAATAAATTTCAAATGTATAAAAAAACAGCCTGATTATAATCAAAATTATCATTTGTTGCCTTTCTCAATCAGTATTATTAAAGTTATTTTATTTTTGTACATCATCATCAACATCAGATGTTCAGGTTTGCTACTGCTATAGGGACTGATATAGGCCAGCTATCAATAAAGATAGCTATTGTGAATATGAGTGGTAAAATTCTTGCTCATGATTCATATCCGCTTGACCGGTATCAGACTAAGGATTACCTTATTTCGCGACTTACTGAGGCTATCCGTGAGATCAGGCAGAAAGTTGCATCAGAAGGAATAAATCCGATATCTGTCGGAATTGCAGCCAAGGGATTCATCGATCACAACTCAGGAATAATCCTTGGACCTGATCAGGGGATAAAAGGCTGGACTAATGTTCCGCTGGCTAAACTGGTAAGC
This sequence comes from uncultured Rikenellaceae bacterium, assembly GCA_964596715.1. Classification (GTDB taxonomy): domain Bacteria; phylum Bacteroidota; class Bacteroidia; order Bacteroidales; family VadinHA17; genus LD21. The sequence goes on from CAZQVL010000036.1 coordinate 18,009, forward strand.
AAGGAGATAGGTCTCCCTGTTTTCGTGGGTAATGATGCAAATCTGATGACAATTGCAGAACACCGGTTCGGTGCAGCCCGCGGATATAACAATGTTGTTTTTGTTGCTCTTCGTACGGGTATTGGTGGCGGAATAATAATTAACGGAAAACTTTACCGGGGAGTTAACAATGCCGGCGGAGAAATAGGACAGATGATAATTGAATTTTCAAATGGATTGAGTGATAAGGGCATTAGGGGCTCATATGAACATTTTGCCTCAGCATATGCACTTGTAAGGAGGTATTATGAAGAAACAGGAACCGGTCATGATGATTCAGGGCAAAAGCTGACATGCAAGCAGATTTTTGAACTGAGCTACCGGAACATTCCGGCAGCGGTTAAGGTAGTTGATGAAAATGCTGCGATGGTCGGAATAGGCCTTGCTAACCTCATTACAATATTTGCTCCCGAGATGATAGTGATAGGAGGAGGTATGTCGGAAGCAGATGATAGCTATTTAAAAAAAATAGTTGAGAGTGCATTTGCCAATTCCCTCGAAAACTGCCGCAAAGAAGTGAAGATAGAAAGAGCCTATCTTGGTTCAAGAGCATCGTTGCTCGGTAGTGGCTATTACAGCCTGATACGGCTTGCAGGCAGAAGTATTTAATCTGAACTAACAATATTTTGAATATTAACTGACAATAAATGAAAAGCAATACAGTATCTGTCACCAACGAGTCACCTTCACGAAGCTCACAACCTTATGTAGTAGCAGCAGCTTTCTTGTCACTTCTGGCAATTGTAGGATTTGCCCTTTATGGATTACCTTTCTTTTATGACTTCTTTATCAAGGATTTCGGATGGTCACGTGCAGTTGTGACTTCAGGCAATGCACTGGGTAAACTACTTGTTGCACCATTGTTCGGGTTTATCGCGGGCTGGATCATCGACCGTTATGGTCCCAGAAGGATGATGATGGCAGGAGCTTTAATGGCAGGAAGTGCCCTGATAGGCCTGAGTCTGATGAACTCACTCGGGATGTTCTATCTTTTTTATGTGCTCAATGCCATGGGGTATGTATTTGGTGGTCCCCTGCCATGCCAGGTTCTAATCTCCCGCTGGTTTACAAAAAACAGAGGTAAAGCAATGGGAATAGCCTATCTGGGTATCGGAACAGGAGGTGCCCTGGTGCCATTAATTGCCGCTGGTCTGGAGAAAAATATCGGATGGCATCTGGCACTTACTTCTCTCGGTGTACTTATCATTCTGATCGCTTTCCCACTTGCATTTTTTATCAAAGAACCTCCGGTGAAGAAGATTGTAGTAAAGAAGGCTGAAGCAAGCGTTCCAATAAAGACGATACTCACTAATCGCAATTTTTATCTTCTGGCATTTGGAAGTATGTGCTCAATTGGTGCAGTAGGAGGTGTTAACCAGCACCTTAAACTATATCTTCGTGACCTCAGTTTTACACAATCACAGGCTGCACATGTCCTTTCACTGGTACTCTTGTCAAGTCTTGCGGGAAGAGTCCTGATGGGAATGCTCGCTGATATTATAAGAAGAAAATATGTTATGATCCTTATTTACCTGATTGTAGGCGGATCAATCCCATTGTTGCTGATACCTGATTTCCCGGGGAAGGTATATATTTTTGCAGCTATTTTTGGCATAGGCCTGGGCGGTGATTATATGATTATACCATTGATAGCAGGTGACCTTTTTGGTGTCAGAACACTGGGTCGTGTAATGGGTATTATCCTTGTAGCTGATGGCCTGGCTGAATCAATCATGCCGATGCTGGTAGGTACAATATACGATGCGGCCGGGAATTATACCATCGGATTTACAATGCTTATATGTCTTGCCCTTGCAGGGGCTCTGATAGTATCTTTTCTTCCTAAAGGCAACAAAAACTCTATGCCGGAAACCTGAATCTGCCATTTTTAAGCAGTTCGTTTTTCTGAATCCTGAAATAAATAGTAAGAGCAGCCGGATTTCATCAATACAAGCAGGTCTTTAATCAAAATCCATTCCTGAAAAATTTTTACTGTAGAATATATTTTCAGGCATACCTAAAGGTCTGAGTTTGATTTTCTTGTGAAGTATTCATACACTGGAAAACTTCTGATTTTATCAGGTTCTTAATAAAAATCTACCGCTTTTTGACGAAAAGAATGTTAGTGTTTATTAATCATTCACCCAAGTAGGTTTTCGTATGATATGTTTTGACAAACAAGCGTGAAGAAAGTCTCATTTCTCCTGTAATTGGACTTTGGGCCCTTGACTCTTATTCTTCTAAACCATAATTTTATTTTGTTCTAAATCATAAGAAATGATGGAAGATCTTTTATTGGTGAATAAAACCACTTCGTTGAATGAGTTACATGTTAATACAATCCACGAACAAAATACCTTAAATAGAACCACAATCAATCCGATTTTAGAGGCACTGATTGCAGAAGGTGGTGAAGAATTTTTCAATTATCTGAAATGGCTTGGGCTTTCAGGTGAGCCGGACCTTCTGATATTGTCTTCAAAACACCACTATTATTATGATCATAACGATCTGAGAGGTGTAAGGATTTTAATAAACCTGAAGAAACTTAATTATATAAAACATCTTGACAGTTTTTTACATGTTGTTTTCAGAATGCTTCCTCCACAGGCCAAATTTATTGGATGTTTTGCTGGTTGCCAGTCTTCGGAAGCTAAAGGATTTCCATTTTATCAGACTTCAAATATTCTTACTCGTTTAATTAATTTCCTTGATTCCAAGACAGACCGGCGTTTACAGAAAGACGGAGTATCAAAAATCCTTGAAAGGCACGGTTTCAAAGTTCTTGATATGACAGCAATTAATGGCGATGTCTATTTCAGCACACAGAGCAGTAAGATATAAGTAATATAGCATCGTACAATCCTGTAACATAATATTTTCATAATTGCGAATAAATTGGTCCGGCATAACGTAAAGAACTATAACGGCATCTATTACTATAAAATAAAATTGCCTTAACGGAAAAAATAATCTAATTTGCTTAAAGATATACCGGAATTTCAACCTGATTATTAAATGCCGTTAAATGCTTGTACATACAATCATCAAACAATACCCAACTTCATTAAATTCTAATTATGAATATGAAAAGAAATCTATTATCTGGAATTTTTATCCTTACTATTGTTTTTGGAGTTAATAATGCAGATAACGAATTCCCGTCGTCAGATCAGGAATCCGGTTCAATTACTGTTAAGAAATGCCAGGATTTCAGGATTACCGGTGACGAAAGTTCTGATACATGGAAAAGTACGGAATGGGTAACCCTGGCTCAGCAAGGTTCAATTATCAATGCATACTCCACTAAAGTCAAAGTACTCTATTCCGAAACAGGGATCTATTTTCTTTTTCACTGTGGAGATGAAAAGCTAACCACAACAATGAAAGCCGATAACCTTAATCTGTGGGAAGAAGATGTCGTTGAGGTCTTTTTATGGACTGGTGAGGATTTTCCTGTGTACTTTGAATATGAGATATCTCCCTTAAATTACGAACTACCTATAATGGTTCCAAACTATAAAGGATCCTTTCTGGGCTGGTTACCCTGGCATTACGAGGGTGACAGGAAAGTTCAACATGCCACAAGCACTGTCGGAGGGGAAAAAACAGGCGGTAGTATTGTTTCAGCCTGGATAGCAGAGTTTTTCATTCCCTTCAAATTACTTGCTCCATTACCTGAGGTACCCCCTGTATCCGGAACAAAATGGAGGGCTAATATGTATCGTATCGATTATGACCATGGTTCAATGCGTTTCATGTGGCAGAAGATCAATAAGAACTTCCACGATTATAATAATTTCGGCACTTTTATTTTTGAATAGAAAATTGATACTGAAAACCGATCGCCGGCTACGCCACTTACTGCCATAAATCCATGAAAGATGAGTTTGACCCTTGTATAGACAAATCAAATATAATTTCTATATTTACAGGCTTTGAAAAGAAGAAATGTTTATAATAACCTGATAATCTGAATTAAAATGAACATTAAAGTAATGAGAAAGATTGCAGGGATGCTGGTCGTCTCTGCTATTATAGGTACAAACCTCAATGCACAGGAACGGAATGATGTAATAAAGGTTTATAATGAAGGGGTGAAGTCAATGCAAACTGATATTCAAGCTGCTATTGAGGCATTTGAGAATGTAATTGTCCTGTCTGACCAGGTTGGTGAGACCGCCGATGACCTCAAACAAAAAGCCATACAGGTATTGCCGGGATTGTATTTTAAGACTGCATATAACGCCCTGAAAGAAAACAAACCGGCTCCGGAAATAATTCAGGCTGCAAAAACAGCCGCTACTGCAGCAGAAAAATATGGAAACGCACCAAATAAAGAAAATGCCGAGAAGATCATGGTACAGGTATATAACACCATGGCTACCGAATTTTTTACCCGGAATGATTATGAAAATGCCCTGCTGGCATTTGACAGCCTTTTATTAATCAATCCCTGTTACCTTACTGCAATTTACAACAAGGCTTTAATATACATAAGGCAGAATAATGCCGACGCTTTTGAGGAAACGATTGATTTATTTCTTGACAAGCTGGATAGCGGAAATGATGAAGAAAGGGCAAAACAGGCATCTACTTTGGCACTTGAATATTTTCGTGCCGCCGGATCACGGGCAAGCCAGGCAAATAATCTTGATGAAGCGCTTGTTTTGCTGAATAAAGCCGCAAAATACGGTGACGACAAGGACCTTTTCTACTTCTTTGCCGATGTCTATAACAAACAGGAGAATTTTGACATTGGAGCTGAATATGCCCAGAAAGGCCTGGACCTTGCAACAGGTGATGCCGAAGCCAAAGCGAAATTTTACTATCAACTTGCAGTTGCACAGGTAGGTAAAGGACAAACCGCCAATGCCTGCGCTTCATTTAAGAATGCCATGTACGGAGCCTTTGCCGAAGCATCAAAAGCGCAAAGAACAAACCTTAAATGTGAATAGGTTGTAATATTGTAAGATTGAGATTCAGGGATATGTAGCCAAGTATTTTTTTGGAATAGCACATATGGATATTGTTTTGTGACTTCCAGCTATCAATACAATATAACTTTGACTCCTTATAAATAACAGACAAAAATTGATCAGATTTTTGTTGCGCTGTAGATTTGTTGAGAAAATATTTATATAAAAAACGCAATTGGCTATATTTCAGCCAATTGCGTTTTTTTACCGTGATCCCGAAGTGACTTTAAATAGCCATTTTCAGCTATTTAGGAAATCATAATATACACAAAGTCAAGTAAATCAGATTTTCACAAGTGGTTTATAAGAAGGTGTAATGTTTGCTCCAAAATGATTACACCTTGAAAAATAAAATTGAAAATAATGTATATTTAATATTTTTATAACATTACACCTTAATTTATTATAAATTGAAAATGCCTCGGATTAGAACGCAGAAAATCACTACCAGGTTAAATTATAAGTACGAGACCGAAAAAGGTTATCAAGTGCTTTTTGGAATCAGAAATTACTCGGTAAACAGCTTTAGAATCAAAGTATTGAATCCAAAAGGAAAGATTATTAACTAAAGTTTCCTTGTTGATAAAATGTTGAATAAAATTTAATGCCATATTTTTAACATAGTTATTAATGTATATTCTATCTGGCAGTTAAATGCCATCTAACTGCGTGATTGAAATTTTTCCTGATTAGTTTTCAAGTGAATTGTCCATGAAAATATGTCGGCAAAGTGAATTTATTACTTATTTTCTTCTTTTTCTGTGGTTAATGCATATTCATTTAATTCTTATATCTGGTTGGAATAGAATATTTTCTTATTTTTACAGCAAAAAAAACTAAATTTTACACAGCATAATAACCTATTTTTAATACAGCACAATAAACTATATTATATACAACATAAAAAACTAATAATAGTCTGAACTGACTGGAATATTAAAAGGGGAGGAGGGATGTAATTATGCCAACACCAGCAGAAAAACTTGCAGAATCGCTTGAAGAATTAAGAAAGATCCAGGTTGAGAATGGAATTACAGCAATTCCAGGCGGCATACTTTCCAGGACTCATCGTGAAAGGTTACTTGCAAACGGATTTATAAAGGAAGTTATTAAAGGTTGGTATATTCCATGCCGGCCTGATAGCAAACCTGGAGATACAACTTTTTGGTATTCCAGTTACTGGAAATTCTGTTCGGATTACCTGAATAACAGATTTTCCGGCGAATGGTGTGTTTCTCCTGAACAATCTGTTTCAATATATTCAGGAAATTGGACAATCCCAAAACAGCTCCTAGTAAGATCTCCCAGGGCAAATAATAATCTGACAAATCTGCTTTATGGAACTTCAATTCTGGAAATAAATCTTAACATACCGCAGAAAAAAGATATTGCTGTAAAAAATGGTGTCAATATTTATTCATTACCTATGGCACTGATTTCATGTTCTGAGAATATTTTTCAACAATCCCCAGGTGATATCCGTGCTTCATTATTATTGCTCAAAGATTCATCGGAAATTCTCAGTCCTTTACTTGATGGCGGTCATTCTGTGGTTGCCGGCAGATTGGCTGGAGCGTTTAGAAATATTCAGAGGTCAAAAATCGCAGACGACATCATCAATACAATGAAATCAGCCGGCTATGATGTGCGTGAAAAAGATCCGTTTAATGATAAGCTTCCGGTATTAGTGTCTGAACGGGACAACTCTCCATTTGTGCTGCATATGAAACTTATATGGCAGCAGATGAGAGAAATTGTAATTGGAAATTTCCCTGCAGCACCTGGTCTTTCCAGGGATATTTCAGACTATCTTAAAGAAGTTGATGATATATATCAGACTGATGCCTATCATTCATTATCAATTGAAGGTTACAGGATTTCAGATGAACTCATAGAAAAAGTACGAAGTGGAAATTGGGATCCATTTGGATCAAAAGAGGATCTTGAATATAAAAATGCTCTGGCTGCCAGAGGTTATTGGCAAGCTTTCCGGATAGTAAAAGATAGTATCCGGAAGATTCTTAATGGTCAAAATCCTGGAGCAGTAACTAATAAAGACCATAGCAAATGGTATCGGGAATTATTTGCACAAAGTGTGACAGCAGGAATTTTTAAACCTTCAGACCTGGCAGGATATAGAAATAATCCTGTTTTCATTAGTAAGTCAAGACATGTCCCTCCGGATCCTGATTTAGTCGGTTATGCAATGTCGACACTATTTGAACTTTTAGAGACCGAACATGAACCTTCAGTAAGGGTTGTACTTGGACATTTCATGTTTGTCTATATACATCCCTATTCCGACGGTAATGGCAGGATGGCTAGATTTCTAATGAATGCGATGCTTGCTTCGGGAGGTTATCCATGGACTGTAATTCCGGTTGAAAAGAGGAATATATATATGGAAGGTTTGGAAAAAGCAAGCGTAGATCAGGATATCAGTGTTTTTACCAATTTTATTGCCAGTTTGGTTAATGCAGGAATGGGAAAAGATTCTTTATCCAATATCAAAGAATAATTGAGGAAATAAACCAGGGAAAGGAAAAAACAAAGCTCTTAAAACAGGCCAAATAGTTCTGAACAAAAGAGGTCAGATCCTATGGGATTAACATGAAAAAATAATCCTATTTTTGATTTTCAAATCAACCAAATTAACCAATATGAATAGCCAGATTGCTGAATTTATCGATATTTTACATGATAATGACTTTGTGCCAAGATATCATGAAATACCAAATGAATTTGATCATGCAGACGAATTAAGAGCTCAGATTGAAGAACAAATGAGTTTACCAGATTCGTTGAGATATTTTGAATTAAATGGATTTAGCAGTCCTGACGATTTGGCAGACTATCTTAAATCAAGGTTCCGTGAATTTAGAATTTCCTTTATTGCAAACGGTTTAACAAAAGACAGTATTATTAAGAATGAAGTCAAGAAAGAAATTAATGACATTAAAATCGAATTGAATCAATTAAAACAACAAGTCAAAATATTAAATGATATCACCCTTATTGCACTTATTGACCTAAAGATCCGTCAAGACCTAAGTAACATCAAAGAAAAATCCATAAGTGCTGATAGTTCAAGATTCAGGACATTTGATTATTCCGGAGTTAAAAGAGTAATACAGGATACAGTGTATTCTGACATGCAAAATGCGGTCAGATTATCCGGCTTTTGTATATGTGAATTATATAATGGATATATAAAATTATGTAACATTCCATCTGAAAATATCCCGCACCTTTATTGTTGATTATTATATTCCTTATGGAAAGAAGTAACAACAAAATGTAATACTAAACTTAAGAAAAAAGCTATGAAATTTTTATTACGGGCTTGCAAGTGTGCAACACGGCAATGCACCTGCAGGACAAGTAAACCTTGGAATTAAAGGTGGGGTCAAGTGGTTGCCTTCTTCTGCTTTAGCTTTAGCTTTTTCTTTAATTCTGCTTCGGCCAGCTTATGTCTGGTGATTTCTTTAACCAGTTTTATATTCGTACTCTTTAATTTATTTATTTCTACTTCATCATCAATCTTTTTATTAATAAGTTCGATGCGCAAACGCTGTATTATATCTAATTTTTGTTCTAATAAACGATGTAATTCAAGAAGTTCATTTTCTTTCTTCTTCATTTCTGATATGTCAGTTGCTACAAGTATACAATAATCACCTTGCAGATAAGCAGGTAAAAGGCGAAAAGATAGCTTTAGACATAATGTGTTGATTAAGGATATTATCAGAACATCATTTTTGTTATGAGTCTGTTGAGCAAGCAGGTAATCTAATTTTAATTTATCATTTGGAGCGATGAAACGGTTAAGGTATGAACCAATCACTAGCTCAATTGGTTCGTGCACAAGTTCAGCAAACCTTTGATTACAATAGAGAATTATACCTTCTTTGGTAAGAGTAACTGCTCCTTCGTTCATTTCTTCTATGAAAGTACGATATGGTGTCTCAGCAGAACTAATTGAATAGACTTGTTCTCCTTTCGTACCAGAAACCACAATCGCATCCACTTCTCCGCTTCGAATTGCTAAAAGCGCTTCCTCAGTTTCAACCAGGCGGGAATGTAATTCTTCATTCTCAATAATGAGTTGTTCTTTTGTTTTGGTCATTGACGTCATTATAATAAATCAAATGTGCTAAAATTCCTGAAAATTTTATAGGCCTTTTACCTTTCTCAGGTCTAATCCCAGAAGTACTTTTTCTACGCTTGACATATCTCCAATAATACGACGGAATGGAAGCGGCAGTTTTTTAATCAATGTCGGGGCTGCAATTATCTGTTCATCTTTTGCTAAACCTGGCATTTTATACAGGTCAATCACTTCCAGTTCGTATCGCCCTTCAAGATACTCTTCGCAAATCTTTTTAAGGTTCGTAAGAGCCAGTACCGATCGATTCGTTGTCCCGGTTATATATAAACACAATATATATTTGTCCTTGCCCGATTCGGACATTGCCAGATCAAACTTTGTTGTTGATCCTTTTACTTTTTGATTTTTCTCTTTCATAATTATGACTGATAAAGATTGTATTCACAAATCAGCTGACAGTCAATAAATTCAATCCGACAAGAACATGCTCTGTATTTGAGAGATCACCGATTATCTTACGAACAGGCACCGGCAATTTTCTTACTAATGTTGGTAAGGCAAGGATCTGGTCCTCCTTGCCCAACTGTGGATTTATCAAAAGGTCAATTACTTCAATAGAGTATTTCCCCTTTAATTGTTCTTCACATATTTTTTCCAGATTTGCAAATGCAGTAAGAGCTTTTGGAGTTTGTCCGGCTACGTATAAACGAAGCACCCACTTATCATTTGCCGTTTTAACCGGTTTTTCTTTTTTAATTCTTTTATCTGAACTTTCCTTCTTTGGTTTCATCATAATAAATATTAATTTTTAAAGGTATGATGGAACACCCATGTTGAATATTTTATTATTATTGTGTTTGCGTTTACAAAACATGGGTGTTTCATCTGATACTCGTTTTAATTATTTTTTCAATTTCCTGGGTGTTCTATTTTCAATGACAGCTTTTCTGCTAACGGCCATTTCTATTTTATCTTGTTCAAGTCGTTTAATCATATCTTGTTCAGTTTCTATTATTTTAACAGCGTCTAATTCTTCCGACTCAAAATCGGCATGCAAAGAAGCAATCTGAGCCTCTAATGCCTTGCGTTTTCGTTCTAATTCACGTTTTTTTCGTTCAATATCATGCTTACGCGTCAGCACTTCTGCATTTTCAAGAGCTTCCTGTGCAACACGGGCTGAGCCGGTTAATACTCCACTGGCACCAATATAAGCCTCACGTAATTCAACACCATGGTCAGTTAGGATGAATTCGCGAATTTGGTTAGAGTTAGCCATCCCGCGCGATTTAAGAACATATATTCCCCTGTTTCGTTCACCGCTTAATTCTATATCGCGAAGTAATAACCAGGTATCTATCAGGGATGATATTCCGACATCAGAGCTCTCTAATGCGCTTTCGTTTGAAGTCAGGCTGGTAAACATTACTGTTATTTGATTCGCCTTAAGAAAATCAACAATACGCATTATCATTGTTTTTACTTCGTTCTCTTTATCACCAATGATAAAAGTATTTATTGGATCCAGAATAACTATATCAGGCTTGAAAGCATTTACAGCTTTGTGAGTTGCAGCCAGATGCATTTCCAGACCGTATAATGTTGGCCGGGTCGCCTGGAATTGTAAAAGTCCTTTACGCACCCAGGTCTCAAATTTTATACCGATAGAAAGCATATTGCGCATTAGCTGGTTTGGAGATTCTTCGAAACAGAAAAAAAGAACACGTTCACCTCTTTTACATGCAGCTTCTGCAAAGTGAGCTGCTATACTTGTTTTTCCTACTCCCGCAGTACCGGAAACAAGTACAGTGCTGCCGCGGTAATAACCTTTTCCTTCTAGCATTTTATCAAGTTCAGTTATGCCACTTGAGATTCTTTCGTTTGATACAATATGTTCTAATCCTAAAGAAGTTACTGGTAATACTGAAAAGCCATTTTCATCAATCAGAAATGGATACTCATTGGTCCCATGCATTGAACCACGGTACTTTACGACCCGTAAAAGACGTGTAGAAGTCTGTTCGGATACACGATGGTCAAGAATAATAACACAATCCGAAACATATTCTTCCAAACCTTGTCTGGTAAGAGTCTCTTCTCCACGCTCGCCTGTAATTATTGCAGTAACACCTTTATCTTTTAACCAGCGAAATAACCGCCGCAGTTCAGCGCGTAAGATAAGCTGGTTTGGCAATCCGGCAAACAGTGATTCAATTGTGTCTAAAACAACACGCTTTGCCCCAATAGAATCAATAGCATAACCAAGGCGTATGAATAAACCTTCCAGATCGTATTCCCCTGTTTCTTCTATTTCACTGCGTTCAATATGAACATGGTCAAGTGCAATTTTTTTATGTTTAACAAGGTCTTCCAGATCAAAACCGAGCGAAGCAACATTTTTGGTTAATTCTTCATTGGTTTCCTCGAATGACATAAATACACCCGGCTCGTTAAACTGAGTTGTGCCACGTACAAGAAACTCCATTCCAAAAAGTGTCTTTCCGCAGCCTGCACCACCACATACGAGGGTTGGTCTGCCTGTTGGTAATCCGCCGCCTGTTATTTCATCAAATCCCTGAATTCCCGTCAGAGACTTGATAAGATTTTTATTTAAAAATTTACGTTCTGTTTTTTTCATTGATTTTCAACTGCATATAGTGTTACAGGCATAAAGGTACAAGTTTTTGTTCGTCAATACCAATTTATTATTCATGCTTTGTAATTCTTCATATTTTTAATTTTACACCGGTTATTTGTTTGGCTTTTGGGAATTCATTGACTATAATAGTGTGCGGATATGGTCAAGATCACTGGCTTTTCTAATCTCAACAATAATATACGCTTTTGCTCTTTTCAACCTCTTTATTATCCATTTTCCCCATTCTTTTACCAATTTAAATGTCTGAAATGTAGATAAAAGGCTGATTTTAAACCAGCCTTTTATAAAGTTGGCTTCCGGGAATATTGAATTTAATAACAAAGTTTAACCACTTTATTTTGTGAATCGTTACATAATTCCTTGATTAAGTTATATAATTCATATATTCCATCAGCTCTGAAAAGATCCTGTTGGATTAATTTTGAAAATAGAATTATTCATTTGAAAAATTAAAATATCTTTGCCTGAAGGTACATATTTTGAGTAGGTTATCATTAAGAGCCAATTAAACCCAAGAATTAAAATTGTATGAAAATTTACATCCGGAACATGGTTAGCATCAGATGTAAAATGGTAGTGAAATCAGAGCTTGAAAAGCTTGGGTTGCATAACATCACAGTTGGTCTGGGTGAAGCTGAAATCAGGGAAGAAATTTCTGCAGAACAACTGGCCAGTCTGCGCATAGCCCTTGATAAAACCGGACTTGAATTGATGGACGATAAAAAAAATATTCTGGTTGAAAAAATTGAAACAATTATCGTTGAAATAGTCCATTATACTGATGATCAAATCAAAATAAACCTTTCGGATTACCTGAGCGAAAAATTAAATTACAAATACACATACCTTGCTAATCTTTTCTCCGAAGTTAAAGGTATTACCATTGAACAATTTTACCTTGCCCATAAAATAGAAAAAGTAAAAGAGCTGCTGGTTTATGATGAGCTTAAGCTTACCGAAATTGCATGGAAACTTCATTACAGCAGTGTAGCACATTTGTCAAACCAGTTTAAGAAAATGACAGGGCTTACACCTACCCGTTTTAAAAACCTTAAATACAAAAGGCGCCACACACTGGACAATATGTGAATGATGTAATTTATTCCCGGAATTATGTAACGGTTCTCAGAATAAAGGATTGCACCTTTGTTGTGTAAATTGATATTCTCATGAAACCATCATTTTCAAAGACTGGTTAAAAGATCAGCCACTGATCTTCATTACAGATAATTAAACCGGGATATAAATACGAATGAAATGTTTATTCGATGAAAAAACTATTGTTTGTTATCCTTGTATCACTCCTAATTAGCAGCTGTGCAATCTTCAAATATCACGAATTTGGGGAAACCCCAGGAAAACCTGGCCGCTACCCCCGGTTTAGTTCAAAGGATTATCTGATCGGACAACTTGATGAATATCGTGCAGGTTATGATGTCACTTTCTATGACCTGAACCTTAACCTCGATCCGGATAATAAAATGCTCGAAGGTGTGGCGGCTATTCATTTCAGAGCTCTTGAAAAACTAAAAACTATCCGGATCGACCTGTACAAAAATCTTAATATCAATAGCCTGAAGTTATCAGAAAAGGAGATCCCATTTTTACGAAACGACAGAGCAGTGATTGCGTCTCTTCCTGATCCATTAGTTATTGGTCGGAACTATATCCTTATAGTCGAATATGAGGGTAAACCCATAATTGCAAAAAATCCACCCTGGAGCGGGGGTATGGTTTGGAAAAAGGACAAAGATGGCAATCCATGGGTAGGAGTAACCTGCGAAAATGACGGGGGAAGCATATGGTTTCCATGTAAAGACCATATTTCTGACGAACCAGACAGTGTCAGACTTAGCATGAGTGTCCCGGCAGGCTTGCAGGTTGTGTCAAATGGCATAATGGAGAATCATACTTCAAAATCCGGGAAAGAGACTTTTACATGGAGCACACATTACCCTGTTAATATCTACAACATTACTTTTTATGCCGGTAAATATGAACATTTTAACGATACAATGGCAACTGAACAAGGCATCCTTAACCTTGATTATTATGTTCTGAAGGAAAACCTGGTAAAAGCAAAAAAGCACTTCAAACAGGTTAAAGATGTTATCAGTTTTTACTCCAGGTCTTTCGGACCTTACCCGTGGATAAAAGAGGGATTCAAGCTTGTGGAGGGACCGTATGAAGGAATGGAACATCAGACAGCCATAGCCTATGGTAGCGGTTATTCCAACCTGCGCAGACTGGGTGGCGACTATTTAATCGTACATGAGACTGCACATGAGTGGTGGGGTAATGCCGTATCAGTAAGCGATTTTAGCGATATCTGGTTGCAGGAGGGTTTCGCCACATATTCCGAAATGATCTTTGCAGAACATAAAAAGGGATATGACAGCTCCCTTTTATATGCCCGCCATTGGTTAGCCGGCTGGATAAACAATAAGCTGCCGGTTGTAGGTCCTCCCGATGTCAGCTATTGGGATAATAAGGACAACGATGTTTATAATAAAGGAGCTATGGTACTGCACACTATCCGTAATGTATTGAATGACAGTACTCTCTTCTTTGATATCCTGCAAACTTTTTATAGTGAGCATGCAGCATCATCGCATGTTACCACTGCCGATTTCATCGAAGTTGTTGAACGGAAAACAGTAAAGGATTGGGACAAATTTTTTGAAGTGTACCTTTATAACCGGGAGGTTCCGGTTCTTTATTGGTATTCTGGTTCTTATGATAATGATCAGGAACCTGGCACGAATGTCATAAAGGGTGTGCCATTTGTCGTGGCAAAGTGGACAAATGTTCCAGAAGGTTTCAGCATGCCTGTAAGGCTGGATTGTCAAGATGGCAATGCTTCGGCAACTATTGAGGTAACAACAAAGCCGATCCTTTTTTACCTTAAGGACATGACATCCTGTAATCAGGTGATTTGTAATAAGAGGCTTTCATACTATGATGCAGTAACAGATAAAAGTGTTTTGGAGGAAATTAAAACTTTAGAACCTGAAAATAAATAAATTTGTTTCACTCTGACATACTTTTAAATCCATACATTGTCGTATATTCGCAGGGATTTAGTTTGAAAACCCTGATTACAATCTGAAAGGATTAAATATATCGAGTTTGAAAACAAACCGAATCCTGTCTTTTAATGATCCGGTCATTGATTCAATATTGTCAGAAACAAGCAGAGGGAAATAGATCTCGAAAAAGTTCCACATACCTGCCTTAAACCCGGCTTCAAAGAAAAGTGGTGATTTGTCAATTGTTCCGGCACCATGATCGTTCAGTAATAAATTAACAAATGGTTTTACCGGAATCCGTGAAGCTTTTCCCGGCAGTGTGCTGGTTAAAGAGAATGAACAAAGCCAACGGCTATATCCAAGGCTATCATTGACAGGAGTTACTAATCCTCCTTCGGTAAGAGCCATCTGTCTGGACCAGAAAGTTTTCGGAAAATCGCCAAAACGATCGGGGTATATCCCCTGAAAAAAATATTGTTCACGACCGCTCCTGCCACTTGGTGAAAAAGCATATAATGGATATGCATAAGTATTTTTCAACATTGTTCCTGCAAATATTCTAACTTCCAGACCGTTATTCAGGCCATAATAACTATATTTATAGTTCAATTCCAGCGAAGTCTTCTGAAACGATTTACCTGATTCAATAGAAACCAACATGTTGAAAGGATTGATTATTCCAGTCCTTTCCAGCAGGTATCCGAGCTGCAGAAAGGAACACATCCTTGCCTGCTTAAGAAATTGAATCTGAAGAAGGTCTGATGCAGCAATATAATATCCAAAAACCTTATGATTTACAGCATTAATCATTTTGCCGGATCTGAAACTAAGGTCTAATCCGATTTTCGCTTTCTGATAGTCCTGATTGCCTGGTGCACCAAATTGTGCTCCTTCCAGGGAAAGTGTTGCAATCCTGATGAAATTGTCATTGGGAATTATGTTGAATGAAATTTTTCCATAACCTGCGAACCCCGGATTACGGAAGGTATAAAAAGGAATGACAAAATATTCCACCGGTTTAGGGAGGAGCATACCATTATGTAAAGCGATACCGGCCATAAAGCCATTTTCACTGTTCCAGTCAACAGCAGGAATATATATCAAAGATCGCTTGTCAGGATCCTCAATAGTAAATAAAAACCGGGATTGAAAAGGATCAGCTCTGCGGCAAATACCTGATGTCCTGATGTTATTATTAAGCCTGAATAATTCGGGCATCTTATGTCCAGGATCGATTTTTATCCCGGTATAATGATTCCATACAGGATTGATCCATTTCTTCCCTTCATAACCATCTTCCCATTTTTCTGAGCAGATGGAATCTCCAATCATTCCTGCTATCAACAGGGGCGCTTTTAACTCACCATTGTTTTTTATAAGCAGTTTCTGGTTCCTGAGGTGGATTATTTTATAATCGAGCCGCTTTGTTGTACCCAGAAAATCATCAAAAAACCATGAGAGATCTTTAGCTGTACGGGTTTCAAAGATCGCCCTGAGATCATCCGGAAAGGGATGCCTGTATTTCCATATGTTATAGTAATCATGCATAATGGAATCAAACAAAGTATCTCCAAGATAAGCCCGCAGCCACGTGAAACCCCGTGCGGCTTTATTATATATTATAGTACTGTAATCCACCTGGCTGTAATCAGGAGCTGCAAGAT
>CAZQVL010000037.1:0-34051 GCA_964596715.1 uncultured Rikenellaceae bacterium
TTTTTTGCTCGCTTACCCCGCCGCAAGCAGCGGGGAATGCGCTCGCGGGGATTCAGCCGGTAAATAATTCTCCTCCCTGATTGCAATCCTGAAAAGCATGATTACCCCTGACAATCACCATGAGTGGAACCGTGGCTCAATGGTCATTTTTCCTTTAAACTGAAAATCATTTGACTTTGGTATAAGGATGGTTTATATTTATATTCACAAATTTAGAATCCCTTATGGCTGCTAATCCTAAAAATCCGGTCCATTTCTGGCAGGAACTGAAGCAACGGAAAGTTGTCCGGGTAGTTACAGTCTATCTGGCATCCGCCTTTGCAATCCTGGAAGGTGTGGATATAATTTTTCCACGTATAGGATTACCTGCGTGGACAGTAACGCTTGTAATGATCCTGCTGGGTTGTGGGTTGATTATCGCAATAATCTTCTCGTGGATCTATGATATAACACCGGAAGGAATCGTCAAAACACCTGATATGGATCAAGTCCGGCCTGAAGAAAGGCTGGCAGAAAGTGTTGTGATCGCTCCCGGGAAACCTGCAGCTTCCGGGAAGGATGAAGATCTGATTGTGCAGGAGAATAAACTGTATGCTGAAAAGATCAACAAGTATAAAAAGAAAGAGAGAATATACAGTCTGAGTTCAGTTGGTGTAATGCTTGCTGCCATAGTCCTTTTCCTTTTCACCACCGGAAGTACAATTCCATTTTCCAAAAGAGACTGGATTTTAATAACTGACTTTGAAAATCTCACTGAAAATCCTGTCTTTGATAAATCCCTTTATACGGCATTTTCCCTGACCATCAATCAATCACGATATATAAATGTTTTTCCCAAGTCCAGGATGCTCGAGACCATGGCCATGATGGAAATTAAAGACAATACGTATGTCGATGAAAGAACAGGTCAGGAAATTGCATCAAGGGAAGGCATCAGTACATATATTGTTCCCAGTATAAGTGAAGTTGGGGATAAGTATGTCCTGACTGCGAAAATAGTGGAGACCAAATCCGGTGATCTTCTCAAATCAGTAATATCGGAAAGCGATGATCAGCAGAATATCCTTTCAAAGTTAGACCAGATGAGCAGAAAAATCCGGAGGACCCTTGGTGAATCCAGATATCATATTGCTACTCAGGACAAACCACTGGCAAAAGTGACTACTTCATCATTAGAGGCGCTCAAGCAATACAGTCTGGGTATTGAGCGTCATTGGCTCTCTGATTTTACGGGTGCCGTAAACTATTATGAAAATGCCCTGCGGATCGATTCCGGTTTTACAGCAGCCAGAGCATCTCTGGGGAATTTACTTATTGAGAGGTTTAATCCGGTAAGAGGAGAGGAATTATTGAGCCAGGCAGCTAAACAAGTTGACGATCTTACGGATTTGGAAAAATATGCAATCCTTGCTCTTCATGCTGTAAATGTTGAGAATGATCTTCCAAAAGGTATTGAGTATACACGAAAGCTTACCAGACTATACCCTGACAATCCGACATTCCATAATAACCTCGGCTTGTATTACGAGAAGTCAGGATTAATGGATGAAGCTCTGGGAGAATACAAAACAGCCATACAAATAGACCCGAATCTGGTTTTGACTTACGGAGGTTTATTATGGACTTATCTTACAAAGCTGGGAAACATTGATTCAGCATTGGTATGGTCAGGAAAAATGATAGCAGATAATCCTCAGAATGCATGGGGCTATTTCTACCTGGGATCAGCTTACATTGCCCTTGATAGTATTAATGAAGCGGAGAGAGCCTTTCAGAAAGGACGGGAGATCAATCCTTATTTACTGGATAACCAGTACCGTCTGGCCCATACATACCGGATGCAGGGCAAATATAAGGAAGCAATCAGGATACTGGAAAGAATTCTTGAAATTGACCAGTATCAATTCCCCGCTTATTGCGACATAGGTGTCAATTATAAACTATTGGGTGATCAGGTAAATGCTCATAAATATTTTTCCCGGTTTAAAGATACAGCCACCGGACCATGGCTTAAAGAATATCCGGACCTTGCTGAAACATATATTACCATAGCTGCAGTAACAGCATATATGGGCGATATGGAATCTTCAAACGAAATGTTACATAAGGCACTTGAAATAGATTCAACGCTTCACCCAAAATATGCTGGCTTATACTCTATACAGGGAAAAATACCTGAGGCTATCGATCAGATAGAAAAAGCGCTGGAAAAAGGCTATCGTAACCTTACATGGTTAAAAATGGATCCCGGACTTATGGTGTTACAGAATGAGCCCAGGTTCAGAGAATTGCTGAATAAATATTTTAATCAAAATTGAATAAAATAAATATTTAATACTGTATAAAAATTCAGGTAAACTATGAAAAAGATTAACGAACAAGTAATTAAAGAAGTATCCCGGATGAAAGGCCGGCGTGATTTCCTGAAATCTGTCGCTCTTGGTTCACTGGGTGTTGCCGGACTGGGATTTTCTCTGATAGAGAATAACCTCAGCAATAAGAAACAAAAAATCCGCTCAAGAGCAGAGAGGTTAAAAAGCATAGCATCGAACAGCTATGCAGTGAATCAGCTATTCAAACGAAGACAGAGCGGAACACGGCCTGAACGTCCGGAGACCCTTCAGCTTAAAGAAAAATACAGGGAACTTACACTGCTCGACTTTCCCCAGTTCACAAAGGATACCTATCCGGGAGTTCCGGCGATGGACCTCTGGTCCTCTCTTTTTGGTGATGTAACTGATGATTCCATGTTCACCCGTATTGAAAGAAATAACCAGGTTCGTCCTGGCGAATTTGATCCCTCAACCACATCTGCAAAACGTTATCTCGATCTGCTGGTAACAAAAATGGTTTCAGCCGGAGTGATGGCATCCCATATTTCCAATAATGCCCCCAGAAACCTTGCTGATCTTGATGAAGAGCTGCGCAGAGAGGGGATCATAGTTGGAAAATTATGGCTTGATGCAGCAAAACAGATAGGTGTCAGATCAATGCGCGTTAATACCGGAGGGCCAAGGATCATTCCTGCATCAGTTATTCAGGGAGGTTATCCCCGCAATGAGGAGATAGTACCATACCTGAAAAATGCAATTGAGTCTTTTAAAGAACTTGCCGATTATGGAGAGAAATCGGGTGTCAGAGTCACAATCGAAAACCACTGGGGATTAGCAGCTCATCCCATGAACATTATAATCATACTTAATGAAGTTAATAGCCCTTATTGTGAGGCTTCGCCTGATTTCTGCAACTGGGAGCATGAGTATATGTTGTATCACGGACTGGAGATTCTTATTCCGAGAGCTACCTCAATGGTTCATGCAAAACGTTGGACAAGGTTTCCGGATGTTGATATAGCCCGCTGTGTGAAAATTCTGAATGATAAAAACTATAAAGGTTATATCGCCCTTGAATATGAAGCCGGAGGTGATCCCGTTGAAGGCACCATTAAGTTAATGAATGATGTTGTTGATGCACTTGTGTAACTCTATTTATAGTACCCCAAAATAATAAAAGCCTCAAAGGCTGTGAAGACGGTTATTTTAATATTGACGAAATTAATTTTTAATGTTGAATGAAGAGTACATTACTATCCATGATTAATAGTCCGTTAGATATTGCTGTTTAATATATTTCGCAGAATTATATTAAAAGCATGATAGATTTTTTTAATCGCCTGATTATGAAAAGCATAAAACCTATTATTAAGATGATGAATACAAAAATTTTTATTAACTCAAAAATCAGAATAGGGACGAAGCTCATACTACTGTTTGTAGTTGTTTTTATTATCCTTGTAAAATGTGGTGCTCCCTCAGCAGATTATTGGCCGGACATTGAAGCCGGATTTCAAAATCCACCTCAAAGCGCCAAACCACGTGTCTGGTGGCACTGGATGAATGGCAATGTCACCAAAGAAGGCATCAAAGCTGATCTGGAATGGATGAACCGCACGGGTATCGGAGGTTTTCAGAATTTTGACGCCTCTCTGATGACTCCCCAGATCGTGGAAAAGAGACTGGTCTATATGACCCCCGAGTGGAAGGATGCATTTCTTTTTACCACCGAATTAGCCGATTCCCTATATCTGGAAATGGCCATTGCAGGATCTCCAGGCTGGAGCGAGAGCGGCGGTCCCTGGGTTCCGCCTGAGCAGGGAATGAAGAAATATGTATGGAGTGAAACCCGCATAAAAGGCGGAGAGCCGTTTTCAGGTATCCTGCCAGAACCACCATCTGTTACCGGGGTATTTCAAAACATAACTCCAGAAAGAAGATTTTCCCTGAGCGAAGATGAATCCGCTAAGGTGCCTGAATATTATGCAGATGCTGCTGTTATCGCTTTCAGGATGCCCGAGGATGATGTACCTTTGTCTGACCTGGAACCCAAAGTCACCTCAAGTGGCGGCAAATTTGATCTTGAGATGCTGACGGATGGAGATCTGTCCACATCAGCCCTTTTACCGCCTGTGACAGTTGGTGAAAATGCCTGGATCATGTTCGCGTTTGATGATCCGAAGGCGATTCACTCCCTCACTATTGCCGGTGGTGGAAGAGCAGGTATGTTTGGTAGGGGAGGCGATCCGGATAACCGGACACTGGAAGCCAGTGATGATGGCAAAACATTCCGTACAGTTGTGGATATCCCCAGAGGCGGTGTGGGTCAGAAAACCCTTTCATTTGAACCGGTAACAGCCAGGTATTTCAGATTTACATCTAAGACCTTACCTCCACCACCAAGATTTGGTGGCATTGCAAGTTTTTTTGGTGCTGATCGCGAAACACCTGAGCCTGCCGGAACTCAGGTTGCAGAACTTGTCCTCCATACAGTCCCAAGGGTTGACCGCTTCGAAGAAAAGGCAGCCTTTGTAACAGCTACCGACCTTACCATAACCACAACAGCTGAGACAAATGAAAGGGAAGTGATCAGCCAGGATGATGTCATAAATCTTACATCAAAAATGCAACCGGATGGGTCACTTGATTGGGTTGCTCCTGAAGGTGACTGGATAGTGATACGTCTGGGTTATTCACTGACAGGCCACCAGAATTCACCCGCCTCACCTGAGGCAACCGGGCTTGAAGTGGACAAACTGAATGCTGAATTTGTTAAAAACTACTTCAACAATTACCTTGATCAGTACAAAGACGCTACAGGCGGATTGATGGGGGAAAGGGGCCTTCAGTATATAATCACCGATAGCTGGGAGGCCGGTGTTGCTAACTGGACTGACAAAATTATTGAGGAATTTAATACCCGTAATAGCTATAACATACTTCCCTGGTTACCTGTTCTTACCGGCCGTATTGTAGAAAGTGCTGAAGCAAGTGACAGGTTCCTGTGGGACTTCCGCAATACATTGGGGAAAATGGTCGCTGAGTATCACTATGATGTTCTTACTGAAATTCTTCATGAACGGAGTATGGGTCGCTATACTGAGTCACACGAAAACGGAAGGGCATTTATTGGCGACGGCATGGAAGTAAAACGGAATGCTGATATCCCTATGAGCGCTACATGGGCCACACGGACTCCCAGTCAAATCAGCGGTGATCAGAGCGTAGATGTAGCTGTACGGCATAAAGCCGACGTTCGCGAATCAGCTTCCGTGGCACATCTCTACGGTCAAAACCTCGTGGCTGCAGAATCTATGACTGCAATAGGTAATACATGGGGCTTTTCACCTGAATGGCTTAAACCAACAGCCGACATGGAAATGGCCAGTGGCCTGAATCTTTTTGTAATTCATACTTCAGTGCACCAGCCGGTAGATGATAAAATTCCGGGACTTGGCCTTGGACCATTTGGTCAGTGGTTCACACGACATGAAACATGGGGTGAACAGGCTCTGCCCTGGACTACTTATCTGGCACGCAGTTGTTTTTTGCTCCAGCAGGGTAAATTTGTTGCAGATGTAATTTACTTATACGGAGAAGATAATAATATAACAGCTCTGTTCGGACGTGAATTACCGGATATTCCGAAAGGTTATGAATTCGATTTTACCAATGCCGATGCACTTGTTAATCTATTATCTGTTAAGAAAGGACAGATTGTAACACCGGGTGGGATGAGTTACCGTTTACTGGCACTTGACAGCAGCACACAATATATGTCCCTGCCGGTATTAAGCAAAATACGTGAAATGGTAAAAGAAGGTGCAGTGGTTGTAGGGCCCAAACCTATTAATACACCAAGCTTAAATGATGATGTTAATGAATTCATGACTATTGCCGGTGAATTGTGGGTGGAGGGGAAAAGTATCCAGCCCATAGGTAAAGGGAAGGTTTATACAGGTTACACTATCGCTGAAGTACTTGAAGACCTGCAAATTCAACCGGACTTTGAATATACCAGGCCACATGACAACACAGCACTTTTATATGTCCACCGCAGGCTGTCTGACGGGGAAATATACTGGGTGAACAATCGGACCAGACATGTTGAGGATCTGGATGCGACTTTCCGTGCAGATGGGAAAGCAGCAGAGATATGGAATCCTGTAAGTGGGGAAATTAAACCGGTTAGCTATACAATTGCGGACGGAAGGACAACCGTCCCATTGCATCTGGAACCCGATGATGCTGTTTTTGTTACATTCCGTAACAAGGCTGAATCATCCTCGCTAATCATACCTGTACCGGTTGAAACCAGGCTTGCTACAATTGAAGGACCATGGGAAGTGACTTTCCAGCCTGACCGGGGAGCTCCGGAACAGATAATCCTTAATGATCTTGAACCATGGAATGAGAATAGTGACCCTGGAGTTAAGTACTTCTCCGGGTCCGGAACTTATTACAATACTATTCAGGCTCCGGCTGGATGGTTTGAATCCGGTCAGGAATTATGGCTCGATCTTGGAGATGTCAAAAACCTTGCAGAAGTTGTCATTAACGACCAGCCACTTGGTATTGTCTGGAAGACACCTTTTCGCGTTAACGCAACGGAAGCACTGCGGGAGGGTGAAAACTCAATTGAAGTGAAGGTTACAAACCTCTGGGTGAACCGCCTGATCGGCGACCAGCAACCCGGAGTGACTGATCCTGTAACGTACACTACACAAGCTTTTTATCAGGCCGATTCACCCCTCTTGCCATCAGGTCTGCTGGGTCCGGTGAATGTTGTGAGTTTGTCGACGGATTAAAACCGGGACTGTCGAAAAGTTCTGCTGACCCCTGCCTGTGAGGAAACAAAGATAAATTTTAACAAAAACTTAAGATTTTCACATATATTTTTTAAAATCAGGGATTTACAATATCCGCCAGTTATCGGTTCTTCCGGGCGAAAAGAAAAGTATGAATCAAACAGTGAATGTTCCTCTAAAGGTCAATAAGGGTAATTACCGCTTTCGCATAATTATCAACAGGTTACCTCGGTCGAGATTGATGCCAACAATAATGCCGATATAACGATTGAAGTTGATCCCCCTGATATGATTGAGGCCGGAACTTATAAAATACCTGTTCGTGCCAAAACAAATGCCACATCGATAGATCTTGAACTGGAAGTCGTTATCACTGGCTCTTATGCTATTGAACTTACAACACCTACCGGGTTGTTAAGCACAAGTATTACAGCAGGCGATCAGAAACGTATAGAGCTCATTGCTAAAAATACCGGTTCTGCCGAACTTAAAGATATTCAACTTTCTGCCAGTACCCCCATAAATTGGGAAGTCACTTTTGATCCGGCTAAAATTGAAAAAATTGAAGCACGAAAGACAGCTCAGGCATTTGCAGTCATTAAAGCGCCCAGAAAAGCTATAGCCGGTGATTACGTAACAAACATTGAAGCCAGAACACCCGAAGCTTCTTCAAAAGCATCATTCAGAATCTCAGTGAAAACCTCAATGCTTTGGGGATGGGTTGGAGTACTGATCATCATTATTGCATTAGGAAGCGTGTATTATCTGTTCCGCAAGTATGGAAGGAGGTAACCCGTGAATCAGAATGTCATCGAACTTACCGATCTGACAAAAACATACGGATCGTTTACTGCAGTAGATCATCTTACACTGACTATACGTAAAGGAAATATCTATGGTCTTTTAGGTCCGAACGGTGCAGGTAAGTCAACAACAATTCTTATGATGCTCGGACTTACAGATCCAACTTCCGGATCAGTCAAAGTGTGTGGTATTGATTCCACTACTAATCCGATTGAGGTTAAAAGGAAAGCAGGCTACTTACCTGAGGATGTCGGATTTTATGATGATTACACAGGATTTGAAAACCTTCTGTTCACTGCCCAGCTTAACAGTATCCCGGTCAACAAGGCGAGAAGAAACGCGGAGCAGTTGCTTGCAAGATTAGGATTAACAGATGAAGCAAATAAAAAAACCGGTAAATATTCACGCGGAATGCGCCAACGGCTGGGTCTTGCAGACGTGCTGATTAAAAATCCTGAAGTGATCATCCTGGACGAGCCGACTACCGGTATTGATCCCAGGGGAGTGCAGGAATTCCTTGACTTAATTGTTAAACTGAGCAAAGAGGAAGGACATACTGTTCTCCTTTCTTCGTTTTTGTCAGTTTGCTGGGGCCTTTGCTCGGCATCAGCATGGGATTTAATGCCATCAACTCAGAGCATAACAAGGGAACTCTAAGTAGAGTTATGGCTCAGCCTGTTCACCGCGATTACCTGATCAATGCAAAATTTACGGCTGCTTTATATGTAATAAGCGTTATGTTCTTTTCGCTCGGTTTTCTGGTAATGGGTTTCGGACTTGTTATGACAGGTATTCCTCCGACAGCTGAGGAGTTTTTAAGAGTAGTTTTGTTTATCGTGGTCAGCATTTTTTATGTTTCATTCTGGCTAAACCTGTCGATATTGTTTTCGGTATGGTTTCGTCAACCCGCTACTTCAGCTCTCTCAGGTATTGCCGTATGGCTGTTTTTTACTGTTTTTTATAGTATTATCGTCAGTGTGATAGCCAAAGCTGCCGCTCCTTCAGTAACAGCAACAGCTCAGCAGGTTGTAAATTATCAGGAACTTATATTAAACCTGTTACGTGTATTGCCGAGTCAGCTCTTCAGCGATGCCACTACGACATTACTGATGCCATCAGTCAGGAGTCTTGGTCCTCTGACAATGGAACAGATAGTGGGAACCATTCCGGGCCCGCTGCCCCTGGGTCAGAGCCTGTTGCTTGTGTGGCCGCAGATTACCGGCCTTATTGCTGCTACAATCCTTTGTTTTGTCTTATCTTATATCTCTTTTATGAGAAGAGAGATACGTTCACGGTAAGAGTAACCATATTACTGCCTTGCAATACTGTTTAGTTACGGATGAATTTATTGCTGAACAGAAACGACTGCCATACCTTATTAAAATCCTGCCACCTTCCAGCCTTTACGGTAATCGCGACGAAGGTATTTATTGGCATCGGGATAATTGGTAAACTTCATATTGACCGCATCCCATTCCAGTAATTTGTCCGGCACACGAATTGCCACAGTGCCCAGTAGGATAGCCTCTGTCATCGGTCCTGTTTGTGCGAAATGTGACTCAGTTTTCGGACCGCCCAGACAGGCAACCACAAAGTTGTGGTAATGATTACCAGCTTCAAATTCGGGAACTCTGTAATTCGTAAATTTGCTTTCGGGTAAAAGAACCGGCATCCCGTCATGTGGTATGAGCAGTGCCCCTTCTGTACCAATCAGCATCGCTGATTCGGCCGGATACTCTTGTCCGGCGTATAAGTCACGTACATCCTGTGGCGGATAAAACTCACCATCGAACCATTCCAGCGGTAGCATATCCGAATCAGTTTGATCGTTGCCGGGAAACAACCAGGTTATATGGTCGCCCTGTGGCCAGTTATCAGATTTGCGTTCGGGTGAGTCCTGCCACGACTTCTGAACCTCGGCAATGACAGAAACAGGTGGCTTTAAACCAAGACCTTTCCATACAGCATCGAATATATGACAACCAATGTCACCTGACCATCCCGTACCAAAGTCCTGCCATGCCCTCCACTTAACCGGATGATAAATTTCCGGTGTATAGGGGCGCATCGGAGCAGAGCCAATCCACAGGTCCCAGTTCAGATGTGCAGGGGCTTCCTGTCCCTGCGGCGGACGCGGTCCTTTAAGCCGGTAATTCTCTACGGCACCCGGCCGGTTCGAACAGAGATATGCATGTTTAACTTTACCGATCGCTCCATCTTTGATTAATTGAACAGCTGTCCGGTCACCCTGTCTTGACGCAATCTGTGTGCCAAGCTGTGTAATCACGCCGTACCTGACTGAAGCCTCTGTAAGCTTCCGTACCTCAGCTACATCGTGACACATCGGTTTTTGACAATAAACATGCTTTCTCTTTCGAATGGCCTGCCAGGCGATAGGGAAGTGATTATGATCCGGCACAGTAACGTTGACAGAGTCAATTTTATCCTTCTCCTCCTTAAGAAGATCGCGCCAATCCGTGTAAGTACGGGCATCAGGAAGGACTTCGGAGGCCTTCCTCAGAAACTCCGCATCCACATCACATATTGCTACAATCTTCACATTTGGATGCTCTTTGAATTTTTGGAGGTCGGACCATCCCATCCCCCCGACTCCTATGCAGGCATGGTTAAGTATGCTGTCCCGCGATGTGTCCTTCGATGAGCATCTGAGTATGATCGGTGCGGCAATCGCGGCAGTCGCAGCCTTTTGTAAGAACTTCCGGCGCGATAATAAATGATTATGATCTGTCATAATTGAGGAAATATGGATTTTATTTATGTATTTTCCCGGTTTCGGAATTATTAGCAGTTACTACCAAAGTTACAAATTTTATGACAAATATATTCTTAACCTGATTCAGACAGTGAGGGAGTCTCTTCCGGGGAACACCAATCAACAAAATCCTCCGGGTCTTTGACTTATTTGCAATATTTTTGTAAATTTATATTTTGTTAATGATTCATAATATTTTGTTGCTTGAAAATGTTATTAAAACTTTTATACTCTTTAATTCCTGACCATCTTGGTTTGCTCATGTCAAAGTAAAAATCCAGCTAATAAAATAAAAGGAGGAGAAAAAATGGAAATAAAAAGTTCGGCATTTAAAGAAGGTGAGATCATCCCAGGGAAATATACGTGTGACAATATTGATATTTCACCACCACTGGAATGGTCAGAGGTTCCTGACGGCACAAAGACTTTTGCGCTTATCTGTGATGATCCGGATGCACCAATGGGAACATGGGTACATTGGGTTCTTTTCAATCTGCCCGCAAATATACCGGGGCTTTCTGAGAATACACCAAAACTGGAAGTTCTGAAAAACGGGGCAAGACAGGGGATAAATGATTTTGGAAAAATCGGGTATGGCGGACCATGCCCGCCGGGCGGAACCCACAGGTATTATTTCAAAATCTATGCACTAGATAAGGAGCTTGAATCCAAACCTGGCATTACTAAAAAAGAATTGTTGAAAGCAATGGAAGGACATATTCTGGCAGAAGCACAATTAATGGGAAGATATAAAAGGTCTTAAAGGAAAATGACCCAATTTTAATGTAATTTATTGATCAAACCTTTGACCCTGTTATATAATTTGTCATTTATTTTGCACCAGTCAACAGGTTCCCTGACATTCAGATCAGAGTGGTGCAGATCAACGCTTACCGGTATTGTATTACACATTCCGATTTCAGTTCCGTAATAAATAACAACCGGTTTGCCGGTTGTAAGAAGAAATTCAAGTGCCTCCAGAAGTAAATCAAAATTACCATTGCAGTAAAACAAGAACCTGTTCATATCATGGTTATCCAAAAACGTTACGAGATAATAATCTTCAGGATATTTGCTGAAATGATTTCTGACTTTATTTCTGAATTCATTGTCGGAAGTAAATCCCTTCCCTTTGCTGACAGCTTTTATGATGATTTCATTCAGTCTGAAATCAACAATCCCATCCATCTCACCGTAATACTCTTTCTGCAGACCTTCCTGGGAAATTCCGAAAATCTTATGAAAAAATTTATTCCTGATATTAATGGTTTCAAAACAGGCTAAACTTATTCCCTCACCCCAGGCTTCTCCGAAAAGCACACAATCAGGATAACCGGCTTTTATTTCATTATGAAACCGTTTCCAGAATTTATGTGAGGGACCAATTACATGATCGATCCGGTAACCATCGATCCCTGAAGAAAGCCAGTACTTTGTAACATCAATAATGTAATCCTGGGTCTCCCTGTTGTCCAGGTTCAGTTTTGCTAATTCCTTTACATTTAAAAAGCAGAGATAATCATCAGGCCATTTTTTAAAATAAAACCAATTGTAATATTTGCTGTTCCTGTTATGCTTTGCTTCAATAAAAAACGGATGTTTAACAGAACAATGGTTGGGAACAATATCGGTTATAATCCTGAAAGAATTTTCATGTGCTTTTTCGATAAGAATCTTCAGATCATCGATTGAACCAAAATGGTTATCCATGTTTTTGAAATCTATAATATGATAACCATGATATTTATTTATCCTGTAAAACGGAGATAACCAAATAGTATTAACTCCCAGTTCCAGTATATAATCCAGCCTTTCCGTGATACCTTTAATATTTCCACCCAGGAAATCCGGTTTGTTTACGGAGGTATCTGCGCCGGAAAATCTGTCGACCAGAATCTGATAGACTATTGCATTTTTGAACCACTGTGGCTTCATTTGGATTGATATTTTGTCTGATTTAAAAATACTTCTTAGCTTAACGTATTGTGCGGTTAATAATTAAAGAAATAATAAATATACACTTTAATTTTTTTGATATAATATTAATAGACTGATAAACAATATAATATTGATTTCTTTGTGTGACTTTGTGCCTTAGTGTCTTGGTGGCGAAAAAATTGCCAATAGAACAAAGGATTGGGTAAAACCAGTAAATTGTGTAATTCCTGAGGAGGACAGATCAAGAAACATCCTCCTCGAGCGAGTCAACCGATACCCTGTATCGTGAAGAAATATTTATTTCACAGTCAATCATGGATTAGATTATAGCCAGAATATCATTTATATATCAAGTGTTTTGAATAAAATTGTTGATGAATATTTTAACATATTGGCGCACAGAATAACAGGTGGAAGCCATTGGGTCTATGGAACCGGATGGGCTTGCCTGCTTGACAGCAATGACCATGGAGCTGGAGAAAAAAGGCAAGGGTAAGGAAAAAGAAAGTGAACGTGGCAAGGATCTAAAATAAACTTGACTTTGGCTTTTCTCTGATGTAACTTTGATAATAAATTCAATTTTATTTTTAGCCGGATTAATTTTCTGCCTTTATCTGAAATACGGATCCTTGTTTATTAAGAGCCGTTTCTCTTCAACAAATCCTGTCAATCATTAATCCGCTTATTATTTGACTTTGATGTCTGTATAATTTAATTTTACATGTCCAAATACCACTAACACTAATAATTAAAAACTACAACAGGCTTATAAAGAGCAATCAATAAACTGATATATTTCTTATCAAATGCAAATCTGGTCCGCTGAAATAAAAGATATTGAGAAACTTCATGAATCTTTCAAGGGTCAGTTACCTGAACTCGAAAAGGAACTGGGACATTTGATAATAGCAGATGATCCCAACGTAATCATGCTCTATTCAAGAAGATGCCTGGAAGTAATCATCACTGATCTTTGTGAATGCGAATTAAAAAGACCCCGTAAAACTGAACCGTTGAAAGGGATAATTGATAAACTGAACAAGGAAGAAAAGGTCCCTTCCCACATCATCACTTCAATGGAGAGCCTGAACAGCTTATCAACCTTTGGTACACATCCCAAAGAATATGATCCGGAACAGGTGCGTCCTGTATTAATATTTCTTGCGACTATTTTCAAATGGTACCTCAAATATAAAAATGTTGGAATTTACAAGCTGACTGAGAAAAAAACAAAAGCGGTAAAAGCTTCACCTTCTGAAGAAGAATATTCAATTCAGGGCTCAGGAATTCTTTTGGATTATCATGGCCCGGTCAATCCTGATACGACTGAATTAATTATAACAAAATTGAAGCAATCAAAGGGCTATGAAGACTTAAATACAATTACCGGTAAAAGGGTTTATGCTATATTAGTGGAGTGTCTTGACAACATTTCAAGACATTCATTAAAAAGCCCGGAAAATGATAACTTCCCGGATCCATATTTATCTGTTAGAAAGCAAGAAGACGAGATTATTATTATTGCCGGAAATCCTGTTTCTGATAATAATAAAAATGAATTGATCAGCAGATTGGATCAGATAAACAGGTTAGATGATGAATCATTGAAAGCTCTATATGATAAAAAGATCGACAAAGAACTGAAGGATGATGAAAAAAGTGCAGGGCTGGGATTTATTATTATGGCAATAAAATCGGCAAACAAAATAAAATACAGTTTTAAGAGTACGGATTACAACTATTGCATTTTTGAGATTCAAATTTCTGTTGCTGATTATTTACTGAAAAAACTGCTTATCGAACAAACTCCCAGCTCACCAAAAGTAATTTTTGACTGCGATAAAAACATATTTGAAATTTCCGGAGAATCACGACCAAGTGATGTTGTAGAATTTTACAGACAGATATTGAAATGGTTAGATGATTTCAACAAATATCTTACTAAAAAAAATATTGATAAAGAGCCTTTTGTGTTCAACTTTAACTTTGAGTATTTCAATTCATCTTCAGCAAAATATATTTTTGATTTTTGCAAAATTCTGGCCGAAATGCGCTCCGGCGGCCACAATATAATTGGAAAATGGTATTATAAAGAAGATGACGAAGATATGTTGGAAGCAGGGAAGGAGATATCGGAAATAGCAAAATTTCCGTTTGACTATGTTCAAATACATACATAATTATATCTCCCGGATTTCTGGTTATTTCCTTATACATCTTTAGAAATGTCCCTATAATTGTATAACCTTATCCCAACTATCAGGTTATTACTGACACGCGGATCGCAAGTATTAACAAGTTGCCGGAGTTGTTTAATGTAATGATCAGTTATCCATCGCTTTCAGGCTAATAAGCTTCCTCGGTTCAGGCAATACACCATCATTAAAGTTCTTTGCCTTTTCAATGAATTCCCTGTCAATTTTCATGATACTGAACTCAAGAAGCGTTTCAAGATCAACTTCTTTATATCCGGAATTCCTTAATTCGCCAATGTATTCAGGAGTAATTCCCAGCGCTTTGAAAGTAATTACCTTGTCGATACTGATAAATGTTCCGGTTGCCTTGTTTATTGTATTGATAAAATCCGGCGTTATTTTAAGTGCCCTGAAAATCCTGGCATTAACAGCACTTTCAGTACTGCCTGTGATCTCCGCAATTTCGCTGTACCTAAGCTCCTTTATCTTTCCCAGGATGAGAACTTCCCTGTCTTCATGGCTAAGATATCCTATCGCCCTCGAAAGAAGTGATTTGTCACTTTAAAGAACACAATCGGCTTCCAACTCGCCATTCAGGGTCCCCATAACGTTGTGTTGCTTCTTCAAATGGCACATAAGAATCACCAAAAGGCCACAGGGTGCCGAAAGTAAGATCACATCCCAGTCCGATACTGTCTGCGTAACAAATAGCGGATTCAACGATTTTATTCCAATCGCGGCTTAACCATTCCTGCCGGGGTGTGTAGGTTGTATCAAGGGGATTAAGGCTATTAACAACTTCCCCATTTGTATCTTTATGCACTGATGTTGAACATGATAGCAGAAAAAAGCACAGAGCAGGCAATAGAAGTTTTTTCATTTAATATAGAGTTTGGGATTATTTGAAGCAAAACAATCGATGGAAATCATGGCAATCTCCTCAGCATAAAACTGGAACCACAATGAATGAACATCTGTAACATTTTCATATTTTTTTATTAAATGACTCAAATTGTCACTTATAAAATTAATCATTGAAATAAATATAAAAAGAAGGGCTTTCATCAAAAAACCATTTGAAATAACCGCATGGATGACCTTGGAAAACATGCTGGTATTTAATGGTCATTTTGCTTTGATATAATGATGATTAAGTACCCGTTTCAGGTACTCAGCCATGCCCGGAATCACATGCTCAATCTGCTCCGGACAGATGTGGCCAGGATGTCCGGTTTTTGCATTCTTATATTATTGAAACGTGGGATGTTTCTAAATTAAGTTGACTTTGGCATGTCCAATATGTGACTTTGATAATAAAAGTAAAAAGTTCAAAAAATGAAAATATGAAAAGCATCACATTATTATTTTTATTACTTAGCTTGCATTTAACAATTCAGGCACAGGAGAACAAACAAACAATTCAAAGTAATTAATTAAGAAAGAACATGCTATGAAGACTAAAAAAATGACATTTACTCTAATGTGTTTGCTGATAACAATACTCCCGATGAGTATATCAGGGCAAACAAATCCTACAGGCCAAAGAGTCCAAAAAGTTCCTGATGACATTACTAAATGGACAAATAAAACAATAATGTGGGTTGGTCCGCATCAGGATGATGAAAGCAGTTGTATGGGAACATTATCGTTACTTAAAGCAAATGGCAACAAAATTGTCATGGTATGGTACACGTCCGGCAACAAAGGTTCGAGAGATCTTGAGATGACAAGTGAGAGACTTGCCCAGATAAGGAAAGTTGAGTCTGAAAAAGCACTGGAAGAAATGGGAATAACACCGGAAACGGATACTTTCATCTTGCTCGGATATGATGACGGAATGTTAGAATATGTTCCCGAACAAGAACTTTGTGAAAAAGTCTGCAAACTGATCAGACAATACCGCCCGGATGCAGTGTTTAGTATGGATCCTGGCGCTACCTGGATGCAGTGGCATAAAACCGACCATCGTATGTCAGCTTTCGTAACCCTCGATGCTGCGCGAGCAGCCGCTTATCATTTGTACTTTCCACACCACAGGATCAATGATGGGCTGCAACCCTACACTGTAAGAGAGTATTTATTTTATTCTACCAGAGAATCAAATTACGAAGTGGATATTACTAAAGTCAGTGATAAAAAGATACGTGCCCGTGCCTGGTATGTAAGTCAATTCGGAGCAGGTAATTTGAAATATGTTGGTCCGGAACCAGATCAGGAAAATCTGAAAAGACAACTGAATAATAATGCTGAGAGAATTGCGAAAGGCGAAAAGATTTATGAAAGATTCAGAAGGCTCTCGGAATCCATGTCATTCTAAAAACCATTATGATTATGAAAGCAGTAATGTCAGTATTTTTAGTACTATCCTTAGGTATTGCAATATCGAAAGGTCAGACTACCGACAATAGTGTGATTGATGCAATAATGTCAAGTTACTCGGCAAGGATGTTTACATCAGAACCTGTATCAAACAGTGAAATAGACCTGATCTTAAAATGTGGTATAAAAGCTCCGAGTGCCAGAAACAGCCAGTTATGGAAATTTACTGTTGTAAAAGATAATACTATAATTGGTGACATAGTTCGCAATACCACTCCCGGAAATGTATTAATAATTATTTCTGGTCAGGAATCCGGGCAGACAGGAATAAATATTGATTTTGATTGTGCCCTGGCAACAGAAAACATGTATGTAGCGGCTCAAAGCCTTGGTCTTGGAGCACATATCTACGCCGGACCTGTGGATAATATAAATTCAACCATGAAAGAAATATTGGAAATTCCCGAGGGTTACAGAGCGGTATCTATACTCAGAATAGGAAATATTGACAAAAATGTTGATGCTACCTCATCGGCTTCAACCAGAAAAAAATTAGAAGAAGTAGTAAACTTCAAGTAGCACTGATTGCCGGACAGTGCAAGATAGGAATAATTTCTGATATGTTTGAAGAAAAGATTTGGTGGCATAGTTCGTCTTGCGGCGATTTGTGTTGTTTTATTAATTTAGCTGAACACTAATAATTTAATCAGTATGATCCTGAAAAGCACTAATCCATTCACAAACGAGGTAATAAAAGAATTTGAAGAGATCACGGATGAGGAAGTGGAAAAGGTCCTGATACAATCCGGTGAGGCTTTTGAAAAATGGAAAAGGACAGGCTTTGAATACCGGAAATCTCTTATGGACAAAGCTGCTCTGTTGCTGAGAGGTAATAGTGATGAGTATGCTGAATCCATCACCGTGGAGATGGGGAAGCCCATAAAAGAATCAAAAGCAGAGGTTGAAAAGTGTGCATGGGTATGTGAGTACTACGCAAAAAATGCTGAACACTACCTTGGTACTGAGCCTGTAGAAACCGATGCAGACATCAGCTATGTGAGTTTTGAACCACTCGGGACCATCCTGGGAATAATGCCCTGGAATTTTCCGTTCTGGCAGGTGTTCCGTTTTGCTGTTCCCACTCTTATGGCCGGGAATACCGTTTTACTTAAACATGCTTCAAATGTTCAGATCTGCGCTCAGAAGATTGAAAACATCTTTACAACATCAGGATTTCCTTCCTCTGTGTTCCGGAATCTTGTTATAGGATCCAGTAGAATGGGAAAAATCATTAAACATGATTGTATCAGGGGTGTTTCGCTGACCGGAAGCGAATTTGCGGGACAAAAAGTTGCTGAAGCAGCAGGTAATGCGCTGAAGAAATCCGTTCTTGAGCTGGGGGGAAGTAACGCTTTTATTGTACTTGAGGATGCAGATATCCGGAAGGCTGCCGAGATCGGGATAAAAGCACGTTTTCAGAATGCGGGGCAGAGTTGCATAGCAGCAAAGCGATTTATTACAGATAAAAAAATCAGCGATAAATTTATTGCATTGCTCCTTGAAGGAGTTAAGAAATTAAAAATAGGCGATCCGACGAAAGAGGATACGGATCTGGGACCTCTGGTCAGCATTCAGCAGGCAGAAAAAGTTGAGGAACAGGTCATAAGATCAGTCGGACAGGGAGCCAGGGTGATCACAGGCGGTATCCGTGAAAAAGCATTTTACCGGCCTTCTGTTGTTGTTGATGTGCAACCGGGGATGCCTCTGTTCGATGAAGAGGTTTTTGGCCCGGTCGCTCCGGTGATAATTGCTGATAACACAGAAGAAGCAATAGCTCTTGCCAACCGGACAAATTTTGGTCTTGGAGTATCCCTTTTTACTAATGATCTGAAAAAAGCCATTGAACTTGCCGGCGAATTTCATGACGGTGCAGTATTCATCAATGGTTTGGTAAAATCCGACCCGCGGTTGCCCTTCGGTGGTACCAGGCGATCTGGTTTTGGCAGAGAACTGGCTGCTCAGGGGATAAAGGAGTTCGTAAATATTAAAACGGTATGGGCTAAAAAAATTTGAGAGGAATCTGTTATGGAATATGTAATAATCGCCCTTTATGTTATAGCATCTCATTTGATTGCCCAGTATATAGGGAGGAAGAGAAAGATCGGATATGGTAAATCAGTCCTTATATCGGTTTTATTCAGTCCGGTAATTGGATTGATATGTACGCTCTTAAGTAAAAAAATTGATACCTCTACAGATCAGTAAAGGCTTCATAATTTATTGCAGTAAAAATGATTAAAGTGAAGAATAGTGCAGGCTGGATTCTGCGGTTTTTTGTACTGCTGATTCTGTTTTATGTATTTTATTTCGGAGGTGCAATATTTGTTAGCGGAAAGCTTCCGGATATCCAGCCGGAACCCGGACTGTTACCGGCAAACATTAGTCTGCTGCTTATCGGAATTGTGAATACCCTCATGGTAATGGCACTGATCTTAAGTTCACGCTGGAGCGGATGGTATTTAATAATAAGATTAGCTTTTGCCTACTATGGAGCAGTAACTTTTGTGATGCAAATTGAAACCTTGTATTTCTTAATGGGTAATACTGTAACCGCAAAATTATTGCCATATCTATTTATAATGGGCTTGCCAGTAGCTTTTTTGTACATTCCGCTGGCAATATTAATATCAGGTAAATGGCGCTCAAAAAGCAATTCAGAACCCAATCCTGCATCAGTTATTCCTTTCAAACAGTGGGTGTGGAAACTGATTTTCATAGCAATGGCATATATTGTTTTATACTGGAGTGCCGGGTACTTTATTGCATGGCAAAATCCGGAATTACGCACATTTTATGGCAGTCCGGGCGAAATTCTGCCATTCTGGGAGCATACTGTGAATACCATACGGTCAGATCCGGGGTTATTGCCTTTTCAAATCTTTCGTGCTATGCTGTGGACACTCTGTGCACTGCCAGTAATCCGTGGCTCAAAGCTTAATGTATGGCAGACTGCCATACTGGTCGGACTCTTTTTCAGCATACCGCAAAATATAGGTCACATTATGGAGAATCCGCTTATACCATTTGCCAGTATACGTTTAAGTCATTTAATTGAAACATCATCATCCACATTTATCTTTGGATTAATAATTGTCTGGCTACTAAACCGTGAGCATAAATCTGTCAGGGATCTGTTCGGGATTAAACAAGCAAAATTATCCCTGAAGGATGCTGCATAACCGGAGACAACCCAATATGGCAATGTTTTGATGCAGCAAGACAAATTTATTCCACAACAGGTGATGCCACTTTATATATCCTTACCTTACCCACATCTTACTGACACCCGGTATGATCAAAAAAAAATTGTGGTGCAAAAATCCAGTGATATTAGTATATTTAATGGTATAATAACAGCCTCATGAGCAAATCACAAAAACACCTGGTCAAGGAGCTGGGCCCCGGAAGATTATACTCTTCACAAAATGATGACTGAACTTGATAAATCTACTGACCAGAGATTTTCCTCGAGACTGGGCTTGATATTAAGTGCCCTTGGTGTGGCTGTGGGAACGGGTAATATATGGAGATTCCCCAGGATAGCTGCCCAGAGTGGAGGTGAAACAGGAGCAGGTGCTTTTCTGATTGCATGGCTTTGCTTCCTGTTCCTTTGGAGCATTCCACTTATCATTGCCGAGTATGCATCTGGCAGGAAATACCGCTCAGGAGTTGTAGGTGTATTTGTGAAAAGCATGGGCCCCCGGTTTACCTGGATAGGGTCATTTGTTGCTTTTGTGCCACTTGCAATAACATTCTTTTACACTGTTGTTGTTGGATGGTGCATCTATTATTTTGTATATATGGCATTCCACCCTCTACCGGAGAACTATGAATCAGCCATGTCGATATGGAACAATTACCAGGCAAGCGTTTGGCCCCTGCTGACTCATGCTGCTGCAATATTGTTTGGTGCCCTGGCTATCTGG
Organism: uncultured Rikenellaceae bacterium; assembly: GCA_964596715.1. GTDB lineage: Bacteria > Bacteroidota > Bacteroidia > Bacteroidales > VadinHA17 > LD21. Next base: position 21,157 of record CAZQVL010000037.1, read on the forward strand.
AAAGGTATAAACTCGATAGAGAAAGTAAACAGGATACTCATACCATCTTTACTGGTAATAGTGGTTATTAGTGTCATCAGGGCAGTTACCCTGCCGGGAGCAGGTGAAGGGCTTGCCTACCTTTTTACACCGGACCTCAGGCAACTTGGAGATCCAAAAACATGGCTCGATGCACTGACCCAGAACGCATGGGATACAGGTGCAGGATGGGGACTCTTCCTCACTTATGCAGCATACATGAAGAAGGAGCATGGCGCGGTGGGTAATGCATTCCTCACAGGTATAGGGAATAATACAGTCTCACTCCTGGCCGGAATAATGGTCTTCGGAACAGTGTTCGCAGTACTGAAGCATGAAATGGGCATGAGCGATCCACAGGTTCTCGAAATAATGAAGACAAGCGGCCCTGCATCAACAGGCCTGACTTTTATATGGATGCCTCAGCTTTTTGATAAAATGTTTGGGGGAGGCCTTTTGTCTGTTCTCTTCTTCCTTGGGCTGACATTTGCCGGATTTTCTTCCCTTATAGCCCAGCTTGAGCTTCCGGCAAGGGTCCTGGTTGATACCGGTCTGAAGAGAAACAGGTCTATAGTTGTCATTGTGATCCTGGTGTTCCTGTTTGGCATTCCTTCGGCAAGAAACCTGAACTTTCTCAGTAACCAGGACTTTGTGTGGGGAGTTGCATTAATGATATCCGGGGCAATGATCGCTGCAATGATCATAAAACAGGGGGTGAATAAGGTAAGGATCGAGATCAATTCCGTGATCGATGACCGTAAACTTGGGAAATGGTGGATATATGTAATTAAATGGTTCATTCCTGTCGCAGCAGGAATATTACTCGTATGGTGGCTTGCGCAATCATTTGTGCCGGGTGAATGGTTCAATCCATTCAGGCAGTTCTCTTTCATGTCGTGCATATTCCAGTGGAGCATAGTATTGCTGCTGTTACTCATATTTAACAGGAGAATTGCAAGACTTTTTATGTGATAATTGTGTCTCAAAAAGCCACGAACAGAAAGTTAATAGGTATATTAAAGAAGTTTGTAAAATGGCTAATATTACGGAGGCCATCAACTTTGAGGAGTATAAAGGAGGTATAAAAATCAAAAAAAAGTGTACTAAAACATAACCTTATCAAAAACAATACAGCACGTCGCACAGCTTTTAAAAACCAGCCATACTGACCACTTCCTGCCTGATTTACTATCCATTCGTACAAAACGTATCTAAATTGGGTGGATGGATTTTTATTTGACATGCATTAATGTTTTTCATAACTTGAATAAAATAAATTATTCTCTGATTTTAAATTTTATGACGGTAAGAATATGAAATATATAAGAGAGGTATTTGGTATTATATTATTAGCTTGCTTTGGAGTGGTAATTGTACAAGCTCAGGAAACCATTCCGGCAACAGGAGGGATTGCTACAGGCAGTGGCGGTTCAGTAACTTTTACAGTAGGACAGGTTACTTACCGTACATGGACAGGAACAGATGCAACCGTAGCCCAGGGCGTTCAGCAGCCATATGAAATTTCTGTTGTAACTGCAATTGAAAATACCGGAGAGATTAATCTTCAATGCATAATCTATCCAAACCCGACAAGGGGACTAATTAAGTTGATTGTCGAATCCTATGAAAATCAAAATTTAAGGTATCAGTTATATGATTCTAACGGGGTACTTCTCCAAGATAAAAAAGTTGAAGCCGGGGAAACAGAAATATCTATGGGAAGCCTATCGTCTGCAGTTTATTTCCTGAAGGTAATATATGACAATATGGAACTTAAAGTATTTAAAATAATTAAAAGATAGGATGCTATGAAAAAGTTATTTACCCTCTTTATGATTATAGCAGTAACTATTACTGTCTTTGCTCAGTCTCCTCAAAAGATGAGTTATCAAGCCGTAATTAGAAACAGTAGCGATCAATTAGTTACAAACCAGGCCGTTGGAATGCAAATAAGTATTTTGCAAGGGTCTGCGACAGGAACTGCTGTATATGTTGAAACTCAGACTCCAACAACAAATGCAAATGGACTGGTCACTATTGAAATAGGTAGCGGTACTCCGGTTACAGGAACATTTGCACAAATTGATTGGTCAGCTGGTACGTACTTTATTAAAACCGAGACAAACCCTACTGGCGGAACAAGTTACACTATAACGGGAGTAAGTCAAATTTTAAGTGTGCCTTATGCATTATATGCCAAAACCGCTGACAGTATAAGTGGAGGAATATTCGAATCCGATCCTGTATTTGGAGCATCAGTAGCAAGTGGTATTAAACAGTCAGATACTACAAATTGGAACAACAAGTTAGATGAAGAATCCCAAAACCTTGCAGATGTTTTAATACAAGGCGCTGATGGGAACGGGTTAAGAATAAGAAATATTGTTGATCCTGTAAATGTCCAGGATGCAGCAACCAAAGCCTATGTTGATGCATTAATGTCAAGAGTTGAAGAATTAGAGAGTCAACAAGGTATCTTAAAAGATTATGATGTAAATCTTTATACAACGATTAAAATCGGGAGTCAGTTATGGATGGCTGAAAATCTTCCTACAAGTGTTTATAATGACGGTACTCCGATAGATAAGGTAAGTGGTGGTACAGGGGTGGGCTGCTTTAACTACAGGAGCTTATTGTTGGTATAACAATGATTCTGCCACTTATGAAATTCCATATGGTAAGCTTTATAACTGGCACACGGTAAATACAGGTAAACTTTGTCCTATTGGCTGGCACGTGCCCACCGATGCTGAGTGGACAATATTGACCACTAGTTTAGGCGGTATAGGTGTTGCAGGTGGCAAACTAAAAGAAACCGGCATAACTCACTGGCTCAGCCCTAACTCAGGAGCAACCAACGAATCGGGTTTTACAGCTCTTCCTGGTGGTGGCCTTACCGGGACATTCCACTACATTGGAAGCTTTGGATACTGGTGGAGTACTTCAGAACTCAGTACTGATGAGGCATGGCAACGAACGATGTACTACAATCACTACTATGTTACCCGTACCAACTACCTTAAGACGTATGGATTATCGGTGCGTTGCGTAATGTCTCTGTAGTACCATACTCCTTAAGGATAGAGATTGTCCTAAGAATGTAAAAGCCGGACCATCTGACTATATTCAGCCAGTAAGATTACAATTAACAAACATAACTCAACATTAAACACTTAACACCTGCAAGGTATGGTCAATTTGATCTGTCAAGGCAGGGACTACTTTACTGGCTTTTGTACTTGACTTTTTTCCCTTTCTGTCGTACTTTTAGGGTACAAATAACCAACTAAGCTTAAATTAAAGACTGTAATTATGAAAAAAGATGTTCAAAACAATGCCCCTGCAGGTGCTGTGTACGGGCTTGGACTCATTGGAGCGGCCATATATTTTATCTCTACTGCAACAAGCTTCTGGATTGGTGTCCTTGGTTTCCTGAAAGCACTAGTCTGGCCGGCATTCCTGGTCTATGAGGCATTCAAGGCGCTTGGTGCATAATCTCCTCGAACTTTTTCTTCCGGATAATAGAAATCTCCTCTCAGGGAAGTCGATTCCCTGTGTATCAGCGAATGCCGGACCTGCTGACCACATTTGGCCGGTCAGAGTTAAATCAATATAAATAACTTAACACTGACCAGGTATGGTCAATATGATCCGGCCAACCATGGTCAGGATTAATGGCTTTTGCAGGTGCAACCTGCTTGTGTTCAGTTTACTGATTCGGGTTGCAAACCTGAATCAGCAAGGGGCTTTTACCTTCAAATACAGCCTGTTGGTGATGGATTCCTGATTCTCGTGATGATATATATAGGTCGGTTCTTTAACCTCCGCCATGCGGATCTGAGCCTTCTTTGCCCTCTCAAAAAGATCAGCATCTGAACCCAGCATGATCTCGCGGTAACTATTCAGTGATAATAAAACTTCCCTTTCAATGATGAATGTTCCGCCTATTACACAATCATTGAGGTTTATCCTGGCCGAAGGATTATTCTTGTCGGGTACGTAAGGATTGCCCAAAATCTTTACTCCACCATATAAAAACCTGACAGCAGGATTCCGGATCAGGAATTCTTTTCTGGATTCCAGATGAAACGGGTGATATTCGTCATCTGAATCAAGGAATGTTATAAATTTGCCGCCGGAAATCCTTATGCCGTAGTTTCTTGAGCTAACTCCCCCGCTGTGCGCTTTCCATATGTATCTTATTTTGGAGCAGGATCTGATATAAGGCAATATCTGAGTATCGGTATCATCCGTGCTACCGTCATCAACGATGATCGCTTCCCAGTCGTTTTTCGTCTGTGAGATCAGCGAGTTTAATGTTCTTTTCAGAAGACGTGCCCTGTTGCGGGTAGTTATAACTACTGAAAACATGGGCTGCGAAAGCAGGTTTCTATTATTACCTTTATGCCAGCCGGCTCTATTCCTCATAAGAAAGCGGTTCAATTAATAGCTATTCTCTTCAGATGAAGTTCTCATAACAATTTCTTACACTCTTTGAGAAGTAATGTTCATTCTTCTACCAGGTTGTTTTAGCGACATTCACAATACCGAACCTATTGAATGTACCCAACCCACAGAGGGTATTACAATCTTTGATAGCTGCAGCAAAAGATATTATTTTAGTGTCAGTCTGATCCAGTATCAGTTTTTGTCTTTTAATAACTCTATGACCTTAAAATTTAAGATAAATATAAGGTCTTAACCTGAAAAAATAAAAACTTATTAAGGTTATAACCTGCAAAAAATTTTAAAAGCCAGTAGCCGTGATCACATCCGGCCGGTGCAATTGCAATTATTATAAATGATTTAACAATAAGCACTTAATTCCATCAAATGATGGTCAAATGTGGTCAATATGACCGGTTTCTGCAATCTACTGCTGGTCGTTGGTTGTCGGATAATATGTATCTTTGTAGGTTGATGGAAGTATATAGCGATTATGAAAGGGCAATCTCTGATCTGAAGAAATCGATAAGCCTGGTACATGAACGGTACGATAAAGCCTTCGGAATAATTAACGGAATATTAAAATCCTGATATGAAAAGTATTTACATATTTGTTATCTTAATGTTATTGGCTTTTCCTGTTGTGAATAGTCAATCAAAAACCTATTTCATTTCTCCTTCCGGGAATGACAATAACTCAGGCCTCTCGATAAAAAATGCCTGGAAGACGCTTGACAAAGTCAATCAGGTCCTATTTCAACCAGGCGATATGGTGTTATTTGAATCCGGTGGCACATGGTTTGGCCAGTTAAAGCCACAAGGCTCAGGAGAAAAAGGCAAACCGATTATTCTCAGCAGTTATGGCGATGGCAATAAACCTGTGATAAACATTGGGAGGGCTGAAGGTGCAGGTATAAGACTAACAAACCAGTCATGGTGGGAAATCAGCAATATGGAAATAACCAGTGGCGCGCCTCCTGAGCTTGGTATCGGGCACCAGGGGATCGTAGCAGTTGCAAAAGGAGAAAATCAGCATATAAAGCATATAGTTGTAAGGAATTGCTATATTCATGATATATGGGGTCAGCTTGGTGGCAATACTGAGTATGTGGGGTATTACAGTTGTGGCATACTTGTTAATATCCAGCGCGACCGTAACCGCGACAGAAGCCGTCCTGTTACAACCACAATTGATGATGTGCTTATAGAGAACAACAGGATTGAGCGTTTTGATAAATGTGGAATAATCTCCTGGGGACCAAAAAACAATGTGATAGTCCGTAACAATGTTATGGATAATCTCGGGGGTGATGGAATATTTGTGAACGGCACCTATAAAGGGATCATCGAGCACAATGTAGTAAAACGCTCCTGTATGCGTTCAGGTAATCTTGACATACCGGGGGGAAAAGACTGGTGGCCTCATACTGCAGCAATCTGGATACAGAATGCAGAAGAAACAGTTATGCAGTTCAATGAAGTGTACGATACAGGAAGGGAAAAAGCAAATGGCGATGGTAATGCGTATGATTTCGATTTCAACTGTAAAAATTGTATTTGCCAGTACAATTACAGCAAGAATAATCATGGGTTTTTACTTATCATGAACCGGACATTCGGTAATATTGCACACTACAATATAAGTGAAAATGACAAAACTCATCTTATCCAATTTCAATGTGATACAACCGATAAAAATATCATACACAATAATGTTTTTTATGTTGATTATGGTACTGCTGATCTCGATTATCATTCAGGCAATCCAGATAAAACCAGACTGGGTGCAAATCTGAATAATAACATCTTCTATGCTACAGGGCAGGGGCGCTTCAGGACGGTTTACACCCAGGGCGATGTCCTAACACGGCAGTTTAATGATTCAATAAAATTGCCCCACAAACCAAAAACTCAATTTTATCACAACTGCTATTTTGGACCATGGAAAAACGGCTTACCTGATGACCCGGAAAAATTAGTTGCAGATCCTATGTTTATAGCTCCCGGTACCGGTGGCGAAGGATTGTCATCATTAAGTGGATACAAGCTTAGAGCAGAGTCGCCGTGTATTAACACAGGTATATTTGTACCCTGGAACAGTAAACGTGATTTCTTTGGCAATCCTGTAAATGATGGATCTATTGATATTGGTGCTTATGAACAGATTGGATCAGGAGTGTTTGCCAACGAAGCTCTTGAAAATGAGATGAACAACACCGCTACAGTCAGGTACAGACTCGCCTGGGCAAAACGAACTTTCCCGTTAACCATCCGGCAACCTTCTGACGGGAGAGTTATTATCTCCCTCAGGGAACCTCTTGAAAGCCATATCACAGGAACCATCTCATGGAATGATAGTAAGATTAAGGCAAAACCTGCTGCTGTCATTTTGGGTAAATCAAAGGAGAGAAACAACTTTTCATTTACCTTTCCTGTGAGTGCTCAGCCTTATGAAGGTGCTTCGGTACACGTTATACTCCAGAACCAGGGATTCAAAGAAGAGTGGGATATACCTGTTGTTGCACAGTCGGCGACCAGGAGATAATCAATCATCAGTTATAAAAACTATTTATCAATTTATCAACCCTAAGCCTATGAAAACGAAAGCCTTTTTATTATTAACGTTACTTGTCATTACAACAGCATGTCTGGCACAGGATTTTAAAGAGGAATACAATGTTCCCCTGGGTGATATCTATTTAAGTGATCCGTTTATTTTTGCTGACAACAGCGATAATACTTATTACATGTATGGCTCGGGTGGAAATGGAATGGTAATGGCACGTGCCAGTAAGGATTTAAGGAACTTTACCGACCGGTTTGTTGTATATAGATTCCCTGCAGAGCACTGGGCAGGGGAGAAAGCTCCGTGCTGGGCAGCTGAGGTTCATAAGTATAACGGTAAATACTATCTTTTTACCACATCTGATGATGGCAAACCTATGGGTAAGAATATCCGTGGTGAAGATTATCCTCGCAGGGCTACACAGATATACGTAGCCGATTCACCCGGAGGACCATTCAGAGATTTTACTAACAACCAGCAGCACACGCCGTTGGAGTGGCCTTCTCTTGACGGCACACTATGGATTGAAGATAGCGTTCCTTACCTGGTTTTTTGTCATGAATGGACCCAGATAATGAACGGTACCGTTGAAGCTGTCCGTCTTCCAAAGAACCTTGGTGTGCCCAAAGATGCTCCCTTTACGCTTTTTAGAGGATCTGATGCACCATATATCACCGAATCGGAACCTGATCCTGAAAAATCATATGTTACAGACGGATCATTTCTTTTTAATACAAAGACAGGGAGGCTGGGAATGATCTGGTCGAGCTGGAAAGGGAAAGACTATGTTCTTATTGCTGCTTATTCACAGTCAGGGAAATTAGAGGGCCCCTGGATTCAGGACAAGGAATTGCTTTTTGAATCCAATGGAGGACATGGTATGCTTTTTCATACTTTCGACGGTAAACTGATGCTTAGTATGCACTATGTTGATCCTGAAGATTCAAGGCCTCGCCGTAAACCTATGTTCATTGAAGTTGATGACTCAGGTGACAGACTGGTAATTAAAAAAGACGTTTTAGTTTTAAAATAGGAGATCTTAATAACTTACTATCCGGATAAATGTAGCAGTTCCAATGAAACTCAAACCTTATTTGATCAAAATTAGCTTAGCAACTTGGATAGCTTTGATTCCAGCGATTGGGAGCAGCACCACTGAATATGATCATCAGAAAGACATAGTTTATGGCTACAAGGATGGCATGGCTCTTGTAATGGACGTCTACTCACCGAAAGCAGAACTTAATAAAGCTGGTGTTATTGTCATTATGGCAGGAGGTATGACATCCAATCCTATTTGGTCACATAATGTTGGCAGTCAGGCAGATGTTCAGAATCTTTTATCTGCAGGTTATGTTGTATTTGCAGCAGCACATAGTAGTCAACCTAAATATACAGCTGATGAAATTCGATTGGATATACCACGTGCTGTACGTTTTATTCGTTATAATTCAAAGAGATTCGGAATTGAACCGAACAGAATTGGCATAATGGGATACTCTTCTGGGGGACACGTAAGTTTAATGACTGGATTAGCTCCACCAGCTTCAAATCAAGATTCTGAAGACCCAGTCGACCTCGAATCTTCTAATGTTCAAGCAGTTGTAGCTTATTATCCATCTTCAGACCTATTAAACTTTGGTAGTGATAACAAAACCATCCTTGATTATTTTAAATCAGTTGGCTACAATCTTGATGCTGCCTTTGATTTTCATCAATGGGATAATAAATTAAATAAATTTGAAAGGATTGTAGGTACTGAAGCGAAAAATGAAATCTATCGGATTAATTCTCCCTTAACATATGTCTCATCGGATGATCCGCCTGTCCTGTTAATACATGGAGATAAAGACCAGTTGGTACCGATTCAACAATCTGAACTGATTGCAGCAAAGCTAAAAGAGATGGGAGTTCGATGCAAACTTCTTGTAATGGAAGGGCAAGGTCACGGATGGAAGAATCCTCTTGAAAATGAACTAAAAGAAGTTTTAGACTGGTTCAATAAACACCTGCTTGCAAAATAAAAAATCTACAGAGGATCATCGTTTTCAATAATATATTTTGGCATTAATGAATATAGCATTATCATATCTCTCAAAATATGACTGAGATACAAGAATATTCCCGAGAAAGTACGAACAATAGTATAGTAGATAAGGAAAGACGACCTGTTAGAGTTGGGAGATGCCTAACACTACATCATAAGACATCTTCTTACGATGTTTGATGAGGTAGAAAGCTGTCGATATCTCTGTATATTAATATATTAACTTGCCATTATAATAAAGATTTAAGCAATTACGCAACCTGAAATCTGCAAATTCATTTTTTCCATTTTATTAATTGGCACACCCCTTCAACTATTACCGTCCTATCCTGTACAAATACTTTTGTGTTCTCAGTATCATCGAATTTCTTAAAACCGCAGGTGTTGCCCAGATCCCTGAATCCATTTGATTCTTGCTGACAACCTCATATTTTAAACCTGCTTTTATTACCAGTACTTCACCTCTTACAGAGAAAAACCAGATATTCCCATTTATGTATATTGGAGAGGCGTCATAATTTGAATTCATACGCGTTGACCAGATTTCTTCCCCGGTTGCAGCATTAATGCACATGAGTATGTTCATGGTATTAATAGTATATATCAATCCGTCTTTTACGACGGGTGTAAGGCTATGGTTTCGCGATAATTTATACTGTTTCTTCCAAAGGACATTTGTACCGGTAATATCACCACTACCATCAGGATTGACTGCCAGCAATTCGTTATATTTGGTGCCGCCACCGGCAACCATGAATCCGGTGTACCAGAATACTACTCCTTTTTCTGTAAAGGGCATAGCTATAGTCGATTCGGCTCCACCCACCACTCTCCATATTTCCTTGCCGGTATTGGGGTCATAAGCGACACAAACGGCTGAACCGTTGGAGATCAGCATGTCACGTCCTTTTACATTCATTATTATAGGGGTAATATATGCTTTTCTTCCGATTTCTGGTATTGATTCATAGGGCTCTGCGGGTCTGTCACTTCTCCAGATAAGATCCCCGGTAGATTTATCGAGAGCAACGATATACCTTACATCAGTACCTTCGAAGTGCAGGATGAGCAGGTTTTTATAAATTATAGGAGATGAAGCCGGACCCTGAACATGCCTGCAATAGAAATCAGTACGTTTCCACACGATCGAACCATTTGCAGTATTTATGCAGGCTGTCCCCATGCTTCCGTAATGAACATATACAAAGCCCTTTTCAATACATGGTGTAGGAGAGGCATAAGTATTTAAAGAGTGCTTCCTTTCAACTACATCAGGAGTAAAAATCTTCAAATCATAAATTATTTCCCCGGTTTGAAAATCGATACAAACAGCATAAAGCTCTTTTCCGTCAGATTTTGCTGTTGTTATCCATATCTGATTGTTATAAACAACAGGTGAAGAATAACCATTGTCATGAATTTCAGTTTTCCATTTTATAACAGAGTCATCCCATTTCAGAGGAATATTTTCAGATACTGCCATACCGTTCAGATTGCTTCCCCTGAAGTGAGTCCAGTTCTTATCCTGAGAAGTGGCTTCTTTCGAGCCAAAAAGAAAGGCAACGATGAAGAAACAAATAAGGAGTAAAACTTTAGAATTCATATAAAGCTATTTAGACTATTTAAACAATGATACCTCAAATAAAGTGAAATTTCGTAAGATTACAAAAGAAGGTCTTGATTCCTTTCAAGTCCTGCAGATCGTTCATAGGTGCATAATAGCCCCGGTGATAGCCCTTATGGGTCGAGCCTGGCTTGTCTTTGGTCTGTACCGGTATTGGCAAAAAATTACAATTCTATCTTCTTCCCTGTATTACAGGATTATAATTTATTTTTTTATTTGCCCATTCAATGAAATATTTCATATTGGGAGCATCTGTATGTCCTCCATCGTGCTGACGCCAGGCAAGCTCTCCATCCAACATGCTTGTATTGTAAGGAGGCATTACTTCTTTTTTATAATCATTTGAAACGCCTATATCTTTTGCACCGAGAAGCTTAAATACTGCTCCTGCAGCAACTGTAGCTATATAGCTTCCCTTCTGGTCAAGCCATCTTGCGTCGCCCTTTTCAGGTATTCCATAGCTGATGAAAGTAAGCCGTGGAGCGCACATTGCGATAAGGCTATGGGAATCCACATGCAACTGGCTTGCATTTCCAACTCCGAAAGTGGATTCAGCAGCACCATATTTCATATAATTGCCTGCCATCCAGTGATATTCACCGGTACCTGTCAGGTTCTCGACAGCTTCACCGAAATTACGGCGATGGAGAGTGGCTCCGCCTTTGCCTGATGAACCGACCAGAGCCATGGCAAACCGCTCCTCAAAAGCCAGGGTAACAAGCGCAGCTTTACCATAGCGCGAGACACCTTCAATGCCGACTTGCTTTGCATCAACAGCCGGATCAGTTTCCAGATAATCCAGTCCGCGTGCGGCACCCCATGCCCATGCCCGGAGTGATCCCCAATCATCAGGTTTGCGTGGCTGACCCTTATTCACAAGTCCGATGATACCTCTTGTTAATCCTGCTCCGTTGTCGGCCTGAATAGATGAAGGATCGATCATGGCATAGCCCCAGCCGGCAGCAATAAGCTGCTGTGTTGAAGGAGGATCGGCATTTGGATCAGCCTGTCGTGTCATCCCGCCAAAAGGGAAAGCAGTTGTTGCACGTGTAATCGGAGTATATGCGAGGTACTTGTCAAATATTGCTTTTACATCGGGGTCACTCTCAGAAAGCATCTTCCTGAAAGCCTTGTTAATGACCTCCAGTTCATCCTGGTTAGGCTGAGCGGGAGCTGGCAGGTTTGCTCTTCCGAACATAATTAATACAGGCACAGGACCCTTCACATTTGCTGGTGTAACAAGTACCATGGAAATGTTAACATCGATAACGGGATACTCAGAATTATCAACATGACCTGTAAGCTTTTTAGCGATAACAGGCATGAAACCGACCATCTCTCTCTCCGAAATATCTACAGTCCATTTGACAGCAGGGATATTTTTCGGCAAACGACCGTAAACTTCTTTTTCCATATACTCCACTATCTCGGGACGGCGCTTATTCCACCACATATCGGGAGTTGTAACTTTTCCCCCGTTATTCAGTGTCAGAAGATCGGGCAGATCGGGATAAGGTGTGGCTACTGACTCATCGTAATTGGCATGATTCGGTGCTGACTCGTTCCCACTTGGCCCGGGCCGAAGGCGTTTGATACCAAGCTGATCCATCATATTCTGGTGGTCCTGCCCGGCAGTAAAATGAACCGGAGGTGGATATTGTCCTGACGAGCCCGTTGGATCCTGGGCTGCAAGCCGGCTGCACAGTAAAATCAACAGCAGAAAAAATGATTTTTTCATGATTATCAAGTTTAAAGTAAATAATTTCAATTGTTTATGTGAGCTTCAAAAGGAGAGGCTGGAAGACCTTCAGCATTGTAAAGGTTTGCACCTTCTGGATTATCAGCCCCCCATGCATACCGAACGTACACCGGTTCCGAATAGACAATACCATCGCTTAAAAGTACATGAAGACTGACATTTGCCTGTAGTAATATTGGTACTGATATAAGTATCATGCTTATTATCAGATAGAAGGTAAGGTGTTTACTCATTTTACACTTTTTTAAAAATATTGTGAAATACGACACACCCAATTTGATGATCTAAGATAACAAGTTTCATTTGTATGATAACAGATATTTGGTCTATTTAATAAAGCTGTCAATTGTTAGTCTAAAAATATTTGACTTTCAGGTTGATTTTGTCTGAGTACTATTGAATTTTGCTTTCCAAATAATTTAGATAAAGGTTTCT
>CAZQVL010000038.1:0-16033 GCA_964596715.1 uncultured Rikenellaceae bacterium
ACCTCAATGGAGCCTTCAAATACAAAAGTTGCAGGACCGGATAACCAGATATTTGTAACTTTTTTCCCTTTAATTTTAAACTCAACCTTAAGATTCCCTCCTTTGGTAATGATATTTACTGAATTTGTGTCAAAATGTCCAGAAAAAACTGCAGCAATGGCAGAAGCAGTAACACCAGTGCCACATGAAAGTGTTTCATCCTCCACACCTCTTTCAAAAGTCCTGACATACATACTGTTACCTTTTATTTCTGCGAAATTCACATTAGTTCCTCCGGGTGGAAAGTCTTTTGACCATCGTATCTTTTTACCCTCATTGTAAACATCAATGGCTGCGACATTTTCATTAAATATGACATAATGGGGTGAACCTGTATTGATGAAGTAATTTCCGGATACTATCCGTGACTCATTTACATCATTCATACTGAGTTTTATAATATTGTTTTCGGAGATTGCTTCATGAATTCCGTCTATTGCCCTGAAGATTAGCTTTTTTCCGGCGATGCCTGATCTTATGGCAAAATCTGCAGCGCACCTGCCACCGTTTCCGCACATTGTACTTTCGAATCCGTCGGAATTGAAGTAAAGCATTTCGAAATCAAACTCTTCTGACGAATTTATAAGGATAAATCCATCAGCACCGATTCCCAGTCTGCGATCACAAAGCCTGTTAATAAGGTTTGAATTGGACGGATTAAAAATGCCGGTTCGATTGTCTATTATAATGAAATCATTACCAGCTCCCTGATATTTGTTAAATGTTGTAGTCATCAATGTTAAAGTGTTGTTAAATCCTTGTAATTTCTTAAGGTCCGTTAAAAAATTGCATGACCTTTGTAAAACAAAATTACAGGAAATTGGTTGTAAAGATAGGAATCTTTGGATAAGGCATATTATTTGAATAAAAATACAATTGTAAAAGAAAGGATTAACACATAAAAAATATAACAATGAAAGTAAAAAAATTATTTATTGCATTATTTATGGCTCTGTTAGGAGCGGCTATAGCACTTTTCGCTTATACCAGAATAAATGAGAAGCCATCCGGATTATCAGAGTACGATAGCGTGAATTTTGAGGTCCGGGGCAGTCCGGCATTCCTTGCTTCCTATGCAATGCAGGAAGGGCAGATTGATTTGACCTATGCAGCTGAACAGACCGTTCATGCAGTTGTACATGTCAAGACCAAGACTATGATGGGAAGTCAGGCACCCAATCCGATTATGGAATGGTTTTATGGGGAAAGGTACAGCAGACCCAGGGAAGTAAGAGGATACGGTTCAGGAGTTATTATCTCTACAGATGGTTATATAATCACCAACAATCATGTAATTGAGGGCGCTGATGATGTTGATGTAACATTGAATGACAAGAGAGAATTTACTGCTGAAGTAGTTGGACGGGACCCCAGTACGGATATTGCTTTGCTTAAAATAAAAGCAAACAACCTTCCTTATATTAAGTATGGTGATTCTGATGGTCTGAAACTGGGTGAATGGGTTCTGGCTGTAGGCAATCCGTTTAATCTTACATCGACAGTTACGGCAGGTATTGTCAGTGCAAAAGGAAGAAGTCTGAATATCCTTGACTCCGATTACAGGATTGAATCCTTTATCCAGACGGACGCAGCACTTAATATGGGTAACAGCGGGGGAGCACTTGTAAACACCAGAGGATTACTCGTAGGAATCACATCCGCAATCGTATCTCCCAGTGGTGCATATGCGGGAAACTCCTTTGCAATTCCCATAACAATTGTCAGGAAAGTGGTCGAAGATCTTAGAGAGTTTGGAGAAGTCCAGAGAGCAATCATGGGTGTGATAATTACTGATATCACTTCCCGGGATGCGGAAAAACAAAATCTGAAGGAAGTAAAGGGAGTTCTCATAACAGGAATAAACGAAAACGGCGCTGCTGATCAAGCAGGGCTGAAGGAGAATGATATAATAATGAAACTCAATAACGTTAACGTTGCTACCTCGGCTGAACTCCAGGAACAGATTGGCAAATACCGGCCAGGTGACAATTTATCGGTTACTTATGTAAGAAATGGCAGACAAAGTACAGTACCTCTCATATTGAAAAATCTGTCAGGTAATACAGATGTTGTTAAGCCTGGCACAGGAACATCAGTTGTTTTTGGAGCAAGAATAGAATCATTGAGTCAGTCAGAACGAAGGTCGTTAAATATTAACTATGGTGTCAAAGTAGCAGAACTTAATGACGGCAGGTTCGAGGACATTGGAATCAGGAGAGGCTACATAATACTCAGTATTAATGGCAAAAAGGTCAGCAATGCTGCTGAAGTTCGTGAAGTTTCAGACAACGAAAGAAGTCTTGAGTCGATTGAAGGCGTTCAGTCGAACGGACGTTATTTCAGCTTAAAGTTGGGGAACTAGTAAATATGTTGAAATAAGTATTTGTTAATCAAGGGCATAATAAATCAGGCCCATTTGTTGATAACAATATATGATTATTTTTGTTATTTTATTAATAAGCAGTATCTTTGCGGAAATTTTTTCGGAGGCATAATGAGACAGCTAAAGATTACCAAATCCATAACAAACAGAGAGAGCGCATCACTAGATAAATATCTGCAGGAGATTGGTAAAGAAGAGTTGATATCGGTAGAGGAAGAAGTTGAATTGGCCCAGAGAATAAAGAAAGGGGACAAAACTGCTCTTGAGAAACTTACTAAAGCAAACCTCCGTTTTGTTGTTTCAGTTGCAAAGCAGTATCAGAACCAGGGTCTTAGCCTTCCCGATCTAATAAATGAAGGCAATCTTGGACTTATCAAAGCTGCTGAGAAGTTTGACGAGACAAGAGGATTCAAATTTATATCCTATGCAGTCTGGTGGATCAGACAATCGATTTTACAGGCTCTAGCAGAACAATCAAGAATAGTCAGGTTACCTCTTAACCAGGTAGGGTCATTGAATAAGATTAATAAAGCTTTTTCAAAGTTTGAACAGGAAAATGAACGAACACCTTCACCTGAAGAACTGGCAGATGTACTTGAACTACCGAAAGAAAAAGTCACGGATACTCTCAAAGTATCGGGAAGACATGTTTCGGTTGATGCACCTTTTATTGAGGGTGAAGACAATAGTCTGCTCGACGTACTGGCAAATACAGATTCCCCTGTCGCTGACAAACTGTTGATGGATGAATCACTCTCAAGAGAGATCTACAGAGCCCTGGCAACCCTAACAGAACGTGAAAGGGATATCATAAGATTTTTCTTTGGAATAGGATGCCAGGAGATGACCCTTGAAGAGATAGGGGAGAAGTTTGGTCTTACACGCGAAAGAGTAAGACAAATAAAAGAAAAAGCAATAAGGAGGCTGAGACATACCTCCCGTAGCAGATTACTAAAAGGTTATTTAGGTTAATGAAATACCGGATTTACGGAAAGTGAAGGCGCTTATCAGACAGGCGCCTTTGATTTTTATAAATTATTAACAGAACTTCGACGAGCTTGATGATGTCGACAGACTTATAATGCAATCGCCTGATAATTAAAAATAGATGGAAATTATGTAGGTTTGCACCGGATTAACTTATTAATATATGAAATACGTACTGCCTTCAATTATATTTTTTATTGTTTGTCTTTCTGGTTTCTCACAGCAAAAGTCCACCCAAAAAACCGCCCTCACGGTTGTCTTCTGGAATGTGGAGAACCTGTTTGACATTGATGATGACCCGTTAAAAAATGATGAGGAATTCCTCCCTGACAGCCCTAAACAATGGAACAAAGAGAAATACAATAAAAAACTGACCGATATTGCCGCATGCATTACATCTATAAACAGAAAAGCTCCTCCTGACTTTGTCGGACTTGCTGAGATTGAAAACAAGAAAGTTCTTCAGGATCTTGTAAGAACATCTGATCTGGTAAAAGTAAATTACAGTATTGTACATTATGAGAGCCCTGATGAAAGAGGTATAGATGTTGCCCTGCTCTATAACAGGAATGAAATAGAAATAGTTGAATCAAAGCCTATTCCTGTTGATTTTATAACAGATACAACTGATTTTACACGTGATATACTCTATGTTAAGTGCCGTGCCGGAGAGAATATATTACATCTTTTTGTAAATCACTGGCCTTCACGTTCCCCTGATGAGAAGGATTCAGAGATTAAAAGGATAACAGCTGCAGTCACTTTACGAAAAGAAATTGACCGTATTTTGAATCTTGATAACAATGCCAGGATAATAATTATGGGTGATTTCAATGATGAACCGACAAACAGAAGCATTCTGCAGGTACTGGGTGCGACAAACAAACTTAAGAATATTGGTTACCGCGATCTTTACAATATGATGTATGATATGCATAATACCGGTGATGAAGGAACGTTGACATACAGGGATAACTGGCAGATGTTTGACCAGATTATTGTTACTCCTTCTCTTTTTGCAAAAGGGAACGGTTATTATACAGCTCCGGCAGATGGTCGAGTATTAAAAAATGACGTTTTATTGTATAGAAATGCGGAAACAGGTGCATTACAACCTCACAGAACTTATATTGGAGATTATTATGCCGGAGGAGCAAGTGACCATCTTCCTGTATATTTCGTATTAAGATTATCTGAGTGAAAAGGAATGGTTTTCAAACTTGTATCAGATTTTGTTCCCACAGGTGATCAGCCGGAAGCTATAGACCAGCTTGTTGAGGGACTGAGGAAAGGGGTTCCTTTTCAGACACTTCTGGGAGTAACCGGTTCCGGCAAAACCTTTACAATTGCCAATGTAATACAAAAAATCCAGCGTTCTGTCCTTGTCCTGAGTCATAATAAAACACTTGCCGCACAGTTATATGGTGAATTCCGGCAGTTTTTTCCGGAAAACAGGGTTGAATATTTTGTTTCCTATTATGACTACTATCAACCTGAAGCCTATCTGCCGGTAACAGATACGTATATCGAGAAAGACCTTTCTATAAACGAGGAGATTGAAAAACTCCGTCTCAGTGCAACATCATCACTTCTCTCCGGACGAAATGATGTGATAGTTGTCTCGTCCGTTTCATGTATTTACGGTATCGGGAATCCGGATGATTTTCATTCAAATACCGTACACATCAGGCAGGGTCAGATAATCAGCAGGAATCTCTTTCTCAGGAAACTTGTGGATAGTCTTTATTCCAGGAATGAGCTCGAATTCAGGCGCGGGACTTTCAGGGTAAGAGGAGATACGGTTGACATCTTCCCTGCATATGCCGATCTGGCAGTGAGGGTTATCTTCTTTGGTGACCAGATTGAAGAGATATATACTTTTGATCCGTTAAGCGGTCAAAGGCTGGAGATACTGAATGAATATCTTATTTACCCGGCAAACATCTTTGTTACTACAAGGGAAAGAATAGACCAGGCAATAAACCAGATTCAGACTGATCTGGTCAGGCAGGTTATGCATTTTAATGATATTGGAAAAAAAGAAGAGGCAAAAAGGCTGGAGCAGAGAGTATTGTATGACCTGGAGATGATAAAGGAGCTTGGTTATTGCAGCGGTATTGAGAATTATTCACGCTATTTTGACGGAAGAAAAGCAGGAACAAGACCATTTTGTTTACTCGATTATTTTCCTGAAAATTTCATTACTGTTATTGATGAAAGCCATGCAAGCATTCCCCAGATAAGAGCAATGTATGGAGGTGATCATTCCAGGAAACAGACACTGGTCGAGTATGGATTCAGGTTACCTGCTGCCCTGGATAACAGGCCCATGAGGATTGAGGAATTTGAAGCTCTGACAGGCCAGACAATTTTTGTAAGCGCCACACCTGCCGATTATGAGCTGGAAAAAAGCGAAGGTGTTTTTGTTGACCAGGTAATAAGACCAACAGGACTCCTTGATCCACCCATAGAGGTACGGTCGAGTCTTAATCAGATTGATGATCTGATGGCTGAAATTAGGAGCAGAGCAAAGGCAGGTGAAAGGATCCTTGTGACGACTATTACCAAGAGGATGGCAGAAGAATTATCTGCATATCTCTTAAAGTTCGATATCAGGTGCCGTTACATTCATTCAGATATCGACACTCTGGAACGGATTGATATTATGGAGGGTTTACGGTCGGGTTCCTTTGACGTTCTGGTCGGTGTAAACCTTTTAAGAGAGGGTCTTGATCTTCCTGAAGTATCACTGGTCGCAATCCTCGATGCTGACAAGGAAGGATTTCTCAGATCAACAAGATCGCTTACGCAGACTGCAGGAAGGGCAGCACGTAATCTGAACGGCAAGGTCATAATGTATGCTGATGCAATAACCACAAGCATTCAGGAGACAATAGATGAGACTAACCGGAGAAGGGATAAACAGTTGAAATACAATGACAAGATGGGCATTATTCCTTCTCAGATAATAAAGAAGACCGGATCGATCCTGAGTGGTTTAAGCACTAAAGGGATAACCCTCAAATCCTATATTGAACCTGAAAGACCGGATATTGCTGCTGATCCTGTTGTCAGGTACATGAACAGGGAGGCTCTTGAGAAGACAATTGAAAAGACCAGAAAAAACATGGAAAAAGCTGCTTCCGAGCTCAATTTTATTGAGGCGGCAAGATTCAGGGATGAAATAGCAGTACTGCAGAAGTTGTTAAAAAGTAAACTCTGATAAACAGATAGATTAAGAAAATCTCTAACCTGATTTTCTGGCTAACCAGTTTGATTTTGTACTTCCTCTGGTCATTGTTCCTGACATGGTATTTCCGTTAACACGTCCTGTATATACTGCGCCATCTATTGTGAAAGTTATTGTATCACCCCGGAGCCTGCCATCGGTGATTTTGGAAGTTTTACCGTTAGTTTCGATTGTTCCCTGAACAAACTGGAATTCCTGAGTAAACGTAAGGTTGCTTTGGCCGATTCTCCATTTGCCATCGACTTTCGCCGGAACAATCCATAACAGGGCCCTGTTCCAGCTGTTCCAGTTCTCATCAGTATCAGCTTCATAATCCGGTTCCCATTCACCCATGGTGAAGGTGTTGGATACAACTCGTGTACCGGGCTTGAGGTCAAGAAGGCGTGGTCGAAGCCTGAGATTGATTTCAGGTAACAGAAACATCGTAATGACTGTAGCCTGGGAGAAATCGACTTCAAAAAGGTCTGCCTCAATAAATTCAGTTTTATCGCTGACACCTGCTGATGCAGCATTCTTCGTTGAAAGTTCTACCATATCAGGATTGTATTCAATACCACGTGCACGTGCACCAAGCTTTGCTGCTGAAATGACTGTGCGTCCGTCACCCGAACCAAGATCTATAACAAAATCTTTTGATGTCACCTCTGCAATGCTGAGCATTTTATCAACCAGTTCCTGGGGCGTAGGTACCCACACCACATCTTTTCCGGGCTGACCAACCTCAGGTGTGAAATCAGTATTAAGATTTCTTTCTTGTGAAAAGAGACTGAATGCTATCATGAACAGTGACAGCATAATCAATGATCGGGTAAACAGTTTAGTCGATTTCATTTTTTTTCTTTTTCAGGCGAATATAGATCAGAAGATGGTAATTAGCAAATACCCATAGATATATTTTCTCTAATATTAAGAAAAATTAACACAATATAATCTGACTGTTTAATGATGTTGCTGATATCTCCTGAATACTGGTTAATAGACTGATCATGAAATCAGATTATTAATGTATCCGGCAATCGCAATTGAAGCGGTTAAGCCGGGTGATTCTATACCTATCAGGTTTACAAATCCTGGAAATCCACGGTTACTCTCTTCCTTTATATAGAAATCTTTTAAAGGTTCCCCTGGTTGCTGAATTTTGGGTCTTATTCCTGCCATATCGGGAGCTAAATCCTCAAATCTGAGAAAAGGAAGATACTTCCTGGCCGAAAGGTAAAAAGCTTCCTGTTTGCCGTGAGATACTCTGTAATCATAATCATTTGATTCAAGATAGGTAACATCAGGCCCCAGTTTCACGCCTCCTCCCATATCGATAGTAACATGGATGCCGATTCCTTCGAGGTTATGGAATGGAACCGGATAAACAAGTCTGCTTACAAGCCTGTTTTTAGGCGGTTTTAGCCTGAAATACTCTCCCTTGCAAAATAATATTCTAAGATTCCTATCTCTCATCCCAACCATTTCAGAGATCTTATCAGATGTAAGGCCTGCAGAGTTTATGATGATCCTGGTTGTAAAGCTATATTCTTTTGCATCAGCATCATAGAGCTTTATTTCATAACCGCTATTAATTTTCTTTATACCTGTTACCTCGCTTCTGTATACTATCTGACCGCCATTATTAAGAGTATTAATCTCGAAACGTTTCATAAGCGAATGAGTATCAACAATACCTGTTGAGGGAGAATAGAGTGCCTTCAATGCAAAAATATTGGGTTCCATCTCAGCAACCTCTTCCTTTTCCATAATTATCAGATCATTTACTCCGTTGTCAATAGCGGTCTGTCTTATGCCTTCAATAACCTTAATCTGCTCTTTTGTTGTTGCAACAATAAGTTTGCCGCAAATGTCAAATGGAATTTCATATTTCCTGCAATATTCATACAACAGGTTTTTCCCTTCAACACAAAATCTGGCTTTAAGACTTCCCTGAGGATAATATAATCCGGCATGAATAACTTCACTGTTTCTGCTGCTTGTTTCCTGGCCAAACGCAGAATGTTTTTCAATAGTAAAAACATTAGCAGTGCTTCCGGAAACCTTTTCAGCGATAGCTAAACCAATGACCCCGGCCCCAATAACAGTTATTTCCGCATCCATTACTTATTAATCATATTTTGAAGATTCCGCAAATGTTCAATGATACTCCCTCTGTGGATTCCGGTACCAATCAGGGATTCCAAAAATAATAGAAAAACGGGAAATCTTTAATTAATATGTTGAATGAGAACTTAAATTGTAACTTTGCATAAATAAAACTGAATTAAAAAATGAGAAGGTTAGTTTTTCTCTTTTTGATATTGTTTTCCTGCTCCGGTCAGGATAAAGACCAGCAATGGGAACTGGTATGGTCTGATGAGTTCGATTATTCGGGATTACCTGATTCAACAAAATGGGGTAACGAAGTAGGATACATCAGGAACAACGAGCTGCAATATTACACCTTAAGACGTCCCGGGAACACGATCGTTAACAACGGGATACTCCTCATAATAGGAAGGAAGGAGACATTTGAGACGGCAGAGTATACTTCAGCCAGCTTGACAACTGACAGGAAACACAGCTGGACTTACGGTAAGATTGATGCAAGAATGAAACTTCCGAAAGGACAGGGTCTATGGCCGGCATTCTGGATGCTCGGGAAGAACATTCACCAGGTGGGATGGCCTCGGTGCGGAGAAATTGATATTATGGAACATATTAATAATGAGGATATTCTATATGGTAATCTGCACTGGCACAACGAAAAACATGTCTCATCCGGCAGCCAAACCCCATGCGATGTTACTCAATATCATAATTATACTGTTGAGTGGGACAAAGAATCTATTAAATGGTTTCTGGATGGGAATCAATATCATGAGGTTACCATAACTGACAGTATAAACAGCACCTCAGAATTTCATAAGCCACATTATATCATCCTGAATCTTGCTATTGGCGGTAGCTGGCCAAAAGATCCTGATGAGACAACTGTTTTTCCTGATACCGTATTTATAGATTATGTCAGAGTGTATAAAGATATTTCAAAAAAATAACCATGATGAAACGTTTTAATTACAAGGAACATTGTGCTTCTTTAATTATCATTCTGCTTCTGACTGGTGTTTCAGGGTTTATCAATGCCCAGACCAGTTCAGTTGATTCATCTCCCCAGTATCTGTATCCTGAATTTTCCAGTGGAATTGTGAAAATGAAAAATGGCAGGAATCAGAAAGCCATGTTGAATTACAATATGGTAAGTGAGAAAATGGTTTATCAACAGGGTGACAAGCTATTCGATCTGATGGGTACTGAAATGGTTGATACTGTTTTTCTTCAAAACAGTTGTTTTATACCTGTCAGCGAAGTCTTTTATGAAGTGGTTGTAGTTGCACCCATTTCTCTTTTTATTCAGCATCAAGGTAGCATAATACCGCCCGGAAGACCCTCAGGATATGGCGGAACATCCCAAACTTCCAGTATTTCAAGTTATTCAGGCATCAACACAGCTAGCGGATACCACAATCTTAAATTACCGTCTGATTATACTGTAAATGTTGATCCTGTGTACTGGATAAGGACGAACAATGATATATACAGTTTTACGAATGAGCGTCAGTTTCTTAAAATCTTCCCGGAGCAGGCTGACGAATTGAAACAGTTTATAAAAAAGGGCAGGATAAAAATTGCCAGAAGGGATGATCTGATAAGACTCATTAATTACTCCAATGAACTGTTGGAGCAATAACTTCCCTTTTGATTAAAGAGGTGGTAAATCAGTAAATGTCATTCGTCAACCCAAACCAGCCGATTGTTGATTGAAACTTCAAAATGTTTTCTGAATTATTTAATTTCAGAACGATAATAGAACCAGATCGTGCTCATGGTTGCATGAGATTTATTTTAAGGAAGGAAATTCCTGAATGTTTGTATTTGTTTAGTGTTTATTTATTGCGGGTTTTGATATGAAAGTCTTTAAGCTTGTTTTAATACTATCATGGCTGATAGTATGGATCTCTCCTGCGGGAGGTACATCATTTGCTGAATATAGTGCTATTAAAAGAAAGCTATCAGCCGATTCTAAAATTGATACTGCCAGGATTAACTCACTTACCAGAGCTGGTTTTAAATACCTTTCAAAATCGGTAATGTATGATAAGGCTGAAGCCTGTATAGATACTGCAGTTTCAATATGTGAAAGGAAAAATATTGAGATACCTGCTCTGTTAAGCCTGCTGAGAGCTGAATTCTCATTTTTTACAGGTGATTACATGAAAGCATCCGATTTTGCTATTAAAGCAATGCAACAGGCTGAGAGTAATAAGGAAGATGATGTTCTTGCCAGGTCAATGGTATTTCTTGGACAGTATTATTACCGGACAGGCTTTTTTCAGGAAGGTCTGGATTATCTGAACGATGGTATTGCCCTTTCAAAGAAAAACAGGATAAAGGCAATCGTTCCGAGAAGTTACATTCTACAGTCATCTATATATAACAGCCTTAAGGATCGGAACCGATACCGACAGAGTCTTCAAAATCTCATAAATGAGGCAATTATCGAATCTGATACAATGCACTTAATATATGGATATTATTTACTCGGCACCAGTTATTCAGATACCCTGAAGGCTGCCAGGAATTTCAGACTGGCTGATTCGCTTCTTAAACAGTGCTATAAAATTGCTCTGATACAGAAAGATACAGGACATGTCGCGGCCTCTCTGGCAAATATGGGATGGAACTTCTATGGTGAAACAATGTTTGATTCCTCCCTGTATTCCTACAATAAATCCCTGGAATACAGCATCCCGAGTAAAATTTATGGTGCATCTGCCAATGCTTATGGTAATCTCGGAACAATATATCGTGACCTGGGATACACTGACAGATCGGTCAGTTACTACGATAAAGCAATTGAGATGGCAGAAAAGGCAAGAGACTGGTATTCTCTTGAATGGATTTATCTGGATCTGACCAATATTTATCTCAAATTAAACGATACTTCAAAAGCTTATAAAAATCATGTACTCTATAAACAATTCAGCGATTCTCTGATGATAAGCAGCAATACAAAAGGCCTTACTGATGCAAGATTACGTTATGAGACGGATTCTCATATTAAAGAGGTGGAACTTCTTTCTTTAAGAATTAAGAATCAAAAGCTTATGATTTATGGATTTACCGGACTTATCATATTAACTCTTGCAATAGGATTACTGCTTTTCAGAGGTTCACAGTTAAAAGCTAAACGTCGTATCAGCGAGATGAACAGGAAGATATCGGAAGTTACCCAGGCGAACCTGCGGCAACAGATGAATCCACATTTCATTTTTAACACCCTTAACTCTATTCAGTATTATATGTATCAGCACGACAAGCTTGCAACAAACAATTATCTCACAAAGTTCTCCAGCCTTATGCGCAAGGTGCTTGAAAATTCTCAGCATACATCGGTAGCCCTGCATGATGAACTGGATGCCCTGGACCTTTATCTCGAACTTGAGCGTATTCGATTTAAGGATAAATTTGATTACAGGATTGATGTAGATGAAGAAATAGACACTCTCCTTTATAAGGTTCCAACAATGCTGATCCAACCTTATGTTGAGAATTCTATTTGCCATGGACTCATGCCCGCAGAAAACAAGGGATTCATTAAGATTGATTTAAAATTGAACAGTGATTATATCAACTGTACAATTGAAGACAACGGTATTGGCCGGGAAGCTGCACAAAAAAGGAAAGCAAAAAGTGATAAAAATCACAATTCTCTGGGTACACAAATCGTATCATCACGACTTGATCTTGTAAATACACTATACGGTACCAGTTTGAAGACAAATTATACAGATCTGAAAAACAATAATGGAGAACCTGTAGGAACCCGTGTAGAGATCCATATTCCAATAATTACATGAGCAGGAAATTAAAAACAATCATTGTTGATGATGAACCTGATGCCGTAAATTTCATTAATTCAATTATAGGGGAATACTGCACATCTCTTGAAGTTGTGGGCAAAGCCTATAATGTCACTGAGGGTGTTCAGCAAATAAAAAGGGAAAAACCGGATCTTGTATTTCTTGATGTTGAAATGCCTAATGGCACTGGATTCGATCTTCTTACCCACTTCCCTGAGAAGACCTTCGATGTAGTGTTCATAACGGCTTTTAACCATTATGCCATAAAAGCGATCAAGTTCAGTGCGGTTGATTACATCCTGAAACCAATTAATATAAATGAGTTTATTGAAGCAGTCAACAGAGTAATCCGCAAACGGTCAGAAAAACATTCTCAGAGCAACGAAAACTTCCGGATACTCATGGAGAACCTGAAATCATCACTTCCATCACGGCTTGCCATACCTACTGCTGACGGGATGGAATATCTTAATCCCAGGGAAATTATCCGTATCGAAGCTGACCGCAGTTACTCATGGTTTTACATATCAGGAAAACGGAAAATACTTGTGTCCAAACATCTTAAAGAATTTCAGGACCTTCTTGGTGACCGCCATTTTTTCCGATCACACAATTCACATCTCATAAATCTCAAATATGTCAGAAAATATATCCGCAGGGAGGGAGGCTACATAGAGATGACGGACGGATCGCAGATTCCCATATCACGAACCAGAAAAGATCTTTTTCTGGTTCATATGTCAAGATTTAAAGGTTGATTTCTTTCTGCTGCAGATTACACGGATTTATACGTATAGTTACCTATAAAAGAGAGAGGCACCTGAAGGTGCCTCTCTTTTCTTAAATTAAAACCTAAAACCAGGATCAACCGGATGGCCATAGAAGAGACTTTATTTTAAAGCTAGAGCAGCTTCCTGATCTCTGATAAGAAACGGGTAATAAGCCGCGATGAGCCTTGAATTAGTTCGATCGTTGTTTTGCTCGCACGAAATCATCTTCTGATGAAAATACTGATCATTATTCAGATTTTCATTGACGGTCTTATACCCTTCTTTTTCAAGGTCTTTATCCAGTCGTTCAACTCCGAAATAATTATCGGTGCAAACGTACTGGATCGACAGATTGTCTGATAATACATAATACTTTTTGCATTTTGGTGTTTCATCGAGTGCAAGAGTAACCTTCAGACCTGTGTTCTGATAGGTGATTATGAACGCTTCAAGTTCTTTGCCATTTATTACAATGGGCTGGTCCATAGTCTCAATTCTGTAATCTCCAAATGCTGTAAAGGTTTTTCCTTTAGCAACAAGTTTCTGGGCAAATGATGCAGTACAGATAACGATAATAAGTACTGCTGATAAAAACATTCTTTTCATGACTTAAAAAATTAATTAATAATAATTTTGATTTACTTTTTACTGTCTATATGTCCTTTTTGTTTTCCATTTCTTTTGAAGTCTGAATTACAAACTTCATATCGAATTTATAATATTGTCAGAAACTAAAAAGCTATATCCAACGAATAGCTTATTTGAATTAACGGATGGTAAGATGTAACTAAAATTATCTGACAATGATCTACACCGGACACAAAAAATATGGAGATTCATATTTAATCAATGCCGAATTAGTCATATAATTAAATTTTGTATAGTTTTATTATGGTATCCGTAAATAGTATTTACCCTGTGAAAGGGCAGGTTCAATAGGAATTGTTGTAGTAAAAGAAATGATAGAGATGATCCCGATAAGGGTTGAATGTCATTCAGGTTATAAAGCGGATGAATATCCAAAATGCTTTTACCGTGATGATGAGAGATTTCAAATACAGGAAATAACAGATCGCTGGTACCAGGGTGACCGTAATCCTGAATGGCCTGTTTCAGATTACTTTAAGGTTAAAACAACCGATGGAAAGCAGCATATCATCAAACATGACCTCGAAAGTGACAGGTGGTTTCTATGCTTATAAGACGGTAACCTCGAAAAAATCAAAGTACATTTCTTTACCCTGTATAGGTGAGTTGCAATTAATAACATTGATATTATGGGTTGATTGAGTATGGATTATTATTAAAGTACAGTAAAAAAATCGTAACTTTAATCAATCAGGAGGGAAATTACATCCCTGTAATCTTAATATTATAATAAAATGCATGGATCAAGCAACCCGAACTCAAAAAAAATGAGCAGATCAGGTTATTCCTGCTGCTGTGGTAATCATGAGAAAACAACAAACGACATAACAAGAAGACAGTTTGTAAGGATTACCGGAACCGGCGCATTGGGGACAGTTGCACTGTCAGGCCTTTCATGGTCCTCTATCATGTCAGGCCAAACAACTGATGAATTTACAATTCAACGGCAACCTCTCATTGTAAAACCAGTCTTCATGTATGATGTGCCTTCGCAGCGTAAACAGACCAGCTGGAGACACTGGGGCGGCATTCAGACTGAGGAGGATGCCGCTAACGAGATTGTACGGATCAGGGGAGAACTAAATACCCTTGGCTCCAAAGCAGATTTCCCTGTAAATATTCTTCCCGTTTCCGGTGTCCGGACATCCCGGGAATTATTAAATACCAGAGATCTGGATTCCGCAGATCTGTTTTTGATATATGCTGCGGGGGGAGGATCAGATAAGTTCGATATATTGAATGATATGGGGAAAAACATTATATTCTTTTGCCGTCATAAATCGGGCCCTGTGTATTTGTGGTATGAAATAATCAGTCCTCGTTATCTCAGAAAACATACAGATGTACTTACTGTAAAAGGTATAGATGAGGATGATGTTGTTATAGACAGCCAGGATGAACTGCTCTGGCGGATGAGAGCATTATGCGGATTAAAAAACACTGTTAATTCAGGCATTCTGGCAATTGGTGGACCCGGTGCATGGTCTCAGCCACTGGATGTTATTCTGAAACTGGTACAGGACAGGTATAAATTTAATATTCAAACTGTGACTTATGATGACCTGGGCAGGCTGATTACTGAAGCTAGAAGGGACAAATCAGTAATAACCAGTGCAAAAAACCGCTCCGAAAAATACCTTGCCGGAACGGGGATAAAGCTGGAGACACAAAGAGAGTATGTTGAGAATTGTTTTGTTCTGGAAGATGTCTTTAAACGGTTAATGGACAAATCCGGGTGCAGGGCAATCACTGTTAATAATTGCATGGGTACCATCATGCCATTAGCTGAAACTACAGCCTGTCTTACGCTGAGTCTGCTCAATGACGCAGGATATCTTGCATTCTGTGAATCTGATTTTGTGGTTATTCCTTCAGGAATACTGATGGCGAACATTTCAGGAAAACCTGTTTTCCTGAATGATCCTACTTACCCTCACGATCAGTTAATTACGCTGGCTCATTGTACGGCTCCTCGAAGAATGAACGGCAAAAGTCTCGAACCTGCAAGAATCATGACACATTTTGAATCGGATTACGGGGCTGCTCCAAAGGT
>CAZQVL010000038.1:16133-20917 GCA_964596715.1 uncultured Rikenellaceae bacterium
GCTTCCTGCATAAAAGGACTTCGTTGTGCAAACGCATTAGTGCCTGAAAAAAAATGGTTAAAAGTTGCCGCAGAAATGAAAGCCCGTCTGGATGATCATTACGCAGATTTCTTCGTAAGATCATATGGTAAAATTACAGATAAAAGGATTGATGCTTCAATTATCGGGCTTGTTTATCCGTTTGAAGTATATGAAGCAAACGATATCCGGATAGTATCGACAATAAACGAGATCGAGAAAAAACTCTCGGTAAATGGGGGGATTCACCGGTATGAACATGATGATTATGACGGTTGGTTAACTGAAGGGGAACACAGGAAAAAAGGCTCAGGGGCGTGGCCTTTGCTGAACTTCTGGTTGTCTGTTTATTATGAAAGGAAAGGTGATATGAATAAAGCAAAACAATATTACAATTGGGTTTTGAAAAGGATCAGGGATGATTGTTTTATTCCCGAACAGATTTTTGAAAATGATATTCAGGTATCGGTCTCCCCCTTGCTCTGGTCTCATGCCATGTTTATTATAGCATCTGACAAGTTAAATTATTTATAGGACGTACCGGCCCCAAATGATTGATGATGTGTAGTCACCACATCATCAATAGAGAAAAAGGTAAATTATTGTTAAAAACTTAGTATCTTGTCAATGATTTGCTATTCCGGTCAAAAAACAGATTATATATGAAATATTTGGCGGTACTAATTTTAGTATTCTTATTGTCGTGTAAAAAAGATGATAACAACAATTGTGTCGAATGCAGGATAACATATCTGGTAACTACCAGTGTTCCTGTGGAGGGATATCCTTTAACTACAACGACAACAGTTGAAATATGCAACGTGACCGATGGAGAAATAACAGCTTTTGAACAGTCATGTCATGGAGCCGATACAGTTGTTATAGAAAATGTTACATATATTAGCCGTTATTCAACTGTTTGTGATCGTAATTAGAAGAGTTTTATTTGCTCTTCCTGTCAATTAAATAATAAAGAACAAGGCTGAATCCTCCAAATAAAAAGATCATTGAAGTATAATTAGCACCTGGTTCAAGAATTCCGGCCACAGAAAGAATTGCTCCGATAATTATTCCGACTGCAACTCCCATGAACAGCATTCCGACATTCAGGGTAAATTTGTTCCAATTTAAGGATTTTCTTATCTGATTTTTTCCGGTATTGAAAAGGCTTGCATCTGCGCCTTTTTCTATGAGTGCAAGTCGTTCTTTATTTCTGGTTGAATAAAAAACGTAAAGTATTCCGAAGATTGTTGCAAAGAGTGCAATAAAAGCAATTAATGTATTCATGACATTTTGTTTATTAATTAAACATCTATTTTATATCTTTAGACATATTATTTTGGGTATAGGTTACATCGATCGGAAAAAAGTCAGTTCAGAAACTATTAAGTTAATGCGATCGTCTAATAAGCAATACGATGGATTATAAAGGTGACATATTCTATATCAGACAGGTTTTGGAAGGTAAGACAATCGCATATACATATCTTGTTGACCAGCATAAAGATCATGCATTTAACCTGGCTTTCAGAATATGCGGCAACCGCGAAGAAGCAGAGGAAATTGCCCAGGATGCGTTTATAAAAGCTTATAAATCACTTGGAAATTTCAAGATGAGAAGTAGTTTCGCAACCTGGCTTTATAGGATCGTTTATAATTCCGCTATCTCCTTAATCAGGACAAGAAAAAAAGTCATTTCTCTTGAAGATTTTCCGGGTAATACAGCTGATTCAATGAGTTATAGTGACAATGAAGCAGAAACAAAAGCAGAAGAAGAATACAGGAACAATTTGTTAAATATTGCACTTCAAAAGATAAGTGAAGAGGAAAAAGGATTGATCAGCCTTTATTATTTTGAGGAAATGACAATTGATGAAATTTCTGCAGTAACCGGCCTGAACAAATCTACCATCAAGGTGAAATTATTCAGAGCCAGACAGAAAATGTTAGAAATAATACAAGAAACCGAAAATAGAAATAAGATTCATTATGAAAAAGCCAGGTAAATTCGAAGATGATATTCTCAGGAAATACATTAATCCACGGAAAATTGAGACAGCTCCCGAGGGTTTTACAGGAAGGTTAATGACACTTATCCAGATTGAAAAGGTACCTGTAAAAGCCGCTGATAAATTCCGGATTAATTATCTTGTTCCTGTTATTTCAGGTACTGTTGCCGTTTTGCTGGTAGTTTCAGCAATCTTTCTTGGCACAGCGGAAAACATAACAGCTTATGATCCTGTTATTAGATTTCTTGATAATATCAGGATACCCTTCCCTGATATTAAATTCGATTACTTCTCTAACATTACAATTCCACGACTAATCTCTTATCTGGCAATTGGGTTTTTTGTTCTCACATTGTTCGACAGGGTGCTGAATAGCTTGTTCTACAAGCGGAATAAACAGTAAAGTTTATGAAGCGTTCAAATATTTAGCAATGTAACAATACTTAGAACTCAGCCTATCTGGAAGCTTATTCAGCGAGGTACCTGTCGAACTAATCGTTTACAAAGGTTTTGGGCATGGTATATCTAAACCGAAGGAGCGCTTGGCCGCAACCTGGCATAACTGGCAGTGGTTTAATAAGTATGTGTGGGGGGAAAATGTAGAATTGCCGTTGGGAGAGAAAAAATAATTACAGATATGAGAGTTATTATCAATATCCTAATGGTCTTAATACACTCTGTATCAAGAATTAATTACCATTTATAACAATACTTTATTACTATCCCACGGAAATAATCTCCGGGGGCATTTTTAATTAAAGAAGCCAGCACCCTAAATAGAGAGTATGACAACCCTTAACTAACCTAAAACTAACCTAAATAGAAAGGATGCTGGCAATATCAAATATCAGAAAAATAACATTATCAGGCAAAAAATAATTTTGTATTCAGAATAAATAAAGAATACCTTATGATTTGCATTGATCGACCCTAAAATGTAAAGGACGACCTCTTGTGTAATAGCCCCCGGTGAAAATCAGGGGTTCTTTGTTAAAGAAAATTGACTTTGGCTTTTTGGTGGTGTAATTTTGTCTGCAAGCAAGATAGTGACGACATAAACTTGCTTTATTAAGAAAAGGTACTTAATGAAAAAATCAATCATTATGAGGAAGATATTTTATGTAATAACTGCATTATTAATATTGAATGCAGGGTGCAACCAAAAACCAAAAGAAAGTAAGGAAAAAGAAAATGCAGAATCCGAACTCAATACAATTCAAGATTTTCAAGAATATATTGAATATTCAATGAATGTGAGTTAAAATACAACCGTCAAGACTACATGGGGGCTATTGCCGATTTTACTAAGGCCATAGAAATTATGCCAACGTATAGTCTTTATATAAACAGAGGTATGGCTAAGCACAAACTTGGAGATTATGAGGGAGCAATTGCTGACTTTACTAAGGGTAGTAAAGAGACTATGCCTAATAATGATAACGCATATCAATACAAAGGAATGTCAAAGTACGCTTCACAGGCTTTTCTTGCCGATGGCTTTGGTTAGGATAAACCTTAAGGGTTAATCCACTGGTCAAGTCGACCGCAGCCGGATGCTGGAACAAAGGGCTAAAATATTCCTGGATGCTATTGAAGTACGTCGCATATGATCCTATGAAGGTCATCAGACAATCTAAAATTTCCTCAGAAATAATAAGTTAATGTAAATCCCGGACCGATAGATTGTGCATAATTGTTAAAAATTACTATAGGTGAGATGTTCAACGATCCGAGGTACGGATACTTTTTATTGATGATTGATTTTATTCGTCCTATTCTGCTCAGGTATACTATGCTGGCTATAGTTCCTCCTGCAAGCACTCCTGCTCCAATGCCAATAATAACTTTATTCATTCCCTCGGCACCTATTAATTGTTGACCTATAGGTGAATTATCATCAACCTCGTAAGGAGAAATCATAGGAAGAAAAATCAAAAATCCTCCAACACCAGCAGAAATGCCTGAATAAAGCAACCCTTTCTTCGATTCTCTTAACGATTCAGTGAGTTGTTCATCTGATAGAAAATTAATATCTGCCACATTATACTTTTTGACATACCATTGGCCGAATGAATTTATAAATGAGCTAATTAGCAGACATGCAACAATAATTGTTCTTCTCATAAGGCTCAATATGAAATTTATTGTACATTAAATATAGTAAAATAAGTTTATGAATGACTATAATATTGCAAAAAACGGTTAAATTGACCACCCATCACCAGGATTAAGTGTTTGTTGTTAAATTGTTTATATAAACTGAGATCTGACCCGCCAAATGTGGTCAAGATGTCCGGCTTTTGCATTAATAATTCTTTTTCTCCCTGAAAACAAAAGCAATTGTTCCTTTTCTCGTGCTGGGGATAAGTATAGCCATATTTTACCAATGCCTGATACATGGTCTCGCATCAGCATAACATGCAAAAGTGATAGTAAGATACCACTCTCAACAATATGCCCTTTTACTGCACCTATATGAAAGACATGTAATATGATTTAAGAATAAGTTGACTTTTGATTTAAAACGGTATAACTTTGAATAAAAAAAGTTTAATAGGTCATATATGAAAAAGATTTTCTTGTTCATTCTTGCTTTTATTTTACTCATTAATTGCTATAGCCAAACAAGGGAAGAGTTTTATCGCAGGGGTATTGAAAAGCTGTCAAAACTTCAAGACTATAGTGGAGCTATTACAGACTTTACTAAGGCAATAGAGATTAATCCTGAGTTTGCAGAGGCTTATTGCAACAGAGGAG
>CAZQVL010000038.1:21017-34013 GCA_964596715.1 uncultured Rikenellaceae bacterium
ACTAAGGCAATAGAGATTAATCCTGAGTTTGCAGAGGCTTATTGCAACAGAGGAGTGGCTAAAGGACAGCTAAATGACTATATTGGAGCTATAGCTGACTATACTAAAGCAATAGAGGTCAATCCTGAGTTTGCAGAGGCTTATTGCAACAGAGGAGCATTAAAAACAGGACTTCAAGACTTCAAGGGAGCAATTGACGACTATACTAAAGCAATAGAGATTAATTTTGAATTAGCAGTGGCATACAGCAATAGAAGCAACGTAAAAATGAGACTTCAAGATTCTAAGGGAGCAATTGAAGACATTAATAAGGCTATTGAGGTTGATCCCAAGTATGCAGAAGCTTATTACAACAGAGGATTAACAAAAGTACTGCTTAATAACTATGCTGGAGCAATTGCTGACTTTACCAAAACTATTAAGTTAAATCCTAAACTGCCACAAGCATATTACTATAGAGGATTTGTAAATAGCGAGTTCCAGGAGTATTTTAAAGCAGTAAATGACTTTACTAAAGCCATTGAGATTAATCCTAATTATGCTGAGGCTTATTGTGATAGAGGCATTATATACTCTGGTGTATCTTACTATGATAGAGCTATTTCCGACTTTACTAAAGCAATAGAGATTGACCCAGAGTATGAAGAAGCCTATTATTGCAGAGGCGGCGCAAAGTTTAATTTAAAAGACTACCAGGGAGCAATTGAGGATTATAATATAGCTATTGAGATTTGTCCAGATGAAGAACCTGTAAAAGCAGTTATTTATAACAATAGAGCAAATTCAAAGAATTTTCTTAACGATGTTAGTGGAGCAATTGCTGACTATACCAAAGCTGTAGAGATTGATCCAAAATATTCAGACGCCTATTCAAACAGAGGCTCCGCAAAAATTAAACTAAAGGATTATAAAGGAGCAATTTCGGACTTTAACATGGCAATAGAAATTAATCCTAAGCATCCAGGGGCTTATCACAATAGAGGTTTGGCGAAGGACAGTCTTCAAGATTATTTAGGGGCAATTACTGACTTTACCAAAGATATCGAGATTAATCCGTGGAAGGCATCAAGTTGCGAGCTTAGAGGTAATTCTAAGTACGAATTACAAGATTATAGTGGAGCAATTGACGACTATACTCTGGCCATAAAGATAAACAAAAAGTATTCAGATGCTTATTACCGAAGAGGACTTGCAAAAATAAAAATAGGTAATAACAACAGTGGATGTCGTGATTTAAGAAAAGCTGTAGAGTTGGGTTTGCCAGAAGCCCACGAAGCAGTTAACAAATACTGCCAATAAGTATGGAAAATCCGGTCAGACTAATCGTCTGAAACTGGACAATGCCGGTTCTTGGCATTCTTATAAAAACAGAAACATCCAAGAGGTAATTACATCCATTGCAGGGCTTGCACATCAACATGGAAAGCCCAAGAATGACACAGCTTACTATGAAAGGGGTTTAGCAAAGGCTCTCTTGCTGGATTATCCGGGAGCAATTGATGATTTTACATGGGCAATTGAGATCAATCCTGAGGATGAGAATACTTATAAAAGCAGAGGTTATGCCAAAGCGTTTATCCATGATCACACCGGGGCAATTGTCGATTATAAAATGGCCCTGAGATTAAATCCAAAAGATGCGCAGGCTTATTTTTTCAGAGGTATCTCAAAGTCTGAACTACGGGATTATGCGGGTGCAGTCACTGACTATACTGAATCCATAAAGTTTAATGCGACTAATAAGGAAGCATATTACCGGAGAGGATTTGCAAGGATGTCCTTTAAGGATTTTCAGGGAGCTCTGACTGATTTTAGTGAAGTTATAAAAATTGATTCCACATTTACAGATGCATATTTCAACAGGGCATATGCAACAAGTGAACTGAAAAACTACAAGGAAGCAATTAGCGACTATACAAAAGTCATTGAGATTAATCCAAAGTATTCAGATGCATATTTTAATAGAGGACTTGTGAGGGAAGACCTCAATGACTTCGCTGGAGCAATAGTTGACTATACCATGACTATTCAGAATAATCCAATAGATGAAACCGCATATTATTACAGGGGGCTGGCTAAAATAAAAACAAGCCAAAAAGAAAGCGGATGCTTGGATTTAAGTACGGCAGGAGAATTAGGTTTTGATAAGGCTTATGAGGAAATAAAAAAATACTGCCGATAAGTATCCTTCATTTATTTCACGATGTTTACTTAATCACTTCTTTATTGCTTTCTCGTCATTATAGTCGGTTTTATCAGGATTAAGTCCCGTTGTGCCCTTGACAATGATACAATCTTGCTCTAACATAAATAAAGCTTGAAAAGAAATTCATCAGATTTAAGCCTCCCTTTTAAAATTCATACATCTGTAATCCATAGAAATGGGGTGGATGGATTTTTATTTGACTCGTAAATAAATAAATAAGTCAATCATTACTTTAAAAGGAGAACGACTACGCATATCCATAATTATATCAATCAAATACAAAGATTCTGACATCGCATTACCTACAGTCTACTCCTTCATTATTCTGGAACAAGTAGTTATGAGAGTAATGCTATAGCCCGCATTACACAACCAAAAGATGTTGGACTTTCGGTTCGATTTATGAAAGATAATTAACCAGATCACCAGTTTTTTCAGATTACTCCCTGAATATAAAGGCAGAATGATAATTATTCACACGAACAAAGAAACACACTGTAAGTCAATATATTAATTGTGGGAGTAGCATATCTGATAGGAAACCAGAATAATTCACCCCACCACCCTGATCAAAGAATTCTTTTTTCAACCTTATAATAAAAAGCAATTGATCCTTTTCTCATTCGAGGAGTAAGTATCCCAATATTTTACCTGACGTATGCCTGATATATAGGTACTATATCGGCATAACAGATAAAAGTGATAGTAAGTATCCACTTTGATACATATGCCATTTCTCTACCCATATATCACCAATAGGGGTATGATTCTAAAATAAAATTGACTTTGGCTTTTTGGAGGTGTAACTTTGTACTTTAGTGATTGATATAAAAAGAAGGTTATAAACGAGAGCTTTATTATTACAGGCATTTGAAAAGGAGGTAAATATGGCAAGTAATAAGAGGATTCTTTTAGCCACCTTGTGTGGTGTTATTTCAGGATTGCTCTGCTACCTTGGAGCCAGGATCATTGGAATAGAAATGGGATTGGACGACTTCATGATGATACTGTTTCACAGGACACTTCTAGGTTTTGTGATAGGAATATCTTCATTAAGGTGGCATTGGGTGTTGCACGGCATACTCTTAGGATTAATAATCGGAATCCCTAATCCACACTTTTTTAAGATGCTGCATGGTGATCTAAGCTGTGGCCTTTATTTTTTCATGGGTGCTGTTTGGGGTTTTTTGATAGAACTCTTTACATCAGTTGTATTTAAAGCAAAGTCTATCCAAACATAACAAATATTTAAAACGGCATTTCCTTCAACGCTGTAAACTGTAGCTGCAAAGTCTTGCTGAACGAATCCAATCGGCATTCGCTGCAGTGGATGCTAAGTTGTATTTCCTTACACCATTTTCGATTGTAATAAACTTAGATTTCTTCAGTTTCATGGTATTTATTTCCTGCTTACAAAGGTAGAGAATAAAGGGTGATAATAAATAACCCCCGGTGTGCTATTCCGGGGGTCTCACTGCAACTACCGGAAGGACTCAGGTCTTAAACTGGACATTATTGTTCATAATCATTAGGTCGCGAGTTCAATTCCCACTCGCGATGCCTGATAATGATGTAGTTACGAAGAATACATCATAATTGCTTTTTTATTGAATTCACAAATGATCACACAAAAGTCTTTTTAGGATATGTTATGAAATAGATTTCTTTTGGACAACAAATACTATTCATTGTACGTGATGTCCGTTAAGGATGCATACGTCGGGTTTAATTTCTTTAATTCAAGGGCACGGGGTGATAACCGGCAAGATTCCAATAAATACTACCCAGCCCGCAGGATCCGGTCTTTTTCAAGTTCCAATCGGCGTATGTATTTAATATAGGCAAGGTTCCCGGCAAAGGTGATGAAGAAATTCATCCCTGATTTGACTGTGCGGTGAAATGATGATCTGATGGTAAATGTTTTCCTGTATGCCCACCGGAATCCTTCGTCCAGTGCCTCCGGACTCATAAGTTTTGGTCGAAAAACAACGTGCTGGGTATCATAGTGTCTCCAGTTTTCATGCAGCAACCTGCCCTCTTTCTTCAGGCGAAGAAAAGACTGTGTCATCGGGTATGGAGTATAAACTGCATACCGGGGGATATCTATCCTGTTGTCCTGGACAAAATCAACGGTCTTTTCAAACACGGTTTCGTCATCTTCCTCAAACCCGAATATGAAACATCCCATAAGGATGATATTACGTTCCCTGAGAATCTCAATGATTTTTCGATATTCCTGGTATTTGTTAAATCCTTTGTTGATGAATTTCAGGGAAGCATTGTTCAGGGATTCAAAACCGATCAGAATATAAACGCATCCACTATCCCTGAGTAATCCGGGAATCTCGGGATCTTGAAATACCCTGGTGGATACCAGTCCGCCCCATTGCTTTCTCAAAGGAATCATTGCCCTCAATAATTCTTTGAAATGATCCATATCCTCACCCATACTCACATCGTTGAACACAATTCTGCGCGACCTGATTGAGGCTATCTCGCTGATAACTTCAGACACCGGGCGTACCTGCCAGCCGTATCCTGCAGCCGGGACAGAACAAAAATCACAGTTTGCTTTACAGCCCCGGGTTGCCTGTACAACATTGGGAACACCGTAACCCATCTTCTTCTGCAGGTCACGTCTGGGAGGTGGTAAATGATCAAATTGTCCCTTCTTATCCCTGTATTCAGGTTTCAGCTGTCCGTTTACGAAATCTCTGAGCAGTCGTGGCCAGCTTCTTTCTGCAAATCCAATAACGACACTGTCGGCATGTTGTCTCACCTCATCTGTCATCAGAGTG
Source organism: uncultured Rikenellaceae bacterium (assembly GCA_964596715.1). Lineage (GTDB taxonomy): Bacteria > Bacteroidota > Bacteroidia > Bacteroidales > VadinHA17 > LD21. The sequence goes on from CAZQVL010000038.1 coordinate 26,022, forward strand.
GCATGAATCCCTCCCATAATGACAGGTACGTTTTTCCTTCTGTATGCATTGGCGATCTCATAAGCACGGTTGGCCGTACCTGTCATACAACTGATAGCTACAAGGTCAAAGCATTTTTCCCAGGGTATCTTCTGGATACTTTCATCAATCAATGTGATACAGGCATCCAGGTCATCAGGAACAAGCGAAGCCAGAGAAGTGGCTGTTAGCGGGGCTTCACGGAAAGATGTGCACCATGGTCCGATTGAAAACCTATGGATACGTGCATCCGGTAATATGATACCTATCTTCAGCATCTATTATAAGGCTTTGGTGTAACCTAACGCCTTGCCCAGGCTCTCCGGTTTTTCAAGCTTCGGAAACTTTACCGTACCCGGCTTCCATCTTTTGGACTTTATTAACATGTATTCCTTCAACACCTGGTCATTCATCAGGACAACCTCAGGTAGTTGCAATTGACTGAGCCTGCGGCAATAATCATAATGGAAATTGCTTCGTAATTCCCGATCAAGTTCCTCAGCCAGTAATTCGCTATCAACCGATGATGCAGCATAATTATTTTCATGAATATACAGAAGATACCTGCCAGTTCCCTCATGCACCTCAGGTATTAAAAAATGAGCTTCACCGGGGATATTAAACCTTAGGAAAACATTCCTGAGGGCATCCGATACATGATATTCATGTAATTTTTCCCCGCAAATATCCGAAACGAGGTCTTTTTTTCCTATAAACCTGAACCGGGGAAGGTCATTATAGAAACCCGTTACCCGGATTATATCATTCAACCGATATCGGTATAATCCTCCTCCGGTTGTAACTACCACTTCATAGTACGTATCCTTTTTCAAATGTTGTGCTGGCAACACATCACCAGTAACCTGGTCTATGAATTCATAAAAATGGGAAGTGGCGGCCAGCACAGGATCTCCTGTTGTAAAGGGAATACTGACTATTGCTTCTGTTGCCATTAAACCTTTCCCCTGGACGGGTATTCCGGGGAATAATTGACGGATCCGAGGAAGGAAATCACCTGCCCAGCCGTCCGTCCAGCAACTGATCAAGCTGAGTCTCGGCCATATCGCCACCCATAACCGTTGATCATCTGATGGATGTTCCTCAAACGCTTTTGATAAACGTGTCGCAAGCTTTGGCTGTACCCTTAGAAACTGTTTTAATTGTTTTAATTCAGCATCGGTAAGTTCAGTTGGTGGATTTATCGATCCTTCCCTTACATCGTGGAGGAGTCTCTCGCTGAAGTTCCTGATTTTATCACAAAATATACCAAGCAGGGATGGATTCCATACAGATATTAAGCTGAGTTCAGGGGATGATAACAGGAAATAAGCAGCGACATAATAGTAATTCTCCATATCGGAAATATTGCTCACCGCGTTGGGCATTGCCATAAGAGGGTGCAATACCATCCCGGCCAGCTTACCGAAATAGTTACTGTCCTCATCAAATTCGACCGGGACCATTGATTTAATTTCCGGCAGATCACCGGCAGGAGTTATGACCCAAAATGATGTCCCACTGCTCAATCCTTTGTAAGTCTTATAATTATAATATATCCAGGGACCGAGTGCACTGTGAAATTCCTGTGTTAACTTATTTGTGGAAGGAATGAGTTTATGACCGGATGAAGTGCCACTGGTTAATGAAAGTCTTTTAATCGTCTGTTTGGTTAGGACCTGCTTTTCACCAGCTCTTATTCTCTCTATAAATGGCAGATAATCTTCGTAGGAAGTAACAGGTAATTTCTTCTGAAACTCACTAACTGATCGGATAGATAAAAAATCATTAATCTTCCCATAGAGACATCCAGAGTTATTCCTTAAAAGCTTCAGGAGATAATTTTCCTGTGTCACTTCCAGATTATTCGATGCATGCTCCAGCCTTGCAGCTGATTCTTTGTACACACGCAATAGGATCCTGTTCGATATAAGACAGGCTGGTTTCATTAGACTTTCAGTGCTCTTCTGATGAAGGAAGTGAGGTTGTTCACAGATAATTCAGCGATACATGCCAGCTCGTTGCCTTTATGATATCCTGGATTTGATCTGTAGAAAAACTCTACATGCGGATTGATCCGTTTACTGGATACAGGTTCATATTCCTTTTTAAGCGACTGTCCGGGATCATTAACGCGGATTACTCCTGACTTCCTGTCGTAGCTGGACCCGAACCTGTCAGCTGCCAGTGCATCAACAAGGGCTTTAAGTTCAATTTGTGGTTCCCTGTCATACCTGGGATAAAATTCTTTGAAGAATACGGGAAGGAATTTGTAAGTACGGGCACCTTTGGATATCAAGAACCAGTATATTTTTTCCCCTGGATGATCCTTTATCAGCGAAAGCATTAATTCTACGAATGCTTTTGGAAGTTCAAGGCTTCCCCATTGTTTCCTGGAGATTATCGTATCACCTGAGTAGAGGATCAAACAGCTTTCTCCGTTATGTTCGAATTGATAGGTCATCTGGGTGGAAAATCCTTCTATCTCGAATGTTTTCACACACTCCAGAAGTATGACGTATTCCTTTTCTTCCAGGTCTCTATCGAAGATCTGACGTGTCATATTAGCGTAATATTCATCCATCAGGCTGAACATCCTGTTCCTTTGTTCGAGGGTCAGTTCACTTACATATATGAGTTTTCGTCTGATCATCATTTAAAGGGATCCTAATTCGAAATAGGGCAGCCTGTTGTCTATCTGTTCTGCAAACAGGACATCTTCAGGCCAGTATATCTTATACAACCGGCTGACTAATCTGACAGCCGGGAACTTGAATAAGTTCAACAGCGGATCAGATTCGTGAAAGCCAATGACGGCATAAACAGATCTCTCATTACCTAAGTCAAGGAGCATTTGGTTTAATAAAGGGGCAAATGCATCGGGATAGTTGGGATCTATACAACAGAGAGAAATGATCTTATAATTTAGAAGCGTCCCGGGTGGCGGAAATCCAGGCTTTTTTCGCATTGTGGCTATCAGATTGACCGGCAACCTGATAAATGAGAGCATCCCTGAATAACCTTTAACCATCCAGTAACGGAAATTATTCTGATCCCATAGAGCCATCGTACCTACGATACTGTTATTATGCCTGGCAATAAATATTCTGTCTATCGACAGACCTTTGAGTAATCCCTCCTCCTTTTCGAGATGATCAACGGTGTATACAGGAAAATACTGGCGGGATTCTCCCTGTCTGTTTAAGAAAGCTATTAGATCTTCAGTATCATCCCGGTTTGCCCTCCAGATCCTTAGCTTAGTGTCTATACCAGCAGTGTCCGGTTTTTGTCTCTCAGGCCGGAAGATGAACGTATGATATTTACCAATGAATCGGACTGACGGGTTTGTACGATGCGGTGATATTAATATATCAAGGGCTTTGACGTTATCCTCGAAAATATTAGCAAGATATATCTTGCACTCACTCTGTTTGTGGACTTCCCTGGCCATTCTTGCAATCCGGAAGAAAACCCTGCTCCCCCAGTATTCTTTTAAAATCCTGACCCCGCTGTAATAACCCAGTTTTTCCTTCTTCCCATTTATGTATACATCCTTTTCGCTTCTCATGCCTATGCCGACAAGTTTCTTTTCATCTGTTATCATTCCCACATCATTTTTACTTCCTTCAACTTCCAGGGCACTGAAAAAACCTGGTTCCCTGAGCAGGCAATAACGTACAGATCCCTCTGTAGGATTATCCCTGCAGAATCGTTGCAGGATCTTCTCGTCAGACCGGTTGGCAATACTGGAATGTAACCCAGCAACTGAATTTTTATATGTTGCAGTTCTGTCAGGCATTTACGATTATACTTTAACCTTTACCAACTCCCCTTTATAGCTGAGATCACCTAATGGATATGACATTCTTTTCGATACTTCACGGCGCATTAATAAATTGATGAGCAGGTAGTTCTTCATTGCAAACCAGCTTCCGTTATTGGCAGGGTTTGAAAACCGTTGAAAGATTGATGAAATACTGTAAAAAGATTTCCGGGCCTCAAAACACGCCAGTTCTACAGTTCTGAAATCGGTAGGGGTTTTGAACGGTATCTGCCCGTATTTATAGTTCTTCTCCAGCCACCATTTATCATACAGAAGCATGTTTTCTTTCTTCAGTCTTTCATAGAGCTCCGTGCCCGGGAAAGGGGTCAGGTGATTGAAGGCCACAATAAATAGCTTGTTCCGGACGCTGAATTCAAGTATTCGCCGAATCTCGGTCAGTGAGTTTTTCTCGTATCCGAATATAAAAGTCGGATAAAGCCTGATCCCTGCCTTATGGATCCGGTTTACTGCCAGTTCAGCTTCTTCAATGCCCGGATTGAAGCTTTTGTGCATTGCCTTCAGATCTTCCCGGTTGAAGCTCTCAAATCCTATCAAGAGACCCTGGCATCCGCTTCGAACCATCAGTTCCATCATCTCTTCATCTTTGGCTATATTGATATCAGATTGTCCCACCCACTTGATCCTCAAAGGTATCAGGGCCCTGAAGAGTTCTTTGGTCCTTTCAGGATTTGCTGTGATATTATCATCCACGAAAAAAAAGACACCCAGTTTCTTCCTTAGGAGGTTTATTTCTTCCAGGACAGATCCGGGATCCCTGAAGGTATGCTTTCCTTCGAAAAATTGCCTGATGGAACAAAACTCGCAGTTAAACCTGCAGCCTCGTCCTGCTTCTATCAGTCCTATCTTTAAGTATCTTTTTCCCTTGAAAACAGAACGATCGGGGATGATTTTACAGGTATCCAGGCAGGATACTCCCCTGTAATGCCTTTTCATTTTTCCGTTCTGAAAATCCAATAATATCTCCGGCCAGATCATTTCTGCTTCTCCTGTTACAATGCATTCAGCATATTCCATGGCTTCATCAGGGCACAGGGTTGGATGGAATCCGCCCATGATCACAGGGATCTCTCTTTTTCTGTATTCCGACGCAATTTCATATGCCCTGCGGGCTGTATAGGTCTCCACGCTGATGGCCACCAGGTCGGTTGGTTCATCGAATGGGATCTTTTCCATCCTGTCATCCCAAAAGGCAATCTCAATATCGGCGGGTGTTACAGCCGCTATCTGGGCAATTGGCAGGGGTTCCATCTGCCAGGCCCTGATATAGTTTTTCCCCGGAATGCGCCCGATGCAGGGATGGATCAGCGTGAGTTTCATCTAACTTATGTTATTTATGACTTGTCTGGTTGTTGTTCTTCTCAAACCCAGTGTCATTCCTTGTTTTTTCAAAGTCTCCTGTTTGTACAACAAATTGTAATGCGTCAGTGACAGGATACTCTGTATGATGTTCGTGTTCGTCCGGAAATTTCCTGCCTTTCTTAGTATTGAGCCGATACTGTTCCATTTCTTCCTGATATAAAAACTTGTTTCATTTAGTTCTTCCACGGTCATTCTTTTTGGTAAAAAGGCAGCATGATTGAAGCGATAGTCCGGATGCAGCCACCATTTCCCATCGAAAAGAAGGCGGTTTTCTGTCTTCAACTTCTTATACAATTCTGTTTTTGGATATGGCATTAACACATTATAGGCTGCAAAAGGAAATTTATGCTTGAGAGAAAACTCCAGAATATCCATGAGTGATTCAGGTGTATCCTCGTCATGCCCCAGAACGAAAGCGGCCCAGATAGCCAGTCCGTGATCTGTTATTATACTGATCATTTCATCATAGTTCATCCCGGATTCCAGGTTATGCATCTTGTTCATCGACATTAAGCCTTCTTCTGTAATTGATTCAAATCCAATGACATGCCCCAGGCAACCGCTCTGCTGCATCAGCTTCATCAGTTCAGGATCTGACACCATTTCGATACTGGCCTGGCCGACCCATTTGATTTTCAGAGGGATCATAGCCCTCATTAGTTCTTTGGCCATCTTCTTTTCCGAGACAAAATTATCATCAACGAAAAACCATAATTTCCGCGGATGGGATTCAATCTCCCGGATTACACGATCAACCTGCCTGTAGAAACATGTTTTGTTGAAATACAGGCTGGTAATACAATAGCTGCATGAAAAGCGGCAGCCGCGTCCAAACTGTATGAGAGACAGGGGTAAGTACCCTTTTCCCTTAAAGATGCTCCTGTCTGGAAACATCCCGTTCTGGGCCGGGCCAGGTTTGGACCTGTACAGTTTTTTCAATTTTCCGTTCCTGGTATCTTCAATGACTTTCTTCCAGAGCAATTCTGCGTCTCCTATAAAAACGGAATCGGCGTATTGAGATGACTCTTCCGGGACCACACTCGGATGTATTCCGCCGAGAATAACAGGTATGTTCCTTTTCCTGTACTCAGCAGCTATTTCATAGGCACGACGGGCGGTGAATATTTCAACGGTAATGGCAACCAGGTCAGTTGGTTCATCAAAGGGGATCTTTTCACACCTGTCGTCATACAGTACCACTTCAACATCATCGGGAGTAAGTCCCGCAATGATACCCAACTGCAGTGGTTCCATCCTTGCCTTATCGACAAATGGCTTTCCTTCAGGAATTTTGGTATCCTTTAATACCAGTCCGATCGTTGGTTTGATGAGTGTCAGTTTCATTGCAGCATCAATACTTTACTTGACCAGCAGTGTATCTTCAATCACCTAATTTCTGCCCCTGCTTCTTATACATTTCTTTCCTGTTGATATAATTTGCCAGCAAGAATACCCACAGATTGTTAATGGAACTGAGATTTGCCCGGGGATCGATTAAACGGGTGAAAATGGATGAATGTTTATTGAATGATTTCCTGATCCTGAAACAACCTTCTGTTAAATCCCTGGCTGTCATTCTCCTGGGCTGAAAGATTGCTTCCCCGTAGCAGTAATCCGGATCGATCCACCATTCAGGGTAGATCAGGCGGTTCTCCTTTTTCAATCGTTCGTATAATCGTGTACCCGGAGTGGGAGTGAGGGGATTGAAATTGGCTATGCAGAATTTACTCCTCAATGCAAACTCAAGACAAATATCAAAGCTGTCAACCGTGTCATAGTCATAACCAAAAACAAATGTCCCGTAGATCATGATCCCATGGTCACTGATAATCCTGACAGCCGTATCATAATCGTGATGCGAAGTACTCCAGCCTTTATTCATTTGTTTCAGGTTGTCTCTGTCAATAGACTCAAATCCCACGACCATTGCCTTGCACCCGCTCTTTTCCAGAAGTTTCATAATACTAATATCCCTGGTAATATCAATGGAAATCTGGCACACCCATTTCAACCGGTATGGAGTAATTTCTTGCACGAATTGTACTAAGGCCTTTTTATCGTGATATAGATTATCATCAATGAAAATGACTGTTTTTTCACCCAGCCTTTCGAGCTCTGTGGTAACATCCGATATTGTTCTGATACACTGTGCGTTGTGGTAAAATGCATTGATAGAGCAGAAATCACAGTTATAGGGACAGCCCCTTCCCCACTGAACAGCATGGATAGGAGCATATTTTTTCCCCTTATAAATACTTCTGTTTACAGATGTGTTTAACTGCCCTGATATCTTCTCTGCCTTATAGATGGATTTTAATTGACCGGTGCAGGCATCCCTGACAATATCGGCCCAGATGGTTTCCGCATCTCCCATGGCGACCGAAATGGCCCTGGATAAAACTTCATCAGGACACAATGTAGGATGGTAACCACCCATAATAACCGGTATGTTCCTTCCCAGGTATCTCTCCGCAATAGTATAGGCACGGCTGGCTGTATGCGTTTCAACTGACATCGCAACCAGATCGGTAGGTTCATCGACTGGAACCTCTTCGATCCTGTCATCATAGAATGTCAGTTCAATGTTATCGGGTGTCATATCAGCCAGAATTCCGAAAACAAGCGGCTGTATCGCGCCGGATGATTTCCATGAATTTGTATTTGGCTGTATGAACGTGATTTTCATGTTTCCAGTTTTTTCCGGTCTGATCTGTTAAAAACTCCTGTTGTACTGATGATGGCCGGGATCAGCAGTAAATCGTACATCAATGCAA
>CAZQVL010000039.1:0-30609 GCA_964596715.1 uncultured Rikenellaceae bacterium
TTAATAGCTGGATGATTGCAATTCTCTATCTTTACAGGCCAGCTAAATAATTACCTTAAATCACTGATCAAGAGCAAAGAAAGGTTCTGTCAAGGCCGGAACGAAGTGGAGCTTTGTATAGCCTTGACAGGTTCTTGATTTGCTCTAAATTTATTTCAGAAAGAAAAGGAACAAATGATGCAAGCATATTTTTTTGATGGTAACGCTTTTTACCGGTAGGTGGTATTAATTTAGACCGTCGTTAAAACGTAGTCCCGCTTTCGCGGGACTACGGAGGGCAAAGTCGGGGTGACTGGACTCGAACCAGCGACCTCTACGTCCCGAACGTAACGCGCTACCAACTGTGCTACACCCCGCATCGACCGCCGTAGCTTTAGCGAAGGCGGTATTTGACCGCCGAAGCCTTGGCGAAGGTGATATCAAATCCGGCAGACAAAATTAATAAAATTTTGACATCTTTATACCCTTAATTACCGGCATTCTATGACCAACCATAACCGGGTATATTCAATTGATATTATGCGGGGACTTACCCTGCTTCTGATGCTGTTCGTAAATGATCTTAATATGGAGGTTGCGCCATCCTGGCTTGGTCATATGGATGATGAATTCGACGGAATGGGACTGGCCGACTGGGTGTTCCCCGGATTCCTGTTTATTGTGGGTATGGCTGTTCCTTTTGCTTTTTCAAAAAGATTTTCAGAAGGTCAGTCGCGCTACGAGATAAACCGCCACATAGTAACAAGATCGCTCAGCCTGATCATCATAGGTGTACTGATGTTAAACACTGGCAGGGTCGATCCTGATCTCACAGGATTGAGCAAAGATCTGTGGGCTTTATTAATGTACGTTGCTGTTTTCCTTTTCTGGAAAGATTACCCTGACAAGGACAGGAAATTCTTCACCATTGCCGGACTCCGGTTAACAGCACTCATCATTTTTGTGTTTCTGGTCTTTAAATTCAGGTCGGGCGAACCGGAAAACAATGGTTCATTAATCACCGGGTGGTGGGGTATTCTCGGACTTATAGGCTGGGGATATCTCGTTACAGCTTTTACATATATCCTCTGTCGTGATTCAATATTTAAAACATCAGTCATTGCAGTCATATTTCTGATAATGAATGTACTGACAGGGAAAAACATGCTCGTATCTCTCGATCCTGTAAAACCACTTCTTGGAGTTATTATTGAAGGGAACGTACCATTTTTAGTTTTATCGGGTCTGATTGGGGGCCTGATTATAAAAAAAATACCTGTTACGGAATTCAGAAAGGTCATTATCATTTTTATCGGACTGGGTGTCTTTTACCTGCTCGGAGGATTTATACTGCGAAGCTGGTTTATCATCTCCAAAATCAAGGCTACACCTAGCTGGGGAATGATATGTTGCGGTATCAGTTTCCTTCTGTTCATACTTTTATACTGGATTATCGATGTGAAAAACAAAAAAAAGTGGGCAACTTTCCTGAAACCTGCAGGTCAAAACTCCCTTACAACATATCTTGCACCCGATATATTATATCATATGATGTGGATGACAGGTATTCCTGTTCTTATTTACAAACAATCATCAGAACCTCTGGTCGTCATAACCGGATCATTAATCTGGGCACTTCTGATGGTAGGACTGACAGCACTTCTTGCCCAAATCAATATCAGACTGCGGATATGAACCTGAACGGACAATCCTATTTCTGAGGACGACCAAGGGATTTTGCAAGCCGGGCTATGCAAAAATCTGCGTAAGCATACTCGAGTGTACGTGCAACATTTTCATTAATACCAGCGTCATAAGGAATATAGCCAAGTTCGTTGTAATATTTTGCTCCCAGTCTGCCGACCGATGATACCGGTCCGACACTATCAGTGTTTTTCAGAATCGCCTGATAAAGTGTTTCAATATCATATTCCCTTATTCCTTTTATCTTGTACCCATCAAAGGGTTTACAAGATCGGCCGGTTCAATGTTATTTTCATTTGAAACTTGCCGGAATGAAGTTATGAGAAGAACCAGGGTAGAAGCTATTAATGTCAATACGCTTAACTTTTTAAAAAAATTGAATCTCTTATTTAGTTCCATCTTAAGTGTTATAGAAATGTAATTATTTAATCTAAATTGCTGGTTACAAGTTGCCTGTTGCGAATTAATATGTTATAAATCAAGAAGACCGGTTTCTTTAATTTTCTGAAAGACCTTTTCGGGAGTCAACCAATTCATGCAGGCAAAATCACCCCTTTTACACTCACCCATACCATAAACCGTACAGGGGCGGCAAGTAAGCGCCTCAACCGGAATCCTGACGGCAAAATCATCTGGTTGCTGCCATGCACTAAAACCTGCAAGAGGATCAGTTCCTCCCCATAATGAAATAACTTTAGTCCCTGTCATAGCAGCCAGATGCATATTTGCAGAATCCATTGATATCATAAAGTCTAATTGACTTATCAGGGCCAGTTCTTCCGAAAACGTTAATTTCCCAGCTACATTGAAGGATTCCGGGATCCTTTCCTCCAGACTATTAAGCCTGTCGCGTTCTTCCTTACCTCCGAAAAGCCAGAACCTCGCCGGATGCTTCTCAGATATTAAATACAATAGTGATATCATCTGCTCTTCCGGCCAGACTTTCAGGTTATGTATTGCATAAGGTGCAATACCAATATTCAATCCCTTCGTTAATCCGCTCTTACCTATAACTGCGGAAACAGTATCAGGCGAAGGTACTATCCATGGTCCTTTTGTTATATCAGGGTCAAATCCTGCTTTAAGAAAAACATCCCTGTAACGTTCCACAGTATGTTTTAAATGGCGGGGCTCCTTCCCGGTTACTAATAATCTCTTCTCTTTTCTTCCCTTGTCAATAACCGATACAGGTATCCCTGAGAAGGTGAAGAATTCCATGAGCATTTTCGATCGCAGAACATCATGAAGATCAAGAACATGGTCAATCCTGCCTGATCCCCTTATGTCTCTGTACAATCTTATCAGGCCCGGGAATCCTTTATGTCTTCCGGAAAAATCCGGAAAAAAGAACTTGAGATTATCGACCGAAATGAAAATCTGTTCGAAATTTCTTCTTGTTAAGAATAAAATTTCAACATCGGGATACTGTTCCCTCATACCCTTCAGAACAGGAAGGGTGAGGGCTACGTCGCCCATTGCTGATGTACGTATTACAAGGAGGCGCATATCAGTAATCCCCGTATGATTTTTCCTCTATCAGGCCAGAGGATGTTTTAATATTTATCTCCCGTTTGATTTCAGCTCTCAGGTCATTTTTAATATATACCTGCCGTGCTGTAGCAATGAATTCCTCTCCAAAATCTTGTTTTTTCTCCAGGCCACGAATCCGGTCTTCGATATCCCATAATTCCGCATTGACCTTATAAAGAGCAGCATATAAAGGATCTGAAGTACTTAATATTTTTGAGGCGGTTTTTATCAGTTCATCGTATTCCTTCTGAAGATTAGTTAGTTTAGCCATATCTTCTATACGCTCAAGTTTAATCTGAATTATAGTCAGTTTATCGATAATCTCGCCATTTGACACTTCGATTTTCATCTGTGGAGTTTTTTCAAAATTAGCATCTTTTTAGATAGCATCCATCTTCCTAATACGGATCCACATCAACAGATATCTTCAGTGAGCCTGCTCCTTTCTCCTTCTCAATTCTACCAATTGCTCCGTTTATGTATTGTTTTGCTCTGACTATTGGCTTTTCTTTTTCGATTTTGATGATTATTGTTTTAATATACCATAACTGAATCCTCGAAATAATAGGATATTCAGGACCCAGAACCCTTTTTCCGAAAAAAGATTTCAGATCCCTGCCCAGTATATCTGAAATGTTGTTCAATAATGTCCTGTCCTTGTGTTTCAGACTTATTTTTATCATCCTGCAGAATGGAGGATAATTGAAAGTTTTTCTCTCTTCTGTCTGCATCCTGAACATGGTCAGATAATCATGCCGTAGCATCATTCTTATGATCCTGTTTGAAGTATCTGATGTCTGAATAATAACTTTACCCTGTTTTTGTCTGCGTCCGGCTCTGCCACTCACCTGTTCCATCAGTTGAAAACTTCTTTCATGAGCCCTGAAGTCAGGATAGTTCAGCATATTATCGGCATTCAGGATTCCAACTACTGTAAGATTTTCAAAATCAAGTCCTTTGGATATCATTTGGGTCCCGATCAGAATATCAATTCTACCCTCCTCAAAATCACCTATTATTTTGTTAAATGTGTTTTTACCTCTTGTCGAGTCCTGGTCCATCCGGGCGACTCTGACGTTAGGGAACACGATTTTTATTTCATCTTCAATCTTTTCAGTTCCGAATCCGCGGGTAATAAGGCCTGTAGAATTACAGTTCCCGCAATGGGCAGGCAGACTGGTTGAATGGCCGCAATAATGGCATACAAGCCTGTTGCGATTTTTGTGATAGGTCAGGTTAACGGCACACTGAAAACAGACAGGTATCCAGCCACATTCGGAACACTCGATATAGGGTGAGAATCCTCGTCTGTTCTGAAAAAGGATGATCTGCTCACCCTTACCAATTGCCTCATCTATTGCCTGAAGCAACTGAGGTGTAAAATGTGAAACCATAAGTTTCTTTCTGTAAGCCTCGCGTGTATCTGCAATAATGATTTCCGGTAATCTGATCTTTCCGTATCTTTCCTTTAATTCGGCCAGTCCGTATTTCCCGCTAACTGCATTTGTGTAGCTTTCAACCGAAGGTGAAGCTGATCCAAGGATAACTTTTGCCCCGAACATGTTTGCAAGTACTATTGCTGCATCGCGGGCATGATACCTTGGAGCCGGATCGTGCTGTTTATATGATCCGTCATGCTCTTCATCAACAATAATAAGACCCAGATTGCTGAACGGGAGGAAAAGTGCTGATCTTACTCCAAGAATAAGCCTGTAACCTGTTTCCGGATTACTATCTCCGACCCTTTTCCAGATTTCCACTCGTTCCTGGTCATTGAAACGGGAATGATATACACCGGTTACTTTGCCAAAATGCTTTCTCAACCTCAGAATAATCTGTACTGTGAGTGCTATTTCGGGGAGAAGATACAATATCTGTTTACCAAGTTTTAGCTGCTCCTCTATCAGATGAATGTAAATCTCAGTTTTTCCGCTTGATGTAACTCCGTGTAACAGAACAATATTTTTTTCTTTTAACTGACTGCAGATAGAGTTATAGGCGATTGCCTGGCCTGAACTTAAAATCTTCAGCGATTCGCGTTCCGGTTCTGATTCTTCGAGTCTGCCAACTTCGAGGGAGACAGAAGATAATATACTCTTGCCAATCAAGGCTTCAAGAGCACCGGGAGATGAGCCGGTCTCCTTTAAAAGCGATGATTTTCTTACAGGTTTAATTCCGGATCCTCCTGTATACCCAGTTATCCTGAGCCAGGCAGAAAGGATCTCGTATTGTTTAGGAGCCCTGGAAAGATCATCGAGTATTTTATTGAGTTCTTTATCAGTGAACATTTTATTCAATTCAATGAAAGTCTCTTTCCTTGGTTTGTATTTTTCCTTTACTTTTTCAGACACACTCCCTTCAAGGCAAAATGCCGATGGAAGGGCTGCATTAACTACTTCGCCTTCGGTACACATGTAATACTCTGAAATCCATTGCCAGAATTTTAATTGTATCTCATTAACCAGCTGATCAGTATCAAGCACATCAATAATGGATCTGATATTCTGTATACACGGTGGATCATTATGCAGTTTACTAACAATACCTGAATAGAGTTTCTTATTACCAAACTGGACCAGTACTCGTACTCCCAGAGTAATTTTTCCTGAAATATTGTCGGGTATCCGGTATGTAAATCTTCCTTTTACTGCCAGGGGTAAAATAATATCAGCAAATCTGGAGGCCATAGATGAAAGTAAGATACAAAATAAGAAAAATTAAAGAGAGGAGGAAATTAGTTTGATTTGATGAAGCCTGACATAACACTGAAAAGATGGTCTTTTCTTATGGGTTTAATAAGGCATGCATCACATCCGGCTTCGAGGATTATATCCTTATCATCTTCAAATATATAGGCAGTCTGGGCAATGATTGGCAGGTTTTTGCTGATTTTTCGTATTTCCTTTGTTGCTTCTATACCGTTCATTTCGGGCATCTGCATATCAAGAAGGACTACATCAAGGTCAGGTGTGTTTCTGATTACTTCAAGGGCCTCTGCACCAGATCTCGCAGTAAATATTGTTACACCTGTATCCTCTAATATCCTTTTGAGGTAAATCAGCACATCCTTATTATCATCCACAAGAAGGCATTTCTTTGTACTCCAGTCTAACGAAAGATATGGTTCATCATGTGTAAATGTTTTTGGTTTAATCCTTGTGCTTCCCCCAGCCGGACGGTAAGGAATGGAGAAACTGAACTCAGAACCGACTCCCTTTTCAGACTGAACATATATTTTCCCTCCCATTCTTTCAACAACTTCTTTTGCAAGGGTCAGTCCAACTCCTAATCCTTCAAAAGGACGGTGATGTCCGTTAACCTCCTGGCGGAACTCTTCAAATATATTCCCCAGGTTCTCTTTATTGATACCTATTCCGGTATCCCGAATCCTGAATATCAAGTTTTCGTTCTCAAGTGAATAGGAAAGCTCAATTGATCCCTCAAGAGTGAACTTAACGGCATTATCCATAAGATGATTAAGAACACGTTTAAGCCACACTCTGTCGGTAAAGATGAGATCTCCGTTTTGTTCAAATTCATTCTTTACGTTCAGTATTATAGATTTTTCATTCCTCCTGATAACCTGATGGGCTTCCTCAATAACCTCATCAACAATACCATTAACTGAGGTTTCCTCGTAGGTAATCTCTATCTGAGAACTTTCAAGGCGTGAAAGATCAATAATATCCCCAATAATCTGAAGAAGTTTTTCGCTATTATAATTGATGTGTTCGATATATTCTTCTTTAACCTCATTTGTTATATCGTTTGCAAGAAGAAGGTTCGAAAAACCAACAACACTGTTAAGGGGTGTACGTATTTCGTGAGAAATATTGGCAAGAAAACTTGATTTAAGTCTGTTACTTGCTTCAGCTTCAATGTTTGCTTTAATTAATTCTTCATGAACCTGTTTCAGCTTTGTTATATCTCTTGATATTGTAAGAGCTCCTATTACCTCACCATTATCGTTCTTAACTGTAACCGACCTGGATGACAGATTAATATAATTCCCGCTCTTGTGCAAAAGCCTTAATTCACGTTCAAAGAAGCCTTTATCATTAAGAACTTCCAGCCTTTTCAATTCATATTCACGATCTTCAGGATGAATTAAATCTGCAGGATTAATTGAATTATATTCTTCACGGGTAAGACCGATCATTGAATAGAAGGCATTATTTGCATATTTGAGATTCCAGTCCCTGTCATAAAAGGAAATGCCATCATCAGCCGACTGGATCAACATCCCGTAAAACTTTTCTGAAACAGAATATTCGCGCGAGATCTCTTCCTTTTGACTTGCAAGTTCCTGATTAGTTTGCTGAAGCTTAGTGTTAATCTGCTGGATCTCCTTATTCCTTTCCTTAAGTTCCCTGTTAGCTCTTTTAAGCTTCGTTGAAAAGATTATTATTACAGTGCAAATAATTACCAGTACTCCCAGTAAAATAAAATTTAATAATGATTTTGACAGAACAGCAAGTGAATTGATTATCGGAAATAATAAATAATCAGTGGTTGATTCTGTGCACAATGATTGTGTTGAAAATGACATAATTATAATTGCACAGATCACAAAGGGTATATATCTGCCGATCGATCTAAAATACCTGTCCCCTCTCATCATAAGAACCAATAAAAATATCTTCTATCCTTTTAACTTTCACAAACAAAATCGTATGCGATTTAAGAATTTTTTTAGAATCTTAAAAGGATGTTAATCTTTTCTACCTCCTGAGGTAATAAATTTATTAAAATGATCTTACCCCGACAATTAATGAGTATTCAATAATTGTCAGACAAATATAGAAATTCACAGGATTAAGTGCTATGTTTGATCACATAATTTATTCCACAAAAATTGTTAAATTGCGAACAAACATCCGATAATAATGGAAAACCAGCAAAAACAGTTCTCGGGGGGCAGAAAATATAAGAATGATGAAATAACTGTTTACTGGAAGCCATCTGCTTGTGTTCATGCATCTTACTGTTACAGGGAACTAATTGAGGTATTTGATCCCGGAAGAAGACCCTGGATTGATTTGAAGGGATCAACAACTGCAAGAATAATTGAGGTTGTTAATATGTGTCCTACCGAAGCGCTTACCTGGAAATGGAATGATGAAGAGAGGAATGCAACAGTTGGTAGCGAACATACCAATCACGTTAAGTTCATGCGCCCGGAACTAGTGGAATCTTTAGAAGAAGATGAAGAGAAAAAGTATGTTTCTGTTAAAGTAATGGCTGACGGACCTGTAATTGTCAAAGGTTATTTTACATTGTTATATGGTGAAAATAAAAAAGAAGTACGTGAAGGTCTGATATCTCTTTGCAGATGCGGAAGAAGCAACCAGATGCCTTTTTGCGACGGACACCACCGGAAAGTTGGTTTTATTGGCTAAATAGTATTAAATGGGAAAAAAGAAAGATTCTGATCAACAGACTGTTATTGAAGTAATTGATTTTGGTCCTCTGAAAATTACAGGAAATTTTCTTTTGAAGGATGTAAAAAGAAACAGGGAAGATAAACCCGGTGAAGTATATCTGTGCAGGTGTGGACGATCGCTCAACAAGCCTTTTTGTGATAATTCACATAAAAAATAATCAACCCGACTGAGTAAATATCTTACATTTCCTTTTCCTGGGTGGTTCCGAGAGCCTGACTCACCATCTCTGCAGCTTCCCGGAAAGATGCTGCCGATACGACTTTAAGGCCTGAGCTATCAATTATTTTTTTCGCCTGCGCGGCATTTGTGCCCTGTAATCGCACTATAACAGGTATCTTTATCTCACTTACCGATTTATAAGCTTCAACTACACCTTTTGCAACCCTGTCGCATCTTACAATACCTCCGAAAATATTTATCATTATTGCCTTCACAGCATAATCCTTCAGGATTATCCTGAAGCCGGCTTCGACAGTGTTTGCATTTGCACTACCGCCTACATCCAGGAAGTTTGCAGGAGAACCTCCTGAAAGTTTTATCAGATCCATCGTTGCCATTGCGAGACCTGCGCCATTTACCATACAGCCTACATTGCCGTCGAGCTTAATAAAATTCAGATTATGAATTCCTGCCTCAACTTCTGCCGGATCTTCCTCATTGATATCTCTCATACCTGCAAGATCAGGATGCCTGTAAAGAGCATTATCATCCAGAATAAGCTTACAATCTACAGCAAGAATCCTGTTATCGGCTGTTTTAAGTACGGGATTTATTTCAAGCAGTTGGGCATCACTACCAATAAAGGCCTCGTAGATACCTTTCAGAAACTTCTGCATATTATTAAATGCGACACCTGTTAAACCAAGATTAAAAGCGATATTACGAGTTTGAAAATCCATCAGGCCCGTAAGAGGAGATATCTCTTCCGTATAAATCCGTTCAGGTGTATTTTCTGCTACCTCTTCAATGTCCATACCTCCTTCAGGCGAATAAATCAACACATACTTACCGTTGTTGCGGTTTAAAAGGATGCTGATATAAAATTCCTCCGGCTCAGATTCACCCTTGTAATAAACATCCTGGGCAACCAGCACTTTATTTACTTTTTTGCCCGCGAGACCTGTTTGAGGCGTAACTAATTGCATGCCAAGTATTTGCCCCGCAATTCTGCCGGTCTCTTCAACCGATCCTGCCAGTCTGATCCCACCACCTTTACCCCTGCCTCCTGCATGGATCTGCGCTTTTATTACGAAGGATTGTGTATTACATTTTTCATGTAACTGATTTGCGATTGTTTTAGCCTGATCAGATGTTTGTGCAACAAATCCTTCCTGTATATCAACACCAAAAGTCCTGAGTATCGATTTGCCCTGAAATTCATGAACATTCATTATTCTATGATTTAGTTAAAACTGCGACCTTCAGATCCCACAGTCACTTATCACAAAATAATAACAAATATCAGACTTATTAGTTATTTTCGCATAAAAAAAGAATGCGTAAGCTTCTGAATAGAGAACTCGGCAGAAAAACCATTGACCAGTTCAGGAAAGCAGAAAAATCGCCTTTTACAATTGTGCTTGACAATGTAAGGAGTCACAGCAACGTTGGTTCAGTTTTTAGAACTGCAGATGCATTCCTGACTACTAAAATATGTTTATGCGGAATCACAGCGAAGCCTCCACACAGGGATATTCAGAAAACCGCCCTGGGAGCAACTGAGTCGGTTGCGTGGAGTTACTATCCGGAGACAATGGATGCCATTACCGAGCTGAAAAATGAAGGATACAGGATAGTCGGCATTGAGCAGGCTGAAGGATCTGTGGAGCTGCAGAATTTCAATATTGAAAAAGGAGTAAAATATGCACTTGTGTTTGGTCATGAAGTAAATGGTGTTGACCAGAAAGTGCTTGACCAGTGCGATTTTTGTGTTGAGCTGCCACAATTCGGTACAAAACATTCCTTTAATATAGCAGTAAGTGCAGGAATTGTTTTGTGGGAATTGTATAAAAAAACCTCACCCTAAATCTCCCGCCTCAGCGGGACAAGCTCTCTTCCAGGGGAGAGGGACTTAATAAATTAATAACCATTATCTTAATCTGGATTAATCTTCAGGGGCTGGTGAAAAACAATAGGGGCGTTGCATGCAACGCCCCTATTCGTATTAGTAATATTTTTTGTTACTGAATAGCAGATTTAAAAGTATCGTCTTCAAAGAATTTTGCAAATTCCAGGTCGGTTGCTGCATACTCTTTCCATTCGGCATTAAGTCCGATAGCTTCGCGCAAACCGTTAAGCATATAAGTTCTGTCATCGAGACGTGCTCCAACGATTGCTTTCAGATAAGCAGGTTTTCCGCTTTCGTAAACTCCCTCCAGATTGTCAAGAGTGGTTTTAGCCCTGTTTACATCACCTTTAAGTACAAGTGCAAGAGCAAGATTATAGCAAGGTTCGGTGCCGAAATAATTAACAGCCTGGTCGTACTCACCTTTGGTAATAGCTAAAGCTCCGAGACCCCACCTTGATTCGGCTGTTGCTGCAGTCATTGAATTAAACTGTTCTTCAGCTCTGGTTAACTCACCTTTTGCAAGATAAGCCAAACCAATATTATTTTTTACTACATCGTTATTCTCAATAGCTTTTGCTTTTTCGAAAGCTGCAAGAGCATTATCAACGTCACCCTGTGCAAGATATGTCAAACCAACATTATTGTGGGCACGAATGCACTTGGGGAAGTTTTCAGCCGTAGCCTGGAAGAAATTAAGCTGTTCGTTAAGATCGGTCGTAAGGGTTGCAGAATACAGCATTTCTTCAAGACTCAGTGCTTTTGGATCTGACCTCATCTGTGCAAGAATCTGATCATCGGTACGTCCTATCTTGTCAACATTGACTGTCATTTTTGACCTTCTTAATCTGGGAAGGATATCTGTCTTCAGGACTTCAAATGCTGATGACATGTTTTTTATTTCCCTCTCACGAACTTCAGGATCGGAGTACATTGAGAGAACCCGGATAATAAGGTCTTTGTCCTGAATTGATGAATTTTCAACTTCAGTTTTAAATCCGTCCCAGTCCTCGGCAGTAGTTTTTGAATCAAAGAAGCTTTCGTCCTTTGCATCCTCAATATCCTCAAATTCTCCCTTAATCAACTTATCAGCTGAAGTACCTCTGTTCCCGGAGAGCTTTGTGTTAAAATCAATTGGCCCATCCGGTGAAGCATATGAACTGATGACTGTACCTTTAAACTCGCGATCAGGATCAGTATTGACTTCGCTGATGTAATTTTTCAGTAATTCTATATCTTCTGATTTCAGTTCAGAACTTCGAATATCATATCTGTTAATAACATAGTGAATATCTGCAACCTGTTCTTCCGGAATAATTCTCTGGAAATTATCCTTCATTAAAACAGCCTTGCCGTGTTTTTCCACAAGAGTTGAAGTGGCTATTACACCATCTGCAAGTTTAACAGGGTCAAAATCGACACTTTGAACTCCTCTTGATGCTCTGGTCCTTAAAACCAGTTCAGACATTTTCATTGCTTCTTCAAAAGGTACAGAACTAGTATAGGTGAAATTTCCACCGCTGTAACTGATAACCTTGTTATTAGCAAGAACCTTCTCCCCCTGGAGAACTTCAACTTCATCAAAAGCTGTTTCACCCCCTGCATATGTCAGTACCGGAGTAACCTGTACAGTGGTCTTTTTGTCGAAATATTTTTCCGGGAATGTGCCTTTGATTGTTACGTCTACCATACCAGCGTGAGCCTCAAGTACTTGTGGTATAACCTCGTACTTGATTAAGTTGGCGTTTTTCTTCATTTTATTTAATCCGCTGCAACTTGTCATAAGAGCTGCTGCAAGGATAAGGATAAAATAGCTTCTGATTTCTTTCATAGTTTAAATTGTTATTTGTTTAAGCAATAATTTCACATGAGATACAACGAACAAGATACAAATTTCTGTAATTATATGCAAATCTAAAAAAAAATAGTCATAGAAATGGCCAAAATATAAAAAATATTACAGAATTACTTTATTTAGTCCGGCAGGGTATTCATGCGAGAAAATTATTTCTATGATTTTATTATACTCCTCCTCATCAGCAACAAAATCTAATTCATTGATATCAATCAACAGATATTTGTTCCCGGGATTTTGTTTGAAAAAAGTAAAATAACTGTCCTGTATTTTTTGAAGGTATTCCTTTGTTATAGTTTGTTCATAATCTCTGCCTCTTTTTTTTATATTATGTAATAAACGTTCAGGATCAAGGTGCAGGTAAACATAAATATCGGGTTTAGGAAGCGACTTGTAGATGATATAAAATATCTGTCTGTACAGGTTATAATCATCTCCTTTAAGAGTGGACGAAGCAAAAACCAGTGATTTCATAAAATAATAATCCGCAACAGTAAAGGTCCTAAACAGATTTCGCGGGTTGAGTTCTTCGTTCAGTTGTTTATAACGGCTGGCCAGAAAGGATAATTCGAGTTGAAAGGCGTACTTTTCAGGATCTTCATAAAACCTGGGCAGGAACGGATTGTCACCAAAACGTTCGAGTATAAGATGTGCATTAAACTGATCGGCAATTCTTCCTGCCAGGGTTGTTTTTCCAGCTCCTATGTTACCTTCAATAACAATATAGTTATAACTAATCTTCATGTTTCCGATGGCCTGTTTCAGGTCTGGGCGGACGGGGAAGAAGGACTTTTCTTGAAAGTTTAAGTTTCCCGGATCTGGGATCTATATCAATCAGTTTTACTTCAACTTCATCACCCGCTTTAAGCACCTCTTCAACTGTTTTAATCTTTTTCCAGTCAATTTCTGATATATGCAGGAGTCCGTCTTTATTTGGTAGTATCTCAACAAAGGCTCCGAACTGAACGATAGTCTTGACTTTTCCCTTATATACCTGACCGACTTCCGGTACAGCAACAATTTTTTTCACCCACTCAAGTGCAGCCGATATTATCTCAGCATTTTCGCCGAAGATATTGACTTCGCCAAATCCATTGGTTTCCTCAACAATGATTGTTGCTCCTGTCTCACGTTGTATCTCCTGGATAACTTTTCCACCCGGACCAATCAATGTTCCAATCATATCTTTTGGTATAGTCAGCATCTCTATTCTGGGCGCATGAGGTTTGAGGTCAGGACGTGGTTCAGCTATTGTCTTTTGCATAATGTCAAGTATATGCATTCTTCCTACCCTGGCCTGTTCAAGGGCTTTTTTAAGCACTTCGAATGATAGACCTTCTATCTTGATATCCATCTGCGTGGCAGTAATCCCGTCGCGGGTGCCCGCTACCTTAAAGTCCATATCACCAAGATGATCCTCGTCGCCAAGAATATCTGACAGTATCGCATACTTATCTGAGTTCTTGTCGGTTATAAGTCCCATGGCAATACCGGAAACAGGTTTGTTGATCTTGATCCCGGCATCCATCAGAGCCAGGGAACCTGCACATACTGTAGCCATTGATGAGGATCCGTTTGATTCGAGAATATCTGAGACAACTCTTATTGCATATGGATTTTCTTCTTCAGGTGGCATCATATTTTTCAATGCCCTGTGTGCAAGATTGCCATGTCCGATCTCCCTTCTGCTTATCCCTCTTACTGGTCTTGCCTCACCGGTTGAAAAAGGAGGAAAATTATAATGAAGTGTAAATTTTTCTGTACCCCTTGTAAGTACATCATCAATAATTTTTTCATCAAGCTTTGTTCCGAGAGTAACGGTTGTCAGCGATTGTGTTTCCCCTCTTGTAAAAAGCGCTGATCCATGTGTTGCGGGTAAGGGATCTATCTCACAGATAATGGGACGTATCTCATCCGGCTTTCTGCCGTCAAGTCTGACATTTTCATCCAGTACAAGTCTTCTGGCAGCCTCTTTATGAACTTCGTGATAATACCGCTTTACGATCATTTCATCGATTTCGTCCTCTTCAGAAAACTGGCTCAGGAAATCAGTCACGACAGCTTCAAATGCTTCTTCCCTCTTGTGTTTATCGGTTATAAGGCTTTTAGCTACCTGATAACACTTCTCATAAGTCTCATCCCATACTTTCTTCTTCAGTTCTTCCTTATTCTCTTCATGACAATATTCACGCTTTACTGTTGACCCGATCTCCTCAGCAAATTCCATTTGGGCTCTGCACTGGATTTTTATAGCATCATGGGCAATCTCCAGGGCCTCAATCATTTCGTCTTCTGTTACTTCCTTCATTTCCCCCTCCACCATGATAATATTATCGAGTGTGGCACCAACCATCAGATCGATGTCGGTTTCCTTTAACTGGGAAACAGTCGGATTAATAACAAATTCGTTGTTTATTCTGGCAATTCTCACTTCCGAGATTGGTCCCTTGAAAGGAATATCTGAAAGCATCAGTGCAGCTGAAGCAGCAAGACCTGCAAGTGCATCAGGTATGATTTCAATATCTGCCGAGATCAGGTTAATAGTCACAAATGTTTCGGCATAAAAATCATCAGGGAACAGTGGTCTTAATGCCCTGTCGACAAGCCTTGCAATAAGTATTTCGTAGTCTGACGGACGGGATTCCCGTTTCAGAAATCCCCCCGGGAATCGGCCTGATGATGCATATTTTTCTTTGTATTCCACTGAAAGTGGCATGAAGTCAATATCCTCTTTTGGCTCTTTTGCAGCCACTACAGTAGCAAGTAACATTGTTTTACCCATCTTTAACAGAACAGATCCGTCAGCTTGCCTTGCTATTCTGCCTGTTTCCAGGGTTATTGTCTTCCCGTCTCCGAGATCAATAGTCTTTTCTTTAATATTAAACATATAGTGATTTTTAAAAATTGAAATTACATAATATTTATAATAAGAAAAAAGGCAACTCAGAATTGCCTTTTTCTTATTTACGTAATCTTAACGCTTTTATGATTTCGCGATACCGCTCGATATCTTTTATTTTGAGATAATCCAGGAGTTTTCTTCGCCTGCCCACAAGTTTAATAAGTGCCCGTTGGGTACTGTAATCTTTCTTATTCTTTTTCAAATGTTCGGTAAGATGAGATATCCTGTAAGAAAATAATGCAATCTGCCCTTCAGCCGTACCTGTATCAATCTCCGATGTTCCAAATGTTTTGAAAAACTCTTGTTTTTTTTCAGCCGTCAAATACATATCTTTTACTAATATATTGTTTATCCAAATATAGATTGAGTCTCCAATTTTGGAACGCAAAAATAAGGCTTTTTTATGAAAATTATTAAACAATTGAATATTTTTTTATATTGTTCTGAAAATATTTCTTTCAGAGAAAACAAATAACTGAAATTATTTATTGCCTCTTCTAAATAGAAAGACGTAAAAATACAGGTAAAAGTTGCGTCAAATAGTCTTATAATTCAACATTATATCAACATTATTATTCATTTTGTCAAAATAGGTGATCATTAAAGCGAGATTCCAATCAATTATTTTAATCACTTCCTCACCCCCTTCCCCCATCCCAATATTATGGTTCAAGCATAAGATCCCTCTGATTCTTCAGCCTCTTACCCATGCTGATAAGCTTGGTACCTATACGGCAATCGAGGCATCTCCTTTTCTTACAGTATTCAGTCCTGAGCTGAATTAATGCCTGTGTATAAAAAGCTGAATCTGGATCAATACCCGCGTTTTTCCACTCCGCAGTAACAGAGTTTTCCTCGGGCCTGATATTTTCAAGGAAGTTTAATGCTCTTTCACAGACTTCGGGTTGATCCCTTAACTGACCATAAACAAATATTGCAGGAATTACTGCATTTATTAGTATAATATCTGTTGCCTGCGATCCGGTATGTTTGGAAATTCGCCTGCTTTTCTTCCCGAAAACATAATGATCGTCCCAGTATTCAGATGCAGTTACATCAAAAATCTCAGTCAATTGCTCCAACCGTTTTGCCTCAACCACTTTTGAGAATAGCCCTCCTGCAACCGAAAGCATTGCTGAAAGTTGTGAAATCCTTATTGTCGGGAAATTTACCGGCCTCAAACGTGAGAATTTCCAAATCCAGCCATGGATTGGTTTAAAGGAATACTTAACTGAAAGAATCTTATATTCTTTAACAAGATTCTTATAATAATCATCTGCAAGTACATTTTTGAAGAGCCCCTCCTCAAGCATCCCGGCTGTACCGAAGAGCAATGCCTCAACCTGGAATCTGTTATCAGAATGTTTACGTATGATCTTGAACGGAATGGCCGTAGCAAGCATTTCAAACGGTTCGGTATTAACCCTGAATCCAAAGTAACGGCTCAATACCCTGTAGAACGTCTCATCCCAGTCCTGGCTTGTTTCCGACAAAATCTTGCGTATTGAGGCAGATTTCTCCTCTAACCGTTCAACAACCAGCGAATGCAGCCAGTGCCTTATGTAAAAACTGTCCAGTTTATTTATATTATCCTGGCATGCAATAATACATGGATTATTAACCAGATCGAGGTACTTTTCATAAAGTGTACTATCAAAGGTTAAGCCAACAGTCAGCAACTCTTCACCCTTTGAATTAAAAACTCTCCTGTCGTTCTCTGCCACAACATGCAGGATCACATTGTCAAATGCATGATCCCTGCTATGTCCGTGAATATCAAAATGTGATGAACGGAAATGTATTTCAACATTCCCTGCCCATTCAATACCTCCTGTACTTATTCTGGCATTGAAAAAATCAGGTCCGGAATCACGGTTGTATTCCCCCGGGCACAATACAGTTATTCTGTTCCCGGTGTTATCACACAAACTATCTGCATCATAAAGACTGTATTTCCACAAATAATGAAGGAATTCCTCTTTCATAACAGCACGAGTTAAGTTCTTGGCAGCAAGACTGTAAATATAAAGAAAAATATTAATGTACAAAAGAGATGGGTGTACTAACGCGTCTGGTCATTTCTTGCGCTTCGTGCTGTCTAATTGTCTGTTCCGCTCACGCGGAACGTCCTTAAAACTAATGACACCGACAGAATGGAGCACGACAGCGAACAAAGAGAGCAAGAGAGCGTCCGAAGGGCGTAAAACTAAAAGACAATAAATCAGATCAGGTTTCTTTCAGCGAGGTACTGCTCCATCTCCTGCTGCATCTCCCTCGCTTTTTCACCTGCGACTTTATCAAATTTTCTGGAGTTGTCGGCAAAGATGATCCCACGTGATGAATTTACAAGCAATCCGCATTTGCTGTTCATGCCATATCTGGCTACTTCTTCAAGATTACCACCCTGAGCTCCCACACCGGGGATAAGCAGGAAATGGTCAGGTACTATTTTACGTATATCTTTCAGCATTTCGGCCCTCGTTGCACCAACAACATACATAAGATTATCTGTTGTTCCCCATTTTTTGGAAACCGCTAATACTCTTTCAAAAAGTTTAATCCCATCCTCATTGTGATATTGAAAATCATCTGCTCCCTTGTTAGATGTAAGTGCCAGAAGAATCACCCATTTGTCTTTAAAGGAAAGGAATGGAATAACAGAATCTTCTCCCATATATGGAGCAACAGTAACTGCATCGAAAGCCATGTTTTCCAGAAATGCCCTGGCATACATTTTTGATGTGTTACCAATATCTCCCCTTTTGGCATCGGCAATGACAAAAATGCCGGGAAATTTTTTCCTGATATATTTTAAAGTCGATTCCAGTGATAACCACCCTTTTGCACCGGAACATTCATAAAAAGCAATATTGGGTTTATAAGCAACAGTATATTGCTGAGTAACATCAATAATACGTTTATTAAACTCATAAACAGGATCTTTATACTTCAACAGGAAAGCAGGAATTCTTTCAAGCTCTGTATCAAGGCCAACACAAAGGAATGAATGTTTTGCAATGATTTTCTTAAATAATTGTGATTGATCCATTTCAGCCTGGTTAAATATTACTTTCTTTCAGACGTTCAGCATTTTCAGCCATCTGCAGTTTATCAATAATATCCTGGATATTGCCATCGAGAATTGAAGGCAGATTATATATTGTAAGATTGATCCTGTGGTCGGTCAGTCTTCCCTGGGGATAATTATAGGTGCGTATCTTTGCTGACCGGTCACCTGTTGAAACCATTGTTTTCCGGCGGTGTGATACTTCATCAAGGAATTTCTGGTACTCAAGATTATAAAGTCTGGTCCTCAATTCCTTTAATGCCTTGTCGTAATTTTTAAGCTGCGACTTCTCATCCTGACATGTAACCACTATACCAGTGGGGATATGAGTAAGACGAACTGCTGAATAAGTTGTATTTACAGATTGTCCGCCGGGACCAGAAGAGCAATAAGTGTCTTTCCGGATATCTTCGTTTTTAATCTCCACATCAAACTCATCAGCTTCGGGAAGTACAACGACAGAAGCAGCAGATGTATGGACGCGTCCCTGTGCTTCAGTTTGTGGTACCCTTTGTACACGGTGAACACCCGATTCGTATTTCATCAAACCATAAACACCTTCGCCTGTTACACTCATGACAATTTCTTTATATCCTCCTGCAGTACCCTCAGTATAACGATTAATGTAAACTTTCCACCCTCTTGTTTCAAAATACTTGGTGTACATTCTGGACAGGTCGCCCGCAAAAATACAGGCTTCATCACCACCTGTACCAGCTCTTATTTCAATTATTGCATCTTTATCATCTTCCGGATCCGCAGGTATAAGCAGCAGTTTTATCTCTTCCTCCATTTCAGGAAGACGTTCATTCAACTCCTCAAGTTCAATCTTGGCCATCTCTCTCATATCTTCATCCTTTTCTTTAGCAAGCAATTCTTTTGTGCTTGTAATGTTGGAGAAAATCAGTCTGTACTTCTCGTAAGCTTCGATAACAGGTTGAAGTTCCTTATATTCCTTGTTAAGTTTGATATAGCGCTTCATATCAGAGTACACTTCCTGCTTAGCAAGCAACTCACCCACTTCAATGAATCTTTGTTTCACACCTTCAAGCTTCTCCAGTATCATATTATGAGCCATATATTGAATTTTCAGCGTGCAAATATAATAATTTAAAGTGAATTTGGTGCTGGGTGCTGGGTGCCGGGTGCTAGTAATATTCGAAGGTTCCGTTTTCAGTGCTGATAGTAAGTTTCTTATTATCATATTCTTCACAATGTCCGATAATCTTTGCATCCAGATTAAAACCAGCGGCAATCTTAATTATCTTATCAGCGTTTTGGGGATCTGTGTAGATCTCAAATCTGTGTCCCATATTAAATACTTTATACATCTCATCCCAGGGAGTTCCGGATTGTTCTTGTATTAGCCGGAACAAAGGGGGAACAGGAAGCATGTCGTTTTTTATAACATGCAGATTATCAATAAACCTCATCACTTTAGTCTGTCCGCCACCTGTACAATGAATCATACCATGAATGTCAGAGCGCATGATCTCCAGTATTTGTCTGACTACAGGTGCATAGGTGCGGGCAGGAGACAGAACAAGTTTTCCTGCATCGGTGTTCAGGTTTTCAACAGGATCGGTCAGTTTCAGTCTTCCCGCATAAAAAAGTTCATAGGGAAGAGCAGAATCAAAGCTCTCGGGGTATTTTGTTGCAATATATGGACCGAAAACATCATGGCGGGCTGATGTCAGACCATTGCTACCTATACCGCTGTTATACTCATTTTCATAAGTTGTTTGTCCGTATGACGCAAATCCGATAATTACATCTCCCGGTGCTATCTTATCGTTTGAAATAACATCAGATCTTTTCATACGGGTTACGACTGTTGAATCAACCACAATTGTCCTTACAAGATCTCCTATATCAGCTGTCTCACCCCCGGTTGAATAGATATTAATCCCCATATTTCGCAATTCTTCGAGAACCTCTTCAGCACCATTAATAATTGCAGAAATAACTTTACCTGGTATCAGGTGTTTGTTCCGCCCGATTGTTGATGAAATGAGAATATTATTGTAAGCACCGGCACAAAGCAGGTCATCCAGGTTCATTACAATGGCATCCCGTGCAATGCCTTTCCAGACTGAAAGGTCGCCGGTCTCTTTCCAGTAAATATATGCCAGTGAAGATTTTGTGCCAGCACCATCAGCATGTACTATATTGCAATACTCTTCATCGCCACCCATATGGTCGGGGACAATTTTACAAAATGCATTAGGATATAATCCTTTATCAATGTTCTTTAATGCTTCATGAACATCCTCCTTTGCTGAGGAGACACCTCTTTTGCTGTATTTAGATTTGGATGACATAGTGTGTTGAGATATGGAGGTAAATATAGGAAAAATGTAAAAAAAAGGTGCTGGGGCTGGGTGCTGGGTGCTTGATGCTGGGTGCTGGGTGCTGGGTGCTGGATGCTGGATTACAAAAAAAAGAAGAACCAGCAACAAGGGTCAATTATTATATCCCGTCATACACCCACATTATTGACTGTTTCAACAGTTTTCTGTAGTTGGGATTTTCAAATGTTGGAGCATCGTGGCCACTTTGCAGAGTTACAACACGGGCCTGTCCGTATGTTTTTGTCCAGCCGATAACCGGGGTGCTGGTTTGCTCTTCAGTAGTCAGTAAAGGCGTAACATCAGGTTCGACATAATAATCCTTATATGTCTCATCAAAAATTTCAAAATCCTTCAGCCCTTTTGTTACAGGATGTTCCGGATTTACAATTTTTACATTGAAATGAAGGTCATGGATATAAGACGAAGCCGGATATAACTTCCCATCTATTGTTGACGGTTGATGAAAATATTTTCCTCCTATAATCCTTACATATTCAGGCCAACTATCATAAGCGCAGATACTGTGATGAAGAGCAACAACCGGTTTTCCTTCCCTTATACATTCAGTAACAGCTTTTGCCTGTTCGTCGGTTATCTGCTGCCACATATGATAGAACACCAGAACATCGTACTTATCTCTGTTTTCAGGAAGAAACATATCATATGCTTCCGGAAATTCTGTCACCTGAAAAGAAATATCCGGCTTCAAACTTTCAAGCATTTCATTGAACTGTTCAACTTTATATCCATGGCCGCCGGTGACGACAAGTATGTGAATTGGATTCGAGGGTTTAAGTGTTAAGGCTATTGCAAAAATTAAGAGTAAAGAGGATATAAAAGACTTCATAATGAATAGGATAAGATTTAAGGTAATGACAATTTAAAGACAAAGTTTCATTTCACGAGAACATTTATTTCTCCGGTGATTCATAATCTGTCCTCAATACCCTGAACTCAGTTCTGCGGTTTATCTGGTGGGCAATTTCCTTTTGTTCCTCATTTGCAAGGGAGTTGATAAATTGTTCTGATAGTACAGATCCTTCACTGAGGAACCGATATTGTCCGGCTATTGATGTATCTACTATTTTTGGACTTGATTCGCCATAGCCTCTGGGTGAAAGCCTTTCCGGTGCAATGCCTTTTTCAATCAGATACTGTACCACCGATTGTGCTCTCTTTTGCGACAGGTCCTGATTATACTCTTCAGTATCACGTGAATCGGTATGTGACATAAGTTCAATGGTTACATTAGGATTGTCAGTAAGTGTTTCCACAAGTTTGTCGAGCGAAACCATCGATTCAGGTCTAAGGTCATACTTATTAAAATCATAAAATATGTTGGGCAGTTCAATCGGTTTATCTATAGCAGTCAGAAGAATTGTAACCATAAAGTCGCGGCTCTTTTCCTGGCCTTTGGTAGTCTCTTTCTCTTTCCCGTTAAGGTAACCTCTTTTTGAAGCGAGGAATATATAATCGACATCCGGTTTGAGTGCAAATCTGAAATCCCCGCTGTTACCTGTCTCAGTCTGGAGGTTAGATCCGTCACTTGCGATTAGCTGCACAACCGATACGGAAATGGGTGCACCTGTTTTTTCATCTTTTACCAGGCCTGTAATATTAAATCTAAGGGGAGGCATTTCGAATGAATAAAGTTCATCATTGCCTCTTCCTTTGCGGGTTGAACTGAATATACCACGTTCGTTACCTGTTTCAAATACAATACTGAAATCGTCGGCATTGCTGTTAATTGGTGATTTCATGTTCTGTACCACCCACGAGCCATCAGGCTGTGGTTCAGATCTGAAAATATCAAGTCCCCCCATACCTATATGCCCGTCCGATGCAAAATAGAGATATCCGTCATCCCTTACGAAGGGAAACAGCTCATCACCGCTCGTATTAATATCAGGGCCCGCATTTTGCGGTACTGACCACGGATCGTCTGTATTTGTCCTTGTTACTATGTAAATATCTTTTCCTCCGAAACCACCTGCAAGGTCAGAAACAAAGTAAAGTGTCAATCCGTCAGATGAGATGGCAGGATGTGCAGTTACCAGGGAATCAGGGAGGAAGCCGAGATTCTCAGGCTCACTCCAGCTATCGCCTGTACTTTTCGAATACATAATCACACAACCTTTCTTTTCGCGTTTTCCTGCTTCACATCTGGTAAAATAAAGCTCTCTGTAATCGGATGAAAAGTCAGGTGTTCCTTCTTCAAACTCACTGTTGATGATCGCAACAGGAACAGGAGTGCTCCATTTTGATTTTTTATCCAACCGGGTTTCAAAAATATCGGTAAAACTCTGACCAGTTGCACCATGCGTTTTATTACCGGCAGCATCGTCGCGCGAAGAGGTAAAATAAACCACCCCGAAATCATCGCGTGCATAAGCGGGACCGAAATCGGCATCTCTTGAATTCAGTTCTCTTAGCTCTTCAACCCTGTATGCTTCAGGATTTCTCATCCATTCAGCAGCCAGTTCACAGGAACGTATACCCTGATCAGCCCTGGGATCAGAAGGAGCAACCTGTTTATACTTCTTAAATTCTTCGATTGCCTGTTCATACTTACCGTTTTTCTTTAGTGATTCTGCAAGCCAGTACTGGGCTTCAGGCCGTGAAAAAGATGATCGGACTGCCAGTTTATACCATGTTTCAGCATTTCTCGGATCGTTTGTAAGCCGGTAACATTCAGCTATCATAAATATCATTTCTGTTCGTGAAGCTCTATCAGCTTTTTTGGTTCTGGAATACGCATCCTTAAAATGATCTATTGCCTGATAATATTCTCCCGCCTTGAAGGATGAATAGGCTCTTTCCACTTTTCGTTTCTGTCCCGCAACCTCAGGCAGAATTAAAATTGTTAATAATATGATTAATGATAATTGCTTCATAATTCATATTTCCATTTGATCACAAAAATAATCAATTAAAGTGATTCCTCTAACACTTTTAACGTTCCGGGGATAGAAATATTATCAGTAGAGCCAGCTCTGAGAGCTGGCTCTACGTTAATATGGTATTAACTAACTGAACTGTTATCTTGTAAATAATAACTCCCTGTATTTTGGTAAAGGCCAAATTTCATCATCAACAATAAGTTCAAGTTTATCAATATGAGTTCTTATCTCATCCAGGTAAGGTTTTACGTTCTTTTCGTAGGTTAAAGACTTTTTATAAGAATTCTGAATGACATTGGCTTTTTTACGCTCCTCAACCATTTCATCCACAAGCCTCTTGATCATGGTAATATGATCAGATATACTAACTATCATCTCTTTGCGGGCTTCGGCCAGACGTTCAAATTCAAGATCGTCAAAAACATCGTTCAAACCTTTAACATTTTCGATAAGGGAAGTCATATAACGTATGGCAGTAGGTATTATATGATTTATTGCCAGATCACCGAGAACCCTTGCTTCAATCTGTACCTTTTTCGTGAATTTCTCATACTCGACCTCCAGGCGACCCTCAAGTTCCTTGTCAGTGAAAATGCCTGACCCGATCAGTACATCTTTTGATTCTTCCGATAAAAAAAGACTGATTGATTCGGGAACGCTCTTTAAATTGGAGAGTCCTCTTTTCTGAGCTTCCTTTTGCCATGATTCGCTGTAATTATCACCTTCGAAAAGAACCCTTTCCGATTCATTTATATATTTCTTAAGAACCAGAAAAATTGCTTCATCTTTATTCCGTCCTTTTCTAATAATAAGGTCAACTTCTTTTTTAAATTTTCTAAGTTGATATGCAACAGCTGCATTGAGCACTATCATTGAAGCACTGCAGTTCGCAGATGAACCTACTGCTCTGAACTCAAACCGGTTGCCTGTGAAAGCAAAGGGTGAAGTACGGTTCCTGTCGGTATTATCCAGTAGAATCTCAGGTATCTTGCCTATCCCCAGTTTAAGTTCTGTCTTCTGTGCCGGAGTCATTTTTTTGTCAGTTACTTTCAGGGTTATATCATTGAGTATACTTTGAAGGTAGGATCCAAGAAATACTGAGATTATTGCAGGGGGAGCTTCGTGGCCTCCGAGTCTGTAGGAATTAGACTCATTCATAACTGAAGCTCTGATTATATTATTACTGTCGTTAACAGCTTTAATTACATTCACCAGAAATGTAAGAAACTGCAGATTGGTTTTAGGATTTTTCCCCGGTGAGAGCAGGTTTACACCTGTATTGGTAGCCAGCGACCAGTTATTATGTTTACCTGAACCATTTATTCCTGCAAATGGTTTTTCATGAAACAGTACCCTGAATTTATGTTTCCGAGCAACCCTTTTCATGATATCCATTAATAGCTGGTTATGATCAACTGCAAGGTTGACCTCTTCATATATAGGTGCACATTCATACTGATTGGGAGCAACCTCGTTATGTCGTGTTTTCACAGGAATACCAAGTTTATGTGCTTCAAATTCAAAGTCTTTGATGAACCACATTACACGTTCAGGTATGGAGCTGAAATAATGATCAGCAAGCTGCTGATCTTTGGATGACTGGTGTCCCATAAGAGTCCTTTCGGCCAGTATCAGGTCGGGACGGGCATAATAGAGAGCCTCATCAATCAGAAAATATTCCTGCTCAACGCCAAGTGTTGCAATTACCTTATTCACATCCTTATCGAAGTACTGGCATACTTCAACAGCTGCTTTGTCGAGTTCATAAAGTGTTTTAAGAAGAGGTGCCTTATAGTCGAGTGCTTCTCCGGTATAGGAAACAAAGATGGTTGGAATACACAATGTCGATCCTACTATAAAACATGGTGATGACACATCCCATGCAGTGTAGCCTCTTGCCTCGAAAGTATTACGTATTCCCCCGCTTGGAAAGCTTGAAGCATCTGGTTCGGACTGTACCAGTACTTCACCTGAAAAGTTTTCGACCATATGACCTCTTTCTCCTATTTCAAGAAATCCATCATGCTTTTCAGCAGTTCCGTCTGTCAGAGGATGAAACCAATGAGTATAATGAGTAGCTCCATTTTCAATTGCCCATGCCTTCAGTGCGGTTGCTACCTGGTTAGCTGTCTGCCTGCCTAATGAGTTACCTTCTTCTATCGCACTTTTTACCAGCTTAAAGGCTTCCCTGGGCAAGTAATGTTCCATCTTATGAAGATCAAAAACATATTCTCCAAAGTAATCGGATACATTGGCTGAAGGAGTCTGTATCGGAACAGGATCCCTGTTAAAAACTTCTCTTAATGCACTAAATCTTAGTTCTGCCATATCTTTAAAATTTTTGAGCAAAAATATATATTTTTATAATAACCCTCATATTTTTAATGCATTTTTTCATTTTTTGATACTTTTTTTCATAATACCCCCTATTTTTTTTAGGTTATTTGAAATATTTTTTATATATTTTTAGAATGAGCCCTTTATTTTTAGTAATATAATTCAAGAATTTGCGCTAGTAATATTTTTCTATTCAGGATAATAATGTTTGAGCACAGATTGAAAACAGAATCTGTAGTTATTTTGAATGGAATTTTCTTATATTTGTCGCCTGTAATAAAAACCGTATATCATTAATATAATAACAGAAGGATAATAAATGTCAACACTTCAATTTTTAAGAGAAAAGGCCGGAGTATTGGTTGCAGGGGTTATTGGTATTTCACTTCTCCTGTTTGTGGTGAGTGATTTTTTCGGCAGTGGCAGAGGGCAGAGAATTCAGGCCAGAAAATATTATGAAATTGGCCAGATAAGCGGAGAAACGGTATCATTTCAGGATTACGAGCAGAAAGTACAGAATCTTATAGAAATTTATAAATTATCTGGTACCAGCAACCTTGATGAATCCACAACAGAATCAATCAGGGAACAGACCTGGGAACAGTTGATAAGGGAAAAAATACTTGACAGCAGGTATAAGAAGCTGGGAATTGGGGTGAGCACAGAAGAAGTTGATGAGCTTGTTCTTGGTAACAATCCACATCCTATTGTAATGCAGCTCTTCACCGATCAGCAAACAGGTATATTCAATAAATCATTTCTTGTGGCCTTCCTGAAACAGACAGAGATTGACGAGACTGCGAAAAGATATTGGCTATTCTTTGAAAATGAGATTGTTAACGAAAGAATGAATACAAAATACAACGGTCTTGTATCAAAGGGATTGTTTGTAACCTCCAAACAGGCAGAGTTTGATATGAAACTGGCCTCTGCAACCGTAGATTTCAGTTTTATTATGAAGAACTATGCTTCAGTACCCGATTCTGCCATCACAATATCAATGAAAGAAATTGAATCCTATTACGCACAACACAAAAACAATTATAAGAGAGATGCTCTGAGAGATGTTGAATATGTGACTTTTGATGTTATACCTTCAGAAGAAGATATAAAGCAGACCGAAGAATGGATAAACAATATAAAGGAGGAATTTTCAGAAACATCTGATCCCCTTCAGTTTATAAACCTGAATGCCGACACCAGGCATGTTGGTTTTTTTGTACCACTGAGTGAGGTGCCTGAAAATCTTACTGATTTTGTAAGGAAGGAAGATCTAAAAACAGTTTTCGGGCCTTACAATGAGGATGGTACTTTTAAACTGGCAAGATTACTGGAGGTTGGAGACAGACCTGATTCTGTTCATGTCCGTCATATCCTGTTATCCCCGGATCAGACGAGTTCTCTTGAACAGGTCAGAGTTCAGGCTGACAGTCTTATCAGGCTTATAAAAGCAGGTACATCCTTTGAAGTTCTTGCTCAGTCGCTCTCTGATGATCAGGGATCTGCCCAGCTTGGAGGTGATCTTGGATGGTTTCCTGAAGGAAGAATGGTGGTGCCGTTTAATAACGCCTGTTTTTCAGGAAAAAAGGGAGATATTGTAACAGCTGAAACTACTTTCGGGGTTCATATTATTGAAATTCTTGCACAGTCGACAAAATCCAGAAAGTATAATATAGGCATAATTGACCGGAAAATCATACCAGGTTCAGCTACTAACCAGAGGGTATACAGTGAAGCAAGTCAGTTTGCGGGAACGAATGATACTTATGAGAAATTCAATAATTCCGTAGCTGAACAGGGATTGAACAAGCGTGTGGCAAATGATATTGCTCCCCAGCAGAAAACTTTGCCCGGCCTTGATAATCCGAGGAATCTGGTTATATCATTATTTCAGGCTGAAGAAGGGAAGATTGTTCTTGACAACAGTCAGCAGGCAGTATTTGAGGTTGGTGATAAATATGTTGTTGCATACTGCACAAGGATTCAGGAGGAAGGAATTGCTCCTGTCAAGGATATTGAGAATGAAATAAGGTTTGATCTGACAAAGGAAAAGAAAGCTGATATAATATCGGCTGAATTTAAAAAGAATGCTGAAGCAGGTGAAACACTTGATGATTTAGCACGTTCTTTGGGACTTACGGTACAGGAGGCTACCCAGATAAATTTCAGGTCTTACATGGTACCTGGTGCCGGTAATGAACCAGCACTTATTTCTGCAGCATCAGCAGCGCAGCAGGGGGTTGTAGCAGGTCCTGTAAATGGTAATAATGGTGTTTACATGCTTACAGTCAACAACATAACCACTACCGGCGAGGAAGACCTTAAGTTACTGCAAGAGAGGCTTATGGCAACATTCCAGATGAGGGGTAGTTATGAAGCTTATGAAGCCTTGCGGAAAAAGGCAAATATTGTTGATAAAAGGTATAAGTTTTATTAATACTCCCTGGTTGGGAGAATAAGATTATTTAAATACAAAAGCCCTTCAGTTGCCTGAAGGGCTTTTGTATTTAAAGTCGGCAACGTCCTACTCTCCCACTATTGCAGTACCATCGGCGCTGGCGGGCTTAACTTCTCTGTTCGGAATGGGAAGAGGTGGAACCCCGCCGCTATAGTTACCTTAAGGTCTTTAATAATTATTGACACATTGGCTTTGAAAGCTAATAAAGTATTTCCCGGAAAGTTCATGGGTAATTAGTACTGCTCAGCTTTGACATTACTGCCTTTACACCTGCAGCCTATCAACGTTGTAGTCTTCAACGACCCTTAAGGGAGATCTCATCTTGGGATGAGCTTCGTACTTAGATGCTTTCAGTACTTATCTCTTCCAAACATAGCTACCCTGCGGTGCAGCTGGCGCCACAACAGGTACACCAGAGGTTTGTCCAACACGGTCCTCTCGTACTAGTGTCAGGTTCTCTCAAATCTCCTACGCCCACAACAGATAGGGACCGAACTGTCTCACGACGTTCTGAACCCAGCTCGCGTGCCACTTTAATGGGCGAACAGCCCAACCCTTGGGACCTTCTCCAGCCCCAGGATGTGACGAGCCGACATCGAGGTGCCAAACCGCCGCGTCGATATGAGCTCTTGGCGGCGATCAGCCTGTTATCCCCGGAGTACCTTTTATCCTTTGAGCGATGGCCCTTCCATACGGAACCACCGGATCACTATGCTCTACTTTCGTACCTGTTCGACTTGTCAGTCTCACAGTTAAGCACCCTTATGCCATTGCACTCTTCGCACGGTTACCAATCGTGCTGAGGGTACCTTTAGAAGCCTCCGTTACTCTTTAGGAGGCGACCACCCCAGTCAAACTACCCACCAAACAATGTCTTCCGCAAAGCGGAATTAGGTTCCAGGTAAATAAAGGGTCGTATTTCAAGGGTGACTCCACGATTCCTGGCGAAACCGCTTCACAGTCTCCGACCTATCCTACACATTACTTACCCAAAATCAATGTTAAGCTATAGTAAAGGTTCACGGGGTCTTTCCGTCCCGTTGCGGGTATCCGGCATCTTCACCGGAACTACAATTTCACCGAGCTCGTGGCTGAGACAGTGCCCAGATCGTTACACCATTCGTGCAGGTCGGAACTTACCCGACAAGGAATTTCGCTACCTTAGGACCGTTATAGTTACGGCCGCCGTTTACCGGGGCTTCAATTCAGAGCTTCTTCCGTCAGTTGGCGGAATAACCCCCCCTCTTAACCTTCCGGCACCGGGCAGGTGTCAGGCCTTATACTTCATCTTTCGATTTCGCAAAGCCATGTGTTTTTGCTAAACAGTCGCCTGGGCCATTTATCTGCGTCCCCCGAGAACTCGGGGGAGACCTTTATCCCGAAGTTACAGGTCAAATTTGCCTAGTTCCTTAGCCACGGATCACTCGAGCACCTTAGGATTCTCTCCTCGACTACCTGTGTCGGTTTATGGTACGGGCACCATATACCTGATGCTTAGAGGATTTTCTTGGAAGTCTGATTAGGATCACTATCCACTTGCCCGAAGGCTCATGGTACTCTCAGGTTCGTCATCACGAAGCTATTAACATCGTGATATAACTACACCCTTTAACGTACTATTCCGTCAGTACGCGGATCTTTCACTTCTCCGTCACCCCATCGCAGTATATGGTGGTACTGGAATATTAACCAGTTGTCCATCAGTATCACCCTTCGGTTTAACCTTAGGACCCGACTAACCCTGATCCGATTAGCGTTGATCAGGAAACCTTAGTCTTTCGGTGGACAGGTTTCTCACCTGTCTTATCGTTACTTATGCCTACATATTCTTTTCCAGACGCTCCAAAATACCTTACAGTACTTCTTCAGCGCTGTCTGGAATGCTCCCCTACCTACTGATTCCGATAAATCGGAATCAGTACCATAGCTTCGGTAATATGCTTATGCCCGATTATTATCCACGCACAACCGCTCGACTAGTGAGCTGTTACGCACTCTTTAAATGAATGGCTGCTTC